>CACNZU010000001.1 GCA_902624885.1 uncultured Pelagibacteraceae bacterium
AGCTTGCTTGTAATACCGCTGGGGGTAGTCATCATGCTACGTTTAATTACGGGGCAGGATACTGTGTCTTCAATGATACTGCTGTTGCAGCTAATTATTTAAAAAATAAAGGATATGCAAAAAAAATCCTGATATTAGATTTAGATGTACATCAAGGTAATGGAAATTCTGAAATATTTCAAAACGATAAAGATGTTTTTACTTTTAGTATGCATTGTGCTTCGAATTACCCTGCAAAGAAATCTAAAAGCGATATAGATATAGAGCTTCCCGATAATATGGAAGATAATGAATACTTAAATATTTTAAATAAAAATCTAAAGGAGCTAAATTATAACACTTATGATTTTGTTTTCTATGTTGCAGGAGTTGATATTCATCATGAAGATAGACTAGGTAAACTAAAAATTACAGACAATGGTATAAATAAAAGGGATCAAATAGTTATTGAAAACTTTTACTCAAAAAAGACTCCATTATGTGGCGTTCTTGGAGGAGGTTATAATAAAAGTTTTGATAAATTAATTGAGCTTCACTCAATGCTTCACAAAAATTGCGCGGAATACTTTTAACAGGTCCTGGCTTTAGATAGACTAAACTTAGGGACTAAAGCCAAGACTTAAGTTCATAATATTCTTAAATAAAATTATAGTTAATTTATAAAACTGACGCGCTACAATTTAAACGGTGTCAGTAAGATTCACTCAGTAAAAATTTGCTAAAACTTGTAAAAATTACCCTTATAATTATTATTTTTTACTCGTTAATAACTTGCTTCTATTTTTATTCATACTAAATCCAGCAAAATATATTGTGTGGGATGGGAATTGATATCCCTCAGGATAATTAGCACCACCATATTCGGGATGCGAATATGTACCATATTTAATGTCAACATAATCATGATGAGCTGTTTTAAACCCCGATCTATTAACTTTTAATTCATCATTTATATAAACTTTGATAAAACCATCATAATCTTTTGAGTATCTAATATTAAACTCAACTTTGTGCCACTTATCTTTAAGATTTTTTTCATCAATTACATGATTACCTTCAATAGAAAGTTTCCCGTGGTAAATAGATGCGGAAAATTGAGGCGCATAACCGCCTACGGTTTGACCGCCTTTGCGATTAACACCATAAAATTGTGTTATGTAAGGTTGTAAAAGTTTGTCTTTAAAATTTTCAGGTGTGTTAGGCACATAAAAATAGTAACCTACCCATATTTCTTTTGCTTTCTTACCTATTCTTAAATCTCCGCTTGAAGCAACTTCAAGTCTTAATCTATTGCTATTACAATCAGTAGTTCCAGTTCCTATTTTGACTTTATTTTCTTTCCAGAAATGACCAGCTGTTCCACAATCTCCTTTTCTAGGGCTAAAGTTTTCAATTAATTTAAAAGGTGATGTACCTGTAGGGTCTTTGATTATAGTATAATTATGTTTACGTAATTCTTTTTTTAAATAATTTGCTATATGAACCTTATCGATCTTGCCCCTTTTTAAATAGTTTGGATTTTTAGATACAACATCGGCCAACACAACACCGGTCATCATAAAAAAAATTATACTGGTATAAAATATAATCGGTTTTTTCATTTTTAATTTTGCTAAGAATTGAGTTGTGGCAAATTTTCATAAAACTTCAAAGCTTCAGGATTCGCAATGGCTTCTTTATTATTGATCTTTTCTCCATTAACTACCTGTCTTACAGCTAACTCCACGATCTTACCACTTTTGGTTCTTGGAATTTCTGGAACTTTAATGATTATTGAAGGAACATGTTTTGGTGAACAGTTTTTTCTTATTCTAGATTTAATTGATTTAATTTTTTCATCATTCAATTCCTCATTATTTTTTGTTGTTACAAATAGGATTACTCTTACATCGTCATTGTAATCTTGGCCGATAACTAGACCTTCTGTGATAAAATCAATATCCTCAACTTGCTGATAAATTTCTGCTGTCCCTATTCTTACGCCCCCAGGATTAAGAGTGGCATCAGACCTTCCGCGCATTATAAATCCGTTATTTTTAGTTCGCTCGATGAAATCACCATGATGCCAAATATTTTCAAATTGAGTAAAATAAGCTTTATGATATTTTTGTCCGTCACCATCATCCCAGAATTTTATTGGCATGGATGGAAAAGGTTTTTTAACTACTAACTCCCCTTTCTCTCCATCTTTTACGCTTTTTCCTTTATCCGTAAAAACATCAACATCAATACCTAGGCTCTGGCCTTGGATTTCTCCCATGTGTACATTTGAATAAAGGTTTCCTAAAACTAAACAACCAACTAAATCTGTCCCACCAGCAATAGATGCGAGATGAACATCTTTTTTTATTTTTTCGTATACATACTTAAAACTTTCCTCAGCTAAAGGAGAACCTGTTGAAGTTATTATTTTTATTGAGCTTAGATCTAGGTTTTTACTATCATATTTTTCATTCTTTAAATGATCGATGTATTTAGCGCTTACTCCAAAAAGATTAATTTTCTTGTTTTGACAATACTCTAAAAGAACATCTATTTTTGGATAAACAGGTGCCCCGTCGAATAAAAATATAGATGAGCCTGTTGCTAATCCTCCAACTAACCAATTCCACATCATCCAGCCAGTAGTAGTATAGTAAAATAATTTTTCGTTTTCTCTAATATCGCAATGAAGCATAAACTCTTTATTATGTTCAATTAATACATTTCCTGATCCATGAGTAATGCATTTTGGTTTCCCTGTGGTACCACTTGAAAAAAGAATATAAATAGGATGATTGAATTCAAATCTTTCAAAAACCTCATCTAAGTCGTTCTTTAAAGTCTCTTCAAAATTAATGAAATTCTTTAAACTTTCTCTTTCTTGTTTATTATAATTAAATGCAATTACTTTTTTAATTGATGGTATCTGTTTAAGAATTTTTTCGACTTTATCTAAAATATTTATTTTTTTTCCATTGTAATAATAATAATCGCATGTAATAAAAACTTTTGGTTCTATCTGCTTGAACCTGTCTACAACTCCCTGAGCTCCAAAATCAGGTGAACAAGAAGACCATATAATTCCATTTTTTGCACAAGCCAAAAAACAAATGATCGTCTCTATTTTATTAGGCACATACGCTACAACTCTATCTCCTTTCTGAAGATTTAGTTTTTTGAGATAAGATGAAAATTTACAAACTTTTTCATATAACTCATTCCAAGTAATATTTTCCTCAAAACCTTTTTCAGATAAAAAATTAATAGCTAATTTATCAGATTTTTTTTTAAGGATATTTTCTGTGTAGTTCAATTTTGAGTCTGGAAAAAATTTGGTTTTATTGAATACATTATCTTTTTTAATTATTTCAGATCCCTTATCTCCAATAATTTTCGAATAATCCCAAAACTTTGACCAAAATTCATTTGGGTTATCAATAGACCATTGCCAAATTTCATTAAAATTAAATGAAGATTGAAAATTTACAAACTTACAAAAATCCCTTAATAAGGAGTTTTCTTTTAATTTTTCTGAAGGTTGCCAGAGTGGTTTATTCATAAAAGCTAATTTAGCTCTTATGAAATTATCTTAATAGATATTTTTTTAATAGAAATTTCTGAACAATTTGACCTTGATTGCTTCTTATTTCTTTCTTTTTAAACAATAAATTAATTAGCCATTTCATATCTAATAGAAACATCTAGAGGTGACAAAAAATGGCAAAAAATGTGTCAAAAATTGAACTATTCAACTTATAAGCGCTATTCTTTCTAGTTTATTATTCAATAACTTTTTTATATGTTCCATCCAGTTTATAATAGAGTTATGGCTCAGAATATTTCAGTCCCAGATATAGGTGATTTTAAAGACGTAGAAGTAATAGAAATTTTAGTCAAACCTGGTGACCAAATAAATAAAAACGATCCTATAGTTACAATCGAAAGTGATAAATCCAGTGTAGAAATTCCATCTCCTTCATCTGGCCAAATAAAAGATTTAAAAGTAAAGATAGGAGATAAAGTATCAGAGGGAAGCTTATTAGCAACTATTGAAAATGGTCAAGCAGCTTCTTCGCCAAAACAAGAAATAAAACAAGAAGTTGTTAAAGAAGAATTAATCCAAGAAAAACCAAAATCAAATGGTAACTTAAATCCAGTAAAACAAGTTAAAAAAGTTTTTGCAGAGCCGGCTTCAAAAGATGACATTGATCCAATTGAAACAAATGAATGGATAGAATCATTAAATTCTGTAATTGAGTCTGATGGAGCACCAAGAGCAAGCTATCTATTAAATAAAGTTATTGATCAAGCTTACAAGTCTGGTTTGGTTTTACCTGATACTAGAACAACGCCATATATAAATACTATTCCACCCGAGGCAGAGGCTAAATCTCCGGGTGATCAAAATATTGAAAAAAAATTAAGAGCAATTATTAGATGGAATGCCGCTGCAATGGTAGTAAAAGCTAATAAGAAAAGTTCTGAACTAGGCGGACATATAGGAACTTTTGCGTCAGCAGCAACATTGTATGACGTTGGTATGAATCATTTTTGGAGAGCAAAAAATAATAAATTTGGTGGAGACTTGGTGTATTTTCAAGGTCACTCGGCTCCAGGTATGTACGCAAGAGCATTCTTAGAGGGAAGGCTCTCAGCAAAACAGTTAGATGGATTTAGACAAGAGGTTGGTAAAGATGGTCTATCATCTTATCCTCATCCTTGGTTAATGCCTGACTTTTGGCAGTTTCCAACAGTGTCGATGGGTCTTGGTCCTATCATGGCAATTTATCAAGCTCGGTTCTTAAAATATTTAATCAATAGAGGTTTAGTCAAAGATGAGGGTAGAAAAATTTGGGTATTCTTAGGAGATGGAGAAATGGATGAGCCGGAGTCTATGGGAGCAATCGGTTTAGCTGCAAGGGAAAAATTAGATAATTTAATATTTGTAATTAATTGTAACCTTCAAAGACTTGATGGGCCTGTTAGAGGTAATGGAAAAATTATTCAAGAACTTGAAGGAAGTTTTAGAGGAACGGGTTGGAATGTAATCAAAGTTATTTGGGGATCTTATTGGGATAAACTTTTGATGAAAGATAAGTCTGGCCTTCTTGTGAAAAGAATGAATGAATGTGTTGATGGAGAGTATCAAGCTTTCAAAGCGAAGGATGGTTTATATGTTCGGGAAAAATTCTTTGGTAAATATCCTGAACTAAAAGAAATGGTATCTACTATGACAGATAAAGACATTTGGAGATTAAATAGAGGAGGCCATGATCCTCATAAGGTCTACGCTGCCTACCATTCAGCAATGCAGCACACTGGTTCTCCAACTGTCATTCTTGCTAAAACCATAAAAGGTTATGGTATGGGAAAATCTGGTGAGAGTATAAATACAACCCACCAACAAAAAAAGTTAGATGAGGAGGATTTACTATATTATAGAGATAGATTTGGTGTGCCTCTTACTGATAAACAGGTAAAAAATATTGAATATTACAAACCAGATGAAAACTCTGAAGAAATTAAGTATCTAAAAGCTCAAAGAGTAAAGCTTGGAGGTTTTATTCCAGAAAGATCTTCTTTTGCAAAACAAATAAAAGCTCCACCTAAAGAAATTTTTGATAATTTTATGAAATCTACAGGAGATAAAGAAATGTCAACTACTATGGCATTAGTTAGAATGCTTACTGCATTACTTAGAGATAAAAATATATCACCAAGATTAGTTCCTATCATCCCAGATGAAGCAAGAACTTTTGGTATGGAAGGTTTTTTCCAAAAAATAGGAATATATGCTCATGAAGGTCAAAAATATGAGCCTGTAGACTCAGAGCAATTAAGTTCTTACAGGGAAGATAAAAGTGGTCAAGTATTAGAAGAGGGTATAAACGAGTCAGGAGCAATGTCATCTTGGATTGCAGCTGGTACAGCTTACACAAATCATGATTTAGAAATGATACCGATTTATATTTTTTACTCTATGTTTGGTTTTCAAAGGGTTGGGGATTTGGCTTGGGCCGCTGGAGATTCTCAAGCAAGAGGTTTCTTGATTGGAGCTACTGCAGGAAGAACTACTTTAGCTGGAGAAGGACTTCAACACCAAGATGGTCATAGTCATTTATTAGCATCGAATATTCCAAACTGTATTAGTTACGATCCTACATTTGCTTACGAAATGGCTGTTATACTTAGAGATGGAATGAAAAGAATGCACGAAAAAAAAGAAAACATTTTCTATTACATCACAGCAATGAATGAAAATTATTCTCATCCAGAAAAACCGAAAGGCTCAGATGAGGGAATTCTTAAAGGAATGTATTTGTTTAAAGAAAATAATAACAAGAATAAAACTAAAGTTCAGCTTTTAGGTTCGGGAACAATTTTAAGAGAAATAATTGCTGCTGCAGAAATTTTGTCAAAAGATTATGGTGTAGACTCTGATGTATGGAGTGTAACTAGCTTCAATGAATTAAGAAAAGATGGTATGGAAACCGAGAGATGGAACTTACTAAATCCAAATGAAAAAAAGAAAAAATCATATGTTCAAAAGTGTTTAGAAAAAACAGATGGACCAGTTATTGCTGCATCGGATTACACTAGATCATTTTCAGATCAAATAAGACCTTACACAGAAAAACCATTTTACTCTTTAGGGACAGATGGTTATGGAAGAAGTGATACCAGAAAAAATTTAAGAAAGTTTTTTGAGGTCGATAAAGAACATATAGTTGCCTATACATTAAGTGCTTTAGCAAAAGAGCAATTGGTTGAGACCAAGAAAGCTGAAAGTGCGATCAAAAAGTTTAAGATTGATAAAGATAGAGATTTTCCATCTAATTTATAAATATGGCAAGTACAAAAATTTTAGTTCCAGATATGGGTGACTTCAAGGATGTAGAGATTATTGAAGTTCTAGTCAAAGAGGGTCAACAAATAAAAAAAAATGACTCTCTTATTACATTGGAAAGTGACAAATCAAGCGTTGAGGTACCCTCCACTCACGAGGGAGTTATTGAAAAAATAAATATTAAAGTAGGCGATAAAGTTAATAAGGGAGACTTAATTCTTAGTCTGAATGCAGAGGGTGCTACTGAGGAAAAAAAAGAAGCAGTCAGTGAGAAAAAAAAGGTAGAAAAGACAGAAATAAAAGAGATCAAACCTCAGAAACCAAAAGAAATAATTCCTATAGCGCCTACATCACAATCAGGTAGTAAGTCAGCTAGTCCAAAAGTTAGAAAATTTGCAAGAGAGTTAGGTGCCAATGTAGTTGAAATACCTGGTTCTCAAAGAGGTGGTAGAGTTTCCGAGGAAGATGTAAAAAATTTTGTAAGATCTCAGGTTACAGTCAGCGGTGGAAAAATAGAAAAGAAAGTCCATAAAGAAGAGTATCCGCATGAAGAGTTTGGTGAAATCGAACTAAAAGACATACCAAGAGTTAAAAGATTATCTGGTCCTCACTTAGTAAGATCTTGGACTGAAATTCCCCATGTAACACAACATGATGAAGTTGATATAACAGAAATGGAGCAATTTAGATCATCATTATATGATTACTATACTGGTGAGAAAATAAAAGTGACACCTCTTGCTTTTATAGCAAAAGCACTTGTAAGTGCTTTGAAGAAATTTCCCAATTTTAATGCTTCAATTGACAGTGCTAACGACAAAATTATTTATAAAAAATATTTTCATGTTGGTTTTGCAGTAGATACTCCTCACGGTCTAATGGTGCCTAAAATCAGAGATGTTGATCAAATGAGTATAAAAGAAATTGGAAGCGCTTTAAGAAAAACAAGTAGACTTTGCAGAGATTTGAAAATTGATAAGAAGGAATTTTTTGGCGGCTCAATGACCATATCAAGCTTGGGTGGCATTGGAGGAACTTTCTTTACCCCAATTATAAATCCTCCTGAAGTCGCAATACTTGGAGTCGGAAAAAGTTTCGATAGGTTGGTAAAAGTTAAAGACAAGTTTGTTTCAAGAAAAATTTTACCTATTTCACTCTCATACGATCATAGAATAATTGACGGCGCGGAAGGTGCTAGGTTCTGCGTTTATCTAGGGAAATGTCTTGGCAAGGACTTCGCTTTTAAACTTGCCGTTTAATCAATTATAAAATAGTACAAGGCATGAATAAAAAAGTTTTCTCTCTTATTTGTGCTATCAGCTGTTCTTTAATTTGGGGCTCAGCTTTTGTAGCTCAAGATATGGGAATGGATTATAATGGACCATTTACTTTTACTTTCGGCAGGTTATTTCTTGGATTTTTAACACTAGTCCCATTTTTTTATATTTTCGAATATAAAAATGTTAATTCAATAATTTTTAAAAAAGTTAATATTTTAAATCTATTGCTTATTGGATTTCTTCTTTCGATGGGAAATGTTTTACAGCAGTATGCCCTTCTTTATACAGATGTAGCTAATACAGCAGTATTTACAATTTTTTATGTAGTTTTAGTTCCATTTGTTGCTTACTATTTTTTTTCAAAAAATATTCATAAGTCTGTTTGGCTATCTATTATTATTTGTTTATTTGGAGGTATACTTTTAACCGAGTTCGATAATATTCAAGTAAGAATAGGAGATAGTATTGCAGTTTTTAATGCATTATTTTGGGCTTTCCATATTGTTTTTATTTCAAGATTTTTAAGAATATTTAATTATCCAATTACTATTGCATGCCTTCAATGTTTAATTGCATCTATATTTGCATTGATGCCAGCTTTTGTTTTTGAGAGTGTTAAATTTTCAAATATGGTTTTGGATGGAAAAGAGATGTTATACGCTGGAATTCTATCGAGCGGGGTGGCGTTTCTTCTTCAAATTTACGGACAACAAAACCTTTCTCCAGCACCAGTGGCTATTATATTTTCACTAGAAGGTGTATTCGCTTCTATTTTCGGATGGATAATTTTAAGTCAGTTTTTAAATGAAATTAAAATTATAGGAATAATTCTTATTTTATTTGCAGTTATTTTTTCACAATTAGCTCCGTTATATGATAAAAAAAAGTATGGACGAGTCTAATCAAGGGTTTATGAAACATCTTGGCGGGTTAGAGCTAAAAAAAATTAGCAATACTCAATATGAGTTTACAGTAGAAGTTAAAGAAATACATTTAAACACTGGTAAAATTGCGCATGGTGGTTTTCTTTCTACTATAGCAGATACTGGTATGGGAACGGCTGCTCACAGAGTTGCTAGTGACAAGAGATGTGTAACAATTAATTTAGATATGAAATTTATCTCTGTAGGCCAACTTGGTGATAAACTTACCGGGAAAGTAAAAATATTAAAAAAAACTAAAACACTGGTTTTTATTTCTTGTGAAATTTCTAATTCAAGCGACATAGTTGCCTCTGCAAGTGGTACTTGGAAAATACTACAATAGTATTAGATGAAATCAAAAACTGTCTTCGTTTCAATTCTATTTATTTTTATTTCAATTAAAAGTGCGTCTGCAAGTTTTTTTAAAAATATTACAGATTTAATAGATAACAACTACGAAAGTCTTAGATATGGTATTTCTGTAGGTGATGTTGATAACGACGGCACTTATGAATTTATAGTAGCTGGTTTTGGGAGTGAAAATTTAGCTTTGTCATACAAAAATAATAAACTAAAAAATATTGTAAATGATACTAAGTTTGCAGATAAAAGAAGTTTTACTATTGGCGTAGCTGCTTGCGATATCGACTCTGATGGATATGAAGAAATTTATTTTTTAAATACTGATACTTACAGCGGTGAAAAGAGATATTCTGATCGTTTAATAGATCTAAAAACTAATAAATTTTTTGATATTTTTGAACAAAAGAAAAATCAAGTAGATTTGAACTTTACAGCAGGTCGCTCCGTTGTTTGTGTAGATAGAAAAGGAAATGGAAAATACGGAATTTATGTTGCTAATTATGGTGGGCCAACAAGATTTTATGAAAAGTTTAAGGGAAGAATAAAAGATAGAGCAGCAGAGTTTGGCTTGGATAAAGTAACTGGGGGAAGAGCAGTCGTTGCTGGTCATATTTTATCAAACAATATTGATATTTTCGCAGCTAATGAAAGAGGTGTAAACTTTTTGTATAAAAACGTTGATGGTACTTTTTACGATGTAGCATCTGGGTACAATGTTTTAGACCCTTATCAAAATGGAAGAGGAACAGCATTGAGTGATGTTTTGTACAGAGGTCAATTAGATATTGTTAGTGGAAATTGGGATGGAGAACACCGTATTTTTATAAAGAAAGATAACTCTTTTAAAGACATTGCCGATAGCAATTTTAAAAGGCCATCTAAAATTCGAACAGTTATCTCAGCTGATTTTGATAATGATGGATATGATGAAATATTTCTTAATAATATCGGCGAAGCAAATAAATTATTTAAAATTAAGGAAAATGGGAAATTAGAGGAAATAGATATTACTTCTAACTCTGAAGCAAATGGTCTTGGAACTGGTGCTGCTGTAGCGGACATTGATAAAGACGGAATTTTAGAATTATTGATTGCTCACGGAGAAACAGGAAATCAAATACTTACACTTTACAAAGCAAATGTAAAAAAAGATAAGAATTATTTAAGAATAAAAGCTTTGAATAAAAATGGAGCTCCAGCTAGAGGTGCAACGGTGACACTAACATCCAATTTAAGAAAACATTCTAAAACAATAGACTCTGGTTCAGGATATCTATGCCAAATGGAACCTGTTGCCCATTATGGAATTAGAAATGGTGAAAAAGACTTTGAAATACAAATTAAATGGACAAACGGGAAAACAAATAATTATAAAATAAAAGAAACAGGGAAGACCTATATTTTCAAACAAAGCAAAATGACTATCTCGCCATCTTAATAAAAATATCACCCATACCAATATTCATTTCTTCTAACGGAATATCATTTTTAAAAGTACAAAATCTACCTGTAATTTCATTAGCTTCTATCTTTTTGATATCAGTTTTTTGGCATTTTTTGGCTTCATAGAAAAGACCTATTACAAGTTTACCGTCGACTACGAATACTTCATTATCATTTAGTCTTTGATTTTTACAAAAATAGTTTCTATTTACTTCCTTAGGAAAATCTCTTTTTGAACAAGGATTGTTAATTAGTAAAACATCAATTTTTTTAGGACCGTCTTTAAACTTGTGTTTAATTTTTTTAACTTTTGTATAATTCATTAGATCACAAGAACATGGCCAACAACATCTATAAAGCTCTCCACAAATATTTTTTTGCGTTCTTAATTCCTTAACATAGATATAATCAGGTTTTTCTCCAGGATTGATTAAAGAACCTGAAACAGGACAATAAAATTTATTATATTCTTTAAACTCTTCATAAGTTAAGTCTTGATCTATTAAATATTTGAAAAACCTTGGACCTGCAGCATTCCTGTTACTGTCTGGAAATATTTTAGACCAATTTTTAACAAGGTTTTCGTAATAAAATTTTTTTTGTTGAAAATTTACTTCTGCTGTTGATGATGAGAAGTGAATTAATATTAAAAATGATACTTTTAGAAAAAATTTCATGTATTAAGTTTAATCATTTTCAAATAAGTTTCACTGCGTTTTTCTTACTTAGCTGATTTTAATTTTTTCGTCTAATTTTTTTAATTCCGCAATCTTTACATTTTATCGTCTCAGTTGAACCTCCTGGTCCAAAACTATAATTAATATCAATTTTTTCATATCTATGAATGCCGACTTTACAAAACAACAAATACAACCACTTAATCATAATTCTAACAAAAAAATTATTAATTGTAATAACAGGGGGTAATTTAATGTCAGGTTGGGAAATTTTAATAGTTGTAGCTGTTCTTTACGCAATAGTTAATTAAGCTAACTTTAAAAGCAAGAAAATTAAAAAATTTTAATTTGGAGATATTTTTCCAGATCTAGAATTCATATATCCAAAAAATAATAAAAATAGCAATGCAAAAGGATAAACTATTGCTTTGTTTGGCCTGTCTGGGTTTTCAATTTTAAAATTACTTATAATATCACCCATTTGAATACCAGATTTTTTTGCTTCCCCTTTCCAGTTTAATTTATCAACTGTCAATTGATCGTTCTGGTCTGTCAAAGTCACACCATATTCTTCTAAGTTAAAATTATTTTCAAATTTACCTTTATCGATAACAAATAATTTATATCTTTCTCCGTATTCAGTAACTCGAGTGACTTTAATATGAACTTCCTTTGACGGGTCAAAAGATAAACTTTGAATAGTTTCTGCCGAAAGTTTTTGCTCATTAAATTTAGGATAGAATTTACCTAAAACATAATCTGGAGCTAAAAAAGATAAAGATATTATTAAAAACGCTATGATCTCATACCATCTTAACCTATTTATAAACCATTGTTGAGTAGCAGCAGTAAAGACTAAAATTCCAACCAATGAAGTTACTATAACTAATAAAGCTTGCCAGATACTATCTACCCCTATTAATAGTAGCTCGTGATTAAACAAAAAGACTATTGGTAAAATTCCGGTTCTTAAACTATACCAAATAGCTTGTAGTCCCGTCCTTAAAGGGTCCCCTCCAGAAATTGCGGCTGCAGCGTAAGAAGCTAAACCAACAGGGGGCGTTACATCGGCCATCAATCCAAAATAAAATACGAATAAGTGAACAGCAATTAATGGAAAAATAAATCCGGAAGCATTTCCAACATCAACTAAAACTGTAGCCATTAGAGATGCTACTACTACATAGTTTGCAGTTGTAGGAAGACCCATACCAAGTAACAAGCAAAGTATAATAGTTAATAAAATTAATATAATTACATTATCTCTTGCTATCGTCTCAATAACTATAATTAAATTAGTACTTAGCCCTGTCGACCCTACTGCTCCTACAATTATTCCTGCTGTAGCGATTGCAATCCCTACCCCTACCATGTTAATTGCACCTTTTTGAAGACCAACTATTGTTTGGTTATACCAATCAATTAAACCAGTTTTAAAATCTGGATTTTTAATTATACGGCTTACTAAGTTTACTAATACTAAAGATAACGTTGCGTAAAAAATAGAAAAGCCCGCTGTATATCTCATATAAACAAGTAAAAAAATTAAAACAAAAATTGGTATTAAAAAATGTAGTCCAGATAAAAAAGTTTTCTTTAAGTGAGGTACATCAGCATCATCCATTCCTTTTAATCCTAATTTAAGAGCTTCTAGGTGAGAGATATAAAATAAAGCAATGTATGAAATGATAGCTGGTAAAAAAGCATGTTTTACAACTTCAAAATAAGTAACACCTATAAAACTTGCCATAACAAATGCAGCCGCTCCCATAACCGGAGGCATTATTTGTCCGTTAACAGATGAAGAAACTTCAATAGCTCCAGCTTTCTCTTGAGAGAAACCTGTTTTTTTCATTATTGGAATCGTAAAAGTTCCTGTTGTTACAGTATTGGCAATTGATGAACCTGAGATCATACCCGTCATTCCAGATCCTAATATTGCAGCTTTTGCTGGACCTCCTCGCATTTTGCCAACCATCGCAAAAGCTAAATCTAAAAAATACTTTCCACCACCAGCGGTTTCTAATAAAGCTCCAAATAGCACAAACAAAAATATAAAATCTACTGAAACCCCAATGGGTATTCCAAATATTGCTTCTTGATCAAACCATTGAAATCCTACTAGTCTTTTTACAGAAAGTCCGCCGTGAGAAATAATATCAGGAGCATATTTTCCAAAATAAGAAAATAAGAGGAAACAGACTGCAATGATAACTAAAGGTAAGCCTATAGCTCGTCTAGTAGCTTCTAATAAAATTAATATACCTGTGGCCCCAATTATAAGTTCAACTGGAACTTTAAAACCAAATATTTCTTTTACTAAAAGGATGCCGCCTCTATTTACTAAATCATCATAGAAAAAATAAATATATAAGCAACTTAATGCCCCAGTTATGCTAATTATAATATCAATTGCTGAAATCTTTTTTCCCCTAACTGCTGGAAAAATTAAAAAAGCTAAAGTTAAAGCAAAACCTAAGTGAATTGCTCTTGCAGGTAATCCCTTAAACATTCCAAAATTAAACCAAAAAGGAAACGGAGAAGCATACCAAAGTTGAAAAAATGTCCAAAGAATAGCAATTCCAAAAACTATTTTTAAATGAACCCCAGATAAATTTCGAGTTGGAGATATATCTTCTTGAATTTTATCTTTAATCTTACTTTGAATATTTTGATTCATTTTAATCAAGATACCTTATTCTAAAAAAAAAGGCCCAAGAAATATTGGGCCTTTTTTAATTTAATTAAAAAGTTGAATTACATTAATCCAGCTTCTTTGTAGTACTTAATTGCGCCTGGATGTAATGGAGCCGATAAACCATCAGCTATCATATTTTTCTTTTCCAGTGGTCCAAAAGCAGGGTGTTGAGCTCTGAAATCATCAAAGTTTTCCATTACCGCTTTTGTTACTAAGTATACAAGCTCTTCAGAAACATTAGCGCTTGTTACAACAGTAGCTTTTACACCAAATGTTGTAGCGTCTCTTTTCTGATTAGAGTAAGTTCCTTTTGGAATTACAGCTTTCGCATAATAATCAGCTCCATCAATCAAGCCTTGAACTGGTCCACCAGTCAAATTAATTGGGCTAGCTTTTGCTTTACAAGTTGCTGCCTGCTCCATAGCGCCATTTGGAAATCCTACTGAATAACCAAATGCATCTATTTTACCGTCACAAAGCGCTTTTACTTGTTCAGAAGAAGTAAGTTCTGTCGTCGCTTTGAACATACTCATATCTGCTCCCATAGCTTTCATTAATTCTTCCATAGTTCCTCTTTGACCAGAACCTGGGTTACCGATGTTTACTGTTTTTCCTTTTAGGCCTTTAAAATTCTTAATTCCAGATTTTTTACTTGCCCAAATTTGGAAAGGTTCATTGTGAACAGAAAATACAGCTCTTAAGTCACTAAACTGTTTTCCTTCCCATTTGCTTGAACCATTGTAAGCATGATACTGCCAGTCTGACTGAGCAACACCAAATTGAAACTCACCATCTTTGATTTGTCCAATATTGTAGTTAGAACCACCTGTTGAAGGTGCAGTACATCTATAAGCTTTAGCTGTACCTTTTTTTCTACCGTGATCAGCACTAATTGCTGATTTGTGTAACATTTTACATATAGCGTTACCTGTTTGGAAATAAACTCCAGTAGGTCCACCTGTTCCTATAGTAAAGAACTCTGCTGATTTTGCGATTGAAGTAATGGGGCTTGAAAAAGCAAACATTACTAGCATCGCTGAAATCAATGACATCATTTTTTTCATGTGTACTCCTCTTGTTATAATGATTAATTTAACTACGTTATCTGTTGTAGGTCAAAGAGATTCTTATAAATTTTTGGCCCAATTTGACAGCTTAGTTGTACCCTCAACTACATTTGGGGCATACATTTTGACCATTTCCTCACTAATAGATTTATAGTCAGAAATATTTCTAAAAAATTCTATTCCATCAAAATCAGTATAACTTAACCTAGTCAACATTTTTTTCGGATGAAAACCAAAATCAGATCCCGGTAACATAGCTACACCTGTTTCGTTCAATATAGTATCGCATAATTGAGAAGAGCTTTTAAATTTCTTACTTCTAAATTCAGGCATTAAGTAAAACGCTCCTTGAGGCGGAGTAATCAAAATTTTATTTGATTTTAAATGATTGTAAACATAATTACCTACTGCATTTAGTATAGCTCTTACTTTTAGTTTATAATCCTCATAGTCACCCTCATAGGCCTCGACTGCAGCAAATTGAGTAGGAGTATTAACAGTTGAATAGGACTCGCTGGCTAAAGATTTTAAACTTTTCATAAATTGTTTCGATCCATTTGGCACAGCTAAAAAACCTAATCTCCAGCCACCTGCTCCACACCACTTGCTTAGACCACCACTTATAAATGTGTGCGCTGGGTAAAATTTGGAGATAGACTTATAATCATTATCAAAAGATAAATCAGTATAAATTTCGTCAGAAAGAATAATTAATTTGTATTTTTTTGCTACTATTGCTAATTCTTTCAAGTTCTTACAAATAGCTCCAGATGGATTATTTGGAGAATTTAAAATTAAAATTATATTTTTTTTTTTACTTATTTTTCTTAATTTATTTTCTAACTCTTTTGCGGTTGGAAACCAGTTATTTTCTCTAGAAGTCTCTAGCCAATGAACTTTATTTCTTCCTATTTCTGCTTGAGGTTCATAAGAAACCCAGCTAGGTGCAGGTGTTAAAATTTCTCCATTAAAAGTAACATGCATAAGTAACATCGCTTCTTTAGATCCAGGAGTAATTAAAATATTTTCTTTAGGGTATTTTATTCCTGTTCTTAAAAATAAATATTTAGAAATTTTTTCTCTTAATTCAGGTAATCCTTGTATTGGTAAATATTCTTTTTTAAATGCGTTTTGTCTTAATTTTTCTACTATTTTTTCTGGAATTTGAAAAGGTGATTGACCAAAGCCAAATCTATAGATTTTTTTACCTTCCTCAATTAATTGTTTAGATTTTTCGTTAATTGCTAAAGTAGAGGACTCCTTTAATTTTAAAATATTTTTTTTAACTATTGTTGTCATTTAAACAGTTTACCTATACGGGGACTGTATATAAGAAGTCAATTCAAATGTTTAAATAGGAACATTTGACAAATTGATTCGGTCATGTTTTAATCTTATTTTGTTCTCAAACTTGGCCTACATATAGTGTAATTAAAATAAACTAACACAAAAAATGAAAAACCCTTCTGATAGAATTATTGCTTTGTTAGGTCCAACCAATACAGGAAAAACTCATGTTGCTATTGAAAAAATGCTTGAACACAATACCGGTATTTTTGGCTTTCCTCTAAGATTACTTGCAAGAGAAGTCTACGACAAATGTTCTGAAAAAGTAGGTATTGAAAATGTTGCACTTATTACGGGCGAGGAAAAAATTATACCCAGCACAGCTAATTATTTTATTTGTACTGTTGAGTCTATGCCAAAAGACAAAGAAGTTGAGTTTGTTGCAATCGATGAAATTCAAATGTGTGCAGATCGAGAACGAGGTCATATTTTTACAGAGAGAATGCTAGAGTCCCGAGGAACTAAATTAACAATGTTTTTAGGTTCTCAAGTTATGGAAGAAATTATTAGTCAATTAGTCAGTAATGCTGAGTTTGAAAGAAGAGAAAGATTTTCAAAATTAAGTTACTCAGGGGTTAAAAAAATTTCTAGACTTGACAGAAAAGTTGCAATTATAGCTTTTTCTATTGAAGAAGTATATGCAATAGCTGAATTGGTAAGAAGACAAAAAGGCGGAGCAGCAGTAATCATGGGGTCACTAAGCCCTAAAACAAGAAACTCTCAAGTAGGTTTATATCAATCAGGTGATGTCGATTATTTAATTGCTACAGACGCAATTGGTATGGGTTTGAATATGGATATAAACGAGATTTTTTTTTCGAATTTAAAAAAATTTGACGGAAAAAAAACAAGAAGATTAAATCTTATTGAGATGTCTCAAATAGCAGGACGCGCTGGAAGATATAAAAATGATGGAGGTTTTGGAACGACCGGTGATTGTGAAACTTTAAATTCTGATGAGATAGAAAAAATTGAAAAACATCAACTTCCAGAAATAAAATCAATTTTTTGGAGAAATTCAAAATTGAATTTTGAAAACCCAGAGAAACTGATAAGTTCTTTAGAGCTCAAACCAACACACAAAAGTCTTTTAAGAACAAATGACTCTCTCGATGAAAGTGTATTAAGATTCTTTCTCAAAAAAGGATTGAATAATATTATTTATCATAAAAACCTAAAATTACTGTGGGAGTGTTGCCAAATACCAGATTTTGAAAAGAAAGCTTACGGTCAACACATAAATGTTATTGATAAAGTATTTCAATTTTTATCAACTCGTAAAAATAGAATTCCTAGCTCATTTATGAAAGAGCAATTAAAAGGATTAGAAAAAGATCATGGAAATGTAGACTTGCTTTCTCACAGGTTATCAAATGTGAGAACATGGTCTTATGTCGCTAACAAAAAAAATTGGGTGGAAAATGCCGATTACTGGGTTCAACTTACAAAAAATATTGAAGATAAACTTTCAGACAAACTCCACGATGAATTAACAAAAAGTTTTATTGATAAAAAAATTAGTATTTTATCGAGAGGTTTAAAACAAGATTTGGTTCTAAATACTGAAATAAATCAAGAGAATAAAATACACATAGATGGTCAATTAATTGGTGAGTTAAAAGGTTTAAAATTTTTAATAGAAATTACATCAAAAACTTTAGATACAGATATTAAATCTATTAAAAAGGCTGCGAGGAAAGGTGTGGAAGAGGAATTATTTAAAAGAGTTGAGGACATTGTAAAAGAAAAAGACATTACACTAGACACAGAGAATAGAATTATTTGGAAACATAATGCGATAGCTAGATTAAAAAAAGGCAATGATTACTTAACTCCGGATGTTGAAATTATTGCGGACGACTCCTTAAATAAAGATTCTAAAGTTAAATTGAGTAATTTTTTGAATATATGGATTAAAGAATATATAAGCGAAGTTTTAGGAGATTTAGTGAAGTTGAACCAACACAAAATATCCAATCAGTATTTAAGGGGATTAGTATTTCAATTATTTGAAAATAATGGAGTAATAAAGAGAAGCGATATAGATAAAATTGTAAAGTCAATTCCATTAGAAGAAAGAAAAAAGTTGTGGGGTATGGGAATTAAAATTGGAAGATACCATATATATTTACCAAAGATGCTTAAACCAAAGGCTGTGGAATTCCGAATAGCGTTGTGGAGATTATTTAATAACCTATCGAACAAACATGTTATTCCAAAATCTGGACTAAATTTTGTAGTAGATAAAAGTTTTGACAAAAAATTCTTATTATTATGTGGATTTGAAAAATTTAAAGATTTTTTTGTGAGAATAGATATTTTAGAGAAACTTTTCGTAAAAATCATAGAAAAGTCAAAAAATAAAAAATTTAAAATTAATGCTGAAATGATGAATCTTTTAGGATGTTCAAAAGAAAATTTTTATAAATTAATGGAATTAATGAACTATAAGAGGGGTAAAGAGGCTGATACTTATATTTTTAGAGGGGAAAGAAAACAGAAAGAAAAATTAATAAAGTTTGACAAAAAAGAAAATCCATTTAATAAACTTCTTTCTTTAAATTTAAACAAATGAAAATTTTAGATATAAATGAAATCACAGGTATAGCTGCATTATTGGTTCATGCAGCAAAAATTGACGAAAACTATTCTGAAAAAGAAAAAATGCTTGTAAAAAATTTTATTACATCCTATTTAAAATCCGAAGAACCTGAGAAAATTTTACAAAAAGCCGAAATTATTGAGACAGACTCTAATCAGTTGCTGAGTTTTACAAATGTCATCAAAAAAAATTCTATTGAAGTAAAAAAAGACATTTTAGAGCACTTATGGAAAATTCTTATCTCTGACAATACTATTGATCAATATGAGTCAAACTTAATGAGAAGAATATGTGGACTAATTTATGTTCCAGATAAGATTTGTGCAGAAATAAAATTAAAATTAATAAATTCTAAATGACCTATATTGTTAAAGATGAGTGTATAAAATGTAAACTGACAGACTGTGTTGAAGTTTGTCCAGTTGATTGTTTTTACGAAGGGGAAAATATGCTAGTCATTAATCCTGATGAATGTATTGATTGTGGAGTTTGCGAACCAGAGTGTCCTATAGATGCTATTAAAGCAGATACTGATCAAAGTGTAGTTGATATGGAAAAATGGTTGTTGCTTAATAAAAAGTTTTCTGCATTATGGCCTAATATTTCAAAAAAGAAAGAACCAATGAAAGACCATGAAAAATTCAGACAAGAAAAAAATAAATTTGATAAACATTTTTCTGAAAAACCCGGAAAATAAATATGCCTAAAAAAAAGAAAACTAAAAAAATTAAAAAAATTAAAAAAATTAAAAAAAGCAAAATTATCCAAAAATCAAAAATAAAACCTTTAGCTAAACCTTTAGAAAAGAAGAGCGCTGTCGGGGGTCCAGAAGATAAACCAGAAATAAAGAAGATTAAAAAACAACCCTCAGAAAAGAGAATTTACAATTTAAAAGACTTTGTAGTTTATCCAAAACATGGAGTGGGTAAAATTACAGCTATTGAAAAAGCTACCATAGGAGATATTGATATTCATTTTTATAAAATTTTAGTTGAAAAAGAAAAATTAACATTAACAGTTCCAATTAACCAACAGTCAAAATTAAGACCTATAAGTTCTATCAACCAAATAAACAAGTGTATCTCAATTTTAAAAACAAAACCTAAAATAAAGAGAACTATGTGGAGCAGAAGGGCTCAGGAATATGATCAAAAAATTAATTCAGGTAAAATATATGAATTGGCAGAAGTAGTAAAAGATTTGAATAAAAATACTGATATAATTGCAGATCAATCTTATTCGGAAAGACAACTATTTGAAAAGGCTTACGAGAGACTAAAATCTGAATTCGAGGCTGTTTTAAAAACAACACCTGAAGAGGTTCAAAAAAAAATGGACAAAGCTTTAGGAAGAACTAAAATTTCTGAAATAGCAGAATAAAAAAAACGCCCTCTTTAAAATTAAAATAATTATAAAAAGGGCGCTTAGTTAAAGAGAAAACTATCTTCTTCTTCTTCTCTTTTTTGCTTTCTTTTTAGTTTTCTTTTTAGCTTTTTTTCTTCTTTTAGCCATCTTTTCTCCCTTGTTAGAAACAAATCTTAATGATTCGTTTGTTAATTAAACATTAATTATTAAAAGATTCATGTCAAACATAAATTATTTTACAAAATTGATTCAAAATTTAAATTTTTAAATGATTTTTTTAATTTTTAATAAAATTAAAAAAAGTTAGTAATATCAATGTTTTTTTGAGCAAATTAAATAAGTTTTAATTTAATTTTTAATAAAGATTTTCTAGTTGTTGTTTATAATTTTTAATTATTTCTTTTCTTTTTAACTTTAAAGTTGGTGTAAGCATTCCGTTTTCAATTGTAAACTCTTCATGAATTACAATAAATTTTTTAATTTTTTCAATTAAAGTTAAACTTTTATTTATATTTTCAATTATAAGTTTAATTTTTTCTTTACTATTTTGTTTTTCACTTACGATTAATGCAACTAAATAATTTTTTTTATCTCCATAAACAAAAGATTGTTTAATGTTTTCATTTAAACATAAAATATTTTCAACTTTACTAGGAGAAATATTATCTCCACCAAGATTTACGATAATATCTTTTTTTCTATCAGTAATTTTTAAATAATTATTACTATCTAATTCTCCTATGTCTCCAGTATGAAGCCATCCGTCTCTTATTACCTTTTCTGTCTCTTCTTTCAAATTCCAATATCCCAACATTACGTTTTCACCTTTAATAAGAATTTCCCCATCTTCAGCTATTTTGACTTTATTGGTTCTAAACGGAGGACCTACTGATTCGACTTTGACCAGATCTGGTAAATTACAACTTACGACTGGCGATGCTTCGGTTAAGCCATACCCTTGAAGAGTAGGTAATCCAACAGCATTTAAAAATTCTCCAATATTTTGATCTAAGGCCCCTCCCCCAGATACGAAAGCTTGAAGATTACCGCCAAACTGATTTCTGATTTTTTTTCTTACTAATTTTTCACACAAAAAATTTGTGATTTTTTCACTAAATTTCAATTCCTTTTTTTTGAGTATTTTTTTACCTAAATTTAAGGTCTGGTTTATAAGTTTTCTTTTAAATCCAGATTGCTTCTCAAAATTCATATTTATTTTTGTATAAAGATTTTGATAGAATCTAGGAACAGCTGTCATGATTGTAGGTTTTGCGACTCCCATATTAGAAATCAGTTTTTCTAAACTTTCAGCATAGAAAACTTTTGCTCCAACTATAATTTGTATAAATTGAACTGTATGTTCATAAGAATGTGATAAAGGTAACCATGTTAAAAAAACTGGATCCTTTTTTTTTGTTAAGATTTCTAATAATTCAACTGCACCTTCACAATTAGATAAAATACCACCATGACTTAAAACAACACCTTTAGGATTTCCAGATGTACCTGAAGTATAAATTATACAAGCCGGCATATTCCTTTTTAAATCTTTGTTAATTATTTTTTCATTTGTTTCCTCATTTAAAATTTCTTGAATTAGTAAACTATCAGTATCTATTTTTTCAAAAGATATTATTTTTACTTCGCTACTTATAAATTTTTTAATTTTATCAAATTGATTTTGATTTGATACAAATATCAATGAGGGCTTACAATCATTTAAAATATATTCATAATCGTTTGCAGAATAAGTTGTAAAAATAGGAACTGAAATACCGCCTGCATTCATAATGGCAATATCGGTCATTAACCAGTAAGGTCTATTTTCAGATAGGATTAAACATCTGTCCCCTTGTTTAATTAACGATTTAATTTTTGCAGTTAATTTATAAATCCTTTGAGTTATATCTTCCCAATTATAAGTACTTTTTTCTGGTTTTAACCATTTTAAGAATGGTCTTTTACCATCAACCTCTTTTGTTTTTTGAAAATAAAGTTCAACTAAACTGTTTAATTTACTTATATCCATAACTTGGTGGGCGAAGAGAGACTCGAACTCTCAAGGTATTGCTACCACCGGATTTTGAGTCCGGCGCGTCTACCAATTCCACCATTCGCCCTTTTTTTTGTATAATCTAATTGATTTTTCTTACAATGAGAACAAAAATAATAGAGGTGCAAAACATAATTAAAGCGTAGGCTGCTGTTGGAACCATAAAAACAATTTCCTCAAATAATTGAGTAGTTACAAAGACTGCTAAAGTTCCATTTTGTAAACCACATTCCAATGAAATACATTTTCTTTGTGCAATTCCTGATGTACAAAATTTTGCAACATAATAACCTACAAAAATCATAGTCAGGTTTAAAATTAAAGCGATTAACCCTGCTCTTGTTATATAAGAAACAATTCTATCCCATTCCTCTACCCAAATTGCAATAAATACTATTAAAAATAAAATTACTGACAATCTTTGAATTATTAAAGTTTTAGAAATAATAAAATTAGTCATTAGACTTCTAACAATCATTCCAAAAATAACGGGTACAGTCACTACAAAGAACATTTTCATTGCTATATTTAGCATTGATATATTTTTTGCTGTCTCTATCCCTAAAAATTCAGCCGAATTAAAGACTATTAATGGAACAATGAAAATACTTAATAAACTGACAATCGCTGTCAAACTGACTGATAGAGCAACATCTCCGCCGGCAAACTTTGTAAGAATATTAGACGTTACTCCTCCTGGTGCAGCAGCTATTACCATAACTCCTAAAGCTATTTCTGGAGGAAGTGAAATAATATTAATTAAAATAAAAGCAATTATTGGAAGTAAAATAACCTGACATAAAAAACCTACGAAAAAATCTCTTGGATTTTTTAAAACCCTTGTAAAGTCTCCAATAGTCAAGCCAAGACCTAAACCGAACATTATTAAGGCAAGACAAACGGGTGCTATTTTAGTTACGATTTCCATTTCTTTTTATTAATTGTTTATTCTACTTTAAATGAAGAGTTCTTCATTAGATCGAAAATTGTTGTTACGAAACCAGCTTTATGCTTTTGGTTATGCATATAATTTTGTTCAAAGGATTTTATGTTTTTAGGAGATGGCAAAAGCATATATTCAAGCTTTTTATTTTTCGTGACTAATTTTTGTTTTAAAAGGTATTTTAATTTTCTAATTACTGTAGCTCTTGGGATTGTTGAAATTTCAGAGATAGAAGAAGCGTTTATTCCATTTTTAGGAGTATGCCTTAAAAGATGCAAATATAAGTCGGCGTAAGTTCTCGGATCTTCAACAACTCTGCCTCTTACTTGTTTTGAATAATCTGTAAATTGCGAAATACCTATTGCACCCCACACATTCCACGTTTCTAAATCACCAAAAAAAGATCTATGTCTAACTAAAAAAGGAATTTGCAGTCTAAACCAATGCTGCCAACATATTGTAAAATATTTATCAATAAATGACTCTATTTCTTCTTTAGAAAATGATCTTCCAAACCATGACTCTTTCGCGAGAATATGACTAGTTTTTTCTAAAAAATTAGACATCATTTTTTTTGAATTAGCTGGTCTTTGCATTTTATTAATTGCATTGCTGAAGTAAATAGCTTTCCCTTTTCTGAATATTATATTTTGATCTTGAAGAAAATTTACTTTTCTTCTTATTGTTTCTTTTGGAATACTAAGCTCTTTTGAGATTTCTATTAAATTTATTTTATCTATTACTAATTCGTCTTTCGCGTAAAATTCTTCATATGATAGAAATTGAAATCGATCAGAATATTTTTGAAAAACAGTACTAACTAGGTAAACTAAAATTAGGTAGCTATCGTAATCTTTAAAAGTACTATAAGCATTGTTACACCAGGCTTGCTGTAATTTAAACCACAATGTTACTGTTTCATTAGAATGATTAGACAAAACCTCATAAACCAATTCAGGGTTTAAACTGGAATATTCTTTAAACCCTAAAGGTTCAGGTTTTTTTGTTAAAGGTTCGAAAATTTTTACTGTTTTAAGATCTATTGGTTTAGACATTTATTTTTTTATTTTTTCCAAGTTACACTTTGATTGATTAAAATTGCCATCAGAATCCAAATGATAAACGTCCCCTCTGGTGAAAACCCGTAATCAGCGCCGAACATTCCTGCAACTATAACGATTGAATAAATGGCAACTGTAGATAATATTAAACTTGCCAGATACCTGAGGATTGTGCATTTTAAATTCATGATTTTAAAAAAATTATACGATAGATGCGTTGAGCTTGCTAGACATAAATTTTCAAAGCCTTTGTTGGGTTTTGTAGCATTTATTGAAAGTTTCTTTTTTCCAGTTCCTCCTGACTTAATGATTGTCCCAATGGTGGTGGCAAAGAGAGAGGATTATATAAAAATATTTATTATCGCTACAACGGGCTCTGTTTTAGGAGGCTTGTTTGGATATATGCTTGGAGTTTTCTTTTTAGATGCATCGATGGTCATTATTGAATTTTATGGTTATGAGGAAAAAGTTTTTGAGATGCAAGATAAGATGTCCACTAAAGGAGGATTTTTAGCTTGGCTAGGAATTATGTTTTTAGCTGGTTTTACCCCTCTTCCTTTTAAAGTTTTTACTATTACCAGTGGAGTGATCGCCTATAATCTTCCAGTATTCTTCTTTATATGTTTATTTACTAGAGGGTTGAGATTTTTATTGGTTTCTTATCTAACATTTCTTTTTGGAAAAAAATTTGGTGAATTCATAGAAAAAAGAGGTGCGCTATGGTTTACTTTGACTGGAATCTTTATTGTAGTTTTAGCTGTCGTCCTTTATATAATTTTCACTTAATGTTGAACAATAATAAGTTTATTTTAAACAGTATTTTAGCTTTTAGTTTTATATCTTTGGCTATAGCTTACTTTATCCAATACATATTAGGATATGAACCTTGTAACTTATGTTTAATTGAAAGAATTCCTTATTTAACGTCTTTAATACTTATTTCGCTAATTTTTATACTCAATAAATTTGAAAAAGTATTTGCCAGTATTGTGCTATTATTTTTTATTTTTGGTTCTGTAGTTTCTTTTTACCATGTAGGGATTGAACAAGGATTTTTTAGTGAATCTTTTGTGTGCGATTTTGGTTCATCTAATGGAAATATATCCAAAGAAGATTTGTTAAAACAACTCCAGAATAAAACTCCAATAAGCTGTAAAGACGTAAATTTTAGGTTTTTTGGACTTTCTCTTGCTACAATAAATACAGTTATATCGATACTGTTAAGTGGTATTATGATTAAAGTAATTAAAAATTATGGAAAAAACTAATAAAAAAACTTTAGAAGAAATTATAAGAGTAGATCATGCTGGAGAACGTGGTGCTATTAAAATTTACGAAGGTCAGCTACTTGCTCTAAAAACTTTCAAACAAAATGCATCTTTGAAAAGAAAGATTGAAGAAATGAAAGAGCACGAAAGAGAGCATTATGAATACTTTGATAATGAAATTAAAAAGAGAAATATTCAGCCAACTAAACTTTTGCCTCTCTGGGATTTGATGGGAGTTACTTTAGGTTTTGGAACGGCAATGCTTGGTGAGAAAGCAGCTATGTTATGTACTGCTTCTGTTGAAGAAGTGATAGATGGTCATTATAAAGATCAAACATATAAACTTGGTAAAGATGAGGAAGAGTTAAAAAAGAAAATTATGAAGTTTAGACAAGATGAACTTGACCATAAAGATATAGCTTATGATAATGGTGCAACAAAAAAAGGTTTGTTTGGGGTACTTGATAAAGTAATCAAAACCTCATCGAGAATAGCTATTACAATTTCTGAAAAAATTTAATTACGGTTCTAACTCAATATCCCAATAAAGATAGTCCATCCAACTTTCGTGTAAAAAATTCGGTGGGAAATTTCTCCCATTTCTGTGGAGATCTTCTACGGTTGGAGCGTAAGGCTTATTTGTTAATTTTAAATCACAATCCTTATAAAGTTTACCACCTTTTTTAACGTTACAACTTGAACAAGCTGTAACTACGTTGTTCCAGTCTGTAAGACCGCCTTTAGATTTTGGAAGAAGGTGATCAAAAGTTAAATCTTTTTTGTTTCCACAATATTGGCAAGCAAACTTATCTCTCAAAAAAACATTAAATCTTGTAAAGTTTGGATTTTTTGATGGTTGTATAAAATTTTTTAAAGCTATTACGCTTGGTAAATTCATTTCAAAAGATGGGCTTCTAATTTTTCTTTTGTAATTCGAAACAATACTTACTCTATCTAAAAAAACTGATTTAACTGCATCTTGCCAGCACCATATTGAAAGGGGATAATAACTCAAAGGTCTAAAATCAGCATTAAGAACCAATGCTGGGCATTTTTCTAAAGGAACTTTTTCTGCAGAAGAAATAATCATAACTAAAGCTAACTGATAAGAAAAATTTTATCAAGTTATAATTATGTACCAGGTAAAATACTTATTAATTAAAATGTTTTTTAATGAATTGAAGACCCAAACTTGACCCCTCAGTCGGTATACGATGTTCACAGTCTTTAAATATTTTTGTTTCAATTTCGTAATTATTTTTTCCAAAAAATTCTTTTGCTTCAAGAAGTGATTCTATTGGAACAACTTGGTCAAGATCTCCATGCATTAAGATAATATTGGGTCTGGAAATTATATTTTTAGAGAGATGTTCTGTGCTTATAATTCTACCAGAATATCCAACAACTGAGTTTATAGTGTCTCTTCGCTTTAATCCTGTTTGTAAGGTTATCATACAACCTTGGCTAAAACCTCCAATGATAATTTCGCTAGCTTTTAAATTATATTTTTCCTTAACTTCATCTATTAATTTATTAAGTTTATTCTCAGCTACTAAAGATTTCGATAAAATTTGTTCAGGAGTTTGATCCATTAAGTCGAACCATTGAAAACCTGTTGGGCTTGCTGCGCATTTTTCAGGTGCATCTGGGCAAATTATAATAGTGTCTGGCAGGTGTGCTCTCCAATAACTGGCTAAAATTGAAATATCTTTTCCGTCTCCACCATAACCGTGACAAAGAATTACTGCATTCTTTGGTTTTTCTTTAGAAAGTGGCTCTAAAATAATTGTATTTAATGAAAAGGTCATATAGATAAAATACCAATGTCAGAATTTTTATTTAACTTTATAGGTTTTACTTTATTAGGTGCTGTCGCCATAGTTTTAATAATGGGTATTTATACTTTATTTAAAGGTGGAAGTACTAGTAAAAAATATTCAAATAAACTTATGCAGTTAAGGGTATTGTTACAATTTATTGCAATAATAGTTTTAGTTTTACTTGCCTATTTTTTTAAAGACTAAATATATTTTCTTAAAAAATTAACAAATTCATCACTAGCGAAATCGATTTCGCCAATTATTTTTCCAAATTCTTTTCCTTCTTTGTTAATCAATATGCTTGTTGGTAAACCTCTTAATTTAAACCCTTTTACCAATCTGAGTTCAGGATCATAATAAGTTTTAAGGTCTTTTACTCCTATATCTTTGTAGAATTTATCTACCTTTATATTATTTGGTTTTTCCATATTCACTGCAAAAATATCAATTTCTGGTAACTTGGTACCTAATTTTTCTAAAGAAGGCATTTCTTTTCGACAAGGTGCACACCACGTGGCCCAAAAATTAATTATCATGATCTTGCCTCTTTTATTCATTAAATCAACGTCTTGAAGATTTGAGTCTTTAAATCTTAGTTCGCTAATAATTTGAGGTTTTTCATGAATAATAACGTTTTTTGAAAAATCTTCTGCTCCAATAAGATTTTGGCTAAGTAGAGATAGAACTATTATGTGAATATAGATTTTAAAAGATTTACTAATTTTCATATTAATTTAAATTGTAATTAACATAGTAAAATGAAAAATAAAACTGTTTGGGCGAATAGACTGAAGGGAAAGACATCTCTTTCTTTTCAAAAAATAGGCTCATCAATAGGTGTAGATAAAAGACTTTATGAGCAAGATATAGCTGCGTCCATTGTTCATACCAAAATGCTTGTTAAACAAAAGATTATTGGCAAAAAAGAAGGATCTAAAATTATCAATGGTCTCAGAAAAATTAAGTCACATATTGATAAAGGAAAGTTTAAATTTCAAGAAAAATTTGAAGATATTCATTTAAATATAGAAAAAAAATTATTTGAATTAATTGGTCCTTCAGCAGGCTTTTTGCACACAGCAAGATCGAGAAATGATCAAGTTGTTACAGATTTCAAATTGTGGATTAAAAAATCATCAAAAGAAACTATAGCTAACATCAACTCTTTAATGAAAATTTTAATCAAGAAAGCAGAGAAAAATGTTAATACTGTTATGCCTGGCTTAACACATCTTAAAAATGCTCAACCTATTTCATTTGCGCATTATCTTCTGTCTTACTTTGAAATGTTTAAAAGAGATAAAAAAAGATTCGAAAATAATATAAAACTTTTAGATGAGTGCCCATTAGGTTCAGCCGCACTAGCGGGAACTTCTTATAAAATAGATAGAAATTATACTTCAAGACAACTTGGTTTTAAGAAACCAACGGATAATTCAATAGACTCTGTTGCAGACAGAGACTTTGCAGTAGATTTTTTATATGCCTGTGCTTTATGTGCAATGCATTTATCTAGATTAGCTGAAGATTTTATAATTTTTAATTCGAATGCGTTTAATTTAATTTCATTTGATGACAGTATGTTGACTGGCTCATCGATAATGCCGCAAAAGAAAAATCCTGACCCTGCTGAATTAATCAGAGGTAGAGTTGGTTTGAACTATGGCAATTTAAATTCGATGCTTACTATAATGAAGGGACTTCCAATGTCTTATTTCAAAGATCTTCAGGATGATAAAAAACTTGTCTTTGATGGATTTGATACTTTAAATGACACATTGGTTTTAAGTCTTGAGTTAGTGAATTCAATAAAACCGAATAAAAAAAATATGCTAAAAATGGCAAATGAAAGTTTTACCACGGCTACTGATTTTGCTGATTACTTGGTAAAGGAAAAGAAACTCACTTTTAGAGAGTCTTATACTGTTGCAGCAAAATTAGTGAATTATGCAGAAAAAAAAAATAAATTGTTATCTGAATTATCTTTACAAGAAATAATGAAAATTTATAAAAATTTAGATAAAAATGTACTAAAAATATTTGATGTTAATAATTCCATGAACTCAAAAAAATCCTATGGAGGAACTTCTACTGTTAATGTTAAAGCAATGATTAAAAAATATAAAAAGGAGGTAAAATGAAAATATTGGTATTAGTTTTTATAATTATTTTAACTCTATCTGGATGTGGAAAAAAATCAGAGCCAAAATATCAAGGAAAATTTAATCATATACAAATAATTTTATAATCTTATGCAAAACTTAAGATATGTAGGTAAAAATTTATTTCTGGAGCGAGTATCTATCAAGAATTTTTTAAAGAAAAATAAAACTCCTTTTTACATTTATTCTGAAAATCAAATAGTTTCTAATTATTTAAATTTTGTAAAAACATTTAAAAAAACTAACCCTTTAATATGTTTTGCTGCAAAATCCAATAGTAATACAAATATTTTAAGAATTTTGGGTAAACTTGGTGCTGGAGCTGATGTTGTGTCAGGCGGAGAGCTATTAAAAGCTCTTAAAGCAGGCATTAAACCAAAAAAAATCGTTTTTTCGGGAGTTGGTAAGTCTGAGGATGAGTTAAAAATTGCAATTAATAAAAAAATTTTATTGATCAACTGTGAGTCTGAGAGTGAAGCGAAATTAGTTAACAAATTAGGCAAAAAGATAAGAAAAAAAGTTTCTATTGGCTTTAGGTTAAATCCTAATGTAGACGCAAAAACACATAAAAATATATCAACTGGTAAAGCTGATAACAAGTTCGGTTTATCAATAAAAAATTTTAAGTCTTTTCTCAAAGAGATAAATAAATTTAGAAATATTAAACTTGAGGCGTTAAGTGTTCACATAGGAAGCCAAATTTTAAATGATGGACCCTTCAAAAAAACACTTAATGTAATGAATAAGTTAATTAAAGAATTAAATTTAAATTTAAAATATGTAGATTTAGGGGGAGGTTTTGGAATTAATTATAGTGATAGTGAAAAACCAATAAATCTTAATAATTACTCAAAATTAGTAAATAATTTTGCAAAAAAACTAAAATGTAAAATTATTTTTGAGCCAGGTAGATCTATAATCGGAAATACAGGTTTACTTGTCAGTAAAGTTCAATTTATAAAAAAGGGACTCAATAAAAACTTTATAATTTTAGATGCGGGGATGAACGATTTTATGCGACCAGCTTTATACGATGCATTTCATAAAATCATTCCTATAATTAAAAATTCGTCTAAAATGAAAAGTACAGTAGAATTTGTAGGTCCGATTTGTGAAAGCACTTGTAAATTTGGAGTTTACAGGAAATATCAAAAATTAATTGAAAATGACTTTGTGGCAATTACAAATGTTGGTGCATATGGCTCATCATTATCATCAAATTATAATACAAGACCTTTAATCGCTGAAATTTTAATCAATAAAAATAAATTTAAATATATAAGAAAAAAACAAAATTTACTTAAATTGATAAATTCTTAATGCAATTTATTAAATCTTTAATTTTTAATATCTTCCTTTATTTTGGACTTATTTCAATTTTTGTATTAGCGATACCAACATTAATTCTTCCAGAGAAATTTACAATTTTTTTTGGAAGATTATCAGCAAAATACATTGTTTTAATTTTAAAACTTGTAATGAATACAAAAGTAATTTTTCATGGCGAAGAAAACTTAAAAAAAGTCGATCATTTTTTTATTGCCTCTGCCCATCAATCAATGTTTGAAACTTTTGCTTTGCAAATTCCGCTTAATGGTCCAATTTTTATTTTAAAAAAAGAGCTTTTGAATATTCCTTTGTTTGGTTGGTATTTAAGAAAAATTGGTTCTATAGCAATAATGAGAGAGACTACTACTAAAGAAAACTTAAATTTTTTTGATAAAGTAAAAGAAAGATTAGCTAAGAACAAGAGACCACTTTTAATATTTCCTCAAGGAACACGAGTAAAATTAGATGAACAGCCTCCCTTTAAAAAAGGAGTAAGTCGAATATATAAAAAATTAAATTTACCTTGTATTCCTGTTGCATTAAATACAGGAAAAGTCTGGCCAAAAAATAGTTTTATGAAATTTTCTGGAGATATTCATATTTCTTTTCTAGATCCTATTATGCCTGGTAAAGAAAATGATGAATTTACTAAAGAACTTGAAAATAAGATTTATACTGAAATAAAAAAATACTATTAACTATTTTCTTCCAAAGTCTGGTTTCTCAGTATCTTGCCCGGCTTCAATAATTTCTTTTCTTACTTTTTTAGTTGATGAAAATATCTCTAGAAGCTTTTCGCTGTCTTTGTTTCTAATGGCACTTTTAATTTCGTCAAGATTTTTGGAATAATTATCTAAAACTTTTAAAATATTCTCACTGTTATCAAAGAAAATATCTTTCCACATTAATGGGTCTGAAGCAGCAATCCTAGTAAAATCTCTCAATCCTCCCGCACTATATTGAATTACGTCATTTTTAAATTTATCTTCGTTGTTTATTGCAGTTCTAACAATACTGTAGGCTACTGCGTGTGGTAGATGGCTTGTTAAAGACAATACGTAGTCGTGATCTTCAAATGACATGATTTTAACTTTACTTCCTAGTTTTGACCAAAATTTTTCTAAGTTTTCTATTTTATCTTTAGCAACCTGATTATCAGCTGAAAGAATACACCATCTATTTTTAAATAAGCTTGAAAATCCTGAAGCAGGGCCACTGTACTCAGTTCCAGCTATTGGGTGTGAAGCTATCCAACTAATTTTTTTAAAACCTAAATTGTTTACAATTTTGTTAACTTCTTTTTTGGCTGATCCAGTGTCAGTAAGAATAGAGCCTTCTTTTAAAGTTGATTTTATTGAAAGCAAAATTTCTTTATAACTACTTAACGGTGCAGAAATTATTATCAGATCTGCATCTTTTGTAGTCTCAGATACATTTAAACAAATATCAGCTGTAAAATTTTTTTTTAAATATTCTGTGACTTTATTTGACTTATCGTAAACACTTATTTTTGTAGCTAATTTTTTTTCCTGTGTTGCTCTCAGAATTGAAGAGCCAATCAATCCGCAACCTATTATACTTATTTTATCGAACATTTAAAATTTTTCTCATTTTTTTTATTAATGCAATATTCTCTGATGTTGTCCCTATAGTTATTCGTAAAGAATTTTTGATACCATAAACATCCATTTTACGAACGAGTATTCCTGATTTTGCGAGTAATCTAAAAACTTTTGCAGAGTTAATTTTAACTTTATCGAATTTTACCAATAAGAAATTAGTAAAACTTTTATTTGTCTCTATTCTCATTTTTTTGAACTCAGAAAACATTTGCTTACTCCATTTATTTACGTGTTTAATTTCCTTATTTAGCCATGAGCTGTCTTTTACCGCAGCCGAAGCTGCAAACAAAGCTGGTCTGCTTACATTGAAAGGTGGTTTTACCTTATTTAATGCAGAAATAATTTCTTTTGACCCATATCCCCAACCTACTCTTAGCCCTGCTAAACCATATATTTTTGAAAAGGTTCTTGTCATAACTACATTTTTAAAATTTGCAAAAGTTTTTAAGCCTGACAAGTAATCTTTTTGTTTTACATACTCAAAATATGCATCATCTACGACTAATAGGATATTGCTTCTCAATTTTTTTCTTAAAAAGAGCAACTCTTTTTTTGAAATATATGTTCCAGTTGGGTTGTTGGGATTAGCTAAAAAAACTATTTTAGTTTTCCTTGTAACCTTTTTTAGAATATCTTTAACTGAAGCAGTAAAATTATCTTCCTTTGAATAAATAACTTTTGCTCCGTTCATCCTGCTATAAATTCTGTAAATTATAAAACTAAACTTAGGAACTATAACTTCGTCCCCTCTTTTTAAAAAAGATTTACATATAAGTTCAAAAATTTGATCAGAACCTGATCCTAAGATTACTCTATTTTTATCAATCTTAAATTTATTAGCTAGAGTCTTTCTTAAAAAAGTTCCATCAGAGTCAGGATATCTTGCAAAGTTTTTCGAAACTTCTAAATATTTTTTTCTCGCTTTCGGGCTAGGGCCAAGAGCAGACTCATTAGCAGATAATTTAATCTTTGCTAATTTACTCTTGAATAAGCTCATACCAGCAACATATTTCTCAGCTACTATGTTATTTGGTTTAGGAAATCTCATTTAATTAATGTATTATCTAAATTGTTTAAGTTTTTCTATGTCTTTATCGTATATAAAATTGACAAGTTTGTGATGATTTAGTAAACATATCTCGCGCTGATTTAACCATATTGCAGGCGCATAATAAATGTAGCTAAAAAGGGGATGCCCAGTTTAGCTGGGCTTTTTTTTTGGATGAATGTAAAAATTGAGAATATTAAGAAATTAGATGTTTCTGAACCACTAAAACTAGATTGTGGTAAAAGCATTAGTAACTTTCCTCTCGCTTATGAGACTTATGGAAAACTTAACGACAATAAAGATAACGCAATACTTGTTTTTCATGCACTTACGGGTGATCAGTTCGTAACTGGAATAAATCCAATAACGAATAAAGAGGGATGGTGGACTACAGCAGTTGGTCCTAATAAAGCAATTGATACTAATAAATATTTTGTCATTTGTGCTAATGTAATTGGTGGATGTATGGGGTCTCTGGGTCCAAGAAATATTAATCCACAAACAAATAAACCCTACGGTTTAGATTTTCCAGTTATTACAATTAAAGATATAGTTAGAGCTCAAGAGTCTTTACTCGAACATCTTGGAGTAAAAAAACTTTTATGTGCTACAGGAGGTTCAATGGGAGGCATGCAACTATTACAGTTTTGCGCAACTTTTCCTGACAAAGCCTTCTCCGCTATTCCAATAGCATGTAGTTCGAGTCATAGTGCTCAGAATATTGCTCTAAACGAACTTGCACGACAAGCTATAATGTCTGACCCTGTGTGGGACAATGGAAAATATGTTTTTAAAAATGTACAGCCAAAAAATGGTTTAGCAGTTGCAAGAATGGTTGGGCATATAAGTTATTTATCTGAAAAAGGTATGCAGGAAAAATTTGGAAGGAAACTCCAAGAAAAAGCAAATTACGAATTTAGTTTTAACGCAGATTTTCAGGTAGAGAGTTATTTAAGACACCAAGGTTATGCTTTTGTGGAAAGATTTGACGCAAATTCAATTCTTTATATAACTAGAGCAATGGATTATTTTGATCTCTCTAAACAGTTCAATGGAGGCTTAGTAGAAGCTTTTAAAAATCAAAAAACAAAATTTTTAGTTATATCATTTTCTTCTGACTGGCTTTATACAACAAAAGAAAATAAGGACATAGTGATTGCATTAAATGCCTCAGGCGCTGATGTTTCTTACTCGGAAATAGTAACAGACAAAGGACATGATTCCTTCTTACTGGATGAACCAGAATTTTTAAAAACTCTAAAGGGCTTTATAGATTCAATGTATGAAAAGTTTAAAAATGAAAAAAGAATTTAAAGTAATTGCTGATTTATTGCCAAATCACACAAGAGTTTTAGATGTTGGTTGCGGAGATGGGTCTTTAATGAATTTTTTAAAAAAAGAAAAGAATATAAAAGTTCGTGGATTAGAACTAAATCAAGATAATGTTCAACAATGTATACACAAAGGTTTGCCTGTCATACAAGGGAATGCTGAAACTGAACTTCATCAATTTCCTGATCAGTCTTTTGACTATGTTGTACTAAGTCAAACATTACAAGCTTTTTATAAGCCAGAAGAAGTTTTAAAAAATCTTTTGAGAATAGGTAAGGCAGTAATTGTTTCTATTCCAAATTTTGGGTACTGGAAAGTTAGAATTAAACTTTTATTTTTTGGTGAAATGCCGGTTACAAAAACATTACCTAATACTTGGTATAACACGCCTAACTTACATATGTGTACTATTAAAGATCTGTTTAATTTTTGTGATGAAAAAGATATAAACATAAAAAAAGTTGTAGGAGTTAATGAAAATAAAACTTCATTAATAAAAAAAAATAATTTAGAAATAAAAAATCTCTTTTCAAAGTTAGGAATTTTTTTAATAGGATAAATGATTGTAGAAATTATTCCATGCTTAAGTGACAATTACAGTTATTTAATTCATGAAAAAGAAACAGGCACAATTTCAATTATAGATCCATCAGAATTTAATGCCTGTGATAAAATAATTAATAAACATAAAAAGTTAGATTTTATTTTAAACACTCATCATCATGCTGATCATGTTGGAGCTAATCTGGAACTAAAAAAAAAATATAATTCGAAGATTTTAGGTTCAAATTTAGACAAAAATCGTATACCAGGAATAGATATATTGCTTGAGGAAAACCAAAAACACAAAATTGGAAATTTAGAATTTGAGGTAATTTTTATTCCAGGTCACACCAAGGGTCATATTGCTTTTTTCTTTAAAAAAGAAAAAATCGCTTTTACTGGGGACACATTATTTTCTTTAGGCTGTGGTAGAATATTTGAGGGTACTCATGATGAAATGTTTAATTCTTTAAATAAAATAAAGAATCTTCCTACTGATACAAAGGTCTATTGCGGTCATGAGTACACAAAATCAAATTTAAATTTCTGTTTAGAGCATGATCCAAATAACATCTATTTAAAAGACAAAAAAATTGACATCGAAAGAAAACTAAAATCTAACCAGCCAACTATTCCATTTACTTTAGCTGACGAAATTAAAACGAATATTTTCCTAAGATGTGATGACCTTGAAATAAAGCGTGGCTTAGGCTTAAAAGATTCATCTGATGTTGAGGTTTTTTCAAAATTACGAGATTTAAAGGACTCTTTTTAGCTTCAATAATCTTGACTTGCCAGCACTGAGAGCTATATTGCGTGGAAATTAAAAAAAAAAATTTTATGTCATTTGCAATAATTGAAACAGGCGGAAAGCAATATAAAGTATCCGCGAGTAAAATATTAGAAATAGAAAAGCTTAAAGCCAAAGTTGGTGAAACTATTAAATTTGACAATGTTTTGCTTTTAAACGATGACAAAAATACTGAGGTTGGAAATCCTAAAATTGAAGGTGCTACAGTAGAAGCTAGGCTTTTAGACAACGTTAAAGATAGAACTGTATTAATTTTTCATAAAAGAAGAAGAAAACATTCAAGAAAAAAGAATGGCCATAGACAACGTCATTCTAAAATACAAATAACAAAAATTTTAGCAAAAGGTGGAAAAATTATAGATGAAGCTAAAATTGTTGAAAAAAAGAAATCTGTTAAAGAAGAGAAAAAAAATATAAAAAAGGAAGCAAAAAAATAGGAAATTAAATGGCAACTAAAAAAGCAGGTGGATCATCGAAGAACGGCCGAGATAGTAAAGGTAGACGTCTTGGAGTAAAAAAATACGGTGATCAAGTTGTAATACCTGGAAACATTATAGTAAGACAAAGAGGAACAAAAATTCATCCTGGTGATAATGTTGGTATGGGTAAAGACCACTCAATTTTTTCTTTAATAAAAGGAAAAGTAAAATTCAAAAAATCCAAATTAAACAGAACTTTTGTTTCTGTAATCCCCAATTAAATCTATATAAATAACCAAAGTTATTTATATTATAATAAAAATGAAATTTTTAGATCAAGCAAAGATTTATATTAAAGCTGGAAATGGTGGATCAGGTTCTGCGAGCTTTAGGAGAGAAAAGTTTGTGGAATACGGCGGACCAGATGGTGGTGATGGTGGAGACGGTGGGTCTATAATTATACAATCGGATAGAAACCTTAATACGTTAATTGATTTCAGGTATGCTCAACATTTTAAAGCTCAACATGGAAAACCTGGAAGTAAAAGAAATAAAACTGGAGCTAATGGAGGAGATTTGATTTTAAAAGTTCCATTAGGGACCCAGGTATTTGAAGAAGATAATAATACGTTAATTTATGACTTTACAAAAAGTAGAGAAAAATATCTTTTAGCAGCTGGTGGCAAAGGTGGACTCGGTAACGTAAGATTTAAAAGTTCGACAAATAGAGCACCAAGAAAAAAAACTAAAGGAAAATTAGGTGAAGAATTTTGGATATGGCTTCAATTAAAGGTAATTGCTGATATTGGAATTATTGGTAAGCCAAATGCTGGTAAATCTAGTTTGCTCGCAGTATTAACAAGAGCTAAGCCAAAAATAGCTAACTATCCTTTTACAACGATAAATCCCAATTTAGGAGTGTCTTACTACGGAGGAAAAGAAATTACTTTAGCTGATATTCCTGGTTTAGTAGAAGGCGCACATAAAGGCATTGGTCTTGGAGATAAATTCTTAAGACATATAGAAAGGTGTAAAATTTTACTTCACTTAATAGATTTATCAGAAGACGACTTATTAAATTCTTATAAGAAAATTAAATCAGAATTGTCTAATTATGATAAAGATTTATTAAAAAAGAAAGAAATTGTCTTTTTTAATAAATCAGATCTTTTTAATGACAATGAGATAAATGAAAAATTAAAAGAATTTAAAAAAAAAATTAAAACTAAATATGAAGTTGTATCTGTTTATTCTGATAAAGACATTAAAAAAATAAAAAAATTATTAATTAAATATGCTAATTAAAAACGCAAATAAAATAGTTATAAAACTTGGATCTGCGACTGTAATTGACAGTAAAGGAACTTTCAAAAAAAAGTGGGTAACTTCTCTTATCAAAGATATTAAAAAATACGGAAAAGGAAAAAACTTTGTAATTGTCTCATCTGGAGCAATTGCTCTTGGGCAAAAATATCTAAAGATTAGAAAAGGAAAAATTAAACTAGAAATGAGTCAAGCTATTGCAGCAGTTGGCCAAATTCACTTAGCAGGAGAATTTCAGAAATTATTTGATAAATATAAAATTAAAACTGGTCAAATTTTAATTAGCCCAGATGATACCGAGCAAAGAAGAAGGGCAATTAATGTGAGAAGAACATTTGATAATTTGTTTAAACTAAAAGCTATTCCTGTAGTGAATGAAAATGACTCAACAGCCACTAGTGAAATAAAATATGGAGATAATGATAGACTGGCTGCACGAGTAGCTCAAATTATCGGAGCAGATATATTAATTTTGTTTTCTGATATCGATGGACTTTACGATAAGTCGAAAGGAAAAAAAATTGTAAGAGAGGTAACTTCAATCGATGAGAAAATAATGTCTATGATAGATAACAAAAAAAACAAATTTGGTTCAGGGGGCATTGCTACAAAGTTAGACGCTGCTAAGATTTGTATGAATTCTGGCAGTCATATGTTTATTGCTAATGGTAAAGTAAATAGCCCAATTTCAAATATGATGAAAAATAAAAGATATACTCATTTCTTGCCAAAAATTTCTACATTAGACGCTAGAAAAAAATGGATTATTGGTTCCCTTAATTACAATGGAACTATTTATATTGATAATGGAGCAGCTAAAGCTTTATCAAATGGTAAGAGCTTACTTGCAGCTGGCATATCTAAGATTAGTGGAAATTTTAAAAAAGGAGAAAATGTAATAATCTTAGATCAGAATAATAATCAGCTTGCTCGGGGGCTATCATCATTTAGCTCTACGGAAATAGATAAAATTAAAGGCAAACAAAGTAAAGAAATAGAAACAATTCTTGGTTATCTAAGTAAAACTGAGGTTATTCATAAAGATGATATGGTATTATTATAAATGAATTATTTAGAAACAGTCGGGAAAAATGCAAAGAAAGCTTTTGAAGATTTAAAGAAAGTTAAACATAAGAAAATAAAAAAAGTTTTAGAAAATTACAATCAATCTCTTCTAAAAAATATAAATAAGATAATTAGAGAAAATTTAAAGGATGTAAAAAATGTTAAAAGAAAACATTTAGTTGATAGACTTATTTTGAATAAAAAGAGAATAGAAGGTATTAGATACTCAATAAATGAGATAGCAAAGTTTAAAGATCCAGTAGGAAGAGTTTTAGAAACATGGCGTAGGCCAAACAATTTAATTATTAAAAGAGTTACAACTCCAATCGGAGTCATAGGTGTAATATATGAAAGCAGACCTAATGTAACTGCTGATGTTGCAGCGTTATGTTTAAAATCAGGAAACTGCTCAATTTTAAGAGGCGGGTCTGAAGCCTTTTATTCAAATAGATTATTAGCTTATTTATTCAGAGACAATCTTCGAAAGAATAATATTAATCAAAACTGTGTTCAGTTTATTGAAAATAAAAATCGAAAAATAGTAGATCAATTATTATCAAAAATGAGTTCATACATTGATGTAATTGTGCCAAGAGGAGGGAAAGGACTTGTTGCGAAAGTGCAAAAATTTTCTAACGTACATGTAATTGGTCATCTTGAGGGATTGTGCCACATCTATGTTGATAAAACTTCAAATATTAAAATGGCGAAAGATTTAATTGTTAATGCAAAAATGCGAAGAACAAGTATTTGTGGTGCAGTTGAAACTCTTCTGATCGAAGAAAAAGCTTTAGGCTCACATGCAAAAGAAATAATAAACGCTCTTTTGGACTCTGGCTGTGAAGTTAGAGCTGATACAAAAGTTAATAAAATTTTCAAAGGAAAATTAAAAAAAACAACTGAGAGAGATTGGAAGACAGAATATCTGGATGCAATTATTTCAATTAAAACAGTTAAAAATGTAAAAGGTGCTGTAGAACATATTCTAAAATATGGCACAATGCATACTGATAGTATTATTACTAACAATCAAAAGAATGCCAAGATTTTTTTAAGTGGAGTAAACAGCTCAATAGCTATGCATAATGTTTCTACTCAATTTGCAGATGGAGGAGAATTTGGATTTGGTGGTGAAATTGGTATATCGACTAACAAGCTTCCCCCAAGAGGTCCAGTGGGAATAAATCAATTAACTTCTTATAAGTATCTTGTATCTGGAAAAGGAATAATTAGACCATAATTAATGGCTAAATATAAAAAAAATGGAATTGGAATTTTGGGCGGAAGTTTTGATCCGGCACATAAAGGTCATTTATTAATTTCAAAAATTGCCATTAAAAAAGTAAAATTGAAGAAAATTTATTGGATAGTAACAAAAAAAAATCCTTTTAAAAAAAAACCAACTTTTTCTCTTAAAGAAAGAATAAATCTTGCAAAAAAGTTAATCAAGAATTCTAAAAATATTAAAATTTTATATTTAGATGAAATAGTAAAATCATCAAGATCTGTAGATATTTTAAAATTTATTGTTAAAAAAATGAAATTAAAAAGTCTTTATTTAATTATTGGATCAGATATCTTAGTTAGTCTTCATAAATGGAAAAGTTGGAAAAAAATAGTAAAATTAACGAAATTAGTTGTTTTTTCCCGTAAAGGATATGATAAAAAGGTTAAAGAATCTATTGTGCTAAAATATTTAAAAAAAAATAACATAATTTTTATAAAAAACAAACCTATCCAAATTTCCTCAACAATTTTAAGAAAGGGAAAAAATCTGCCAAATAAATGAGAATTTTAGATATTAAAAAAAATATTGAGAATATTTTAGATAATAATAAAGCTACAAATATTACAACGATTAATCTCAAAAATAAATCTTATATAGCTGATTATATGATTATTGCGTCAGGAACATCTTCAAGACATCTTCAAGCTTTATCAGAAATTTTGGTAGATGAGCTAAAAAAAATTGGTTTAGATAATTGTCGAATCGAAGGCAAAGAAAGTAGTGATTGGAAATTAGTGGATACTCAAGATATCATTGTTCATATTTTTCATCCTGAAAAAAGAGAATTTTATGATTTAGAAAAAATGTGGTCTGAGGAAATACCAATGGAAAAAGCATCAATATGAAGAAATTAATAATATTTTTTATTTATTTATCGTCGATAACAAATTTATACGCAAAGAATGATCTTTACGAAAAGATTGATCTTTTTGGAGAAGTTATGGAAAATATTAAAAAAGAATACGTAGATGATATTAATCAAGCTGAAATGATGGACTCTGCTATTAATGGTGTTCTTCAATCACTTGATCCCTATTCAGCATACATGAGTCCTGAACTTTTCAAAGAAATGCAAACTGATACAAAGGGTGAATTCGGTGGTTTAGGTATTGAAATCGGAATGGAAGCTGGAGTAGTTAAAGTGATATCTCCAATTGATGATACTCCCGCTGCAAAAGCAGGCATAAAAGCAGGGGATTACATTGTTAAAATTGGTAAAGTGCAAGTGCAAGGAAAATCTTTGCTTGAAGCAGTAAAACTAATGAGAGGACCTGTTGGTACTTCAATTAATTTAACAATCAGAAGAAAAAATATTAAAAAACCACTCGATTTCAGGGTTACAAGAAAAATAATAGAGATAAAATCTGTTAATTCAAAAATTATAGGGAGAGATAAAAGTTTAGGATATATTAGACTAAAGTCATTTAATGAAAATAGTGATAAGCAATTCTTAAAATCTATTAAAGATTTTGAAAAAAAAACAAAAATCAAAGGGTATGTCTTAGATCTGAGAAATAACCCTGGTGGATTATTAAATCAAGCAATTAATATTACCGATTTTTTCTTGGATGATGGTGAGATTGTATCTACTAAAGGTAGGAAGATTTCTGAAACTAGGAAATTTTTTGCAAGAAAAGGTGACGAAATTAACGGAAAACCAATTGTTGTTTTAATAAACAATGGTTCAGCTTCGGCTTCAGAAATTTTTGCTGGGGCACTAAAGGATCATAAAAGAGCAATTATTCTTGGTGAAAACTCATATGGTAAAGGTTCAGTACAATCGATAATACCTTTAAGAAATGGGGGGGGTATGAGATTAACAATATCAAAATATTACCTACCATCTGGAAAATCTATATCAGAGGTAGGCGTCACACCAGATATTTTAGTGGAAGAAGAGGGGGAAAATTTTCTTATAAATTCAGAGAATGACAACCAGCTTAATTACGCGATAAAACTTTTTAATTCCTAAATTATGAAAAATCAAAAACTTCCTATGCGTAATGGGGTTGGAGTAATCATTTTAAATAATCAAAATAAAGTTTTTGTTGGTAAGAGAAAAGATAATCCCTATAACAAATGGCAAATGCCACAAGGAGGTGTTGATGATGGAGAAAGCTACATGGCGGCAATGAAAAGAGAGCTTTTTGAGGAGACTAGCATCAAAAATATTCAAGTTTTAAAAGAGATAGATGGTTTTTTTGAGTATGAGCTACCTAAAGATTTAGTTGGAATAATTTGGAAAGGAAAATATAGAGGCCAAAAGCAAAAATGGTTTATCTCTCGATTTGTCGGAAATGAGAAAGAAATAAACTTAAAAACTCCAAACCCAGAATTTATTGAATGGAAATGGATTTTACCTGATGAGCTTCCGCAAGTAATTGTAGATTTTAAAAGAGTTATGTATGAAAATCTTTTAAGGAATTTAAAAGAATTTATTGATTAATATTTTTTAAGGTATCTATCTTGTAAGTAAGTAAATATTTTTCTTTATCGGTAATTTTATCATTTTTAATTTTTTTCTCTGACTCATTAATTATTTTTTCTAATGAATTTTGATCAAAATCTGATATCTCTCTTGCAGTGGAAGTTAAAATTAAAAGATTATTATTTGCAAATTCAACTGTGCCTTCCTCAACAAAGAATTTTTTTTCTGTTTCATCGATTATTTTAATTAATCCAGGTCTTAAAAAAGTAATTAATGGAATGTGATTTTTTAATATTCCCATTTCTCCTTCAAATGAGGGTAGTACGACTTCAGAGACATCTTTTTTTAAAATTAATTTATCTGGAGATATTATTTCTACTACAAATTTTTCAGACATTACTTGCTATCTTTAGCTAATTTTTCACTCTTTTCTACTACTTCCTCTATTCCACCTACCATATAAAAAGCTGCTTCAGGTAAGTGGTCGTATTCTCCTTTGCAAATTGCATCAAATCCTTTAATTGTAGAGTCTAAATCTACTAATTTTCCTGGTGAGCCGGTGAATACCTCTGCTACAAAAAAAAGGTTGTGACAAAACCTTTGTATTTTTCTAGCTCTTGCTACAGTTAGTTTATCTTCTTCTGAGAGTTCATCCATGCCAAGAATTGCAATTATATCCTGTAATGATTTGTATGCTTGTAAAATCCTTTGAACGTCTCTAGCTACTCTGTAGTGTTCTTCTCCAACTATTCTTGGATCTAATATTCTTGAAGTAGAGTCTAGAGGATCCACTGCAGGATAGATGCCTATTTCAGCAATCTGCCTCGATAAAACTGTGGTTGCATCTAAATGTGAAAATGATGTGGCTGGAGCAGGATCTGTTAAATCATCAGCAGGTACATATATTGCTTGTACGGATGTAATTGATCCTTTATCAGTAGATGTAATTCTTTCTTGCAAATTACCCATATCTGTAGCTAATGTTGGTTGATACCCGACTGCAGAAGGAATTCTTCCTAGTAAAGCTGAAACTTCTGATCCTGCTTGAGTAAATCTAAAAATATTATCAACAAAAAAAAGAACATCTTGACCCTCTTTATCTCTAAAATATTCTGCAACTGTCAACCCTGTGAGCGCCACACGTGCTCGTGCTCCTGGAGGTTCATTCATCTGGCCATAAACTAATGCTGCCTTTGACCCTTTTCCCTCTGTCTTAATTACTCCTGACTCGATCATCTCATGATAGAGATCATTACCTTCTCTTGTTCTCTCTCCGACACCAGCAAAAACTGAAAATCCTCCATGAGCCTTTGCGATATTATTGATCAACTCCATTATAGTAACTGTTTTACCAACACCTGCACCGCCGAATAAACCAATTTTTCCTCCTTTTGCGTAAGGAGCCAATAAATCTATTACTTTTATTCCAGTTACTAACTGTTCTGTTTCAGTAGCTTGGTCTGTGAATTTAGGCGCAGATCTGTGTATTGGCCATCTTTCCTTTGTTTTAACGCTACCTTTCTCATCAATAGCTTCTCCAACAACATTAATTATTCTTCCTAAAGTCTCCGGTCCAACTGGGACACTTATAGGAGAGTCAGTGTTATTGACTTCATCGCCCCTTTTTAATCCTTCTGTTGCATCCATAGCAATCGTTCTTACATCATTTTCTCCAAGGTGTTGTGCAACTTCTAAAACAAGTTTATTTCCAGAATTATTTACTTCTAAAGCAGTATATATTTCGGGTAAATCACCTTCAAAATTTACGTCAACTACAGCACCGATTATTTGAGTTATTTTTCCTTTTTTACTCATAACTATAAACTCTCTGCTCCCGATATGATTTCTATTAATTCCTTTGTAATCGCAGCTTGTCTACTTCTGTTATAATTGATTGTTAGCTTATCAACTAGATCTCCTGCATTCCTAGTCGCGTTATCCATAGCAGTCATTCTTGATCCTTGCTCACTTGCGGCATTTTCTAAAAAAGCCTTAAAAACTTGAGTTGAAATATTTTTAGGTAGTAAATCCTCTAAAATTTCATCTTCTTCTGGCTCAAATTCATATGAAAATGCATTGTCTTCTTCCATTTCCAGATTTTTACTTTCTGTAGGTATAATTTGCTGTGCCTGAGGTATTTGGGTAATAACATTCTTAAAATTATTGTAAAACAAAATACATTTATCAAATTGATCTTGTTGAAATAAATTTATAATTTCATTACCAATTATTTCTGCTTCATTAAATGTAATATTTTTTTTATCTTTAAAGCTAAATTTTTTAATAATATACTTTCCATATTCTCTTCTAATTTGGTCCAATCCTTTGGAGCCGACTGTTATAATTTTTAAATCTTTGCCCTCATTGAGAATTTTCTTAAAATTTAATTTTGCTAATTTACATATATTAGAGTTAAATCCGCCACATAAACCCCTGTCAGCTGTAAGAACTACACATAAGTAAGTTTTATCTTTGCCTGTGCCAACAAGAAGCTTGGGAGCATTTTCAGGATCATTAATGGATTTGGTTAAATTAAGAATAATATTTTGCATTTTGTTACTATAAGGTCTGCCTTTTTCTGCATTTTCCTGAGCTTTTCTAAGTTTTGCAGCAGCTACCATTTTCATTGCTTTTGTAATCTTTTGTGTAGATTTCACACTTTTAATTCTTTTTTTCAGATCATCTAAACTTGGCATTATTTTATTCCTTTTTTGTATTCCTCAATTATCCCAGATAAAAGTTTTTCAGTATCTTCATCGAGTTTTCCTGAGGATTGAATTAGATCAAGGATTTCAGGTTTATCTGTTTTAATTTTGTTAATAATATCTTTTTCAAATTTTTTAATTTTGCCTAAATCCAAATCGTCTAAGTAACCTTTAACTCCAGTGAAAACCGTAATAACCTGCTCAGCAACGGTCATTGGAGAGTATTGATCTTGTTTTAATAGTTCTGTTAATTTTGAACCTCTATTAAGTAGTTGCTGGGTTGAGGCGTCTAAGTCTGAACCAAATTGCGCAAACGCAGCCATTTCTCTATATTGTGCAAGTTCTAGTTTTATTGAACCAGCAACTTTTTTCATTGCTTTTGTTTGAGCCGCAGAACCGACTCTAGATACAGATAGACCAACATTTACTGCTGGTCTTATCCCTTGATTGAATAATTCGGTTTCTAAAAATATTTGGCCGTCAGTAATAGAAATAACATTGGTTGGTATGTAAGCAGAAACGTCTCCAGCTTGCGTTTCAATTATAGGTAAAGCCGTTAGTGAACCACCACCACTTTTATCACTTAGTTTTGCAGCTCGTTCTAACAATCTACTATGTAGGTAAAAAACATCTCCTGGATAAGCTTCTCTTCCAGGTGGTCTTCTTAATAATAAAGACATTTGTCTATAAGCGACGGCCTGTTTTGATAAATCATCATAAACTATTAGAGCATGCATACCATTATCTCTAAAATATTCCCCAATAGTACAACCTGTGTAAGGAGCCAAAAATTGTAAGGGAGCCGAGTCAGAAGCAGTTGCTGCAACAATTGTAGTGTATTTTAATGCACCAGCCTCTTCTAAAGTTTTTGTTATCTGAGCTACGGTAGAACGTTTTTGACCAATTGCTACATATACACAGTATAACTTTTTCTTTTCATCTGATGACTCATTAATTTTTTTTTGATTAATGATTGCGTCTATTGCGACTGCGGTCTTGCCTGTTTGTCTGTCACCAATTATTAATTCTCTTTGACCTCTCCCTATAGGAATTAGTGAGTCTATAGATTTTAAACCAGTTTGCATTGGTTCATTAACTGATTGTCTTGGAATAATACCAGGAGCCTTCACCTCTACACGTTTTCTATTTTTAGCTGAAATAGTCCCTTTGCCATCTATAGGATTTCCTAAACCATCAACTACTCTGCCTAAAAGCTCTTTGCCAACCGGAACATCAACAATTGCACCTGTTCTTTTAATAGTGTCCCCTTCTTTAATTTTTCTATCATCACCAAAAATAACTACTCCAACATTGTCGTTTTCTAAGTTTAATGCCATTCCTTTAGAACCATCTTCAAACTCAACCATCTCTCCAGCCTGGACATTGTCTAAACCATATACTCGGGCAATACCATCTCCTACTGATAAAACTTTTCCTATCTCAGAAACTTCAGCTTTATCTCCAAAGTTTTTAATTTGATCTTTTAATAATTTTGTAATTTCAGATGGATTAATTGTCATTTTAATTTTCTAACATTGCTTGTTCAAATTTTTTAAGTTTACTTTTTATTGATGTATCAATCATAAAGCTTCCTAGTTGCAATTTTAATCCCCCTATTAAATCTTTGTCTACTTCATAGTCAAATTTTAAAATAGATCCCATTGAATCGGATAGATCTTTACTAATTTTAGCAAGCTCTATTTCGGAAAGTTCTTTTGAAGATATTAAAGAAGCTTTTATTTCACCCCTTTTTTTTGAACAGAGCTTTAAAAAACTTTCGGAAATTTTTTGTATAAAAAAAATTCTCCTTTTTTCAACTAATAATAAGAAAAAATTTTTTAAATTTTTAGAAAATTGTAATTTTTCTGCAAGTAAATTTATAACTTTTTCTTGTTGTTTATTACTTAGTGTAGGGTCTTTAGTAAAATTTTTAATTTCAAAGCTAGAGTTTAATATTGTTTGAAAAATTTTTATATCATTTTCAGTTTTATCAAGCTCTGATGACTCTTTGGAGACTTCAAACAAAGCACGAGAGTACCTTTCTGCAGTTTCAGTTGAGAAAGATTTATTTGTACTCATTTTAGTTGTCAGAATTTATTGTGAAATTATGCGTTGGTCGTACCATAAGAGTATATTATGATCAAGTTACCAATTTTGATCTCAGGCAAAATTTATAGGATCAACATCAACCGTGAGTTTTATTTTTGATGAGATTTTAAGCCTATTTAAGACCTCATTTATTTTTTTTTGCATCATTAATCCACTATCGAACCTAATCAATAACCTAGATCTAAAATTTTTTTTTATTTTAAATAATGGGGAGTCAACCGGACCCAGCACCTCAAGATTTTTAATCTCACTTAATTTAACTTTAATTTCTCTTGCACCTTGTAAACTTAAACCACGATCCTTTGAAGAAATAATTATAGCTATCAGTCTTAAAAAGGGCGGTAACCTATTTTGCTTTCTCAAAGAAAGTTCATTGAGAAGGAGTTTTTCTGAGTTATTTTTGATTAATTCATTAAGTGTGAAATCATACGGAGTAAGAGTTTGATATATTATTAGTGACTGTGTGCTGAATCTACCAGCTCTTCCACTTAATTGATGATATAATTGAATATTTTTTTCTGTTGTTCTTAAATCATAGCCTCTTCCAGAAAAATCTGCGTCTACAACAACAATACAATTTAGGTTAGGAAAGTTGAACCCCTTTGAAATCATTTGTGTTCCTATTAAAATATCAACTTTATTTTCTTTAATTTCTCTAAACAAATTATTTGTTTTTTCTTTATTTTTTAAGTAATCGCTAGAAAATATTTTAACTTTTTTATTAGGAAATATTTTTTCTATTTCATCAAATATTTTTTCTACACCAGGGCCATACATAACAAAATCACATTTTCCACCAGTTGAACATTTGGTTTTTATTTTTTTTTCTAAAGAACAGTGATGACAAATCGCTTTATTGATAAGTTTATGAAAAGTTAAATAAAGTGAGCAATTTGAACAAACTTCTTTATATCCACATTTTTTACAAATTAAATATGGGGCGTACCCTCTTCTATTTAAAAAAAATAGAACTTGATTGCCTTTCTGTAAAAATATTTTTACTTTGTCTACTGTCTCTTGAGAAATAAACTTATCTTTAATTTTATTTACATTGAGGTTGATAATTTTTGTATCTGGTAGAGGATAATTTTTAAATCTTTTTAGAATTTTCACATGCCTATATTTTTTATTACAAATATTATTGTAAGTTTCAATTGATGGGACAGAAGTAACTAAATGAATTGGAATTTTTTCAAAATTTGCTCTCGAGATAGCCATATCTCTAGCATTGTAAATTACTCCTTCATCTTGTTTGTAAGATGTGTCATGTTCCTCGTCTACAATAATTAATCCAAGTTTTTTAAATGGTAATAATAAAGACGATCTTGCACCTAATAAAATTTTTATTTTGTTATTTATAATCCCCTTCCAAATTTTTCTTTTTTTTTTTGGTGTTATTTTTGAATGCCATACTGCAGGTTCAAAACCAAAAAAATCTTCAAATCTTGATTTGAAATCATTAGTTAAAAAAATTTCAGGTAGTAGAACAAGTGCTTGATTATTTTTTCCAATTATTCTTTTTATTCTTTCAAAGTATACAAGTGTTTTTCCTGATCCTGTTGTTCCTTGTAAAACAGATACATCAAATTTATTTTTATTTTTACTAAGAAACTTTAGTGCCTCCTCCTGTTCATAATTTAATTTAAATTTTTTTTTTTGAGTTTTTATTGGCTCTGCAAAGTCGTCGTCTATTTTTAAAAACTTATCTGATCCTCCGATAACCATTTTTAAGACCAAACCTATTGGAACCATATTATAATTTGAAAACCATTCTATAAAATCAACCAATGAACTATTAATTGAATATCCAGTTTTCTCCTTAATATTTTTAATTTTTATATTTTTAGGTTCTATATATTTGTTTTTCCAAACAACCCCGATTTCATTTTTCGATCCGAAAGGGACTATTACTAAATCACCTATTTTATTCTCTTTTTTAGAATTATAAGTAAAAGGATAATTAAAAATCTTTGGCAACAAGACTTGAGCTTTCATGGAATAATTGTATTTGATTTTCTTATAATTAAAAATGAATTGGTCTTTTATCAACAGCCAATGCTGCCTCTTTAATCGCCTCTGTATGAGTAGGATGAGCGTGACAAGTTCTAGCAATATCCTCTGCACTAGCCCCAAATTCCATTGCTAATGCCATCTCTGCAATCATGTCTCCACAATGAGGACCAATTATATGTACGCCTAAAACTTTATCGGTTTTGCTATCTGCTAAAATCTTTACAAATCCCTCTGTTTCGTTGTTTACCTTAGCCCTTGAGTTAGCCAAAAATGGAAATTTACCAACTTTGTAAGATTTTTTTTCATTCTTTAGTTCTTCTTCAGTTTTACCTACTGCTGCAACTTCCGGTGAAGTGTAAATTACTCCAGGAATTACATCATAATTTACATGACCAGCTTGACCAGCTAATATTTCTGCAACTGCTATACCCTCTTCTTCAGCTTTGTGTGCTAACATTGGACCTTTTATTACATCTCCAATAGCGTATATATTTTCTATTGAAGTCTGTAATTTATTATTTACTTCTATTCTTCCTTTTGTATCTTTTTTTACTCCTATCTTTGTCAAATTAAGTCCTTCTGTATAAGGTTTGCGCCCAACTGAAACTAGTACTTTATCAAATTCTAAGGTTTCATCTCTTGAACTTTTCAAATCAGTATAATTTATTGAAACACCTTGGTTAGAAGATTTTATTTTATTAACTCTTGAACCCATCTTGAAATTGATGCCTTGTCTAGTTAAAATTTTTTTAAATTCATTTGAAATTTCTCTATCCATACCTGGTGTAATATGGTCAAGGTACTCTATTACTGTAACATTCGAACCTAATCTTGACCATACAGAACCCATTTCTAAACCTATATAACCGCCACCAATAACAGCTAATTTTTTCGGTACATCCTTTAAAGATAAAGCTCCTGTTGATGAGATTATATTCTTTTCATCTATTTCTATACCTGGTAAAGATGAAACTGAAGAGCCGGTAGCGATAACAATATTTTTTGCAGTATAATTAGTCTTTTTATTATTATCGTAAACAACAATATCATTTTTTGAAAATAGCACGCCTTTTCCTTTAATATAGGTTACTTTGTTTTTTTTAAATAAAAATTCTACACCTTTAGTCAAAACTTGAACTGATTTATCTTTATTAGACATCATTTTTTCAATGTTGAGTTTTATTCCCTCAATTTCAATTCCTTGACTATTAAAATCTTTTCTTGCTTTATGAAAATTTTCTGACAAGTTTAATAAACTTTTAGAGGGAATACAGCCAACATTTAAGCACGTGCCTCCTAACGTACCTCTAGACTCTACACAAGCTGTTTTTAAACCAAGTTGCGCAGCTCTAATTGCACAAACATAACCACCCGGTCCTCCTCCAATAACGATTAAATCAAAACTACTCATACTAAATATTTAAAAATAATCTCTTTGGTTGTTCTAAAGATTCTTTTACAATTTTTAAAAATGAAACAGCCTCTTTGCCGTCTACAATTCTATGATCATATGATAAAGCTAAATACATAACTGGTCTCACTTCTATAATGCCATTAACAACTATAGGTCTTTGAACAATATTGTGCATACCTAAAACAGCAGATTGAGGAGGATTTAAGATCGGAGTTGACAACATTGAACCATAGATACCTCCATTGGTAATTGTAAATGTCCCTCCTTGAAGATCTTCAATAGTAATTTTACCATCTCTAGCTTTTTGACCTAGATCAGAAATATTTTTTTCAATATCTGCAAAAGACATTTCGTCAGTCTCTCTTAAAACTGGAACTACCAAACCTCTATCAGTCCCAACAGCAATGCTGATATTATAATAATTCTTATATACAATATCTTCACCTTGAATTTCAGAGTTTATTGCCGGGAAATTTTTTAAACCAATTACGCAAGCTTTAACAAAAAAAGACATGAAACCTAGCTTCACACCATAATTACTTTGGAACTCCTCTTTATACTCATTTCTCATAGCGATTACCTCACTCATGTCCACTTCATTAAATGTTGTTAACATGGCTGCATTTTCTTGAGCTTCTTTTAACCTCTTTGCAATCGTTAATCTTAACCTCGTCATTTTTACTCTTTCTTCGGGTCCGTGTTTAATTTTTCTTTCTGAGGGAGCAGGTTTTGAACCCATTAGACCCATTATATCCTCTTTTAAGATTATTCCATTTTTTCCTGTACCCTTTACATCACTTAAACTTACCTTTGCTTCACTGGCCATCTTTCTAGCTGCTGGTGAAATTCGTGTTTCTGTTTCTATTTTAAGTGGTTTTTCTGAAACTTTCTTTTCGACGTGAACTTCCTCTAAAATAAGAGGCTCCTCGTCTACTTTCTCATTGTCTAATTTGAGAACTTGATCCTCTATTTTTGGCTTTATTATTTTTTTTTGATGTATGTCATTTTTTTTATCATCAAATATTTTAGGCTCTTTTTTCGCTATTTTTTTTGGTGGATTATATGATTTAACCTCTTTATGATATTTGTTTTCATTTTTACCAATATTACTAATTGTGCCTAATAGCGATCCAACATTAACTGTCTCACCTTCTTTGACATCTATACTTCCCAGAATACCGTTACTTGGAGCAGGCACCTCCACATTTACTTTATCAGTTTCTAGTTCAACTATCGGCTCATCAGCTACTACTTTTTCTCCTTGAGATTTTAACCATTTTGATACTGTTGCCTCAGTGACTGACTCACCTAAAGTAGGAACTTTAATTTTTTCTGACATTAGTGTTTAAGTATCTTTTCTAATATTTCTTTTTGTTGTGCAAGGTGTTTATTAGCATTTCCAGTCGCAGTAGTAGAAGAAGCTGATCTACCCACAAATTTTACGTTAATATCGTTAAAATCAATCATTTCCAAAGTTCTTTCAATATAATTTCTTACAGTATTCCATGCTCCCATATTTTTTGGCTCTTCTTGACACCATATAAACTTAGCTTTTTTATAATTTTTAAGCACTTTAGCCAAAGTTTTAGCAGGGAAGGGATAAAGTTGCTCAAGTCGAATCAATACTACATCATCTGTCTTGGTTTTTTCTCTTTCCTCTAATAAATCATAATAAATTTTTCCAGAACACATCACAACCTTTCTTATATTCTTATATTTTTTTAAGGAAATTAAATTATTACTTTTGATATAAGCATCATCCTCCAAAACTCTGTGGAAAGAACTTTTGGTGACAAATTCAGATAGGTTAGATACACATCTCTTATGTCTTAAAAGTGATTTAGGCGTCATTATAATTAAAGGTTTTCTAAACTCTCTATGCATCTGTCTCCTAAGAACATGGAAATAATTTGAAGGTGTTGTACAATTAACTACTTGTATATTTTCTCCAGCACATAGTTGTAAAAATCTTTCTAATCTTGCAGATGAATGTTCGGGTCCTTGACCTTCATAACCATGGGGTAGCAGCATTACAAGTCCACTAGCTCTTCCCCATTTGGCCTCTGAAGAAGTAATGAATTGATCAATAATCACTTGTGCTCCATTTGCAAAATCTCCAAATTGTGCTTCCCATAAAACTAAAGTTTCAGGTTCAGACAAGGAGTACCCATATTCAAATCCAAGAACTGCTAATTCTGATAATAAGCTATCTATTATCTCAAATTTTTTTTGTCCATTTTGGATGTTATTAAGTGGTAAATAACGGTCGTGATTATCTTGGTTTCTTAAAACTGCATGCCTTTGACTAAAAGTTCCTCTGCCAGAATCTTGCCCGGAAAGCCTTACCGAAAAACCCTCAATAAGCAATGTTCCAATAGCTAATGACTCTGATGCAGACCAATCAACTTTACCACTTTCAAACATTTTTTTTCGTATTTCGAAAACTCTTTTTAGAGTTTTATGAGCGTTAAAATTACTTGGAATTTTAAATATTTCTTTTCCAACTTTGGCTAATATCTTTTTATCTACACCACTTTTGCCTCTTTTATCTTTTCCTAGACCAGGTTTAAATCTAGACCATACACCATCGAACCATTTAAGTTCTGATTTATAGTTTTTAGATGATGAAAACTCATTTTCTAAATAATCTTTAAAATTCTGTTTATCTTTTTGAATCTTCGTACTAGATGTTAAACCTTCTTCTGAAAGTTTTTTTCCGTAAAGTGTAAGAGTAGTTGGATGATTTTTAATCTTTTTATACATTATTGGTTGAGTAAATGAGGGTTCATCTCCTTCATTATGTCCAAACCTTCTGTAACAAACCATGTCGACTACAACATCTCGATTAAATTTTTGCCTGTACTCAGTAGCAATTTTAGCACAGTGAGTAACTGCTTCCGGGTCATCTCCATTTACATGAAATATTGGAGCTTGAGCAGTTTTTGCAACGTCTGAAGGGTATGGTGAAGATCTAGCAAACCTTGGTGCGGTTGTGAAACCTATTTGATTATTAACAATTATATGGATAGTCCCACCAATATTATGTCCTGGTAAACCTGACATCGCGAAACACTCTGCAACTATTCCTTGCCCAGCAAAAGCAGCATCTCCGTGCATAATTACTGGAATAACTTTTTTTCTTTCTTTATCTTTGTGAAAAAATTGTTTAGCTCTTACTTGGCCCAAGACTACAGGATTAACCGCTTCTAAGTGAGAAGGGTTATCTGTTAAACTAATATGAACCACGTTTCCATCAAATTCTCTATTAGAGGATGCTCCTAGATGGTACTTCACGTCACCTTCAAAATCTTTGCTTGCATTAACTGATTTTCCAAAAAATTCGCTAAAAATTGCTCTGTACGGTTTTCCCATAACGTTAGCTAAAACATTGAGTCTTCCTCTGTGTGGCATTCCAATTTTAATTTCTTTTGCTCCTAGATTTCCACCTCGTTTAATGATTTGTTCGAGAGCAGGTATTAGTGACTCACCACCATCTAAACCAAATCTCTTAGTTCCTACAAACTTGACATGCAAGTACTTTTCAAAACCTTCAGCTTGTATCATTTTATTTAAAATTGCTTTTTTTCCATTTTCTGTAAAAGTTATATCTTTTTCAGGTCCTTCGATTCTATTTCTTATCCAAGCTTTTTCCTCTGGATCACTCATATGCATAAACTCATAACCAATTGAAGAACAGTAAGTTTTTTTAAGAATTTTAAGAATTTGGTTTAGGTCTGCATATTGAAGTCCTAAAACTCCGTCTAAAAAGATTTTTCTAGTATAGTCTTTTTTTGAAAAACCATATGTTTCTGGTTTTAATTCTGTATGTTCTTTTTTTTCTTGTATAGATAAAGGATCTAGATTTGATATTAAATGACCTCTGATTCTAAAGGCCCTAATTAACATGATCGCTCTTACAGAATCTTTCGAAGCTTGTTTAATAGAACCTGCCTCAATATTATTTAAATCTACAAAATTTTCTTTTAAAATATTTTTTTGTAAATTAATTTTCTTGATTTTTTTTTCTGGAGACCAGCTAGGCCCATTAAGATCATTTAGAATTAATTTCTCATCCTCACTTAATCCATCAAAAAACTTTTTCCAGCTATCAGGCAAAGATTTCGGATCTGAAAGATAGTCTGAATAAAATTGATTTATAAATTCAGAATTTAAACCTGATAGGAATGATGTTTTTTTGTAAGTTAAATTATTATCTGATGATGACATTGATTTATTTTAACATAAATAATTAAAAATCAACTATTTAGTTTATCAAAAAGAGTTTTACCAATATCTGCAGGTGATTTAGATATGGTAATTCCTGCAGATCTCATGGTTTCAATTTTGTCTTGGGCCCCTCCTTTGCCTCCAGATACAATAGCGCCAGCATGTCCCATTCTCCTTCCTGGTGGAGCAGTTAAGCCTGCAATAAATCCTACCATTGGTTTCTTTATTTTCTCTTTTTTTAAAAATTCAGCAGCGTCCTCTTCAGCTGATCCACCTATTTCTCCAATCATAACAATTGATTTTGTATCTTCGTCTTTTAAAAAAAGTTCTAAACAGTCAATAAAATTGGTTCCATTTATAGGATCTCCTCCAATTCCTATACAAGTTGATTGTCCTAATCCACTTTGAGTAGTTTGCGCTACAGCTTCATAAGTAAGTGTTCCCGACCTGGATACTATTCCGACTGATCCTTTTTTGTGAATATTACCTGGCATAATCCCTATTTTACATTCGTCAGGAGTAATTATACCTGGACAGTTTGGTCCAATAAGTCTTGAATTGCTATTTTTTAATATTTTTTTTACTCTCAACATATCTAAAATAGGTATTCCTTCAGTAATACAAACTATTAGCTCAATTTTTGCATTTATTGCCTCGATAATTGCTTCAGCAGCAAATTTTGGGGGAACATAGATCATAGTTGCGTTGGCAGAAGTTTTATCTTTTGCCTCTTGAACTGTGTTGAAAACTGGACAACCAAGATGAGTTTGACCACCTTTTTTAGGTGTTACTCCTCCAACTAAATTTGTTCCATATTTTAATGATTGTTCAGAATGAAAAGTTCCATGTTTTCCTGTAAATCCTTGGCAAATTACTTTTGTTGATTTATTTACTAAAACAGACATCTATTTAATTGCTTCTACAATTTTTTCAGCAGCATCATTTAAATCTGATGCAGACAATATTTTTAATTTTGATTTCTCTAATATTTCTTTACCTTCTTTAAAATTTGTACCTGCAAGACGAACTACTAGAGGAACAGACAAATTTACTTGTTTAGCTGCCTCTACTACTCCTTGAGCTAATACATCACATCTCATTATTCCTCCAAAAATGTTAATTAAAATTCCTTTAACATTTTTATCAGCTAAGATAAGTTTAAACGCGGCAGTTACCTTTTCTTTTGAGGCTCCGCCACCTACATCTAAAAAATTTGCTGGCTCTTGTCCATATAGTTTTATTATATCCATGGTTGCCATAGCTAATCCAGCACCGTTAACCATACATCCAATTGAACCGTTTAGCTTTATATAGGCAAGTTCATATTTGCTTGCCTCTATTTCAGCTGGCTCTTCCTCGTTAAGATCTCTTAATTTTAGAATTTCTGGTCTCCTAAATATTGCATTATCATCAAAGTTCATTTTGGCATCCAAGCATACAATTTTATTATCCTTTGTGATAATTAATGGATTGATCTCTACAAGACTTGCATCTTTAGTGATTATTATTTTATATAAAGCCAAAATTAACTTGCTAGCAACTTGCTTTTGAACCTTACTAAAGTTAAAAATTGAAATTATCTTATCAATTTCACTTTCACTAGGGCCCTCATCTTTTAAATCAATTTTGTTGGTAATAATTTTTTCTGGTGTTTCATTTGCAACTTTCTCTATATCCATCCCACCTTCTGTACTACTAATAAAGGCTATTTTCGAGGACTCTCTATCTACTAAACAAGACAAATAAAATTCTTTAGATATGTCTGAAGCTTCTTCGATATAAAGTCTTTTAACCTCTTTGCCATCTGGTCCTGTTTGATGAGTTCTGAGAATTTTGCCCATCATTTTTTTAGCTTCGGTTTCTAATTCGTTAAGATTTTTTATTAGTTTCACTCCACCAGCTTTACCTCTGCCACCAGCGTGTATTTGTGCTTTTAAAACAAAATTTTTACTTTTAAGCCTTGTAATCTTTTCTCTTATTTCCTTAATTGAAAAAATAACTACTCCTTTGGATACTGGAGCTCCATATTCTTTCAAAATTTCTTTTGCTTGATGTTCGTGAATATTCATATATTTATTTGTTGCAATTTACTATCTCATGAGCAGAAAATCTTTTTTCTACGAGCGTTGTACTTTTAAAACAAACTTCGGTAAAGTAATTTTTAATATTATTAAATAATATTTCATTTTCTTGCCCTAATAAATAAATAACTTCTATATTATTCGAAATTATGTTTTTATTTATTAAAGACTTATAAACATTAAAATACTTATGATTTTCTGTCGGGTGTGTATTGTTGTCCCAAAGGTACCATCTATTTAAAATATTTAGGTTTTTGTTTAAAACTGTAGAGAAAAATTGGTAGTGAGTGATCAATGTAACTTCTCTTTTTTCATCCTTGATTTTATCTATTGCAATTTTTAAAATTTTAACTTCATTTCTAGGGTCGTCATTTTTTGTAAGCCATTTTAAATTCTTTAGGTTAGGGTGAATAACGCTGGCTTCTAATGCTAAGCTTTTATCGACATTTTCTATATCGTGAAACTTTCTATCTATGTTGTACCTAAAATGAAATTTTGTTGTTGCAAATAAAACAATAAATAAAACTAAAAATAAAATTTTTGGATTTAAATCTAATTCTTCAATATTAATTTGTATCACGGCAGCAATAATTGGAATAAGGCTAAAAATATAAATTTGGTTAGCAGTTATTAGTTGATTAAATAGAAAAGCAACAACTGAAGCAATTATGGTAATGTTTGTTAAATTTATAATTTTTCTTTTCGATCTAAAAGATTTTAACGTCAAATAAACTAATGGTAATAAAAAAATATGAATAAATTTAAAATCACCTAATAATCTTTTTAAATTAATTTGATCGACTAGGCTTACATATGCAGTTTCACTATTTGAGATTCTACCTTCACCAATTGTTAATGGAAACAAAATATATTGATAAAGAAAATTTGTAAAAGGTGTCTCTGTAAAAAGCAAAAATATTATAAACAATGATAATGAAACAATACATCCAATTAAAAAAAACTTTAGATTTTTAAAGTCTTTACTTGTAAAAAAATAATAGGCAATAACGAAGAAAAGAATTAATAAAATATAAGTCGAAGGTGTTTGCATCGATAAAAAAGAAAAAATTGATACAAATGGAAGTATGAACCAGATTATCTGGCTTTTATTTTTAACAGCTAAAACCAAGAGCATTACTGAAATTAAGGAAAAAATGTATGAATGAATGTAAGCAAAAGGAGTTCCTGAAACAGGATAACAAAGAGTTGCAAGTGCAATACAATAAAAAGTTATATATTTTTTCTGAATTTTGAAATCTTTTAAGAAAAAATAAAAAACTAACGCAATTAAAATATTCATGAAAGATGCGTGTATTAAATGGCTATTCCAATTGTTTCCAAAGATTAATAAAAAAAAAGCTTCCAGATAATCAACTAATAAACCTGTAAAAATCCAAAAATCCCTAATTGGTAATTTGCCATGTAAGATGCTATGACCTGAGTCTAAAAATCCAAATGAGTCTATAGGAATAATTCCAATATTCCCGCTTATCCAATTAACAAAAAAAGCGTAAATTGAGATCCCAAATATTATTAGAATTTCTTTTATGTTGTTTTTATTTAAAAACATGTTTTGAAAAGATTAACTGTATTATAAACTTATATTCTATTTTTTAAATTTATATAATTATAAAGATGATAAAAATTTTTAATAAGGTCCAATTTTCAAATAGTGAAAATCGAATGAAATCGATCGCCAACACCAAAATTGCCAGGGAACTGTATTTTTCCTCAAATTCTTCAAATGTTAAATTTCTTTTAGATAAGAGATTTTCTTGGATGAATAGTTTTATTCGAGATACAGATATTGGTATTGAAGTTGGATCTGGAGCTGGTTTTTCCAAAGAGTTTATCAAAAATAAAAACTTTAAATTAACTGATCTAGGAAATGATGATCATCTTGACTTTAAAAATATTGATGCACAAAACACAAAATTTGAAAATGAAAGTTTCAACTTTGTGATTGCCTCTAACATGATACATCACATACCTTTTCCCATAAAATTCTTTAAGGAAATGAATCGTATTCTTAAAAAAAATGGAAAGCTTATTATATTTGAGTCTTATTGTTCTCTAATTTTCCAATTAGCTACAATTATTATGAAACATGAAGGTTTTGATTTTACTCTCAACGTGTGGGATGAAAAGAAACCCAAAAGTGATGAGAACAATGCTTGGCATGGTAATATAGCAGTTCCGCATTTAATATTCGATAATAAGGAAAAATTTAATAATAATTTAGGGCATCTTTTTAAGATAGATTATGAAAAATTTACAGAATGTTTCGTTTTTTTAAATTCAGGGGGAGTGACTTCTAAAACAAAATGTATTCCTATGAACAATTTTTTTCTTAACCTACTTCACTCACTTGATAAAGTTTTAGTTAAATTGTTTCCAAATATATTTTGTATGGGTAGAAGAATCGTGCTTACCAAAAACTAGCTATAATGATGGGTCAATTTTTTTTGCTGCATTAAATAATTCTTGAACAGAGTTTATTGATTTTTTAAAATTTTCTTTTTCCTCACTTGAAAGATCAAGTTCAACTATTTTTTCAACACCATTTGATCCAATAATTACTGGAACACCTGCATATAAATCTTTTGTATCATACTCTCCGTTTAAAAAAGCTGCACATGGAAGTTGTTTTTTTAAATCTTTTAAATAACTTTCAGCCATTTCCACCCCAGAGGCAGCAGGAGCGTAAAATGCGGATCCTTTTTCTAAGTGCTTCACAATTTCTGCTCCACCTTTTTTAGTTCTCTCTACAATCTCATTTAATCTTTCTTTTTTAATTTTTCCATCTTTAACAAGGTCAGTTATTTTTTTTCCATCAACTTTTGTAGATCCCAACATAGCAACCATTGAATCTCCATGACCTCCTAAAACAAACGAGTCAATTTTTTGGACTGGAACGTTTAGTTCTTGTGACAAAAAATATATAAATCTTGAAGAATCCAGTATACCAGCCATACCAACAACTTTGTTTTTCGGAAAACCAGAGTATTTCTGTAAAGCCATTACAATTACATCTAATGGATTCGTTATACATATAACAAAAGCATTAGGAGAGGTGTTTTTAATTCCTTCTGCAACTTGTTTTATTATTTTTAGATTTATACCTAATAAATCATCTCTAGTCATTCCTGGTTTTCTTGGAACACCTGCAGTAATTATAATGACATCTGAATTTTTTGTATCCTCATAATTATCAGTTCCTGATAAGTTTATATTAAATTTATTTACTGGAGAAGATTGAGCTATGTCTAAAGCTTTTCCTTTGGCAATTCCAGAAGCAACATCAAACAAAACAACATCTGCTAGGTCCTTTAAAGCTATCAAATGCGCTAATGTTCCTCCTATCTGTCCAGCTCCTATAAGAGTGATTTTTTTTCTCATTGCATGTTTATTTCATAGTAGGCATTACAAACTCTGGGTCGGATCTCAGTCCTGATGGCCATCTAGATGTAATTGTTTTTAATTTTGTATAAAATCTTATCCCTTCAGGTCCATGCATATGTTGATCACCAAACAATGATCTTTTCCATCCACCAAAGCTATGAAATGCCATTGGGACTGGAATTGGAATATTTATACCAACCATACCAATCTGAGCTTTATTAGAAAACGTTCTTCCAGAGTCTCCATCTCTAGTAAATATGCTAACTCCATTTCCAAACTCATGATCGTTAACTAATTGTAAAGCTTCATCGAAATCTTTAGCCCTCACGACTGATAAAACCGGTCCAAATATTTCTTCTTTATATATTCTCATATCTTTAGTCACTTTATCAAACAAACATCCTCCAATAAAAAAACCTTTCTCATATCCCTGAATTTTAAAATTCCTACCATCAACTACTAATTTAGCTCCTTCTTTCTCTCCTAGATCTACATACCCTTTAACTTTTTCTAAATGTTCCTTAGTCACAAGTGGTCCCATTTCAGACATTTTATCCATACCTGGGCCAACTTTAAGTGTCTCAACTTTTTTCGTCAAAGATTTAACTAATTTATCTCCAATACCGCCTACAGCAACTGCAACTGATTGCGCCATACATCTTTCACCAGCGGAACCATAAGCAGCCCCCATTAAACCATTAACCGCTTGTTCTAAATCACAATCAGGCATTACCACACAATGATTTTTTGCTCCTCCCAGCGCTTGAACTCTTTTTTCATTTTTAGCACAATTTTCGTAAATATATTTTGCTACTGGTGTTGAGCCAACAAAGCTCATCGCTACCACATCTTTATTATTTATCAATGCATCAACTGACTCTTTATCTCCATTCACAACATTAAAAACTCCGTCTGGTAATCCAGCTTCTTTTAATAACTCTGCTAATCTTATAGAGCACGAAGGATCTTTCTCTGATGGTTTTAACACAAAAGTATTTCCACATGCTATAGCCATTGGGAACATCCACATTGGAACCATTGCAGGGAAATTAAATGGTGTGATACCTGCACAAACTCCTAGTGGTTGTCTAACTGACCAGCTATCAACATTAGAACCAACGTTTTCAGTAAACTCACCTTTCAGCATTTGTGGTATTCCACATGCATACTCAACAACTTCCAATCCTCTAGTTAAAGATCCTTTGGCATCCTCAAAAACTTTTCCATGTTCTGAGACTATGATTTTAGTGAGTTCCTCTGAATTTTTTTCGATTAGTTCTTTAAACTTAAACATTACTCTTGCTCTTTGAAGTGGTGGCTTATTAGACCAAGACTCAAAAGCTTTTTTGGCATTTGATATAGCTTCGTTCACATCTTTAGTAGTTGCTAATAATACTTGCGAACTTTGCTCACCTGTTGCAGGATTGAAAACTTTACCAAATCTTTTTGACTCACCTGAGAAACTTTTTCCTCCTACGAAATGATGAATAGTTTTCATGATGTAATTGAATAATTTAGGTTTTACCCTGTTGCAAGCATTTTTTTTATTGAGCCTATAGCTTTTGCTGGATTAAGACCTTTAGGACAAGAATTAGTACAATTCATGATAGTATGGCATCTATATAACTTTAGCTCATCAGCTACTTTTTTTAATCTTTCTTTCTTATCTCCATCTCTACTATCATTAATCCAACGATAGGCTTGCAATAAAACTGCCGGACCTAAATACTTATCACCATTCCACCAATAGCTAGGGCATGATGTAGAACAACAAGCGCATAAAATGCATTCATAATATCCATCAAGTTTTTCTCTCTCTTTTTGAGATTGTCTAAGCTCAGTTTGTTCTGTTCCAGTTTGATCTACTTTTAACCAAGGCTGAATTGACTCGTATTGTTTATATAAAGTAGTTAAGTCACCAATCAAATCTTTAACTACTTTAAGGTGTGGTAATGGATAAATGTTCAGATCTCCATTTATGTCAGAATGTGATTTAATACAAGCTAAACCATTTATTCCATCTATATTCATTGCACATGAACCACAAACACCGTGAGCACAAGATCTTCTAAATGTAAGAGATGGATCTATATCATTTTTTATTTTAATTAAAATGTCTAGAACTTTAGGCCCACAGTTATCCATATCTACTTCAAAGGTATCTACTCGTGGATTCTTACCAGTTGATGGGTCCCATCTATAAACATTTACTTTTTTTAAATTTCTAGATTTGGTTTTATCTTTAAAGTACTGACCTACCTCAATTTTTGAATTTTGTGGTAGGCTAAATTGAGCCATTTTTAATATACTCTCTCTTTCGGAGGAAAGTACTGAACATCATTAGTTAAAGTTCTAGAGTGCACATCTCTATATTTAATTTCCACGTCTTTACCATTTTGCCAAGCCAATGTATGTTTCATGAAATTTTTATCATCTCTTTTTGTAAAATCTTCCCTGGCATGAGCACCTCTGCTCTCTTTTCTATTATAAGCAGAGTCCATAGTTGTTAAAGCTTGACTTATTAAATTATCAAATTCTAAAGTTTCAACTAAATCTGTATTAAACAATAAAGATTTATCTTTTACTGATAAATCATTCATCCCTTCGTAAGGCTCTCTAATTTCATTAACCCCTTCTTTTAAAGTTTTCTCTGTTCTAAAAACAGCACATTTTGATTGCATTGTTCTTTGCATTTTTAATCTCAATTCTGATGTTTTCGTTGAACCATTTGAATTTCTAATTTTATCAAATCTATCTAAACATTTATCAGTTTCGGATTTGGAAACCTCTTCATGAGGACTTCCAGGTTTTACTAATTCTACTGCTCTTTTTGCAGCTGCTTTTCCAAAAACTACTAAGTCTATAAGAGAGTTTGACCCTAATCTGTTAGCACCATGCACAGAGACACACGCTGCCTCACCAATAGCCATTAATCCAGGGACAGTTTTTTCAGACCCATTTAAAGTCAATACCTCAGCTTTATAATTTGTTGGAATGCCTCCCATATTATAATGAACAGTTGGAACAACTGGTATGGGCTCTTTATTTACATCTACATTAGCAAAAGTTTTTGCGGCTTCTGCTATACCCGGTAATCTCTCATCAATAACTTTTTTGTCTAAATGATCTAAATGTAAATTTATATGGTCTTTGTTTTTTCCAACACCTCTACCTTCATTTATTTCCATTTCCATTGATCTACTTACTACGTCACGTGAAGCGAGATCTTTAGCGTTTGGAGCATATCTTTCCATAAACCTTTCTCCCTGTCCATTGACTAGGAAGCCTCCTTCGCCTCTCACACCTTCAGTAATTAAACAACCAACACCGTAAATCCCTGTCGGATGGAATTGTACAAATTCCATATCTTGAAGTGGCAAACCTGCTCTAAGAACCATAGCGTTTCCATCACCGGTGCAGGTATGAGCTGATGTTGCTGAATAATAAACCTTACCGTAACCTCCTGTAGCAATAATAGTAATATGCGACCTAAATCTATGAATGGTACCATCGGTAAGATTCCAAGCAATAACTCCTTTGCATTCACCATTTTTCATAATTAAATCTAGAGCAAAATACTCAATAAAAAATTCAGTGTTTTGCTTCAATGCTTGCCCATAAAGAGTATGTAAAATTGCATGTCCAGTCCTGTCTGCAGCAGCACACGTCCTTTGTGCTGTTCCGTTACCATAATTTTTAGTCATACCGCCAAAAGGTCTTTGATAAATTTTTCCATCATCTGTTCTGCTAAATGGGACTCCATACCTTTCTAACTCTACTACTGCTCTTGGTGCTTCTTTACAAAGATATTCAATCGCATCTTGGTCACCAAGCCAATCTGATCCTTTTACTGTATCGTACATATGCCATCTCCAATCATCTTCACCCATATTTCCTAAGGCTGCAGAAATTCCTCCTTGAGCTGCAGATGTATGGCTTCTGGTTGGAAAGACTTTAGAGATACAAGCTGTTTTTAGGCCAGACTCTGATAGTCCCACTGCTGCTCTAAGCCCGGAACCGCCGGCTCCAAGTACAACAACATCGTATTCGTGATCTATAATTTTATATGTGCTCATTAGTTAAGGTTATATATACCTAAAATAGTTAATAATGGAACGCTTATAGCAAAAAAATACAAAACTTTATTTGCGACATTTTTGATTTTATCATTATTCAAATAATCCTCAAAAATCTCACTTATTGTTAATGCCGAAAAAAAGAAGGAAATTACAATAAATATCGAAAACAGTATTTTCGAGGGTTGTTTAGAAAAAAAGGCTAAAATTTCAGAATAGTCTTTATCATAAATAGAGACAATACTTAATAAAAACCAGATCATTAAAGGAATAAGAATTAGTGAACTTATTTTAGTAAAGAGCCATTTTTTTGTGGATGTATGCATTAAAAAAAATTTCTTCCGATTAGGTAAAATAGAATAGTTAATATTAAAGAACCAATTAAAACTGATACACCAGTAATTTTTGCAGTTTTTAGATCAAATCCAAATCCAGCGTCCCAAAATAAATGCCGTATCTCATTTAAAATATGAAAACTAAATGTCCAACATATTGAAATTATCAAAAATTTTCCAAATTTAGTCGTAAGGGTAGACTGTATTATTTGATAGTTACTCTGCCCAAAAAATAAAGTTAAACACCAAAGACATATAAAAATTATAATGAAAATATTTACTACTCCAACAATTCTATGAGTGATAGATAATAGAGAAGATATATGCCATTTATAAATTTGTAAATGAGGACTTAAAGGATTTTTTTCTTGCATAAATAATTATAGACTAAAGAGCCATCTTTTTCATCAAACTCTGGGCAATTTGCACAGTATTTAATGCAGCACCTTTTAACAAATTATCTGACACAACCCATAAATTTATTGCTTTTATATTGGAGTTGTCTTTTCTTATCCTGGAGATAAAAGTTGTATAATCATTTTCTGCTTCTAAAGGAGTTATATATCCTCCATCTTTTCGATCATCAATAACTTTGCACCCCTGAGCGTTTTTTAATATTTTTAATATATTTTCAAAATCGTAGGGATTATCAAATTCAATGTTGACGGACTCAGCGTGACCTGTTTTTACTGGCACTCTTACACATGTCGCAGTAACATCTATTTCACTATCTAAAATCTTTTTTGTTTCATTGGTCATTTTTAATTCCTCTTTAGTATATCCATCTTTATCAAATTCATCGATATGAGGTATCAAATTAAATGCGATTTGCTTTGTAAAATTTTTTGATAATACTTTTTTTCCATTAATAATATTTTTTGTTTGATCAAATAATTCATCAACAGAAGCTTTTCCTGCGCCGGAAACTGCTTGATAAGTTGAGACAACAACTCTTTTAATCTTATATTCATCATGTAAAGGTTTAAGAGCTAAAACCATTTGCATTGTTGAACAATTTGGATTTGAAATAATATTTTTATGATTATCTAAAGCATCCGGATTTACCTCTGGTACTACTAGAGGTACATCTTCTTTCATTCTAAAGAAACTAGAATTGTCTATAACTATTGTTTGCTTTGCGGCTTTTGGTGCCCATTCTTTTGATACTTTACTACCGGCTGCAAAAAAAGTTATTTTTGCTTTTGAAAAATCATAATCATCTAATAAAATTACTTTGATCTCTTTTTTTCTGAAAAGAAATTTTTTTCCTACACTCTTTGCGGAAGCCACCAAAAAAAGGTCATCTATTTTCAAGTTTGATTTATCTAATATTTCAATAGTTTTTCTGCCCACGTTTCCAGTAGCACCTATTATCGCAAATTTCATAATTTTTAATGTATACTAAATTTATTTTAAAAGATAAATGTTTTAATTCTTATTACACCGAAAGAAAAATATGAAAATTTTTGGAAGAGGTTTTATTGGTTCAAATTTAAGAAGATTAGAACTATCGAAAGATTTTCTAGTTTATGCTGCCGGAGTTTCAAATTCTAACCAAAATAAAGTTAGTGCATATAAAAAAGAAATAAATGTATTAAAAAAAGTAATTAAAACAGTAAATGCAAAAAAAAAATTTATCTACATAAGCTCTTTAAGTGTAGAAAATAAAAAACTTAGAAAAGATAGATACGTTAAAAATAAGTTGTTAATTGAAAATCTAATAAAAAAAAATATTCAACAATATTTAATAATTAGATTACCCCAGATAGTTGGAAGAAATAAAAACAAATTTACTCTAACTAACTTTTTGTATAAAAATATAAAACTTGGTAAGCCTATAATTTTGTGGAAAAACTCAATTAGAAATCTAATAGATATTGACGACATAGTAAAACTTTTAAAAAGGTATTTAAAAAATAAACCTCAAATTAATACAACAATTAATATTTTTAATCCTAAATCAGTAAAAGTAATTTCTTTAATTAAATTATTTAGTGAAATTTTAAATAAAAAAGCAAAAATAAAAATGATAACTAGAGAAAATAAGAATATAAATTTTAATAAATTGAGAAAAAGCACTCTATTATCAAATAAATATTACAAAGCTATTGATAAAAAGAACTATATTGAGAGTGTTTTAAGAAAGTATTATCTATGAAATTGTCTATTGTAATACCTGTCTATAACAGTGGTAAAATTTTACATGCCTTATTAAATAATATTCAGCAATATGTTGCAGGTGACCTACAAGATTTTGAGGTAGTTTTAGTAAACGACTTTAGTAAAGATGATAGTTGGGAAAAAATTAAGGAATTAAAAAAAAAATATAGTTATGTTAAAGGGATAAGTCTTAAAAAAAATTACGGCCAACATAGTGCAATATTCTGCGGTTTAAAAAATTGTAGTGGAGAAAATATTCTTTGCATGGATGACGATATGCAGCATGATCCTAAATATATTTTAAAGATGTTGAATGAGTTAAACCAAAATGATGTTTGTTATGTAAAATACAAAAAACGTAAACACAATTATCTAAAAATTTTTGTGAGCAAATTGAATAATTATGTGTCAAGTTTTTTAATGAAAAAAACATTTAATATTTACACTTCTTCATTTAAATGTTTTAGAAAAGAAATCTCTAATAAGATAATTACCAATGATGAAAGTTTTATATTTTTAGATTATTGGATATTTAAATTTGCAAAAAAAATTACATTCATTGAGGTTACACATAATGAAAGATTGTATGGAAAAACTAATTACGGATTTAAAGAATTATTAACTTTATGGTCAAGGATGATTTTTTTGATAGATGTAAAAAAATACAGTATGAGATTTTTCTTACTTCTAATGATAAAAGGCTTTTTTAAAGTTTTTCTAAAAAGTTATATAAGCTACAAAAAAAAAGATAAAATCGAAGTTACAGAAATTATTTAAGATAATTTATAATCGCGTCTCCCATACTAGATGTTGATACCTCTTTTGTGTTCTTTGAAAAAATATCTTTTGTTCTTAAACCTTCATTTAAAACATTTTGAACTGCATTATCTAGTTGATCTGCTTCTTTGCTTAAATCAAGGGAATATCTCAGCGCCATTGATAAACTCAAAATAGTTGCAATAGGATTAGCAATATTTTTCCCTGCAATGTCAGGTGCAGATCCATGGACTGGTTCATATAATGATCTAATTTTACCATTCTTATCTTTGCTGCCTAATGATGCTGAGGGAAGTAATCCCAATGATCCAGTAAGCATGGCAGCTTCATCTGATAGCATATCTCCAAATAAATTATCTGCTAAAATTACATCAAACTGTTTAGGATTTCTTAAAAGCTGCATAGCACAGTTATCCGCTAACATATGATTCAACTCAACTTTTTTAAATTCTTTGTCTTTAATTACTTGGACTTCCTCTCTCCATAGAACTCCAGCTTCCATCACATTAGACTTCTCACAAGAAGTTACTTTATTTTTTCTTTTTTTTGCTAAGTCGAAAGCTACTCTAGCGATTCTATGAATTTCATTAGTTGTATAAGAGTGGGTATTTACACCTTTTCTTTGATTGTTTTCTATTGGTTCTATTCCTCTGGGTTCACCAAAATAAATTCCTCCAGTCAATTCTCTAACAATCATTATATCAAGGCCAGAAACTATTTCTGGTTTTAATGTAGATGAGTCTACTAATTGTTTAAAACAAATAGCTGGTCTCAAATTTGCAAATAGTTTCAATTCTTTTCTTAATTTTAATAAAGCTCGTTCAGGTTTCTTTGAAAATTCCAAATTATCCCACTTTGGTCCTCCGCAAGCACCAAGAATTACTGCATCTGACTCTAGTGATTTATAAAAAACTTCATCAGTAATTGGGACTTTATTGGCATCGATCGATGCGCCCCCAATTAATTCTTGACTGAGAACGAAATCTAAAGATTTTGTTTTGTTCATCCATTCTAGTATTTTTCTAACTTCAGCAATTACCTCTGGGCCTATTCCATCACCAGGTAAAAGTAATATTTTCCTAGTTTTTGCCATTATTTAAAACCCAGGGTTTCGTGTTTTGTAATTTTTTTTCAAAATCATCTATTTTGGAAGTTTTTGTCATTGATAGAGCTATATCGTCAAGACCCTCCATTAAACATTTCTTTTTAAAAGCATCAAGTTCAAATTTAGCAACTTTATTTCCATATTTGATTTCTTGTTTGTCTAAACTAATTTCAATTTCCTCTTTTCTTTTTGAATATTCGGATATCTCAATCACTATTTCATCATCAATCTTAATTGGAAGAATTCCATTTTTAAAACAGTTATTGTAAAAAATATCTGCAAAGCTAGCACTTATTACACACTTTATGCCAAAGTCTGATAAAGCCCATGGAGCGTGTTCTCTAGATGAACCACATCCAAAATTTTTTCCTGCTAAAAGAATTTTTGATTTGTTGTAAGGTTCTTTATTTAGAATAAAATCGACATTCTTTTTCCCATTTTCATCATAACGCATTTCATAAAATAAACTTTTACCCAAACCTGTTCTTTTAATGGTTTTTAAAAATTGCTTAGGGATAATCATATCTGTATCAATATTTTGAAGTGGTAGGTATGATGGTATTGATCTTAAATTATTAAACTTTTCCATATTATATTTCTCTTACATCAGTTAGGTGTCCTTTAATTGCTGCTGCAATGGCCATCCCTGGACTTACTAAATGTGTTCTACCTCCACGACCTTGCCTACCTTCAAAGTTTCTATTTGATGTTGAAGCACATCTTTCTTTAGGTTTTAATTGATCTGGATTCATGCCCAAACACATTGAACAGCCAGGCTCTCTCCATTCAAAGCCTGCTTCTTTAAATATTCTATCAATTCCCTCTTTTTCGGCTTGCTCTTTAACTAATCCAGATCCTGGAACGACCATAGCGCTTACATTTTTGGCAATTTTTTTGCCTTTTAAAAGATCTGCAGCTAATCTTAAATCCTCTATTCTTCCATTTGTGCAGCTTCCTATAAAAATTTTATCAATTTTTATATCTGAGATTTTAGTGTTTGCTTTTAACCCCATATAATCAAGAGATCTTTTCATGGCAATTTTTCTATCTTCGTTCTTTTCATTTTCTGGGTCTGGCACAACACCGGTAACTGGTGATACATCTTGAGGTGAAGTCCCCCAAGTAACAAGTGGTTCTATATTTTTGCCATCAATATTTATCTCTTTATCAAATTTGCAGTCTTTATCTGAATACAAAGTCTTCCAAAATTCTACGGCTTTAGTCCAATTTTCACCTTTTGGTGACATAGTTTTACCTTTTAAATAACTAAATGTTTTCTCATCTGGTGCGATTAACCCTGCTCTCGCACCTGCTTCAATGGTCATATTACAGACAGTCATTCTTTCTTCCATGCTTAAACTTTTAATTACATCGCCGGCAAATTCAACTACGTATCCGGTTCCACCTGCAGTTCCAATCGTGCCAATAATTTTTAAAATTACATCTTTTGCAGTAACTCCCTTAGGCAAATTGCCGTTAACGTTTATTCTTAAATTTTTTGATTTCTTTTGCATTAAAGTTTGTGTAGCAAGAACGTGTTCAACTTCGGATGTTCCTATTCCAAAAGCTAATGCACCGAATGCTCCGTGTGTAGCAGTATGGCTGTCGCCGCATACAATTACTGTACCTGGCTGAGTAAAACCTTGTTCAGGTCCTATAATATGGACTATACCTTGACGCTTATCATTAACATCAAAAAGTTCTACTCCAAAATCTTTACAGTTTTTTCTTAATGTTTCGACTTGAATTCTAGAGTCCTCATCATTTATACCTTTTGACCTGTCAGTTGTAGGAACATTGTGATCAGGCACTGCAAGAGTTAATTCTGGTCTTCTGACTTTTCTTTTTTGTAATCTAAGTCCTTCAAAAGCTTGGGGACTCGTAACTTCATGGACTAAATGTCTATCGACATAAATTAACGACGTTCCATCGCTTTGTTCATGAACAAGATGGTTTTCCCATATCTTATCGTATAGAGTTTTAGACATTTAATTTTATTTTTTTTCGCTAGTCAGCTTTTCAGCTTTAGCTTTGACTTCTGGAGCCTCTTTTTTAACTTCTTCAACTTTAGTCTCTTGCGTAGCAGGCTCGATCGGTTTTACTTTTTGCTCCTCAGGCTTCACTGAAATATCGACACCAATTTTCTTTTTAATTTTTTCAGCAATTCTTGCAGATTTTCCTTTTCTATCTCTTAAATAATAAAGTTTTGCTCTCCTTACTTTTCCTGTTCTTATAACTTTAATTGAATCTACATTTGGACTGTAAAGAGCAAAAGTTCTCTCAACTCCCTCACCGAATGAAATTTTTCTTACCGTAAAAGAGGAGTTTATATCTCTATTTTTTTTTGCAATACAAACACCTTCGAAGTATTGAATTCTCTCTCTTTTACCCTCAACAATTTTAACACCAACTTTTATTGTGTCTCCAGGAGAAAAGTCTGTAATTTTTTTATTAGCAACTATCTTTTTAATTGCTGCTTTATTTATGTCTTCAATGTTTTTCATTTTTTTTCTCTAAATATTTTTTCCAAAGATCAGGTCTCTGGCGACGTGTTATAGCCTCTGATTGAGACAAACGCCACCCTTTTATTTTGGCGTGATCACCTGAAAATAGAACCTCTGGTGGCCTTTTACCTTCCCATTCTCTTGGTTTAGTATATTGAGGATATTCCAAAAGATGATTTTCAAAACTTTCTTCTTTGACAGAATCTTTATTTCCAAGCACTCCGGGTAACAATCTAATTAAAGCATCGACTAATACGAAAGAGGCTGGCTCACCACCAGATAGGATAAAATCACCTAAACTATATTCCTCGATATTTCTTGTCTCTAAGAGTCTTTGATCAACACCCTCAAAATGACCACAGATAAGATTTAAGTTTTTTTCTTTACTTAAAGATCTGGCAACACTTTGATCAAATTTTTTACCTCTTGGAGATAAGTAAATAATTTTTTCACCTTTTTTTGTATTCACATCAAGCGCTGATGCTAATATATCTGGACGTAAAAGCATTCCATTTCCTCCGCCGAAAGGAGTATCGTCTACAGTGCCGTGATTATCTTTTGAATAATCTCTAATATTTATCACTTTTAAATTCCAAATCTTGTTTTCCTTTGCCTTTTTAAATATTCCTATATCTAAAGGTCCAGGAAATAGATCTGGATATAAAGTAAAAATTTTTACCTCTAACATCTCTAATTACCTTTTGGTTAAGCCTTTTTCTCTTCCTTCTTCGGTTCTTCTTTCTTAGCTTCTGCTTTAGGTTGTTCCTTTTTAGGTTCTTCCTTCTTCGGCTCTTCCTTTTTTGTCTCCGCTTTAGGTTGTTCCTTTTTAGGATCCTCTTTTTTTGTTTCAGCTTTTTGATCAGGCTTTTTACCGTCAGCTGCTGAAGCGTCTTTTTTAGTTTCTTCTTTTTTATCTCCTTCAGCTTTTTTTCTATCTTTTTTAGGTATTGCCTTTTGAGGATTATTCCCAGGTTTTGGCATTGGCATTAACTGCACCTCGCCTAGTAATCTAGAAACTCTCATCGTTGGCTGAGCTCCTTTACTAATCCAATATTTTACTCTTTCTGCTTCTACTTTTATTCTTTCCTTTTTATCTTTAGGAAGCAAAGGATTGTAAGAGCCAATTTTTTCAATAAATTTTCCATCTCTTGGGTATCTACTGTCAGCAATTACAATTTTATAAATAGGTCTTTTTCTTACTCCGCCCATTGATAGTCTTATTCTTAACATTTTATACCTTTCATTTTAGTTGATTGAGCATTTCATCTGGGATCATCCCAGATGGAATTTTTTTTCCTTGAGACATTTTTTTCATCATGTCTGACATCATTTTAAATTGTTTTAGCAGTTTATTAATTTTTGAAACATCTACGCCTGCTCCTTTAGAAATTCTTTTACGTCTTGATCCGCTAATAATTTTTGGATTTTCTCTTTCATTTTTAGTCATTGATAAAATAATTGCTTCATTCTCCACTAACATTTTTTCATCTATATTTGCTTGATCCATTTTTGCCTTCATTTTATTCACTCCTGGCAACATAGACATAACCCCTTCCATTCCACCCATTTTTTTCATTTGCCTTAACTGTGAAAGATATGAGTCCATTGTGAATATTCCTTTTTTTAATTCATCTTCTGTCTCTTTAATTTTTTCCTCACTTAAATCTTGTTGAGCTTTTTCTACTAAAGTTACTACATCGCCCATTCCCAAGATTCTGTTAGCTAATCGGTCAGGATGAAAAAGTTCAAGATCGGTGATTTTTTCTCCAACACCAATATATTTAATTGGTTTACCTGTTACATGTTTCATACTTAAGGCTGCGCCACCTCTTGCATCACCATCAACCCTCGTAAGAATAATTCCAGAAAGATTAACAGCAGTGTCAAATTCTTTTGCAACATTTACAGCTATTTGTCCTGTCAACGAGTCAGCTACTAAAATTGTTTCTGCTGGTTTTGTAATGTCTTTAATTTGTTTAATCTCAGACATCATAGGTAAATCTATCTGAGTTCTTCCTGCAGTATCAAATATAATAACATCTGAGCCATTAAGATTAGCTGCATTTAATGCCCTTTTAGTAATGTCGATTGGTTGTTGCTTATCAACTATAGGCAAACATTGAATTCCATTTACTTCAGCAAGTAATTTTAGTTGTTCTTGAGCAGCTGGTCTATAAACGTCTAAACTAACTACCATTACTTTTTTTTTAAAATTCTTCTCTATATTTTTTGCTAACTTTGCTGCAGACGTTGTTTTACCCGAACCCTGTAATCCAACTAATAAGACGGAGACTGGTGGGACAGCTTTAAAGTTAAGTTCCTCATTTTTGGAACCTAAAATATTTACAAGTTCATCGTAAACTATTTTAACTATCATCTGACCTGCAGATGTTGATTTTATAATTTCTTTACCAATAGCTTTTGGTTTTACGTTGGTTATAAACTCTTTAGTGACAGGTAGAGCTACGTCAGCTTCTAATAAAGCTAATCTTATCTCTTTTAAGCCAGAGTCAACTTGCTCCTCAGTCAATGAGGGAGTGCTTTTAAGCTTAGAAAAAATACTTTCTAATTTATTTGTTAAATTTTCAAACATTTTAAAACGTCCAACACCTATCGCACTAGTGGGCGAACCTTCGCTGACTAGTGTCGACACTCTTGTTTTAAGAGCACCGCAAAAACATGTGTATTTGCGGAAAGTTTGTGGAAACTACAATTTGGGGTTTTAAAAGTCAATGAATAATTATACTAATCTACTAATATGCCCTTGATTAATGCTTTTAGAATGGATGGTTTAGGTAATAGATTTATTATCGTAGATAGAAGAGAGAAATTTATAAATATACCCAAAGAAAAAATAATTCATTTGGGAAATCTAAAGTCTTTTCATCGTAATATAGAATTTGATCAAATTATATTCATTGAAAAAGAAATAAATAATACTTTTCCAATAACCATTTTTAATTCAGATGGAGGTGAGGTAAGTGCGTGTGGAAATGGAAGTAGGTGTGTGGCTTACTTATTAAGCAAAGATTTAAATAGTAAAGAAATCAAATTAAAAACAAATAATAGATTGCTTAATGCAAAAATTATTGGAGAGTCTGATGTTCAACTTGAAATGGGTAAACCTATATTTGAATGGACTAAGATTCCATTAAAAGAAAAGTTAGATCATAAAAATATAACTTTAGATATTGATGGTAAAGAATTAACTGACGGGTTTAGCCTTAACGTGGGAAATCCTCATATAATTTTTTTTGTTAAAGATTGTTTCAAATATGATTTAAAAATACTAGGGCCAAAAATAGAGAACCATGAATTATTTCCTGAGAGAGCTAATGTTACTTTCGCTCAAATAAATGACGAAAATAATATTACAGTGAATGTTTGGGAAAGAGGTGCAGGATTAACAAAAGCATGTGGAACTGCTGCTTGTGCTACTGCTGTCGCAGCATTTACTAAGAAGTTAACTAAAAATGATATTAATATTAAATTTGAAGAAGGAAGTTTAAATATAAAAATGGATACAGATCTTAATATACTTATGAGAGGTCCGGTTTCAGAAATAAAACATACAAAACTTGAAATCTGAATGGGTTTATTCGATAAATTTAAAAAAGGGTTAGGTAAAAGTTCGGATGGGCTCTCTGCTGGCTTTAAAAATATATTTACCAAAAAAAAAATTGATGAAAATGTCCTTACAGAATTTGAAGAATTAATTATTACATCTGATGCTGGAGTAGAAGTTGCAAAAGAACTAAGAAAAGATTTTGAAAATTTTAAATTAGATAAAAAATTAGATGATCATAAAGAAATTTTAAAACTTTTAGCAGATAAATTAGCAATAAATCTTCAAAAATATGAAAAAGATCTTAGCCTGATGGGAAATGCAAAATCTGCTGTAATTGTTGTATCTGGTGTAAACGGTGTTGGAAAAACTACTAGTATCGGAAAACTTGGTAAATATTTTAAAGATAATAATAGATCTGTTGTATTTGGAGCTGCCGATACTTTTAGAGCGGCAGCCATAGATCAGCTGCAAGTTTGGGCTGCAAAAGTAAAAGTAGATATAATTAAGTCAGAAATTAATAGCGATCCAGCTTCAGTTGCTTTTAAAACTGCTGAATTTGCAAAAAAAAATGAAATTGATGTTGCTTTGATTGATACAGCAGGAAGATTACAAAATAAAAAAAATTTAATGGAAGAATACAAAAAAATTATAAATGTCTTGAAAAAAATTGATGAGTCTTTTCCAAACGAGGTAATTCTAGTTCTAGATGCGACTACTGGTCAAAATGCATTAAATCAAGTTGAAGAGTTTAGTAAAATACATAATCTAACGGGTCTTATAATTACAAAACTTGATAGCACTGCAAAAGGCGGGGTCGTCCTTGCTATTTGTAAGAAATATAATTTACCTATTGTTGCAATCGGAATGGGAGAAAAAGAAGATGACTTACAACCTTTTAATGCTGAATATTTTTCAAAAGCTCTTTTAGGTATTGAAACCTAAAAACTTTCTCAAAGCATTCATTAGTTGATCATTAAATTCCATCATATGATCGTCATTATTGGAAAAGTAACTAAACTTTGGTTGATTAGCCTTCTCAAATAATTTTGCCCCCATCTCAAAGGGAACAACATCATCTTTTTTACCATGCATTATTAATATTGGTATATTTATATTTTTAATTTTTTTTAAAGAGTCGTATCTGTCTTTAATCAATAAATCGATTGGCAAATATGGATAATAAATTTTTGCAGCATCAGCAATCGAGGTAAAAGGTGACTCTAAGACAATTCCTGAAAAAGAATTATCCTGGCCTAGTTCTGTAGCGACACCAGTACCTAATGACTCACCATATAAAATTATATTTTTATTTCCAATGCCAGCCTGATTAAGCCACTCAATTGATTTTCTAGCATCATTATATAAATTTTCCTCTGTAGGTTTGCCTGGATTGCCACTAAATCCTCTCCATGAAATAATGAGAATATTTACATCTAATTTGTATAGTTCATTTAACTTATGGACCCTATTGGTAAGATCGCCTGCATTACCATGGAAGTATAAAATTGTTTTATGTTTTTTAACGTCTTTTTCCAAAAACCATGATTTAAGTTTTAAATCTTTATCAACCTCGATAAAAACTTCTTTATATTCAAATTGAATTTCGTCTCCTGTGTAGTTATTTTCACTTGGATGATAAAGCAATTTTCTTTGGTACAAATAAGTGAAAAGTACAATTATAATGTAAGCTAATACAATTGATGATAAAGCTAAATAAAGATACTTCATGCTTTTTTCCTAGCGAAATAGACTCCAGTAAAGACCAGTAAGCCACCTAAGTAATGAAAACTAAGAAGTGGTTCTTCAAAAATTATAATTCCAAAGATAGAACCATAAACTGCGAATAAATATAAAGTAAACCCGGCAAAAGATGCGCCAACATATTTTTGTAACCTTGTATACAAAGAAAAAGCTATAATACTTGGAGAAATAGCTGCAAATATAACCCAGAACAAAAATGTCTGATTATAATTTGTCTTAGCAAAGTAAAAATTTTCCAAAAGAAAAAACGGGAAAAGTGATATAAAACCAAACATTGCAATTAGCGTAAATCGAGCCATTAAGCTAAATTTTGATTTCCAATTTAATAAATAAATTGAATATAGAGCCCAGCCTAAAGCAGCTCCCAATACCCATAAATCACCTATTGTAAAATTTAAGTTAATTAAAAAATCTAAATTACCTTTAGATATAATTGTAAAAACACCTGCAATACAAATTAATAAACCTAATATCCTAAAAAAATTAATTTTTTCTTTAAAGAACAAAATTGATAAAAAAATTATTATTACTGGTGAAGATGTATAGATTATACCAATATTCGCCATAGTTGTTGTCATTCCTGCAAGATTTGGGAAAGCTCCACAAATGCCACAACCCATCGAACCTAAGAAAAAGAGTTTAAAAAACTCTTTATTTAACTCTTTCTTATTTTTTAAAATTTCATCAAAAAAAAATGGAAAAAGTATAATGAATACCGTAAACCATCTCCAGAACGCTAGTGAGATTGGTGGTACTGACTCAACTCCTCCTCTTGCAACAATTGTGTTTGTGGCCATAAAGATAGGCTGAATAAATAATAGTAGGTAAGGAAAATAATTACTTTTTGTTATCGAAGAAGGCTTCATAGAACATCATCACAATTACTATTCCCATTAATATATAAACAGGTAGCACGTCAAAAAAACCAATCATCATGGATCTTGTCAAAGTTGTTGCAAGACCTAATAAAAAGGCTGTGCAAATAGCGACACCGACAATAATTGTTAGTTTATCCTTCATCTTTACAATTTTTTTCTAACCAATTAGCAGTTCCTAGAAATCGAAGATCATCTAGTTTGTTACCTACCAATTGAACTCCTAATGGTAAGTCATTTTCCCCGGTAAGTAAAGGCAATGAAATAGCTGGAAGACCCATATAAGTCCAATTCTTTTGAAAGTCTGAGCTTCCGGTTGATTTAAGACCTTTGTCAGCAACACCGCTAGATGAAGGAGTAATTACTCCATGATAATCTTCAAATACTTCACTGTACGAATCATAACTTTGCTGCATGAAATCTGATGCATCGGCATATTCTTTTGCGGAGTATTTCATACCTCTTGTAATCGCTTCTCTCATTTCTTTTGAAAGTTTAGTCTTATCTTTTTTGTAATAAACTTGAAAATTATTAGCCATATCAGTCTCGTGAATTATTTGTAAGTACTTTGGAATATCTTTGAAATAAGAAGGGGTATCAAATACTTCAATATTTTTTTTGAAATTTTTTATTAAAAACTCAAAGGCTTGTTGAGATTTTTTGTTTATGTCTTTCCATTTATCGGTTTTGTAAAAAATAAATTTTGGTTCAAATACTGGTCCTTTGTCGCATTCTTCCAACATATCCTCCGCTGAAAAATATACAGTAGCAGGATCGTATAAATCTTTTTTTATTAAACATTTCGCTAAAAGAGCTACATCTTTAACTGTTTTACCAAATAATCCAATTGTATCTAATTTGTCTGAGACTTTTAAAACTCCAGACCTGGATATTAATCCATAAGATGGTTTATAACCCACAACTCCACAATAGGATGCTGGTCTAATTGTTGAGCCTGCTGTTTGGGAGCCTATTGAAAGATGAGCCATATGCGAAGCAATCACTGCAGCAGATCCACTTGAGGAACCTCCGGGTGTTCTAGTATAATCATGGGGATTTGTAGTTTTACAAGGATGTATATACGCTAGCTCTGTTGTTGCAGTCTTCCCCATAATAATGGCACCAGAATTTTTTAAAAGATTTACAATTTCAGAGTCCTGAGAACTTGACATTTTTTTTCTAAAAACTGTTCCACATTCTGTAGGCATATCATAAGTTCCAATAATATCTTTGATTGCTACGGGCATTCCATGTAAAGGTCCAAGAGGTTTACCTGATTTTCTATGATTGTCTGCTTCTTCTGCTTTTTCTAAAAGAAGTTTTTTATCTAAATGTGCCCAAGCCTTTACCTCCGGCTCAAATTTTTTTATTCGCTCAAGATATTTATTACAAAGATCTACCGATGATATTTCTCCAGATCTTAATTTTGATGCTAACTCATTAGCGGTGAAATTAGATACATCAATCATTTTATTTCTTAGTTTGCGAATAGAAGGTCAGGTAACCATAGTGCTATGCCTGGAAACATATACATCAAAAACATTGCCAGTATTACTATTGCCAAGAAAGGCATTATGCCTCTAAAGATTTCCATCAGCTCAACATTCTTAGCTTGGACACCTTTTAAGTAGTAGGCTGACATTGCCATGGGGGGTGTTAAAAATGAAGTTTGTAAATTCAAAGCAATTAGCATTGCAAAGAAATAAGGATTTACCTCGAAAAACGCTACTAAAGGTAAAAATATTGGCACAAATATAATTAATATCTCCGTCCACTCCAGTGGCCAACCTAATAAGAAAATAATTAATTGAGTGATTACTAAAAACTGCCAGGGTTGTAAATTCATTGATTTAAAGAAATGTTCAAATACCTCATGTCCTCCTAAATAAGAGAAAACAGATGCAAATGTCCAAGATCCGATAAATAACCACATAATCATAGCTGTAGTTTTGGCTGTTAAGAAAACTGATTCCTTAAAGTTTTTCCATTTAAGCGTCTTATAGAAATATGAAAGAACTAATGCTCCAGCTGCTCCAACTGCTGCTGCCTCAGCAGGTGTTGCAAGTCCTCCTAATATTGTTCCAAGAACTAAAATAATTAATGAGAAAAGCGGTAAAAAGGATACTAAGACTTCTCTTATTATTACTGATCGAGGAGGTATATCTTCTTTTGGAGGCTTAGGTGCAATTGATGGATTAAAATATGCCAATGTAATTGCGTAACCTATATATAAACCAGCTAATAATAATCCGGGAAATATTGCAGCTGCAAATAATCTTAATGGCGAAAGTTGAGCTATAACAGAATAAACAATCAGCATTATACTTGGCGGGATAAGAATTCCTAAACAACCGCCTGAACAAATAACACCTGATGCGAATTTCTTATCATATCCAGCTTTAATCATGGCTGGCCAAGCTAATAAACCCATTAATGTTACAACAGCTCCTATAATTCCTGTTGCTGTTGAAAATAATGCACATGTGATCAGCGCAGCAACAGCCATTGATGCTGGCAATCCATGCGAGGCTAACCTTATAGCGAAAAATAATCTTGAAACTATTCCTGCTCTTTCAACGAGGTATCCCATAAATAAAAAGAGTGGTACGGCGGTTAAAACAGTGTTGTCCATTACAGTATAAGTATTCTGTACGAATAATTGGAAAATCCTATTATCAAAAATATGTTCCATTCTTGTGGGATCAAAATATGCGTAATAACCAAAGCCAACTCCCATTGCCATTAATGTAAATGCAATTGGAAAGCCAAGTAGCACAGCAAACAAGAATATTCCCATCATTAAAATTGCTATTTCTGGATTAGTTAAACTAAATAACATCTTTTTGATCCTCCTCTTGAGAAGTTCTCATTAAAATTTTTTCTGTTTCCTCAGCTACAACCATTCGTGAAGGCCAATGACCAGTTTGTATACAAATTATAGATCTGAATACTTCACTGATGCCTTGAATGATTAATAAAATACCTGCTGCAGGTATTAAAGATTTTGCCATATAAATTTGAATTTGAGCAGGACTGTTCCAGCTTGTCTCTTTAATTTTCCAAGCTAAAGACGCATACTCATAACCATAAAAAGCCAAAGCCAACACTCCAGGAAAGAAAAAAATAAAATACAAAACTAAATCGATATAACCTTGTACTTTAGGTTTAAACAATCTGTAAATTACATCTCCTCTTACATGTGCTTCAGTAGAAAGAGTATAAGCACCTGCCATCATAAAAATTGCACCGTACATTTGTAAACTAAAATCAAAATTCCACAAAGTCGGAGCGTTAAAGGCATAAGCCATAACAACTTCGTAACATGTTCCACCCATCAAAATTACAATTAGCCATGAAAATGCTTTACCAACTGAAGTTGATAATTGATCTGCAAAATGAATAAATCCCCTCATGAATTTTTAAAGTATTCTAATTTTTTTGTAATTTCCATAAAAAAAGGGGGCGTAAAAACGCCCCCTTTTATGTTTAAAATATAATTAAATTTTAACTTTTGCTATTGAGCCGAATTCATTCTCGTAAGCCAACTTATAATTTGGTTGATTCATGAGTAAGTACTTCATAACTCTCTTAGCGTATTTCTTCTGTGAATCTACAATCTTTTTAAAGAATGGATCTTTCTTATTGAAATCTCCGATTACTTTATCCCAACCTTTTAACTGTTGAGCTAAAATCGCATCAGATGTTTGATACACATTTACTTTATGCTGGTTCATCAATTTAGATAAGTCAGCTGAGTATCTTACTAATGCTTTAAAGTAGTTATCACTGTTCGCAGCATAAGCAGCATTTTTTAGGATTGCCTGATGTTTAGGCGATAATCCGTTAAATGTCTTCTTATTTACTGGGATTTCAAACATCTCTTGAGATTGGTGGAAGCTTCCTAAGTGATAATGCTTAGAAACATCTTGCATACCAAACTGAGAGTCTGATGTTGGGTTGTTAAACTCAGCAGCTTCAATCAAACCTGTCTTCATTGCAGGCTGAATTTCACCACCTGGTAATTGTCTTACAACCATTCCCATTGCTGTTAATACGTTAGTAGCTAATCCTACTGTTCTGTACTTCATACCTTTTACATCAGATACTTTTGTTACGTTCTTTTTGAACCATCCAAAAGGCTGTGCAGGCATTGGCATATGGAAGAAACCAATATAGTCGAAACCAACTTTTGCAAGTGTTTCATCATAAAGTTTTCTACCTCCACCATACTCTATCCATCCCATAATTTCTTGAGATGACATTCCGTATGACGGACCAGTACCGAATAGAGAAGCTGCTGGATTTTTTCCATACCAGTAAGCTGTTACCCAGTGTCCCATATCAAGTACACCTGAACTTACTGCTTGTCCAATCTCCGAAGTCTTAACTACAGCTCCAACTGGCTGAAGATCAATTTTTAATTCACCTCCAGACATGTCGCCTACCATTTTTGCGTAGTCGCCAGCCATTTCAAAGAAAATGTTAGCGCCTGACGGCCAAGCCGCTTGCATCTTTAAAGTTTGCGGAGCACCAAATGCAATGTTAGGCATTGCAACTGTTGCTGCTGCTGCAGCACCCGTAGCTGCTGCTGCTTTAAAGAACTTACGTCTTGATGGAGTTTTTACTCCTTTTTTTATTTTTGACATATGTCCTCCGTTAGTTAATTAACTGAAATATTTAAGCACAATCTCAATTCAGAGTCTCGCTCTTTTTAGAATTATTTTAAATTGCAGATTCAATCTCTAGGTGTACTAATTCACCTGATCTTTAGGATTCTTACCAGAAAAAAAATCTTCAAGATTTTTTGTTGCCCTAAATGCCATATCCCACCTCGTTCTTTTTGTTGCGCTTCCTAGATGAGGAAGTAAAAAAATATTTTTTAACTTCAAATATTCCGGATGAATTTTTGGCTCACCATTGTAAACGTCTAAACCGTAAGCGAATACTTTTCCGCTTTTTAATGCTTCGATCATAGCATCATCGTCAACTATATCTCCTCTTGCTGCGTTACCTATAACAGTATTTTCTTCCAGATAGCTTAGCGTTTCTTTATTCACAAGTTTTGTTGTTTCTGGAGTTGCTGGACAATTGATTGATAAAAATTCACTTTGCTTAAAAAGACTTTTTAAATCTTTATGATAAATTGCACCATCCTCAAGTTCTGGTGAAAGTTTAGATCTGTTATGGTAATGAATTTCCATATTAAAAGCCTTGGCTCTTTTAGCGACTGCTCTGCCTATTCTACCCATTCCTAAAATTCCTAATTTTTTATTGGACATTTGTTTTCCTAACAAAAAATCCCATGACCACTTCCAACTTTGGGTTTCGGCCGCTAAACGTCCCTCATAAGCTTTTCTTGAAGCACCTAATAAAAGTAAAATCTGAATATCTGCTGTAGCATCTGTAAGTACATCAGGTGTATTCGTCACGGTAATTCCTTTTTCTTTTGCAGCCTTTATATCTATATTTCCAAAGCCAACTGCGCCGTTAGCAATAATTTTTATAGAACTAGAAAGTTTAGAGATAGTATCAGCATTAATAGGATCGGAAACAGAACTTAATATCCCGTCAAAATTTTTTGAGCCATTTATTATTTCTTGAGGCTTATAAATCTTATCGTCTTTATTTAAAGTAACTTCAAATAATTCTTTAAGTTTCTCCTCGTTTTCTTTGAGAAGTCTTCTTGTAACAAAAATCTTTTTTTTCATTTTAAAAATTATTTAACTTATATGGCTTAGGGCCTCCGGTAAACCAATCAAGCAACTCTACAGTATGAATAATTGGTATTCTAGTGCCAGCTGATATTTGTGTCATGCAGCCTATATTACCTGTTGAAATAAAATCAGGTGAAATTTTTTCTATATTATTTACTTTATTTTTTAAAAGTGATTTTGCCATTTTTTGGTGTAAAATATTGTAAGTGCCCGCGGAGCCACAACACAAATGTCCTTCCGGAATATCTATTACTTCGTTACCAGTTTTTGAAATTAAGTCTTTTGGTTGATCGTGAACTTTTTGTCCATGTTGCATCGAACATGCTGAATGATAGGCTATTCTATATTTTTTTTCTGAGTTTAAATTTATGTTTAATTTTAAATTTTCGTCGAGGTACTCAGTAATATCTTTAGTTAATTCTGAAATTTTTTTTGCTTTCTTTTTTAAGTCTTTATCGTTTTTAAAAATATGACCATAGTCTTTTAGTGTTGTCCCACATCCAGATGTATTACTTATTATCGCATCTAATCCATTTTTAAGATACTCTTCGTGCCAGCTCTCAATATTATTTTTAAATGACTCGTGTGCTAGTTTTTGTTTCCCCAAATGATGATTTAAAGACCCACAACAATTAATATCCGGCATCACAACAACTTCAACATTATGCCTATTTAAAAGTCTTATTGTAGCCTCGTTTATTTCAGGAGAAATAACTCTTTGGACACATCCAGTTAATAAAGCCACTCTTGAAACCTTCTTGCCTTTATTGACCTCGTAAACTTTTTGATCTTTTAATTTTTTTCCTGGGATTTTATCTGGCATTAAATTTAATGCGTTTCTTATAAATTTTGGAAATAAAAAACTAAATGGTTTTATTATTTTAGATGATAAAGCCATTAACAAAAATACTTTTGGTCTTGGTAATACAAAAGAAAGTATATTTCTAAATACTCTATCTAAAAAAGGCCTTTTGTAAGTTTCTTCAACATAATTCCGACCGTGGTCAATTAAATGCATATAGTTCACTCCTGAAGGGCAAGTCGTCATACATGAGTAACAGGATAAACAACTATCTATGTGTTTTGCTATTTCTTTTGTGGCCGGTTTTTTATTCTCTAACATATCTTTTATGAGATATATTCTTCCTCTTGGTCCTTCTAACTCCTCTCCATTTACTTGATAAGTAGGGCAAGTAGCATTACACATTCCACAGTGAACGCATTTCCTTATAATTGTTTCACTCGTTTTATTGTCTTTGTCTTGAAGTTGTTTATCTGTAAAAGATGTTTGCATTTAAATTCCTGTGTACATTTTCCCTGGATTAAAAATCCTTTTTGGATCAAAACTCCTTTTAATTTTTTCACTTATTTTATACTTAATTGGATCTATTGTAAAAATATCAGCAGAGGCTTTAAGATCGTCCTCTATTTTAATTAAAGTGATATATCCTTGGTGTTTTTTTACAATATCCTTAATATCACTTAGTATTTTGGCGTCTAATGTTTCAAATGCTGCCCAAATCAGACTCCCTCCCCAATCAACAAAATATTTTATATCATAACTTTTAAGTTTTTGAATAACCTGTAAGGTTTCACTTATTGGAAGAACTATCCTTAATAGATTACTTTCTAATTTTTTAAAAACCTCCAAATTTTTGGTCCTGTTCCAAAAGATATTACTTTGTTCATTTTCTAAAATAGAAAGCTCTTGATCCAAAAGACCTAATTCTTTAGACAGTCTCTTTACTCTTTGATCAACAGAATTTGTTGGACCTTCAATTCTTATAGCAGTTAAACCTCCATCGTGTGTGAGATCATTAAGAACAAAATCTTTTCCAAAATAGTCTGGATAAAAAACTCCGCCAGATGGATCTGTAGAAGATGACAATGCTTTTCCAAGAAAGTCTAGTGCTTTTTTTAGATGAGGATTCTTTATCACTAAAGTTTTACTTGTTTCTGGTTTTGGTAAAACTTTTATAGAAAGCTCAGTTAATATCGTGAGTGTTCCAAAAGATCCTGATATTAATTTACTTAAATCATATCCAGTAACATTCTTAACTACTGTTCCCCCAGATTTGATAGTTTCACCTTTTCCGTTAATCCCTTGAAAACCAAGTATGTGATCTCGAACACTTCCAACTTTAAATCTTCGTGATCCAGCAAAATTACATGAAACGACTCCACCAATCGAACCGCTGTTACTTTCTCCAGAAAATAAGTATCCAAAATCATTCGGTTCAAAAGCTAATTGCTGATTATTTTTATCTAGCTCCTTTATTATTTCTTTCAAAGGTGTGCCGGCTTTAACTTTGATATAGAGCTCTTCAGGTTTGTAATCAATTATACCTTTATAATCAGAGAGATCTAAAGTTTTTTCAGATTGAAAATTTCTTCCAATTTTATTTTTTGATTTTAATCCATTGATTTCAAGTGGTATATTTTTCTTATAACAAGTTTTAACTATCTCAACTATTTCCTGTCTAGAGGTAGGTTTAAAAATATTTTGATTAAAATCTAGGGATGTCTGGGAATTTTGTTTTTCCTCCATGGACATGGACTCTCCCTTCCTCAGCACATTTTCTAAGTATTGGATAAACTTTGCCTGGATTTAATAATGAATTTGGATCTAAAGCAACTTTAATTGTTAATTGTTGTTGTATATCTTTATCATTGAATGCTTCACACATTAATTCTCTTTTCTCTATACCAACTCCGTGTTCACCAGTAAGAGCCCCGCCGACCTTTACACAATATTTTAAAATATCAGCTCCAAACTCCTCACATTTCCTCAAAGACTCTTTGTCATTTGCATCAAACATAATTAAAGGATGAAGGTTTCCGTCCCCTGCATGGAATGCGTTGGCTACTGGCAAATTATATTTTTTAGACAGTCTTGAGATTTCATTTAAAACCTCAGCAAGTTTTCCTCTAGGTATTGAGCCATCCATACACATGTAATCAGGCGCTAAAACTCCACAAGCCGGAAAAGCTGCTTTCCTACCAGCCCAAAATTTTAATCTCTCTTCATTTGATTTACTGATTTTTAAACTTGATGAATTATTTTTTTCAGCAATCTCTTTTGTCTTTTGAATGTAAGCTTCAACTTCATGTTCTGTTCCATCAAATTCTACAATCATCATCGCTTCTGCATCAGTTGGGTAACCTGCTTTAGAATAATCATTAGTTGCTTTGGTCAGAGCTTTATCCATTATTTCCATCCCAGCCGGGATACATCCCTCTGCAATTATTTCAGCAACACAGTTTCCTGCATCTTCAATTGATGGAAAACCAACTAAAGCAGCTTTAACAACTTCAGGTGACTTTAAAATTTTTACGGTAACCTCTGTGATAACACCAAGTAAACCTTCTGAACCTGTCATCAAGCCTAAGAAATCATATCCCTCCGCGTCCATAGCTTTACCACCAAATTTAGTTACAGTTCCATCCATTAAAACTACTTGAATACCCAAAAGGTTATTTGTAGTAGCACCATATTTAAGAGAATGAACTCCGCCAGAATTTTCAGCTACGTTTCCGCCTATGGAACATGCAATTTGACTTGATGGATCCGGAGCATAATAAAAACCTTTGTCTTGAACAGCATGAGTGATTGCTAAATTTGTTACGCAAGGTTGCGTTACCACACATCTATTTTCGTAATCAATTTCAATTATTTTATTAAATTTTCCCATTGCCATTAGAACACAATCTTCTAAAGGCATCGAACCACCAGATAAACCAGTACCTGCTCCTCTTGGAACTACTTTTACTTTGTTCTCATTGCAATATTTTAAAATTTGACTAACTTCCTCAACTGTCTCTGGCATAACTACTAAAAGAGGCATTTGTCTATAAGCCGTTAAGCCGTCAGTTTCGAATGGTCTTAGTTCATCAGGATTCGAAAGAACATTTTTAAAATTGATAATTCTACGAAGATCTGAAGCAATTTTATCTTTTTTAGACATAATTGCGTTATCGACTTTTGGCATTTGTAAACTACTCATAATCAATCCTACTTAAGCATTTTTGATATTTTATCTAGTGCTTTTTGAATGTTATCCCTCGATGCAGCGAAGCTAAAACGTACATAATCTACTGATGTTTTGCCAAATGCTGTTCCTGGAACAATTGCCACACCTGCCTCATGCATACATTTCTTTGAAAATTCACTTCCACTCATACCTGTTCCCTTTACATTTGGAAAAGCGTAAAACGCTCCGCCAGGCATACTGCATTCAACTCCAGGTAAATCGTTTAAACCTTTGTGAATTAATTTTCTTCTTTGATCAAACTTTTCCATCATATGATGTATAGAATCGTCTGGTCCATCTAATGCTGCTATTCCAGCAAATTGTGAAGGCGCATTTACACAAGAAAAACTATTTATAGCTAATTTAGTTACATGAGGAATTAAATTTTCTGGCCACACGCTCCATCCCATTCTCCAGCCAGTCATAGAGTAAGCTTTGCTCCATCCATCTAAAACAATCAACCTGTCTTGTAAATCTGGGTAATTGAAAAAAGTCGGCATCTCTTTTCCATCGAAAATTTGTCTGCTATAAATTTCGTCACTAAGAATTGTGACGTGTGGATGTTTCTTTAAACCTTCAGCAAGAAAATCAATTGCAGGTTTTTCAACAAAACTTCCTGTTGGATTATTTGGATTAATCAGAATTATAAGACGAGTTTTGTCTGTTATCAAAGATAAAATTTTTTCAGGATCAAATTTTAAATCCTTTTCTTTTGTTAAATCATATGGAACTGCTTTGGCACCAGTATAATTGATCATAGACTCATAAATTGGAAAACCAGGTGTTGGATGAACTATTTCTGCACCAGGCTCTCCAATCATTTGAATAGCAAAGTACATTGTAGGTTTTCCACCTGGCATAATCATAATCCGCTCAGGACTTACCTCTTTTTTATATAAACTTTTTATTTTTCTTGAAACTGCTTGCCGGCATTCAGCAATCCCGTTAGCTAAGACATATCCATGATGCCCGTCATCTATAGCTTTTTTTGCTGCATCCATAATATGTTTAGGTGTCATAAAATCTGGCTGACCTAAACCTAAGTGAATCATTTCTTTGCCTTGAGCCTCAAGTTTCTTTGCTTCAGCTAAAACACTAAAAGCTGTCTCAGTTCCAAGCCTATCTAAATTTTTCGCTAATTTCATATATTTAACCTAATATTTATTATCACTTTTGAAAACTAGTTTTTTCGCATCACCTATATGCAATTTTTGTTTTATTTAGCTCTTTTATGCTTTTACATCCTAATAAAATCATATCTCTTCTAATTTCATCTCTCATTCTTTTAAGAATTTGTTCTACACCTTTTTGACCACCAGCTCCTAATGCAAACAGAAAACCTTTTCCAAAACTGCAAGCTGTTGCTCCAAGGGATAGAGCTTTAAGAACATGTGTTCCTCTTCTTATTCCACCATCTAAAATAATTTCTATTTTTCCTCCAACTGCTTCAGCTATCGCAGGTAACTGATCAAATGGAGATCTCGATCCATCGAGTTGTCTTCCACCATGATTTGAAAGCATGATAGCAGATGCGCCAATATCAACTGCTCTTTTAGCATCTTCAACTGACATTACTCCTTTTAAAGCGAAAGGCCCTCCCCATTTCTTCACTACATACTCTGCATCCTTCCAGCTCATAGCTGGATCATATTGCTCGTTAATATAATCCATTACGCCTTTAGCAATACTTGATCCTTTTTTTGTCCAATGAGAAACGTTTGCTAGTTGAAATTTTTCATGCGTTAAATAATTAAACGCCCATTTGGGATGCATTGCAAAACTCATTAGACTTTTTAAAGTGAGTTTTGGTGGAGTTGTAAAACCCCATTTATGATCTCTTTCGCGATTTCCAGCCACAACTGTATCAACTGTAAGACACATTGCTTTAAATCCAGAACTTTTACATCGGTCAATTAAATTATCAGTTAATCCTTGATCTTTATGAATATAAAGTTGAAAAAGTTTAGGTCCCCCGGAGATGTTAGAAACTTCCTCAATAGATGAAGTTGCCATTGTAGACATACTATAAAAAGTTCCAAATTTTTCTGCGGCTCTAGCTGAAGCTTTATCGCCATCATGATGATAAAGTCTTTGCATAGCTGTCGGTGATAAAAAAATAGGTAGATCAATCTTTTGGCCGAACACTTTTGTCGAAAGATCTGGCTCGCCAACACTTGCTAGAATATTTGGAACTAAATCACATTTTAAAAAAGACTCAGTATTTCTTTTTAAAGTAGTCTCATCGTCCGCTCCACCATCTATGTAATGAAAGATTGGGGCTGGTAAGTTTTTTTTTGCTAATTTTCTAAAATCTTCAAAATTATAACAATCATTTAAATTCATTGTTACTAAAAGTTTTTTGAAAAAGTTATTTGTTGATTATCTGTACCTGGATTAGTTTCACCCCAGTCATTGTTTGAAATATGACTATAACTATATCCTAGCTTGGAGTTCTCAAAAATATCTATACCGACTTTAATCTCACTTTTAAATTCTAAAGCACTTCCTAGATCTTTACCGCTGCCCTTTTCATAAAATCCCGGGGTAAAACTAGGTAAAATTTTAAATGGTCCTATTCCATACTGAGCCTCTACTCCTGAATAAATATAGGCAGAATCTTTTGCGGTAATGAATGCCCCTGTAATTGGTTTGAACTTTCCTAGAAATGTGTCCCTAAATAATTCTGGATTTTTATGTTCAATACCAAACAAAGTTGTCTTGTCATCCCCCTCCTTGTCAATAACATCAAAGGTTCCTGTATAGAAAGATAATTCGTTATTCGACTCTTCAGCATGAAATGGAGACGAAAATAAAACAATAAAAAGTATTTTAAGAAAAATTTTAATTTTCATGAAAAAAAAATACAATTAAATGACGAATATGTACAGACTACTTTTAAATTTAGCCCTTTTTTCTCCTAATAAAGTGGAAAATAATTAACGCACCACCCACGAGAACAATATATGGGAATATCCAAAGAATAAAATTTTGTTTACTGAATTGAGGTTTATAAACTATCCAGTCCCCGTATTTATCTGCCATAAAAGAGTATATCTCATTTTCCGATTTTCCTTCTTTAATTAAATCTTTAACAACCAGTTTAATTGTTTGTGCAAAATCAGAATTAGAGTCTGAAATTGACTGACCTTGACAAACTAAACACCTTAAATTTTTATAAATTTGATTAATGTCCAAGGATTTTTCACTAGCTAATAAATTATTAAAAACAAATATTATAATTAAAAAAATTATTCTTATCTTCATTATCAATTTATAGTTTTTATAATTTGACTGTAATCCTCATCTTTTAAGGGACCAATATACTTATTCAGAATTACCAATTCCTTATTAATCAAAATACTTTCTGGAATTCCATAAACCCCAAAATTTATAGAAATTTTTCCATATTCATCTTTTGCTATAAAGTGATATGGGTTACCCAACTCTTTTAGAAAATTCTTAGCATTAACTTGTTTATCTTTAAAATTTATTCCTACTAATTTTAATTTTGATGTTTTATTTAGTATCATTAATGTAGAGTGCTCTAGTCTACATGGGCCGCACCATGATGCCCAAAAGTTAATTAGGGTGAAATCGTTTTTCTTAAGTTCTTCTACATCCAAAAAATCATTTCCATCAAAACGCTCTAATATAATTTTATCTAATTTTTTTCCGACTAAACTTTTAGTATTATAACTTTTTTCTTTATTTAAGCTTAAATAGAATATTCCAATAATAAATAAAAAAAATGTAAGCGTTAAAATTTTAATTGTTGTTTGCATTTTTAAAAACTCTTAAAAAACCTCCCAAACTTAACATAATAACTGAAATCCATATCCAAATCATCATGGGTTTTTTTTGAAATTTAATATTATAAAATTCTGATCTGTCTATGTTGCTCATAGTTAAATAGTAGTCTTTAATTAAATTTGTTTTTATTGCCGCTTCATAAGTCAATGTGCTTGGATTGTCATAAATTCTTATTTCAGGACTTAAAATATTTACTTCCCCTAGTTTCATGTTTTTAACCTCAAGATTTCCAATCACGGCTTTATAATTAGAAAAATCTTTTAAACTCAATCTTTTTAATTTTATTTCATAATTATCAAAACTGATTGTCTCACCTACTTTTAAATTAAAGTCCTTTTCGATCGAAAAATTATGATTTAAACCGATAAATAAAACTAAAAATCCAAAAGATAAGTGTGAAGTTATTCTAGCTAAATCAAAATTTGAATTTTTAAAACATTTGACCAGATCAAACATAGTTGAGATAATTAAGAATAAAGAAGAAATAATTATTAAGTTAGATATTACTGTATAACTCTTAAAGAAAAATACTATCAAAAAATTTATAACTAAAGCTGAAGCCAAAAAAAATAAAAAATTCTTTATATCATTAAATTTGTTTTTTATCCATTTCGTGTTAGGACCAATGGCCATGAAAAAGAGAAAAACAGCAACTACCGGAAATATAACTGCGTTATAAAAAGGCGGTCCAACTGAAATTTTGTTATTCGTAAGAGCATCAGTAATAATTGGGTACAAGGTTCCAATTAGAACCGTTAATAAGTAAAAGAGCATGAACCAATTATTGATTAAAACAAAAGTTTCTTTGCTATTTGAGTTAATGAAACTATTTGATGTTTTATATTTCTTAAATAGTAGATAGATTGAACTAAAAATCATTAAGCTTAAAAAAATTAATATAAAAACTCCTCTACTTGGATCACTTGCAAAAGTATGTACTGAATTTAAAATTCCAGATCTTACTAAAAAGGTTCCAGTCACACTTAGTATAAAAGTCATTAAACAAAGAGTTATTACCCAAAAATATAACTGATTTCTTTTCTCTAAAACTATTACCGAATGAAAAAGTGCTGTCATAGCAAACCAAGGTAATAGAGACGCGTTTTCAACCGGATCCCAGAACCAGAAACCACCCCAGCCTAATTCATAATAAGCCCAAATCGAACCAATCAAAATTCCTAAAGACTGGAAACCCCAAGAGACCAAAACCCAATTTTTGATAGAGTAAGCAAATTGTTTTTCTGAGTAATCGGTTACCAAAGATGCCATTGCCGCCGAAAAATAAATTGAAGAACCTACAAAACCTATATAAAGCAGTGGTGGATGAATGACTAAAGCTGGATCTTGAAGAATTGGATTGAGACCCAATCCTTCTTTAGGCACAGGTGAAACTGTTGCAAAAGGATTAGAATTAAAAAGTATAAAGAACAAAAAACCAAGAATTATAATATTTTGAAAAATTAAAGTGTACAATCTATAATTTTTAGGATGATTTTTATTTTTAATTAAAAAAAGAAAAGAAAATATAGTCAAAATTATAATCCATAACATCAAGCTACCCTCATGACTGCCCCATGTGCCAGCTATTTTGTAAAATAAAGGCTTTTCAGAATGTGAGTTTTCATAAACGTTAACAAGTGAAAAATCAGAAATGATAAAAGCCGCAACTAAAGTGAAAAAGCAGCTCATTACAAAGGAGGTTTGAATCAAACTTATTTTAAATATTTTTGAAGGTATTGTTTCACCAACGGATTTAATACTTTTTGAAGAGAAGTAAATAATTATGAAACTAAAAATTGCGTTCAAAAATAATAAAGAATTTCCCAAATTACTTAACATTTTTTTTGATAATCTCCTTAAGTTCTGGCGGCATGTAATTTTCGTCGTGTTTAGCTAGGATCCGGTCTGCAATAAAGTATTTTTTATCTTGGAGCTTTCCTTCTGCAACAACTCCTTTTTCTTCAGAGAATAAATTGGGTACTGTTCCGCTATAACTTACTCTTATTTCATTTTTAAAGTCGGTAATTGTAAATTTTATTTCTGCTCCACTGATTATTAGAGAGTTTTTTTTTACCATTCCACCTACCCTAATTTTTTTATTTATACTGTTATCTTGACTATTTTTGATATCTGTAGGCGATTTAAAATATAGGATATTGCTGCTTAAAGTTTTCAATATAATAAATATAGCTATTAAAGATGAGAAAAGTATTGCTGTTAAAAGAGCAGCTCTTTTTTTAACTTTTTTTGGAAGCATTAAATGCTTTAGAAAGTTTTATTATAAGTTGAAAAAACTTTAGAGGCAACTTTAGATTTTTCCAAAGCTATTTTTTTCCGCTCTACTGAAAGTTTTTCAATTTCAATAGCAAATTCTTTTTCGTACTTTTTGAGTGTTTTACGCGTTTTATAATAAAAAACTGCACATACTAGAAAAGTTAAAACAAAGGATGACCAAACGAATATGCCATATCCATCCATGTAAATTAAATTATTAATCATAATCTTTTTAAATTATTTTTCTTAATTCTAATGATTTCTGTCTTATATTTCATCAGAAAAATTAGCGCACAATACAAAATTAATACTAAAAACATGAGCAATAAGGGCATTAACATTGAGGCGTGAATAGTACTTGTGCCTGTTATCTTAATACTAGCTGGTTGATGAAGAGTGTTCCACCACTCTACAGAATATTTTATAATTGGAATATTTATAAAACCTACAGCAGCTATTATGCTTGAAATTTTATTTGCTTTATCTTCATCAGAAATTAGTTTTTGCGTAAGTATAAATAAAAAATAAAATAAAGCTAAAATTAACATTGAGGTAATTCTGGCATCCCAAGCCCAAAAAGTTCCCCAGGTAGGTTGACCCCAAATAGATCCTGTGACTAAAGCAATACAAGTAAACATTAAGCCTATAGGTGCAATACTTTTTGATATTAATTTAAAATTTTTGACTTTAAATATAAAATTTAAAATAGATAACAAAGCAATACAAGTAAATGAGGCTAGACCTATCCAAGCAGCAGGAACATGAATGTACATTATTCTGACACTATCGCCTTGTAAATAATCCGGTGGAGAAAATATTAGTGCAAATGATAGAGCCACTAAAAGTAGAGCAAAGAAAATTGAGTTGATAAAATTTATTACTCTCTCAATCCAAATGAATATATTACTGTTATAAAAAAAATTAAACATCAGCTTTAACTACTATAATAATATTTTTTTGTGAAGTTCTATTATAGGCCCAATTAAGAATGGGAGGGAGTAATATAAGAAGTTTATTCCTAATTGGGCTAAAACGATATAAAAGTACATTAATTCTGTGTTCCAGATTTGAATAAATATTGTTTTATTTATGGCGATCGTAAATTAGTTAGAAATCTTGAAGTAACTGGCACCCCTTTTTCCTGAAAAAATTTCCTCTATGAGTGGATGTTTCACCGGCTTTTTAGACTTATCTAATAATAAGTTTTGTTCAGAAACATAAGCTTCGTATGTCACATCGTTACTTTCAGCTAGAAGGTGATAAAAAGGCTGATCTTTTCTTGGTCTAACATCTTTTGGAATTGACTGATACCATTCTTCAGAATTATTAAACTCAAAGTCAACATCATAGATTACTCCTCTAAAATCGAAATGCCTATGTTTGACTACTTCACCGATTGAAAATTTAGCATTATTGCTTATTGCCATATCTCATAGTTAATAATTTTTTTATCAAAATCAATATCTAAATTGTTAAAATCTCATAATATGTTAGTCTCTATCTTATTGTGAATAAGTCATTTTTAAAATTTATAACTGACTTTGGGCCATTACTAATTTTTTTTACTATTTATTACAAGAGCGGAAATAACCTTACAGCGGCTATCCCTCCTTTAATTATTGCAACTATTATAGCTGTTGCAATTATGTATTTTATAGAAAAAAAAATTCCATATGTCCCACTAATAGGTGGTGTAATCATAACGTTATTTGGAGGTTTAACTTTATATTTTAATAACCCGGTCTTTATTTATATGAAACCAACGATAGTAAATATAATTTTCGCTTTAATTTTAATTATAAGCAAAGTTGTTTTTCAAAAAAACTTTCTGAAATTTTTTTTACAAACAGCTTTTCAATTAAATGAAACTGGCTGGAATAAACTGAATTTTAGATGGGCTTATTTTTTTATATTCTTAGCAATATTGAATGAAATAGTTTGGAGAACACAGCCAGAAGCATTTTGGGTAAATTTTAAAGTATGGGGTATCTTGCCTATCACTTTTGTATTTACCGCCTTTCAAATACCGTTAATCAACAGATATAAAATATGAATAAAATTAAATTGATCATAAATAATGACCTAAAAAAAAAAGAAAGAGAAAGATTTTTTATAAAAAAAGAACTTAAATGTATTTTAAATCTTTATGCAAAAATGGTATCAAATGGATCTTGGAGAGATTATGCATTTTCAACAGGATCAAGAGAAGTTTCATTTGATGTTTATCAAAGAACATCTGAAAAACCTGTGCTTAGAATTACGAAAAACTTAAAGCCTGTTTATTTAAACGAAAAGTATTTTATAAAAGATAAAGATGGAAAAATTATTAAAAAATCAGAAAACCTCGATTACCTAATCACAAAAACTAGTTGGAATAAATTAAGGTTAATAAAGTAACTATTCTATCTTCTCTGACCAAAAAGTCTAAGAAGCATGATAAAAAGATTTATAAAATCAAGGTATAGTGTTAAAGCGCCCATAACAGCTTTTTTACCCATCAATTCACCGCTGTCACTGACTAGGTACATATTTTTTATTTTTTGAGTATCATATGCTGTCAGACCTACAAACACTAAGACACCAATTATTGAAATGACAAAATACATCATCGAAGATTTCATAAAAATATTTACTAGAGATGCGATTATAATTCCAAAAAGTCCCATCATTAAAAATGAACCTAGTTTAGTTAGATCTCGTTTTGTTGTATAACCGTAAATACTCATAGCTCCAAAAGTGCCGGCAGTAATAAAAAATACTCTTGTTATACTTGCGCCAGTGTAAATTAAAAAAATTGATGAGAGAGATGCTCCCATTAAAGCAGCGAACACCCAAAAAGTAGTTTGAGCTTTAGCTGCTGACATTTTAGCTATTCCGAAGCTCATATAAAAAACTATTGCAAGCGGCGCCAACATAATTACCCATTTTAAGCCTGAAGCATATATCGTGTTACCAAAATTAGTTAGTCCTATTATTTGACCCTCCGCTGAAGTCACGACAGCCATCTTAAAAAACAATAATGCAATAAACCCTGTTAATAGAACGCCCGAAGCCATGTAGTTATAGACCTTTAGCATATAAGATCTTAATCCTTGATCTATAATAGCTTCTGATGCCGATGAACGAACAGTTGATCTTTGTTTATTGATTTCCATAATTGAATATATAAGTTTTTTTAAATACTTTTCAATAGGCAAAAATTGACCTAAAAAAACTGTTATAAATATTACAATTTTATGAAATTTAAAAAATTAGGCACTACAGATTTGGACGTCAGTTTAATATGTCTGGGAACTATGACATGGGGCACTCAAAATAGTGAAAAAGATGCCTTTGAGCAAATGGATTATTCTTTAGGAGAGGGAGTAAATTTTTTTGATACAGCTGAGCTTTATTCAGTACCTCCTAACTCAGACTCCTACGGTAAGACTGAGACTATAATTGGAAATTGGTTTGAAAAAAGAAAGAACAGAAAAAAAATAATTTTAGCTTCAAAAGTTGCGGGTCCTGGATGTAACTGGATAAGGGGTGGTAAAAATAATTTTGATGAAAAGACAATTGGCAAAGCCATTGATGGCAGCTTAAAAAGACTTAAAACAGATTATATAGATTTATACCAATTGCATTGGCCTGAAAGATCAACCAATTTTTTTGGATCAAGAGAATATACAATCGATAATGATGAAGGTGCATGGAATAGCTTTGAGAATGTTCTTGAAGCGTTAGATAAATTTATAAAAAGTGGTAAAATTAGATACGTTGGCATGTCTAATGAAACACCTTATGGTCTTTCAAGATATATTGAATTATCTAAAAGTAAAAAATTACCTAGGATGATGTCAGTCCAAAACCCTTACAATCTAGTCAATAGGACTTACGAAATTGGTATGTCTGAAATTTCAATAAGGGAAAAATGTGGTCTTCTAGTTTATTATCCTCTTGCGACAGGTGCTCTATCAGGAAAATATAGAAATGGTCAGATGCCTAAAAATTCTAGACAAGCTTTGTTCAGAGGTTGGGAAAGGCATCTAAATCCTTTAGCTTTAAAAGCGTATGAAGAATATTTTAAACTAGCTAAAGAAAGTGATATGACAATGGCTCAACTAGCCCAGGCCTTTGTAAATACCAGGCCTTTTGTTACAAGTAATATAATAGGTGCAACAACGATGGAACAACTAAAGGAAAATATAGATAGTGTTAATATTGAGTTGTCCGACGAAATTATGAATAAGATTAATATTATACATAATAATAATCCAAATCCATCTCCTTAATTCAAGGCATTGAAATAGATAATTTTTAGTATAAAAATAAAATATGGCAGTCAAAAAACTTTTTATATTTCTAATATTGTTTTTATTTTCTGTAGACGCGTTCGCGGTTACACCAAGATCTACAGGAAAATACAAAAACTGGGAAAGCTTCGTAGCAGAAACTGATAAAGGGAAAATTTGCTTTGCTCAAACTATACCAACCAAAAGAGCACCAGCGGCTATTAAAAGAGATAAATCTAAGCTATTTGTTACCTTTAGACCTTCTGAGGAAATAAAAGATGAAGTAAGTTTAACTAGTGGTCACGATTATAAAACATCTAGTGTGACTGCTAGCTCAGGAAAAAGAAGGTACTCTTTCTTTTCTCAAAAAAACTTTGCGTGGCTATTAGATGATCAAGAGGAGAAAAAATTTATTCAATTGATGAAAAAAGCAACTGACATAATTGTAAAAGCAAGAACCACAAAGGGAGCGGAGACAACTGATCACTACTCAATGATGGGATTTACTAAAGCTTATAACACAGCAAAAAAAGCTTGTAGCTAAATGAAAAAAATTGTTTTAGCCTATTCAGGCGGTTTGGATACATCTATAATTTTAAGATGGTTACAAGAAAATTATAAAGCTGAAATAATAGCTTACACCTCTGATATTGGACAAGTCTTAGATAAAAAAAAAATTATTAAGAATGCTAAAAGACTAGGCGTTAAAAAAATAATTATTGAAAATCTTAAAAATATCTTTGTGAAAGATTATGTTTTTCCAATGATAAGAGCTCATGCAGTTTATGAGGGGGTATATTTATTAGGCACATCTATTGCCAGACCGTTAATTGCAAAAAGACAAGTTGAAATTGCAAAAAAATTTAAGGCTTTTGCAGTTTCTCATGGCGCGACAGGAAAAGGCAACGATCAAGTGAGATTCGAGCTTGGTTACTCATATTTTGGTAAAAACAAGATTAAAACAATAGCGCCTTGGAGAGAATGGAAATTACAATCAAGAGCGGATTTAATTAAATATGCAAAAAAAAACAATATACCAATTCCTAAAGATAAAAAAGGTGCTCCACCATTTTCCGTAGATGACAATATTTTTCATACCTCAACAGAGGGTAAAATTTTAGAGGACCCAAAAAACTCAGCACCTGAATTTATTTATCAGAGAACAGTTGCGCCACAAAAAGCTCCTAACAAACCTACAAAAGTAAAAATTACTTTTAAAAACAGTGACCCGGTTGCCGTAAATGGAAAAAAATTAAGTCCTGAAAAGCTTTTAATTAAATTAAATATTCTTGCTGGAAAAAATGGAATAGGGAGAGTTGATTTAGTTGAAAATAGATTTATTGGAATTAAATCCAGAGGTGTTTACGAAACTCCAGGTGGTACTGTGTTATATACCGCACATAGAGCTATAGAGTCTGTAACTCTTGATAAAGAAACCGCTCATAAAAAAGAGAGAATAATGCCAGAGTATGCTGAGCTAGTATATAACGGCTATTGGTTTTCAAAAAAGAGGCTTAAATTACAAAAATTAATTGATAAAAAAAGAAGCAAAGTATCTGGTGACATTGTTTTAAGTTTGTGTAAGGGGAACATAACTGTTCTGTCAAGAAGAACGAAAAATAAAGCATATTCAATGAAAAAAGTTTCTTTTGAGGAGAATAAAACCTTTAATAAAAGAAAAGTTGAAAATTTTATAAAATTTCACTCTAAACAGTTAAATAAAGCCTAAATTTTTGATAGATTAATATTAAATGAACAGTTCGATTCGAAATATTCAGTTAGTTGCGGTTATAGTTGTTCTTGTATCAACTATTATTGCTTTCTTTTTAGAAATGAAAGAAATGTACGAAAACAAAGACATTACATTAGCTGATTTGCTTTTAATGTTCATTTATATCGAGGTAATTGGTTTAGTGAGATCTTATTGGGAAACTCAATCCGTAAGAATAACATATCCTTTAATCATAGCTATTACAGCGCTAGCTCGGTTCATAATATTACAAGATAAAGAGAGTGACCCTGCCAATCTGATTTATATTTCTCTAGCTATTTTAATAGTCGCGATTGCTACAGTAATTATAAGATTTAGAAATAGTAAGTACTTAAAAATTGAAAAGTCTAGGTCAAGCGAGCTTTAAAACACGTTAAAGTATTCTTTAATAAACATGCAATCGTCATTGGTCCTACACCTCCAGGAACAGGAGTTATCGCTTTAACATTATCTTTTAATTCATCAAAGTTCACATCTCCTACTATCTTTTCTCCTACTTTATTTATACCAACATCTATAACAATAGCATTTTTTTTTACCCAGTTTTTTTTGATCAAATTAGGAACTCCGACAGCTGCTACTAAAATATCTGCTTTGAGGCACTCATTTTGTAAGTCATTGGTTTTTGAATGAACTATAGTCACTGTGCAATTTTCCTTTAATAATAATTGAGCCATTGGCTTTCCATTTAAATTAGATCTTCCTATTATGACAGCATGTTTACCTGCTAAGTTTGGTTCTATCTTTTTAATCAATAAAAGACATCCTAAAGGGGTGCAAGGAACAATTGAGTCATAACCTGATGAAAGGTTGCCTACATTTATTGGGTTAAAGCCATCAACATCTTTTGATGGATTAATTGCATTAATAATTTTCTTTTTGCTAATTTGGCTCGGCAACGGAAGCTGAACTAGAATACCAGAAACTTCATCGTTTTTATTTAGTTCTTTAATTTTCTCTAAAATATCTTTTTCACTCACATTTTTCGGATATCTAACTATTTGAGAGTTGATACCAACCTCTCTAGCGCTTTTTTCTTTATTCTTTACATATAAAAGACTGGGCGCGAAATCGCCGATTAAAATAACTGTTAGACTGGGTGTTTTACCCTTCTTTTTCTTTAAATCTGAAATTTCTCTTCTGATTTCATTTCTTATAATCTCTGCTTCCTTTTTTCCGTCAATAATCATCTTAAAAATAATCCTGGTGCAAACATTTCAAAAACTATATTCCTAAAAAACATTAATCCTAAGATCAGAATCACTGGAGAGATATCTATAGATCCTAAGTTGGGTAAAAATCTTCTGATGAAATTTAAAGGTGGAGCTGTAAGCTTGTAAGAAACATCTAAAACAGAATAGACAAATCTATTACTTGTATTTAAAACATTAAAAGCAACCAGCCAACTAAATATTACGTGGATAATTAATATCCAGATGTAAAGACTCACTATGTTGTCGAATAGAATTAATATCGACTTCATTAATTTTTCTCCACATAAATTGATGTACTTGGAAAAGCAAAAGAAGCTTTATGTTTTTCAACAATATTTTTTATTTCAATTGCAAGAATATCTTTTACTTTCATCCATTCTAAATAGTTTTTAGTTTTGGTAAAACATATTAATTTAATATCTATAGAGCTTGCTGCAAACTGATCAATTTTCACAGAGAGAATAGTTTTATCAGAAGTAGTAAAATGTTCGCTTTTTTTGATGTATTCTTCAATTTCTTTTTTAATATCAGAAAGTTGCTTGCTAGTTGTTCTATATTCAAGACCTATAATCCAATTAATTCTTCTATTGGTGATTTGAGAATTATTGATTACTGCCTTCTCAGCGAATTGAAAATTCGGTATTGTGGCTAAAGATTTATCAAATCTTCTAACAACAGTAGATCTAAAGCCAATAGACTCAACTGTTCCCTCTATAACATCTTCTACAAAAATCCAATCTCCAACTTGAAATCTTCTTTCGACTAAAACTAAAATTCCTGAAATAAGATTCTTAAATAGATCTTGCGCTCCTAATGCAACTGCGACACCAAATAAACCTAAACCAGCGATGATTGGACCAATTTTAATTCCCCAAAGTTCTAATACTGCAGCTACTCCTAATATAAAAATTAAAACTTTAATTGCTTTTATTATCCAGTTCACAAGATCACGAGAAATAAGATCTCCTATTGATTTTATGACCACTGAAAATGGGCCAATTATTTGATGAAAAGTCCAAAAAATTAAAATTGTTATCAAGGATCGATTAATAGTTTCAAGAAATTCTGCTGCTTGATTTTCAATAGTTAAATAACTTGTAGATACAAAAAACCCTAAAACAATTGGAAAGAACTTTGCAGGGCCCTCCATAGAAAAAACTAATGAATTATCAAAATTATTTGTAGTCTTTGATACGTAATTTTCTAATCGCTTAATAACAAATTTTGAGAAGATGCCCCTTAAAAAAAGAAAAAAAAGGAATATTAACAAAGCTATAACAATTTCGGAAATATTAACTCCAGATATTCCCTTGTTCCAAACATCAAAAAATAAATTTTTAAAATTTTCTAATACTTCCATTCAATTATTTCTTTAGTTTTGTCAATTCTTCTCCAACTTCGAAAAGTTCTAACCTTTTCCAACCAGTCTGCTTAAACACATTTAAAACTTTTTCACTTATACACATAACTTTTGAGTCTGTCATTAGCCCTTTAAGTGAATATTTTTTCATAAGTTCATCAAAGCTTTCTGCGCTCCTTTTTGAGTAAACAAAAATTATGTCAGGAGGATGATCCTTTATTAAATTATTAGTATCTTGGTTCAATTCTCTAATTTTTTCTGAAGTATAATTGATAATTTTATCTATTTGAAAACCCTCTTTTTGCAGCTCAAGGTCTAAGTCTGAGGTAATATTATCTCCACATAAGTACGCTAAGACTTTTTTTTTATCTAAATCACCTGAATTAACAATTAAATTTTTTAAAGCATTTATCGTCCCGCCAGCTGAAATTGTATTAATAAAACCTTGTTGTCTTACAATCTTTTCTGTAATTGCTCCAACGCAAAAACAAAGCTTACTAATATCTGGTTTTAAAAGTTTAAGACTCCTTATTGCATTGGCGCTTGTAAATATAAATGCATTGTATTTCTCAGAGTCAATAGGATCTAGTTCTGCTTTAGAGATCTTTAAAGTAGGTACATGAATAATTTTATGACCTAAAGAAAATAATTTACCCATTAAATCTTCAGAGTCTATTAAAGGTCTTGTTATTATAATATTCATTTTTTTTTAAATTTTTGTCCAGCTAAATCTAATAATTTTTCACCAACACTTTTTCCAATAAAAGAGGCGTCTATCTCTCTTCCTGTAAGTTCGTATTCAAAACTCTCCTTACCGCAGTCTGAAAAAAGCTGAGCTTTAAGTTTTAAATTATGGTTTTCAATTTCAGCTAACCCACCTATTGCAGTATCGCAATCACCTCCAATAGTTTGAAGCATTTTTCTCTCAGCTATTGCGCAAAGACTAGTTGCATTATCGTTAATTCTTCTTAATAAATTTTTAACTTCATCTTCCTTTCTACACTGTACAGCAATAATTCCTTGTCCTACTGCTGGCAAAATATGTTTACAATTAAAAGTTAAGCTAATTTTTTTATCGAGTTTTAATGATTTCACTCCTGCAGCAGCAAGAATGATGCCATCTAAATTATTCTCGTTGATTTTATTTATTCTGGTATCAATATTTCCCCTTATATTGATCACAGAAATTTTGTTATTAATTTTTTTTAATTGAAGTTCTCTCCTTTTCGAACTTGAGCCGATCTTTACACCATCACGTAAATCAGAAATATTTTTGATTTTTTCACTTATAATTACGTCTCGGTAATCGTTTCTTGCTAAATATGCTCCAATCAAAAGATTCTCATTTTCAAAAGCCTCCATATCTTTTAAAGAATGGACAGCAATATCGATTTCTTTTTTTAATAAGCTTTCTTCAATTTCTTTACAAAATAAATTTTTTCCACCTATTTCTGAGATGTTCTTATTTAGATTCAAATCACCTGTCGTTTTTATGACCTTAAAATTAATATTTTCCTCTTTAAGCTCATTATTGTTTTTTACTAAAAGCTCTTTAACTTTAGCCACATAGGCTAATGAAAGTTTACTACCCCGAGCTCCAATTGTAATTTTTGTCATTAATTGATTATATATTTGATAGAAGTATTTTATACTATTTTAATTTTTTATAGAGATGACAAAAAAGATTACATTTTTAGGAATTGAAACCAGTTGTGATGAAACTGCAGCATCTGTAATTAGAGAAAATGATAAGGGTACTGCAGACATTTTATCTAATATCGTCTCAAGTCAGATTTCAGAGCATAAAAAATTTGGAGGAGTGGTACCTGAAATAGCTGCTAGAGCGCATATAGAAAGTATTGAATATATAATCAAGGCTGCTTTAGAGGAAAGTAAAGTTTCTTTAAATGAAATAGACGGTATTGCAGCTACTGCGGGTCCAGGTTTAATTGTCTGTTTAACAGTTGGACTCAATATAGGTAAATCAATAGCTGCATTTTCAAACAAACCATTCGTTGCGGTTAATCATTTAGAAGGTCATGCTCTAAGTCCAGGACTAGAAAATAATATTAAATTTCCTTATTTACTTTTATTAATTTCTGGAGGTCACTCTCAATTTTTAATTGTGAAAGATGTAAACAAATACGAGCAATTGGGTACCACAATCGATGATGCTTTAGGTGAAGCTTTTGATAAAACTGCAAAAATGCTTAACCTAGGTTATCCAGGTGGGCCGAGTGTTGAAAAAGCTTCAAAACTGGGAGATAAAAATTTTTTTTCACTTCCTGAACCAATAATAAATAAAGCAGGATGTAATTTGTCATTTGCTGGACTTAAAACTGCAGTTTTAAGGGAGTCAAAAAAAATAATTGGAAATGATAAATTAAAATTTAATCTTGCAGCATCTTTTCAATATACCATAAATAAAATTCTTTATAAAAAAACAAAAATTGCGGTCGAAATGTTTAAAAAAAAAATTAATACGTCAAATATTAATTTAGTTGTAGCTGGAGGTGTAGCTGCAAATATTTCGATAAGAGAAAATTTAAAAAAACTTTCAGGAGAATTAGGATTTAAAACTGTTTATCCTAATTTAAAATTGTGCGGTGATAATGCTGCTATGATTGCCTGGGCAGGTATAAAAAGATTTAAAAAAAATTTGTTAAATAATATAGATATTGAAGCTAAATCTCGATGGCCTTTGGATGAAAATGCTCCTTATATGAAGGGACCAGGTTTAAAGTTATAATGAAATATTGGTTACTTAAACCAACACTTGCGATACATCGTTAAGGCTCTACCGACTCCCACCAACCTTTACCTTATCTTTACAATTAAAAATGTTGATTATATCTAATTAATAAACTTAAATGTGGGGTACGTTGTGGGGTACGATTATTTGTATTAAATGATATAAAAACTAATTAATTTAATGACTCAAACTTTAATAGAAAACTTATCAGAATTTAAAACAAAAAATAAAAATAAAAAGAATATCAAATGTCTTGTTCCTGTTGATCTAAAAAACGACATAGAAGTACCAATTAAGGATTCTAGAGGCGAGTTTAATGAACAATTCTATAAATGGCAGTTTATAAATGCATTAATTGATTGTAAATATTTTAAAAAAAAACAAATCGGAACTGAAGTTTATTTTCCCAAGGGAAATACAAATAACTATTTAAAAGTTGATGCAGTTATTTTTGATGATGAAAATTGGTTTGAAACATATAAAAAATTTAGAAAAGAAAAAGATATATCTTCCTTAGATTTATTGCGAAAAAAGATTATATGTGCAATAGAATTTAAAAGACAAGATGGCAAAGATATTGAATGGTATTATTCTACACAACTAAAACCAGCCTTAAAGGAATCCGAAAGAGATTATTCTATAGGAATTATTTATGACAAAGAAAAGCTCTTTCTATTTAAAAAAAATAAAAATAATGTGATTAGATACAATCATTCATTAAACTCCAAAGGTGATGAAAGTTCAACAAAAGAGATGAATTTGCATATACCAGATGCATTTAGATATATTCCAACTTTTAGAGAGCTTTTAGTTCAGGCTGGCATATCAAATATACCAAAAGATAAAAGGTCATTATCTGATTTATCTGAAGTTTCGGGTGCTCATTCAAAGTTTATTAATGATGCAATGTCACAAATATTAAGAACTATGGACCAAAACTCACTAGCTGACACTAGAGGATATGAAATTTTAATACAGGCCATTGCTATGAAAATTTTGGATGAACGTAAATCAGAAAAAAAAAATAGCGAATTGGAATTTTTTATTTTGCCTGATGAAAGCGGTTTTAATTCAATAAATGATTCATCAATATCAAAATTTATAAAACGAATGAAAGGTCTCTATGCATTTGCAAAAGTGGAATATAAAAATTTTTTAAAAGGTAAAATAGAATTAAACTTTTCTGATAAAAGGCACATTAAATTGTTAGCCAAAATTGTGGAACAATTTCAAGATTTTTCATTTATAAAATCTTACAAAACTGACCTTTATCAAATAATTTTTTATAGATTTGCAAATGAATTTAAAAAAGATGCAAAAGGACAGTTTATAACACCAATTCCATTAGTAAATTTTATTGTAAATATCGTTAATCCTAGGGGCAATGAAACTCTATGTGACCCTACAGTAGGAATAGGTGATTTTTTAAGTAATGCATATGTTTCTTCCAAACCTAAGCTAAAAGACAATAACCTATTTGGAATTGATAATGACGATCAGATGGTAATGCTTGCACAATTAAATATGTTATTAAACGGTGATGGTAATGCAAACATTTTTTTTTATGATAGTCATGGAAGTATTAATTCTAAAATATCCGAAGATAATAAAAAGTTAACATTAAAACATCATCTACATAATAATGGAAATTGGGATAATTGGAATGATGATAGTTTAATCAAAAAGTTTGACGTAATTCTTACCAACCCGCCATTTGGCGAAGATAGAAAATTTGAGCCTAAGACTACTAATGAAAAAAATATTGCAAAATTATACGAACTTTGGAACGTAGCAAGTTCTGGTAAGTCTATTGATCCTGGCTTACTTCATCTTGAAAATTCTGTAAGACTACTTAACGAAAACGGAAGATTTGGAATTATTTTATCAAACTCTTTGGCATCAATTGATAAATGGCAAAAAGCAAGGGAGTGGCTAATGGAGAAAATTAGAATTGTTGCAATATTTGACTTACCAGCAAATGTCTTTGCAGATACAGGAGTAAATACTTCAGTCATAATTGGTTACAAACCTTCAAAAAATGAATTGGATAAAATAAAAAAAGATAATTATGAAATTTTTTCTAGAGAAATTTTAGAAGTTGGTTATGAGGTTAAGACTTACAAAAGAGTAAAAACCTTTGTAAACAAGTATAAGTATTCTGAGTTAGATTTTGAAGTTAAAACCGATGAAAATGGCTCTCCTTTATTAATTGAAGATTTCACTAGCACAATCAAAGATTTTAAATATTGGGCATCTAAACAAGAAAAAAAACTTAAAGAAATTTTTATTTAATGAATACATATATTAATTCTTATATTTGTACCTATAAAGATATTATTAAAAATAAAAATTCACTTTCAGCTTCAACTTACCAAAAAATTAATATTAACTATAAAAAATTAAAAAAAATAAAAGATTATTTTTCTAGAGATTTAGACAACTCAGACAAAGGATTTGAGCCAGGGTCTATAAGCTATATTGGAAATTCAAAATATAAATTTGTAAGATCAAAAGCTTTGCAGAATAATCTTTTTATATGTGATATAAAAAAAAATACTTTTAAACCTATTCACCAAAAACATTTCAAAAAAAATAATTTTAAAATTAATGATGTTTTAATAACAAAAGACTCAAATGTTGGAGCATCTGGTATATTAAAAAATAGCACAAAAAATCTTTGTTTTTCAGGTGCTTTTTTGAGAGTCCCTTTAAAAAAAGAAGATAAGTTTTATGTATATTCTTTCTTGAAAAGTAAGTTTTATTTTGAACAATTAAAGTTTCTTATACCCAAAGGATCAACATTATCTCATGGAAAAGATATAATTTTTGAGGCACAAATACCTGATTTACATGTATCAGACCAAAGACGAGTTGATTTAGAATTTTTAATTAGATTAAGAACTCTCTATGAACAAAGGGTGAAATTCAAATCTAAAATAATAAAAAAAATTATTAAGCACGAAATAGAAAATAATCAAAAACAAAAAAAATTTATTTTTAATTTTCCAAATTATAAAGATATTTATTTGTCTAAAAGATTGGATAGCTCAACATATAGTTATGATTATAAAAAAAATAATTTTGAAATCATGAATTATAAATTTGGCTATAATGATTTGAATTCCTATGGATATAGAGGTATTAGAGGTTCTTCTTTAGAAATTAATTCAATAAAAGTTCGACTAGACTCAGATGTTTACAAAAAAAACTTTTATAAACTGGTAATACCAACAAATATCTCAGAATATTTTACTGTTACTGAAACTAATTATATAGGAACTCCAGTAAAATTAAAAACTATAAGAAAAGGTGACATAATTTTTGGAGGAGAAGGATTTTCAAAAGGTAGAAGCTATGTGGTTTGTGACGATGAAGAAAATATTGCCACAAACTATCATGGAATTAGAATAGTTAATAACAAATCTGATTTGGATGATTCTATTTTTGTAAATTGTTTTTTAAGTTTCTGGAGAGATAAAGGAATGATTGATGCCATAGGCGTTGGAGGTTCAGGAGGACATTGCTCACCTGAATATTTTCATATGATATTAATTCCCAATTTTAAAGAAAACATAAAAAAAAAAATAAAAGAAATATATTTGAGTAATTCCGAAATTGATTTAAAAAAAATTAAAAAAAAATTTAAAGATTATTTTTTTAATTTGGGAATTTATGAATTAGACCTATTAATGCAAAAGATCGACCAGCTAATTAAGAAAAAACAAGATGAGATATTATTTAATAAAAAAATTAATTAATTTGTAATGTAGGGTACGTTGTGGGGTACGTGTTTTAAAAAAACCAAGGAAAATGAAACACCGATGATTCAAAATTGTCGTAAACATTGGAGAAACAACTAAATGAAGTACTGGTTACTTAAGTCTGAGCCCGATGTTTGGTCGATTGATCAGCAAATAAAAGCTGGTGTAAAGGGTGCTGCCTGGGATGGAGTTAGAAATTATCAGGCTGCAAATAATTTGCGAAAAATGAAAAATGGCGATTTGTGTTTTTTTTATCATTCAAATATTGGAAAAGAAATTGTAGGTATAGTTAAGGTAATTAAATCAGCGTTTATCGATAAAACTGATAAGAAAAAGAGATTTGTGGCCGTTCAAGTTAGGTTTGTAAGTAAATTTAAAAAGGCTATTTCTTTGGAAAAAATTAAAAAAAACAAGAATATTTCTCATTTACCGTTGATAAAACAAAGTAGGTTGTCAGTAATGCCAATAGATTATAAAAGCTGGAAAATAATTTGTAACATGGGTAAAGTATAAAAAATTTAGGGGTATTTGTGGCTAAAAAGAAAAAAAGAAAGAAATCTAAAGTAAAAAAGTCTAGGAAAAAATCTAGAAGAGTCAAAAAGTCTAGAAAAGTTAGAAGGCCTATAAGGAAAAATAGAAAATCTAAAAAAAGAAAAAAAACTAGAAAAGCAAGACGAATTAATTTTAAAGCCCCTACTTACTCAAAAGATAGTGACGGTAATTCAGTTATAAAAGTTTCAGACAGTTGGGCAAATCATGCTTATGTGAACGAATCAAAGTATAAAAAGAAATACAAGATGTCCATTAAAGAAAACGATAAATTTTGGGCTAAAGAGGGAAAAAGAATTACTTGGATGAAAAAGTACACAAAAATTAAGGACGTAAAATATAGTAAGGATGAGGTAAAAATAAAATGGTATTATGATGGAACTTTAAATGCTTCAGTTAATTGTATAGATAGACATTTAAAGAAAAATCCAAGCAAAACAGCAATCATTTGGGTCGGCGATGATCCTGCTGATACAAAAAAAATTTCTTACAAAGAATTACACCAAAATGTATGTAAAGCTGCTAACGGTTTAAAAAGTTTAGGCATTCAAAAAGGAGATAGAGTTACAATATATCTAACCATGATCCCCGAATTAGCTTACATTATGTTAGCTTGTGCGAGAATTGGTGCTGTTCACTCAATTATTTTTGGTGGTTTTTCACCTGACTCCATAGCTACTAGGATTACTGATTGCGAGTCTGAATATTTGATAACTGCAGATGAAGGAGTTAGAGGTGGAAAAATAATTCCACTAAAAAAAATTGCTGATGAGGCTTTAGATCAATGCCCTGGAGTTAAAAAATGTGTGGTTGTTGAAAGAACTGGCAATCAAGTTGATTGGAATAATGAAAGAGATGTTTCTTACAAAGATTTAATTTCATCTGTTCCATCAAAATGTGATCCTGAGGAAATGAGCGCAGAAGACCCTTTGTTTATTTTATATACTTCTGGTTCTACTGGAAAACCTAAAGGTGTTTTACACACTACGGGTGGGTACATGGTTTATGCATCAATGACCCATCAGTATATTTTTGATTATAAAGCCAATGATATTTATTGGTGCACAGCTGACATAGGTTGGGTAACAGGTCATAGTTATATTATTTACGGGCCTCTATCTAATGGAGCAACAACTATTATGTTTGAAGGAGTTCCAAATTATCCAGATAGCTCTAGATGGTGGCAAATAGTAGATAAATATAAAGTAAATATTTTTTATACAGCTCCAACAGCAATTAGAGCTTTAATGCGTGAGGGAGATAAGCCTGTAAAAAAAACAAGTAGAAAAACGTTAAAATTATTAGGAACTGTTGGAGAGCCCATAAATCCAGAGGCTTGGATGTGGTATTACAAAACAGTTGGGGACTCTAGATGCCCGATTGTTGATACTTGGTGGCAAACAGAAACTGGAGGAATTTTAATTGCACCTCAACCCGGAGCAATAGATTTAAAGCCAGGATCAGCCACAAAACCTTTTTATGGAATTAAACCTGTTTTAGTTGATAAGGATGGTAAAGTGGTAAAAGGAGAAGGTAAAGGTCGACTATGCATGGCAGCATCTTGGCCTGGACAAATGAGAACTGTTTATGGCGATCATCAAAGATTTATTGATACTTATTTTTCCCAATTTGATGGAAAATATTTTACTGGTGACGGATGTAGAAGAGATAAGGACGGTTACTACTGGATAACTGGAAGAGTAGATGATGTAATTATAGTATCTGGGCATAATCTGGGAACTGCTGAAATAGAAAGCGCGTTTGTAGCTCATCCTAAAGTGGCCGAGGCAGCTGTAGTTGGTTTTCCTCATAGCATTAAAGGTAATGGCCTATATTGTTACGTAACTTTAAACGCAGGAGAAAATCCTACTGGTGATCTAGAAAGAGATTTAAAACTTTGGGTAAGGAAACAAATAGGACCAATAGCTACTCCCGACGTGATTCAATTTGCTCCTGGATTGCCAAAAACAAGATCAGGAAAAATAATGAGAAGAATTTTAAGAAAAATTGCTGCTAATGAGCCTGACAACTTAGGTGATACCACAACTCTTGCTGATCCAAGTGTTGTAACTTCCCTTGTGGAGAATAGACAAAATAAAGGCTAATCAAATTTTAAATCTCTTGTTAATTTTTTAAACTCATCCTTCATTAATCCCCATTTTAAATGAATAGAGTTCAAGACTATTTTTTTATCTAGTGATTTCAATTCATCTGCGATAGGTGACCAGTAATACAATGCTTGACCACTCTCTTTAAAAGGATCATTTATATGATAGTTTGAAAAATTCACTTTATCTAATCTTTCTAAAAAATTTCTTTTACCTGTATCAAAAATTTCATCGCTTAATCCATTTTTTTTTTCATTTTCTAAAATATTTAGAAAAATTTCTTTGCAATCATTTTCTTTCATATTTTTTTCTGAGATAAGGTAGGAGAAAACATAAAAAGCACAATCTGCTAATGCAACGACATAAATATTCCATTTTGCGATATTGATAGATTTTAAAAATACTTCATCTTCCATCATAGCAATATACTTAACTCCAATCCTTGTTTTTAGGTAACCGTATAGGGTTGTTTGAGAAACATGAGCAGATCTCTCTTGAATAAAATTTTCTAAGTCTTCTTTTGATTTAATTCTTTTAAATAGACCTGAAATTTTCCAAATAGGGATTACGTACTCCCAGATGTCAATTAGAGTGGTTCTAAGAGTGTTTCGCAATTTATCTAGATTCAATTTCACGTTGTATTTAAAAAACCCTTTATTTACTTGTCTTATAGCATTTCAAATTGGTTTTGGGGTCCTTTTTTCTCTTTTAATTCAACTCATAATCAGTATGCTCCCCAGCAATAAGAGTACTTTTTACGTAAAAAGTTAAAAAATAAATAGGGGGAAATATGTCAAATAAAGACGCATATTGGAATAAGACCAAAAACCATATGATAGTAACATTGGTTCTTTGGGCTTTCTTCTCATTAGTGATCTTCATGTTTGGTTCAGAACTGAACACGATGTCTTTTCTTGGCTATCCATTAGCATATTACATGACTGCGCAAGGTTCACTTCTTGCCTTTGTGATAATTTTGTTTTGGACTGCAAATAAACAAGAAAAAATCGACGAAGAACATGGTTTCTCAGAAAGAGAGGATGACTAATGTTTAAAGGAGATTTTATACAAAACCTTCCTAAAATATATGGTACCTACACTGGTGGCTTTTTAGTGTTCATCATTTTGATGGCATTAGCAGAGCAAGCAGGTGTGTCAGCTAAAAACATCGGAGTGATGTTCGTAGCTTTCACGGTATTGATTTATGCCTTAATCGGATATTTATCAAGAACCGTTCAAGTAGATGCCTACTATGTTGCAGGAAGACAAGTGCCAACCGTATTTAACGGAATGGCAACAGCAGCTGACTGGATGTCAGGTGCTTCATTCGTAGCTTTAGCGGGTGGAGTTTACTTTGGTGGTTATACTTACATGGCCTTCTTAGTAGGTTGGACAGGTGGATACGTGCTTGTTGCAACTTTAATGGCTCCGTACCTAAGGAAGTTTGGATGTTACACAGTTCCTGATTTTATCGGAACACGATACGGTGGTAATCTCGTAAGAGCTTGCTCTGTATTCGTGCTTTTCATAGCATCATTTACTTACGTAACAGCACAAATTAATGCTACGGGAACAATTGCTTCTAGAGCTCTTGGAATTCCGTTCGAAGCAGGAGTATGGGTAGGATTAATAAGTATCCTTATCTGTTCAATGCTTGGTGGAATGAGGGCCGTAACTTGGACGCAGGTTGCTCAGTACATTGTATTAATCATCGCATACTTAATACCAGTATTCTGGATTAGTTCTAACGTAGGTGGAGGAATTTTCCCTCACTTAATGTTAGGTGATGAAGTTGCAAGACTTGGCGAACTTGAACAACAATTTGGACTAGTTAAAAACAGCGCCGCAGATATGAAAGCAGCTGGGGTACCAGGAGGATTGAAATATATCTCTGGAACTCACTCTGGAGTACCTGAAGGTGGAATGGCTGTCTGGAAATACTTATCGTTAGCGATTTGTATGATGGTGGGAACTGCATCGTTACCTCATATCTTAATGAGATACTTTACAACTCCTACAGTAAGAGCAGCAAGAAAATCAGTAGCTTGGTCGCTATTCTTTATTTTCTTACTTTACTCTTCAGCACCTATGTTAGCGACATTGTCTAAATTAGCATTGATGGATCCAAATCTACCAACTGGAATTATCGGAAAATCTATTTCTGAAGTTCAGTCGATAGAGTGGGTACAGAGATGGTCTGAAGTTAAACAAGTATTTATAGCAGACTTTAATGGTGACGGAATACTTCAGTTGAACGAATGGTTCATGAGAGGTGACGTTGTAGTATTAGCTACTCCAGAAGTAGCAGGTCTACCGTTCGTAATCTCAGGACTAGTGTTTGCTGGTGGTATGGCTGCTGCCATGTCAACTGCAGATGGATTAGTTCTTGCGATCTCAAATGCGTTATCACACGACATTTACTACAAGATCATTAATCCAAAAGCGGAAACTGCTAAAAGACTATTAGTTGCTCGTACACTTCTAGTAATAATCGGAGCTGCTGGTGCTTACATAGCCTCATTCAGGCTAACAAGTATCTTAGGTTCGGTTGCTTGGGCATTCGACTTTGCAATGTCAGGTTTATTCTTCCCACTTGTACTTGGTGTATGGTGGAAGAGAGCTACTAGAGAAGGTGCAATCGCTGGTATATTGGCGGGAATTATTTCAGGAACAGTTTACTTAACGTGGGTGTTCCCTAAATTCTCAGTTCCAATATGGGGCGGTGTAAATACTCCTTTCTTAGGTATTGACCACTTAAGATTTGGTTTAATTGGAGCACCAATTTGTTTAGTTGTAATGGTGGTAGTCAGTTTAATGACTAAAGAACCAAGTCCAGCTACTCAAAAATTAGTAGACGATACAAGAATACCAACAGGTAAGGCTATTCTTGGTAAGCAACACTAATAAATAATTATTTAAAATTAAAAGGGGCGATTTATTCGCCCCTTTTTTTTTACTTAAATCGTGGTAATTTACAAATATGATACCAACTTGGGCAATTGTTTTAGACTACGCTTTAGGAACTATTATGTGGACTTTAATAGGTCGTGCATTCATGAATATCTTTCAAAGAGAAGATTCTAGTTTTTTTTTCATGAGAATATTTGTTAAAACAACTAATCCGATAATAAATTTATTTAAATTTATTACTCCTAGCTTTTTATTTGGTCCGTTCATAGCTTTGTATGTTGCGTGGTTCTTTTACCTATTTAGATTCTACGCAATGCCTTACATTTTGGGGTACGATGTCTGGGGAATGCTTGCTTTTCCTTTAGAAAGTGATTTTTCGAGACAATTATATCAACTGTTTAATTAAGCTTATTTTTTGACAAAGTTTAGTATTAAAATATAAATAAGTAATGACTGTTCCAATTAAAATTTCTCCTTCTATATTATCAGCCGATTTTAGTAAATTAGGTGACGAAGTTGTTTCCTTAGAAAAGGCAGGCGCAGATTACATTCATATTGATGTAATGGATGGTCATTTTGTACCAAATTTAACAATTGGTCCCGAGGTTATTAAAAAACTTAGGCCTTTAACCAAAAAAATATTTGATGTTCATTTAATGATTTCTCCTGTTGATAATTTTATAAATGATTTTGCAGCAGCAGGTGCAGATATAATTACATTTCATCCGGAGGCAACCGAAGACATTTCAAAAACTATTGAGTTAATTAGAAAGCAAAATAAAAAGGTTGGCATCTCTCTTAAGCCAAAATCTAAAATTGATTTAATAAAAGATCATTTGGATAAAATAGACTTAGTTCTAATTATGAGTGTTGAACCAGGTTTTGGTGGACAAAAATTTATGCCAGAAGTTCTAGAGAAAACAAAAAAATTAAAAGAAATACTTAATGAAAAAAAATTAAAAGTTGATATTGAAATTGACGGGGGAATAAATTTTGAAAATTGTAGCTTGGCAAAAGCGGCTGGCGTTAATATCATTGTTTCTGGCTCCACAATCTTTAAAGAAAATAAAGGCGATCTAAAAAAGAATATAGAAATTTTAAGAAAAAATTAATAAATGTTTGGCTTAAAAGTTGCCTATTATTATTTAGTAGCTATTCAAGTTACATTGATAAAGTTTTTAAAAAAAATCTATTTCACTACAAATCGTTATAATGACTCTTTAAAATCAAAAATTCCTGTTCAAGTTTATTTTAATCCTAATCCATACTTACTCTCTATAATTTCTCCGTATAAAAAAGAATCTTTTAAAATAAGTGATATAAACCCTTCAGAATTTTGGTTAGAAAATAAAAATAAAGATATCAAAAAATATCACAATTTTTTATGGCTAAATTTAATAGATAGAAAAATTGATGGAAAGATTATTCAAAAAGTAATTTATCTTTGGATGATTAAGTATTCAAAATTTAAAAGAGAAGTTTGGGAAGCTTCCACTTTAAGCTCTAGAGTAATAAGTTGGATACTTAATATCGATATCATAATAAATAATGGAACATTTGACTTTAAAAAAAATTTTTTCCAAAATATTATTAGCCAATGTAATCATTTAAAGAAAAACTTCCGATATGAAAAAAATATTACTAAAAAGGCAGAGATTTTTACTGCTTTAATCTTGTCTGGTATTGTTTTTAAAGAGTATAAAGAAAATTATAACATTGCAATTTTTGAATTAGAAAAATTTGTTAAAGCAAACTTTGACAACAATGGTTTCCCTTTATCTCGAAACCCTGATGATCTTGTTTTTCTAACAAAGTATTTACTATTATGTAAAGAAACTATTAAAGAGGCTCAACAATATAGTCCTGAATTTTTAGATACTATTATTAAAAAAAACCTAGAATGTATAAAAAATATAAGGACTCCTTTAAATCAACTTCCTCTTTTTAATGGAGGAGCAGAAATTGATTTAACAAATTTAGATAAATATCTTGAAGGATTAAAAACAAACAAACAAAATATTTTTGGACAAATATTCCATTTAAAGTTTAAACAACATGATTTGTACTTTGATATTGGCAGCCCACCACCTAAAAATTTTTCAAACAATTACCAATCAGGTCCACTTTCATTTGAATATTTTTTAGATGGAGTAAAAATTATTACAAATTGTGGGTTTGGTAAAAATATTTCCTCAAAAGCTGAATTAATAAGCAGACTTACCGCAAGTCAATCTACACTAACTATTAATGATACTAGTATAACTAAATTTGAAAGAAATAAATTAGTAAATAGAATATACGGTAACTCAATAAAAAATTTTTTTAAAATTGATGACATAAAAATTAATAATGATAAAAAATTTATTGGTTGTTCAGCGTCACATAACGGATATGAAAAAAATTTTAATTGCATTCATAAAAGAGAACTTTATTTTGATAATATAGATAATAGTTTTAAAGGAGTAGACCATATTTTAAAGAAAAGTGATGGCATACCTATTAGATATGTTTTAAGATTTCATTTAAATCCAGAACTTACTGCAGTTAAGACGATGAGTGGTAACAGTGCTTTAATACAGATTTCAAAAAATAAATCTTTAATTTTTACTATTAAAGATGAAAATCTGGAAATTGAAAAAAGTATATTTTTAGGAGGAAAAAAAATTCTAGATAATACTTGTATAACAATCTCAGGTGATTTAGTTAATAAAAACAAATCTTTTAATTGGGAAATTAAAAAAAAAATATAATGAAATTAAAAATCAAAAATGCTTTAGTATCTGTTTCTGACAAGGATAAGATTACGTCTCTGTTAAAAGTTTTCAGGAAATACCGAATAAATATTATAAGTTCTGGTGGAACTTACAAAGAAATTAAACGATTAGGATACAAATGCACAGAGCTATCAGAGTATACTGGTTTTAAAGAAATGTTAGATGGAAGGGTTAAAACACTTCACCCAAAAATACATGCTGGAATTTTGCACGATAGACAAAACAAAAGTCATACAAAAGAAATGTATAAAAATAACTTTCCTTCAATTGATTTAATTATTGTAAATTTTTATCCATTTCAAAGATTAGTAACTGAGTCCAAAAATCCAAAAAAAATAATAGAAAATATAGATATTGGTGGGCCGACAATGGTTAGGGCTGCAGCCAAAAATTTTAAAAATGTTGCAATTTTAACAAATAAAAATGACTACAAAAATTTAATAGATGAACTTAAAAGACATAAAGGGAAGACAAGTCTTAAATTCAGAGAGACAATGTCTTCTAAGGCTTTCGGCTTAACTGCATATTATGATGCAATGATAGCAAACTGGTTTAATAAAAAGTTGAAAATTGAATTTCCTGAGAGAAAAACTATTTTTGGAAGAAAACTCAAAAAGTTAAGATATGGTGAAAATCCACATCAAGAAAGTTCTATTTATGTTAGTGATTATAACGATAGAGAGCTAGGTTTTACACAATTACATGGGAAAGAGTTAAGTTATAATAATTACAATGATATGTTTTCATCATTAGAGATTTTAGATACTATAAAAGGAGATTCAAGCACAATCATTACAAAGCATGCCAACCCATGCGGTGTATCAAAAAATAAAAATTCATTAATATCTTTCAAAAATGCTTTTGCATGTGATCCGATAAGTGCGTTTGGGGGAGTGATAGCTTGTAATTATAAATTAAATAAAAAGATTGCTTTGGAAATGTCGAAAAATTTTCTTGAGGTAGTGCTAGCAAAAGGATTTGATAAAGAAGCATTGAATATTTTGAAAAAGAAAAAGAATTTACGAATAATTGATATTTCTAAATATAAACTCAAGAATATTTCATCAATAAGAAATTTTGATAGATCTTTTATTCTCCAAAATAAAAATAAAATAATCCTAGACAAAAAAAAAATTAGGTGTGTAACTAAGCTTAAACCAAGTAAAAAAGAGCTGGCAGAAGTTGAGTTTGCGCTTAATATTTGTAAGTTTGTGAAATCAAATGCAATAGTTCTTTGCAATAATTTTTCTACTATTGGAATAGGTGCTGGTCAACCAAGCAGGCTTGATAGTTGTAAAATAGCTATTCAAAAAGCGAAGCAATTTAAAATTGATAAAATTAGAAATTCTATAGCAGCCTCAGACGCATTCTTTCCTTTTGAAGACGGTGTGAAAACTTTAATTAAAGCAGGTGTGAATATCATTGTTCAGCCTGGTGGATCAATTAGAGATAAAGAAGTAATAAATGCCGCTAACGCAGCAAAAATAAAAATGATCTTTACAGGGATAAGACACTTCAATCACTAATTAATTTTGTCAATTTTGGCCGCTAAAATAAAATCACTCTCTGCTAAACCTTTAATAGCATGAGTAAAAATTTTAATTTTGCAATATCCCCAACCAAAAGATAGGTCTGGGTGATGATTTTCGTTTTCAGCAATTTCGCCAACTTTGTTTATAAAGTTTTGACTTTCTTTAAAATTTTTAAAAGAAAATCCTTTGATTAAATAAAAGTTTCCGTCCTCACTTTTAACTTCCCATCCATTGATCTTTTTCAAATATTTGTGAATCTCGCTTTTGTCAAACGCTGGTATATTTCCTTCACAAGGAACACATTTTTTATTTGCTAAGTCACTCATTTTAAATGGAGCGGGCAAAGGGACTTGAACCCTCGACCTTCTCGTTGGCAACGAGACGCTCTACCACTGAGCTATGCCCGCACTTTTGAAGAAGTATAATATACCATACTTAGAATGGTCAACCTTAATAAAATGTCACTACCACATAAGTAAAATTTTTATTATAATGGTTAATATGAAAACTTTTCCAAGTGTAATTCCAGTTTTTCCATTAAGTGGGGTAATCTATTTTCCTAAAACAAATCTCCCATTAAACATATTTGAACAAAGATATTTGGATTTAGTGAATGACACTTACAGTAAAGATAAGCTTATGGGCATGGTTCAGTCTCAAAGAGAGGGAAATGAAGTTTATAAAGTAGGGTGCCTTGGAAAAATTAGTGATTTGCAAAAAAGTAAGGATGGTAGAATTCTTATAAATCTCACCGGAATAACAAGGTTCAATATCTTACAAGAAGTGCAAAACAAAAAATTATATAGGGAATTCAAAGTTGATTATAAAAGATATGAGCAAGATTTAAACGAGAATACGGATGATCAAAATACTGAAGGTCTTATGAACAAGGCCAAAATATTTTTTAAAAAAAATGGTTTATTATTAAATTGGAGAGAATTTGAGAAATTAGATAAAACTCAAAGAATTAATACTTTATCAATGATTTCACCAGTCACAAACGAGGAAAAGCAGAAACTTTTGGAGTCACTTACTGTTAAAGATAAAATAAATACTTTAGAAAACATAATTAGTTTTTATCTTTATGACGTAAATTTTAATAACCAAACTATTCAGTAAATTAATTAGCAGATTTGTTCATAGAGTCAAAAAAATCTGAATTATTTTTTGTATTTTTTAGTTTTGATATTAAAAATTCAATACCATCCATTGTTCCCATAGGACTAATTATTCTTCTTAAAACATTCATTTTTGATAGTTCATCTTTAGCAAATAACAATTCTTCTCTCCGTGTGCCAGATCTTGTAATATCAAGAGCCGGATAAATTCTTTTATCAGCGACTTTCCTATCAAGGATCAATTCTGAATTACCGGTTCCTTTAAATTCCTCAAAAATAACTTCGTCCATTCTACTTCCTGTGTCTATTAAAGCAGTTGAGATTATTGTTAAAGATCCTCCCTCTTCTACGTTTCTAGCTGCTCCAAAAAATCTCTTAGGTCTCTGAAGTGCGTTTGCATCAACACCTCCGGTGAGAACTTTACCAGAGCTAGGTATTACTGCATTGTATGCCCTTCCAAGTCTAGTAATAGAATCTAACAATATTACAACATCTTTTTTGTGTTCTACTAATCTCTTAGCTTTTTCAATTACCATTTCAGCAACAGCTACGTGCCTTGATGCTGGTTCATCGAAAGTTGAGGCAACTACCTCGCCTTTAACAGATCTTTGCATGTCTGTAACTTCTTCAGGTCTTTCATCAATCAATAATACCATTAAATAACATTCTGGATGGTTAGCAGTAATTGACTGAGCGATGTTTTGAAGGATAATTGTCTTACCCGCTCTTGGAGGGGAAACTATTAAAGATCTTTGACCTTTTCCTATTGGGCTCACAAGGTCAATAAGTCTTGCTGTATTATCTGGTTTTTTTTCAACTTTAGTTGACTCTACCTCTAATTTAATTCTTTCGTTAGGGTAAAGTGGAGTTAAATTATCGAAAGCAATTTTATTTTTTCCTTTATCTGGATTATCAAAATTTATTTTATTAACTTTCAAGAGAGCAAAATATCTCTCAGCATCTTTTGGACCTCTTATTTCTCCTTCTACAGAGTCCCCCGTCCTCAAACCAAACCTTCTTATTTGGCTAGGACTTACATAAATATCATCGGGGCCAGGAAGATAATTGGACTCGATGGCTCTTAAAAAGCCGAAGCCATCTTGTAATACTTCTAAAACTCCAGTTGCAGTGATTTGTTCATTTTTTTCTGCTAATTTCTTTAAAATAGCGAAGAGTATTTCCTGTTTACGAAGTGTACTAGGATTTTCAATACCAAGCTTTTCGGCTTCGCTAATAAGCTCCGCAGGATTTTTTTGCTTTAATTCTTGTAAATTCATGTGATTGTTTATTTTTAAGGCGTGTATTAAAAATATATGTTTTTTTTTAAGAATTTCAAGCCTGAGATTTAGTTAAATTTTCAAAAAATAGGTGTAAATTTAGCTATTTATGGATTTAGGTATTAAAATGTTAAAAAATCTTACAAAAAATCAGAAATCTCGAATATTTTTAATTAATTTTTTTTATATTTCGTCAAACTCCTTTATGAATTTTCTCACACTATGCCAATCGGTAAACTCATAAGTATTATTTGTGTTCGTGGGTCCGCTTGTAATAAACATTATAAATCTTATAACGCTTCTGTTAATAAAGCCCAATTTGGGATAGTCTATTTTCCCAGCAAATACACCAAGTTTTTTTGGTAGCCAATTACTTTTTTTTAAAAATTTTCTAATGTAAGGATTAGTGTCAGGAGTATTTTTCTCAGGCTTACGTGCAACAACATTTACTGAAAAAAATGCGCTCTTTTTTTTATCTAAAATATATTTGTTATTTTGAATAAATTTATAAACTCTTGGATTGTGTCTTCCATATCTAATGCTTGCACCGATTATTATATTTTCATATTTTTCTACCTCTTTATGAAATGCTTCGTCCAAAGAGATAATTTCATATGAGCTTTTGTTGATAGAGTTATTTTTTAATGTTTCACAAATCTTTTTAGTCTGACCGTCAGTTGATGAATAAATTATTAGAGAATTCATTTCTATTTAATAAATATGTTTTTTTAAAAGATATTCAAGCAAGTCTATATGTGGGTAACTATCGTTTAGACATGGCACAAGATCAAAATTTTCTCCTCCACTTTTTATAAAACTTTCCCTTCCAGCCATGTTTATTTCCTCTAAAGTTTCTACACAATCGGATGCAAAACCTGGACAAATAATAAGTAAATTTTTTATCCCTTTTTTTGGTAAATCTTCTAATGTTTTATCTGTATATGGCTTCAACCATTCTTGAGGTCCGAATCTTGATTGAAATGTAGTTTTGATCTCAATTTTACGAAATTTTTCATTCATTAATCTTGTAGTCTTTTGACAGTAGCATTGATAAGGATCTCCTTTATCAAAGTAGGATTTTGGAATTCCGTGGTATGAGGAAATAATTAAATCTGGCTTCCAATTTATTTCTTTAATTTTTGTTTCAATGCTTCCTACTAGAGCATCTATATACTTCGGCTCACTTTCATAATGCGGTATAATCTGTAGGCTTGGTTGCCACCTCATTCTCATTAAAGATCTATATACCTCGTCACAAACTGTTGCGGTTGTTGCTGCAGCGTACTGGGGATATAGAGGTAAAATAATTATATGCTCACAACCGCTATCCTTAAGTTTAATTAAACGTGAATTAATGCTTGGATTGCCATAACGCATCGCAAAATCTACCATTAATCTGTCGCTACCGATCCTGCCATTAAGTTTTTTTGCCTGCTCCCTTGTAAAAAATAATAGTGGTGATTCATTATTTTCTTTTCGCCAGATTTTTTTATATGCTTTAGCAGTTTTTGCAGGTCTGAAGGTTAATATAAACAGATTTAATATTATTTGCCAAATTATTGGATTTACTTCTATAACTCTTCTGTCTGATAGAAATTCTCTCAAATATTTTCTAATATCCCACCAATTTGTTGAATCTGGAGTTCCAAGATTAATGATAAGAACACCGGTTTTGCCAAATTTTACTTCTGGGTGATCTTTATTCATTATAATTCCTATAAAAATTAATTAACATTTTTACTTTATCAGGATCTGTTTCTGGAAGTAAACCATGTCCAAGATTGAAAACGTATGGAATATCTTTAAAAGCTTTTATGTATTTCGTCGCTACCTCTAAAATAACTTCGTCAGTTTGCAATAAAATCTTTGGATCTAAACCTCCTTGGATAACAACGTTCTTTAGATTATTTTTAGCCCACTGAGGATCTAGTTCGGCGTCTAAATTAATTCCGTCTGGTCTAACAAAATTATTAAATACTTCGTAATTCTTTTTTAATCCTTTTGGAAAACAAATGGTTGCTATTTTATTACTTCTGCAAAAATCAACAATTTTTTTATTTGGAACATAACAAAAATCTTTAATATCTTTTTCTGGTATTAGACCTGCCCAAGAGTCAAAAATTTGAACTACGTCTGCTCCTGCATTTATTTGATTTTCAATATGTGTGCACAGATAACCATTCAATTCTAAGAGTATTTCATTAAACTGTGTTTTGTACTTATTATATTTATTTAAATCTAACCTATTATTATGTTTCTTTAACCCTAACATATAAATTAAAAGGGTCCATGGTGCTCCAATAAAACAAATTAATGATTTTTCTTTTTCTAACTTTTTTCTTGTTATTTCAATAGCTTTGTAAACTGGGTTTAATTTTTTTGAAAATTTTTCTTTATTATTTTTATTAAGAGACTCTATTCTAAATTCATTTAGTTTAGGTCCTTCTTTTTTTGTAAAAGTAATATTTTGTCCTAATGCATATGGTGTCATTAGAATATCAGAGAAAATTATCGCTGAATCTAAGTTATATCTCTTTATTGGTTGTAGTGTAATTTCTGAACTTAAATTACTATTCAAACAAAGTTTAATAAAATCTTTATTTTTTTTTCTAATTTCTCTAAATTCAGGTAAATATCTTCCTGCTTGTCTCATAAACCAAACAGATTTGCAAGAAATCTTGTTTGTTAAAATTTTTTTAAGGTTACTCATAATTAATAAAAAGTTTTTATAAATTTTGTTAAAGTAGTAGGTCCTGTTTAATATTGTTATAACTTTTTATACATATCTTATACATATCAAGCTTAATAACTTTCTAAAAAAATGCCTATATAGTTGACTTTATTAACCTTATAAACACCAAAAACATAACATTATTAACATCTGATAAAATGTTCAAATAATGTTAATTATTGTTAGCTTTTTTTCACCACTGATTAAAATAGGTGAAAAAGCATTATATATTAATTATTTATTAACAAAGATATGAACCAAAAATACAATGTATATCTTGTGTCTGACTCTACAGGCGAAACTTTAGACAGAATATTCTTGTCTTTAAAATCCCAATTCGCTGATTTTGAGTACAAAAAAAAAGAATTTGCATTTGTGAGAACAGAACAGCAAATAGATAGAATTGTGCAAGAGTGCACTAAAAATGAAAATTCTTTAATTTTATACACAATTGTAGAAACTAAACTTGCGAAATATATTTCGAATCAGAGTCAAGTCAAAAAAGTCCCATGTTTTGGTATTTTGGGGAATTTAATTTTAAGTTTTTCAAAACTTTTAAATCAAAGAGCAATTCATAAACCCAGTGCGCAACATGTACTAGATGATGACTATTATAGAAGAATTGAAGCTATTCAGTTTACTATGTCTCATGATGATGGAAAAAAAGTAGATGATTTAGAAAATGCTGATGTAATTTTACTTGGAGTAAGCAGAACTAGTAAAACACCTACGTCAATTTATTTAGCAAATCGAGGATTTAAAACGATAAATATTCCCCTAGTTTTAGATCAAAAAATACCAGAAGGATTAAAATCGAACAATAAAGCTTGTATTATAGGTTTGATAGCTGACCCTGATAGATTGGCCGATATTCGAAGGAACAGGGTAGCAATAATGAGAGACCAAAATCTTAAAGATTATACAGATTTGAAGTTTATAAAAAAAGAGGTTGATGACTCAAAAAATCTTTTTAGAAGAAATAATTGGCCAATAATCGATGTTACTAGAAGATCTGTTGAAGAAACAGCTGCCTCAATATTAAAGATAATAGAGATTAGAAAACAAAAATGAAAATTATTTTAGCTTCAAAAAGCGGTGTAAGAAAAAAAATTTTGGATGACTTTAAAATTAACTGTGAGGTAAAAGTTTCAAATGTAGATGAAGATGAAATTAAAGCTTCCTTGTTGGACGAGGGAGCAAACCCGATGTTGATTTCAAAAAACTTAGCAGAAATTAAATCAGTAAAAGTCAGTAGCAAAAACCCGGATATATTAGTTTTGGGAGCTGATAGTGTTATTTCACTAAATAATGAATTAATAAACAAACCTAGATCAAGACAGGAAGCTATGGAAATTTTAAAGAAACTTAATAATTCAACGCACTACCTTATAAGCTCAGTCTGTATTTCCAAAAATGGAGCAATGATATGGAATTATACTGACTCATCGGAGCTAAGAATGAAAAATTTGACAGAACAAGAAATTTCCAAGTATCTTGATAAAATTAAAACAGAAACACTACTTGCTTATGGTGTTTATCAAGTAGAGGCCGATGGACTAGATTTATTTGATTATATTAAAGGTGATCATAACTCTATAATGGGTCTGCCAATAAAAGAAATTTTAAACTATATTAATCAGTATAAAAATGACTAAAAAATTTGGAATAATAGGAAATCCAATTAAACACTCTTTGTCACCTGTTCTCCACAATTATTGGTTTGATAAATACAAAATCGATGCACAGTATTCGATCTTAGATATACAAGAAGCTGAACTACCAAACATAATTAAAAAAATAAAAGAAGGTGGTTTAAGTGGGATAAATGTTACATTGCCTTATAAACAAAAAATTGTCTCACACTTAGATGTGCTTGTAAATGATGCAGAGGCAACTAGTTCTGTTAACACCATTTACCTAGACACACATAAAACTATTGTAGGAGAAAATACAGATGTATTTGGATTGCAAGCAGCTTACTTAAAAGAGGTAGATAATGCATCAAAAAAAAATTCCCTAATTATAGGAGCGGGCGGTGTATCTCCCTCGGTAATTTTGTCACTACAAAAATCAAATGTTCAGAAAATTTCTATAGTCAATAGAACATTAGATAAATGTATTTTCCTCAAAAAAAAATTTAAAAATCTCAATATTATTAAGTGGCAGAATTTAAAAGATGAGATACATAAATATGATATTATTGTAAATGCAACAAGTTTGGGACTTAAAAACGGAGATGATTTTGATTTTAATTTTGAAAAAACTAAAAAAAATCTAATTTACATCGATACTATCTATAATCCATTAGAAACTAAAACTCTTAAATATTTGAAGGAAAGAGAAACAAAAGTGTACAATGGTCTTGATATGTTTATCTATCAAGGCCAAAAATCATTTTATTTATGGAATAAAATTAATCCTGAAATAGATCAAAAATTGATAGAATTATTATTAGAAAAGCTTAGATGAAAAAAATAGGAATAACAGGTAGTCTTTCTTCAGGAAAAACTACGGCAAGTAAAATATTATCATCAAGAAAAGGACCACTATTTATCGCAGATGCAGAAGTTAAAAGACTTTACAAACAAAAGAGTTTTATAAATCTAGTCTCAAGAAAATTTAAAATTAAGAAAAAAACTAACATTAAAAAATTCTTAAAAAAAAAAATTACGAAAAATGTATCAAATTTAAAAAAGCTTGAGCAGATAATTCATCCATTGGTTAGGATAGAGATGAGAAAATTTATAAAAAAAAATAGAAGAAAAAAACTACTTTTTTTTGAAATACCACTTTTAGTAGAGAGTAAATTGATGAAGTACTTTGACATTATTTTTTTAATTAAGGCGAATAGGAAAACTAGACTAAAAAGATTTATAGCCAAAGGCGGAAGTAAAATTTTCTTCAAAATTCTAGATAATAAACAGCTTAGTCACAAGGTAAAATCTCGTTATTGTGATCACACAGTTGTTAATGAAAATAATATTAAGATTTTCAAAAAAAAATTATTAGGTATATTGGAACAATATGAATGAAGTGTTTCTCGACACAGAAACTACTGGGTTGTCATTTAATGAAGGGCACAGGATAGTAGAAATAGCCTGTATAGAAACTAAAGATTTAATAGCCACAGGAAAAGTGTTCCATCGTTTAATCAATCCAGAAAGAGATGTGCCGGATACAGCGTTCCAGATTCACGGATTTTCTCAAGAATTTTTAAGCGATAAAGAAAAATTTAATGAGATTGCAGAAGATTTTTTAAAATTTGTAAAAGGAAAAAAAATAATAATTCATAACGCACCATTTGATCTAAGCTTTTTAAATGGTGAGTTAGGTAAAATAAAAAAAGATTTTATCGATAAAAAGTATGTCATAGACTCTCTTGATATTGCAAGAAATAAATTTCCAGGATCATCTAATTCTTTGGACGCACTATGTAAAAGATTTAACATTGATCTTTCTAAAAGAACAAAACATAATGCTTTATTAGATTGTGAGCTTTTAAGAGAGACATACATAAATCTTTTAGATGTTAAAGAACCAAAGCTTAATTTATCTTCTACCAATTTAAATAAAAATAAAAAAGGTTATGAGGATTATTTCAAAAATATATTAAGAGTTTCTGATCATGAGATAGAGTTACATCACGAATTTTTGAAAAAAGAATTAAAAAAAAATTTTTATTGAATCCTTCTTAAATTATAAAGCTTTTCAAAGTCCACACTTTCACTGATTCTAATATCTTTAAAACCTGAGTTTTCAAATAAACTTATAAATATTTTTCGGAGCTCTGCATAAATTTCAGTAGGTACATCAATAAGTATTATTTTCTCAATTTCTTTTTTATCGATCTTATCATTTGATATTTCAACTATTGTTGCAAATATTATTTTGGTATTTATTTTCTCAAAATTATTTTTGACAGGAGTTAAACTGATAGAGGTTTGAATTTCAATTATTTTTTTTTCAATTTGATTACTTTTTATATCTATGTTGATTTTATAATTTTCTATATTTTTAGAAAGTAAAAAAAAAGTTTTTGCATTTGGAATACTAAAAATTAGATCTTTTATATATTTCCCAACTATTTTATAACTAATCTTTTTTGTCATCTTTAATTTCACCATCAATAATTTTATCTTTTTCGTAATAGTTGGGATTTGCTTTTTTCTCCTTTATTAAAATCTTAAATAAAATATTTCTTGTGAAAGGAAATAATAAGAAAAATCCTAATAAATCTGTAAAAAAACCTGGAATAATTAATAACATAGCCGCAACAGCAATAGATGCTCCTGATACAAGTTCATATATGGGAGCTTTATTTTGATACAAGTTAATTAAACCTGACCTTAGAGTTTGAAGACCCTGCACTCTTGCGAAGTAAACACCTATAATAGCCGTTAGAAAAATTAAAAATACAGTATTTAGAGCTCCTATTGCACCACCAATCTTGATCATAAAGAATACTTCAAGGGCCGGTAAGCCTATAAAAATTAATAAAAATGTGTTCATTTGTCAGATACAAAATTATATTATTCATGTATATTTATCAAATTATGAGTAGTAGTTTTGGATATTTAGATATTATTTTACTAGGTATGATCGCGGGATTTATAATCTTGAGATTAAGAAGCATATTAGGTAGAAAAACAGGTCACGAGTCAAAAGTTTACCCTAACTTTGCTGAAAAAAAGTTTACAATGCCTAAGCAAGATGCTGAGATTGTAGAGCAAAATCTAGATACACTAGAAGGAAAAGACAAGAAAGAATTTTTGAGAGGTGCTGAAATTGCCTATGAAAGTATTCTTACCTCTTTTGCAAGCGGTGATTTAATAAAGTTAAAGGCTTTGCTTTCACCTAAAATGTTTTCTAATTTCTCTGAAGCTATAAAAGTAAGAAATAAAGATAATATCAAATCTGAATTTACTTTTATTGGTGTAAAAGAGTCATCTGTTGAAAAATACGAGAAAATTAAAGATAATTTATTCGCAACTGTTAAGTTTGTTGCTGAGGTGATCTCTGTAAAAAGGGATAAAGATAATAAAATAATTGAGGGAAACCCTGATAAAATAAAATTTGTAACTGATAGTTGGAAATTTACAAAAAATATTAACAATAAAAGTCCTAACTGGTATTTATCTGAAATTATCAGCCAGTGATAAAAAAAATGATCTTTCCAAAGAGGACAAAAAAATTTGGGAAGATTACATAAAAGATCCATCAGATATTTACGATAAAGATAAAAGTAATCAAAAAATAGACAGGAAAGTAAGATTTAAATTTGATTTACATGGTTTTACGCTAGATGATGCAAACAAAAAGGTAAAAGAAATAATCTTTTTTTGTTTAAAGAATAAATATAAAGAATTGTTATTAATTACCGGTAAGGGAATACATTCCACAAATGATAATGATACTTATATTTCTAAAGATTTAGGAAAATTAAAATATTCTGTTCCTGAATTCATTAAATCTGATTCTGAACTGAGCGAATTAATCATTTCAGTTAATAAAGCTGATGTTAAAGATGGTGGTGATGGTGCTATTTTAATAAAGTTAAAGAAGCTATAATATAAATTTACTTAGGTCAGTATCTTTAACTAAATTGCCTAAATTGTCTTGAACAAATTTTTTATCAACTGTAATTGTTTCTCCAGCTTTATCTGTAGCATTGAAACTGATATCATCTAATACTTTCTCAATTATAGTGTGCAGTCTTCTTGCTCCAATATTTTCAACAGAGGAATTAACTTCTGCGGATATTTTTGCAAGCATATCAATCCCATCATCTGAAAATTCAAGATTAACATCTTCAGTTTTTAAAAGTGCTTTGTATTGTTTAATCAAACTATTATCAGGTTCTTTAAGAATCCTTTTAAAATCATTTTCATTAAGAGCGTTCAATTCCACTCTAATTGGTAATCTTCCTTGCAACTCTGGTAACAAATCAGATGGTTTCGCTAATTGGAAAGCTCCTGAGGCAATAAACAAAATATGGTCAGTTTTTATAGGTCCATGCTTTGTACTTACCGTTGTACCTTCAATTAGCGGTAATAAGTCTCTTTGGACTCCTTCCCTAGAAACATCACCACCTACCCTATCACTCCTTGCTGAAACTTTATCAATTTCATCTAAAAAAACTATGCCATTTTCTTCAGTGGCTTTTTTGGCCTCTTTAATAATCTTATCTTCTTCAATCATTTTGTCTGATTCTTGTGCTACTAAAATTCCATGGGACTCTTTTACTGACATTTTTTTCTTTTTTCCTTTTTTTCCTCCCATAGATTTGCCTAGGATATCTCCTAGGTTTACCATTCCAACATTTCCTCCAGGCATTCCAGGTATTTCAAAACTTTGAAGTCCAGAAGACGTGTCCTGAACTTCTATTTCGATTTCATTATTGTCCAGATCACCATTTCTTAATCTTTTTCTGAAACTTTCTCTAGTAGCAACACTCGCTTTATTGCCGACTAAAGCGTCTAAAACTTTTTCCTCTGCTTTTAATTCTGCTTTAGCTTTTACCTCTTTTCTTTTTCTCTCTCTTTCCATCGCAATAGCGATTTCAATTAAGTCTCTTACTATTTGTTCCACATCTCTTCCTACGTAACCTACTTCTGTGAATCTAGTTGCTTCTACTTTTATAAAAGGAGCCTCAGCTAATTTCGATAGCCTTCTTGAAATTTCTGTTTTTCCAACCCCAGTTGGACCAATCATTAAGATATTTTTCGGTAAAACCTCATCTCTCATTTCATCTGTAAGCGCTTGTCTTCTCCATCTGTTTCTTAAGGCAACCGCTACAGCTTTTTTTGCCTCTTTTTGACCTATTACATATCTGTCTAGTTCAGAAACTATTTCTCTAGGTGAAAGAGCGCTTACTTTTGAGCTGTCATTTTTTGATCCTTTAACTAATTTAAGGTTTGTCTCTTTTTTGGATTTAGACATTTAAATTTTTTCCATTGTTACGTTGTTATTTGTAAATACGCAAATATCTGATGCAACTTTAAGTGCTTTTTTTGCAATCTCCTCTGCTTTCATATCAGTTTCAATCAAAACCTTTGCTGCCGCAAGTGCGTAATTTCCTCCTGATCCAATACCTATAATTCCGTCCTCAGGCTCTAACACATCACCAGTGCCAGATATAATAAAACTATGATCTTTATCTGCGACTGCCATCAATGCTTCTAATCTTCTTAGAAATTTATCACTTCTCCAATCTTTTGCTAACTCAACAGCTGCTCTTTGTAAATTTCCTGCATGCTTTTCAAGTTTGGCTTCAAGTCTTTCGAATAAAGTTAAAGCGTCTGCAGTTGAGCCGGCAAATCCTGCGATTACTCCTCTGCTATCAATTTTTCTAACCTTCTTGGCTTTGCTTTTTAAAACTGTGTTACCAAGACTTACTTGACCGTCGCCTGCTACAATGGTCTCCCCACCCTTTCTAAGCAGGACAATTGTAGTACCGTGCCATTTTTCAGCTGTATTCATGGAGTTATATGTGGAGATTATTTTGAGATCTTCAATAGTGATTTATTGATAAAATGACCATTTAAATATATATCAAAGGTAAATCAGGCATAGTTTATGAGTAGAAAAGCAAAAATTACTAGAAAAACAAAAGAGACCAATATCTCTGTCGCGGTCAATTTAGACGGAAAAGGAAAGTATAAAATTAAAACTGGAATAGGTTTTTTAGACCACATGTTGGAGCAACTATCAAAGCATTCTCTTATAGACTTAGATGTTAAAGCAAAAGGTGACACGCATATAGATTTACACCACACTACTGAAGATACAGGTATAGCAATTGGTGAAGCTATTAAAAAAGCAGCAGGTAATCGAAAAGGAATTACACGATATGCATCAACAATGATCCCTATGGATGAAACTCTAAGCCGAGTTTCAATAGATGTATCAAATAGACCTTATTTAATCTGGAAAGTAAATCTACCGGTTGAGAAACTTGGCGAGATGGATACAGAATTATTTAAAGAGTGGTTCCAAGCTTTTTCACAATCAGCTGGAGTTACTTTACACATAGAAAATATTTACGGTGAAAATAGTCACCACAAGATTGAGTCATGTTACAAAGGTTTGGCTAGATCATTAAAAGATGCTTTAGCGATTGATAAAAGAATTAAAAACTCAATACCTTCGACAAAAGGCTCTATTTAAAATTGATGAACGTCACAATTGTTGACTACCAATCGGGCAATATAAGCTCAGTCATTAACTCTTTTACAGAGGTAGCTAAAGGTAAAGTTAATCTAGAAGTAACCTCAGATATAAAAAAAATTAAATCCAGCGATAAAATTGTTTTACCTGGGCAAGGTTCGTTTAAAAGCTGCGTGGACTCTCTCAATAGTATTAACGGATTAGTTGATACTCTTAAAGAATTCGCGATGACAAATAATAAACCTTTATTAGGAATTTGTGTTGGTTTACAAATGTTTGCAGATGTTGGTTATGAGGAAGCAGAAACAAAAGGACTAGGTTGGATTACTGGAAAAGTTGCTAGAATTGATAATAAAAATGGAAAATTTAAACTCCCGCACATAGGTTGGAATGAAATTGAAATTCAAAAAGAAAGTAAAATATTTAAAGATATAAAAAATAAATCTCATATGTACTTTGTTCACAGTTATGAGTTTATACCTGAAGATAAATCAGTTATTTCAGCGATAACAAATTACTCGTCAAAAATTGTCTGCTCTATCGAAAGAGATAATTTATTTGGAACTCAGTTTCACCCTGAGAAGAGTGATAAAATTGGATTAAAAGTAATTGATAACTTTTTAAAATTATAATGAAAGTATTTCCTGCAATAGATATAAAAGATAAGAAATGCGTAAGACTAATCAAAGGCGACTTCGAAAATAAAACTGAATACGAAATTTCACCTATTGAGCAAGCAGCAAAATTTAAAGATCATGGCTTTAAAAACTTACACATTGTTGATTTGGATGGCGCATTAACTGGAAAGACGGTTAATTTAGATATTATTCAAGAAATAGTAAGTAAATACGATTTGAAAATTGAAATAGGCGGTGGTGTTAGATCTTTCGATAGCATTAAACGATATATCGATACAGGTGTTGAAAAAGTAATTTTAGGAAGTGGCGCTATTAAAAATAAAGAATTCTTAAAAGAGTCTTGTGAAAAGTTTAAAGGTCAAATTGCTTTAGGATTAGATGCAAAAGATGGAAATCTTTCTGTGTCAGGCTGGAAAGAAAATCTTAATGTTAAAACCACAGATTTTCTTAAAGAAGTAAATAATTACGGAGTAAGTCGAATAATTTACACAGATATTAATAGAGATGGAATGAAAACTAGTCCTAACTTAGACGGGACTGTAAAAATTGCAGAGCTTTCTAATTGTCCTGTTGTTATTTCAGGAGGTGTTTCTTCAATAAATGACATTAAGAAGGCTAAAGAGTTAAATAATAAAAAGATTGAAGGTATTATTGTTGGTAAAGCTATTTACGATGGTGATATTAAGCTTGAAGAGTTAGCAAAGGAGATTAATGCTTAAAAATAGAATTATACCTTGCCTTGATGTTAAAGATGGAAGAGTTGTTAAAGGTATTAACTTTGTTGAATTAAAAGATGCTGGAGATCCAGTAGAACAAGCTAAAATTTATAGCGACGGTGGCGCTGACGAGATTTGTTTTCTTGATATTACCGCTTCAAATGAAAATAGAGAAACGCTTATTGATACTGTTAGAAAAACTGCGAAAGAATGTTTCGTTCCTTTAACTGTTGGAGGTGGAGTTAGAAATATTCAAAATATTACAGATTTATTGTTAGCGGGTGCAGATAAAGTTTCTATTAACACTGCTGCTGTAAAAAATGTTGACTTCGTTAAGGAAGCTTCAAAGAAATTTGGATCTCAATGCATTGTTGTTGCGATAGATGCAAAAAAAGTTTCAGATAATAAATGGGAAGTATTTACACATGGTGGAAGAAATAAAACTGGTATCGATGCAGAAGAGTTTGCTAAAAAAGTAGAAGAAAATGGAGCCGGAGAAATTTTATTAACTTCAATGGATAAAGATGGCACTAAATCCGGTTACGACGTAAATTTATTAAAAACAATTACGAATAACACCAATATTCCTGTAATAGCTTCTGGTGGAGTTGGAACTCTAGATCACTTATATGATGGCATAGTTAAAGGTGGCGCAAGTGCAGTTTTAGCGGCTTCTATTTTTCATTATGGCGAATATAAAATCAAAGATGCTAAAGAATATTTGAATTCTAAAAATGTATCGGTAAGGTTATAAAATGTTTGAAAACTTAGAACAATTAATTAAAACAATCAGAGAGAGAAAAAATTCTTCTCCAGAAAAGTCTTATACTAATAAACTTTTGAACGATAAAAACCTAAGTGTTTCAAAAGTAAAAGAAGAATTAGGCGAATTAATAGAATCTGTGGAAAAAAATTCAAATAAGATACACGAAGCTGCCGATGTGGTTTATCATTTGATGGTTTACTTAGAGGCTAACAACATAAAAATTGAAGATGTGATGAGCGAACTTAAGAAAAGACAGAAATGAATTACGACAAAAATAATATATTTGCTAAAATTCTAAGGGGAGAAATTCCCTGTAAAAAAGTTTATGAAAATGATCATGTTTTAGCTTTTCATGATATTAATCCTCAAAAGAAAGTTCATGTTTTAATTATTCCTAAAGGCGAATACGTAGATCTTAATGATTTCAACAGCAAAGCATCAGATAAAGAGATTGTAGAGTTAAACAAAGCAGTGACGCATGTCGCAAACTTAGTGGGCGCAAAAGATAAAGGATATCGAGTTTTAACTAATATTGGAAGTGATGGTGGTCAGGAGGTTCCTCATTTACACTTTCATATATTTGCAGGCGAAAAGATCGGAAAGATGGTTAGCTGATGGTTTCAAGAATAAAAAGATATTTTTTAGAAATTAGAGATTTTTCAAAAACAGTTGATTTAAATCTTCCAGAAAATTTTCAAATTATTTTGGATGATAAAGATAATTTTCACTTAAATAGATTTTTTTACAAACAAATCGGCGTAGATCATTATTGGAGAGACAGATTGTTATGGTCTGATAGTGAATGGGTAAAATATGTTACCAATAAAAATTTAGAGACCCATGTTCTTAAAAAAGGTGAAGATCTAGTAGGATATTACGAACAAGAATATCATCCTGGATCAAACGAAGTAGAACTTATCAACCTAGGAGTTCTTAAAGAATTCAGAGGTTTGAAGCTAGGCTCAACACTTGTAAATCATGCTATTGCCAGTGCATCTAGAAAAAATCCTAGTAGAATGTGGGTTCATACTTGTAGTTTAGACCACAAACATGCATTACAAAATTATAAATCCAAAGGTTTTGAAATTTTTAAAGAAGAAGAAATTGATTTTGTGGCTTAGTTTACTTCAGGCACTTTAAAGGTACCTTTTTTAAAAACGTCATTTTTAGCAACAATGTTTAGGGAGAAATTTATATTATTGTTGTATTGATCTTTAATCTCCCACCCTCTCAAATCTAGATTTTTTTTGTCAAAAAAAATTGTAATTTCGTTATCACCAAAATAAACAAGCTTAACTATTTGATCACTTACCTTTAATTCCCCTGATTGTATAATTTCTAAAAGTTTATCTTTATATAAAATATTTAAGAATGGAGATTTTGAAACAGGATAATGATAAGTTTTATTATACCTTTTCTGCGTTATTGCTAACCTTTTATTATTAATAATCAGTTCTTTTTTTTTGTCATCAAAGTAATTGCATTTTAATTTTCCAGGAAACTCTAAAAGACAACTACCTTTCTCTGTTTTTTCATTGATTAATTGATTAAATGTAAATTCTAAAGAATCTAGACTATTTAATTGTGCAACTATTTGATCTTTTTCATTAGCTAGTAAACTCGTTGTTATCAATAGAAAAAACGAGATTAAAAATCTTTTTTTAAAGAACTTCACGTTTACCAACATGATTTGCCTTGCTAACAATACCTTTTTCTTCCATCATATCAATAATTCTAGCAGCTCTATTGTATCCTATCTGTAATTTTCTTTGTAAAAAGCTTGTAGAGGCTTTCCCTTCTGCTTTAATAATTTCTACAGCCTGATTAAATAATTCATCTTCGTCTCCCTCACTTCCAGGAGTTAACGAGTTTTCAGTTGTTTCTTGGGAAGTAATTTCTTCCATATAATCTGGCTCTCCTTGCGCTCTTAATGAGTTTGTTATTTTCTCAATTTCTTGTTCAGAAACATAAGGACCGTGAATTCTAACTATTCTGTTTGCTGATGACATAAATAACATGTCTCCTTTACCAAGTAATTGTTCAGCACCCTGCTCCCCCAAAATTGTTCTACTATCAATCTTGGAACTTACTTGGAAAGATATTCTTGTTGGGAAATTTGCTTTTATTGTACCTGTTATTACATCAACACTTGGTCTTTGCGTAGCCATGATGATATGAATGCCTGCAGCTCTTGCCATTTGTGATAATTTTTGAATGTAGTTTTCAATTTCTTTTCCAGCTACAAGCATTAAGTCTGACATCTCGTCAACGACTACAACGATGTATGGCATTTTAAGTTTGTGCTTAGCATTATAACCATCAATGTTTCTAACTCCTACCTTACTCATTAATTTATATCTGCTGTTCATTTCTTTAACTGTCCATGATAAAGCTGATGTTGCTTTCTTAGCATCAGTTATAACCGGAGTTAATAAATGAGGTATTCCTTCGTAAGTAGATAACTCTAACATTTTTGGATCAATTAAAATAAATTTGCAAAGATCCGGACTTAATTTGTAAAGCAGTGAAACGATTATAGTATTAATACAAACAGACTTCCCTGAACCCGTTGTACCAGCGATTAAAAGATGAGGCATCGAAGTTAAATCACCTACAATTGGCATTCCAGAAATACTTTTACCTAATGCAATTGGAAGTCTCACATCTTTTTTTTGAAACTTATCATAAGAAATTATCTCTCTTAAAGATACACCTTCCCTTTCCTCGTTTGGAATTTCTATCCCAACGGTATTTTTTCCTGGGATGACGGAAACTCTTGTAGAAGTTGAGCTAGTGTTTCTTGCTAAATCCTCAGATAAATTAATAATTTTTGATACTTTAACACCAGGCGCTGGTTCAAACTCATAAAGGCTTACCACAGGACCATTATTAATTGTTTTAATTTTACCGTTTATACCAAAATCTAATAATATTTTTTCCATAAACTCAGCATCAGGACGGTTTTTATTTCCATCTGAACTAAGTTTAGATAAATATTTTTCTAAATAATTTATATCTGGTAACTTATATTTAGTTTTTGCAGTAACTTGTTCTGTTTTAGAACTTGTGTCAGTATCAAACGAAAAAGATTGCTGTGGTTTTCCCAAAGTCTGTGGCTGATCTTCAATATTAATTTTAGTAAAATCCGGTTCAATATTTTCCACAGGTTTTCTTCTAAAAAGTGAAATAATTACTGAGATTACTTTTTTATAATTTATATCCGCTGAAAATGAAAAAAAAATTATAGTTAATAAAAGTAGTCCATAAATTGAATATGTATTATCAATCCACGGAGCCCAAGTATTAATAATGTTATATGTTATTTTTCCAACAAAACCTGAATTACCATTGTCAATTAACCAAAAAGAATTATCGAATGTTAAATAGATAAAAACTGTTCCAACAATTAAATAGGCTACAACTAAAAATAATTTTAAAATTATTCTTCTTAATTCTTTTTTTATTATTAAATCTAATCCCCAAAATAAAAAATTAAGTAATAATAAAAAAGAAGCTAAACCAAAACTTTGCAACAAGAAATCTGCAATACTGCTTCCGTAAATCCCAAAAAAATTTTGGATCTCAAAACTTCTATCTCCATAAACAAATGAAGGATCTTCAGGAGAATATGTTGTAAAGGCGATCGCAAGTGCGACACTTGATAAAACTAAGATTAAACCTAGCAATTCAAAGGTTCGCTTTTTCAAAAAATTTGTTACACTATCTAAAAAGTTTGTATTCATCACGAATCGATTACGTACTTTTTACCATTTTTATGAAAGTGTTAAAAATTGTTATATGATAAAACAGAGAATATGCATTGTCGGAGACGGTCTTTCAGGCCTAATGACAGCTGCAATCTTAGCTAAAGTACCAGGTATAGAGGTAAATCTAATAGCAAAAAAAGACACAAAAAACACAGATAAAAGAACTACTGCAATTTCAGATACAAATTTTAAGTTCATCAATCAAAATATCACTACTTTAGGACAAAAATTGTTCTGGCCCTCTAAAAAAATTGAGCTCTTTTACGAAACTTCTAAGGAGAAGATAAACTTTTTAAATCTTAACGAAACTAACTCAAATCTTATGTATGTCTTTGAAAACGACAAAGTTAAAAGTTTATTATTCAAAGAAATTTCAAAAAAAAAAATTAGACTTATAAAAAAGGATGTAAAAAACCTAGAAGAATTAAAAAATTATGATTTAATTATCCTCTGTATAGGCGGACAATCTAAAATTTATGATAAAATAATTAAGACAAGATCTATTAAGAAGAATTATAAAGAAATAGCTATAACAGGCTATGTAAGGCACAATTTCAAAACTTTAAACACAAGCCAATTCTTTTTAAAAGAAGGGCCATTAGCCATACTCCCTTTTTCAAATAATTATTTCTCATTTGTTTGGAGCGTAAAAAAATATTTCTTTGAGAATAATACTAAAAAAATTAAAAATTTAGTTAAAGAAAAAATAATAGAGATACTAAAGTGCAAACAAGATATAACTATTAGCAATATTCAATCTTATCCGATCTCACTTACTTTGAGAAGACAGTACCATCAAAAAAATATATTAATTCTTGGAGAGGGTTTGCATACTATTCATCCTGTAGCTGGACAGGGGTTTAATCTTGTTCTTAGGGATATTAAAAAATTAAAAGAGATCATTAAATATTATGTGGGCTTAGGTATATCTATAAAAAATAGCTATGCGTTAAATGATTTTTATAATAGCAGAAAACCCGAAAATACTATCATGAGTTTAGGTGTTGATGCTACTCATAGCTTCTTTAAACAAAATAAATATTTAGATCCATTAAAAGAAATAATTGTAAAAAATATCAAGAACAACCAGACATTAAAAAAATTCAGTAAAATTATCTCTAATCGAGGTTTATCATTATAACTCAATGAACATTTATGCTTTATCTTCGGGTAGAGGACCCTCCGGAATAGCTGTCGTTAGAATATCAGGCAGTGAAACACTTAAGATTTGTAAAAATTTGACTAAGTCTGAAGATATTAAGTCAAATGAAGTAAATTTTTGTAAGTTTTATGACCCTAAAAATGACAATGTAATAGATCCAGAGGCTCTATTGTTGTGGTTTCCCGGGCCAAATAGCTATACTGGGGAGGATTTAGCAGAACTACAAATCCATGGAGGTAATTCAGTTATAAACGCTTTATTGAAAGTTTTATCCGAGCAAAAAAATTGTAGATTAGCTGAGCCAGGTGAGTTCACTAAAATTGCTTTTCAAAATGATAAAATCGATTTGTTAAAAGCAGAAAGTATAGGAGATCTTATTCATTCTGAAACAGAACTACAAAGGCAGCAAGCAATAAAATTAGTTCAGGGAAACGCTTCAAATTATTATAATAATCTGAGGGAAAAAATAATAAAATCTCTTGCTTTTATAGAAGCAAAAATTGATTTTGCAGAGGAAGATCTTCCAGAAAAAGTACTAAAAGATGCCCATAAATCAATAAAAGAAATTCATTCAGAAATTACTAAAATTATTGAAGATAATAAAGTTGGAGAAAAAATTAGAGACGGTTTTAGAGTTTCAATTACAGGAGAAGTTAATGCGGGTAAATCATCATTATTAAATTTACTTTCAAAAAGAGAAGTAGCAATTGTTTCAGATAAAGCCGGCACAACAAGAGATGTTATTGAAACCTATTTAAATTTAGATGGATATCCTGTCCTTTTAGCTGACACTGCTGGTATAAGAGATACTAAAAATGAAGTAGAGAAAAAAGGAATTTCATTAGCCCTTGGCAAATCAAAAGAAGCAGATTTAAATATAATTGTCATTGATAATTCGTCTAAAAAAATTAACAGTGAAGTACAGAATATGATAAATAAAGATACTATAATTTTTTTAAATAAATCAGATGTTTCAGATAAACAAAATCATAAATTTAACGTTGATACTGTTTTAGCTTCAGTAAAAAATAATAAAAATATCGATAAATTAATAGATTTGATTAAAGTTAAGTTAAGCAAAAAATTTACATCCAATAATAGCATTTTAATTACTAGAGAAAGACACAGAGTTAAGCTTAATGATTGCTTAAATGAAATTGATAAGTTTCTTAAAAAGGATCAAAACAAAGACCTCGAATTAGCTGCAGAAGACCTTAGAATGGCCACACGGCATCTTGGTAGTATCGTCGGAAAGGTAGATGTGGAAGAAATACTTGGATCTATATTCAAAGACTTCTGTATCGGTAAATAAAAAACTTCTTGTAATCTTAATCTAGACGTTTACATTCACAGAATGACCAAACAAAGATATGATGTAGTAGTAATAGGTGGAGGACATGCCGGATGTGAGGCAGCAGCAGCTTCCGCTAGAATGGGCGTGAATACTGCTCTTTTTACCCATAAAATCCAGACTATTGGTGAAATGTCATGTAATCCTGCAATAGGAGGACTTGGAAAAGGGCATCTTGTGAGAGAAATCGATGCTTTAGATGGTGTGATGGGTGTAGTAGCTGATAAATCAGGTATTCAATTTAGATTACTAAATAGAAGTCGTGGTCCAGCAGTGCAAGGACCAAGGACTCAATCAGATAGAGCTCTTTACAAAGATCATATGCAAAAGATTTTATTAAATTATGAAAATTTAGAGGTTGTAGCCGATCCAGTAGTAAAATTCTTGTTTGATAACAACAAAGTTATAGGATTCATTTGTCAGAGCGGCAAAGAAATAAGTACTAAAGAACTAATACTTACTACAGGAACTTTTTTGAATGGTTTAATACATATAGGCGAAACACAGATACCAGCTGGCCGATATGATGAAAAACCATCTACCGGTTTAAGTGAACAACTAGCAAAGTTTAAAATGCAAATTGGAAGATTAAAAACAGGAACACCTCCTAGACTAGATGGCGATACAATTAATTATGATGACTTAGAAATGCAGCCTGCCGATGATGATCATTACTATTTCTCTTTCTTGACAAACAAGATTGAAAATAAGCAAATTAAATGTGGGATGACTTACACAAATAATGATGTTCATAAAATTATTAGTGATAACATTTCAAGAAGCGCCATGTATTCAGGAAACATAAAAGGAGTAGGGCCTCGGTATTGTCCATCTATAGAGGATAAAATTGTTAAGTTTAAAGAAAAAGAAAAACACCAAATATTTCTAGAACCGGAGGGCTTAAAGGACAACACTATTTACCCAAATGGTATATCAACCTCACTTCCAGAGGAGATACAACTCAAAATATTAAGCAAAATCAAGGGTTTAGAGCATGTTAAGATGAAGAGGGCTGGATATGCAATAGAGTATGATTTTGTGGACCCAAGAGAGTTAAAAGCTACATTAGAAACCAAAAAAATTAATTCTCTATTTCTTGCCGGTCAAATTAATGGAACTACTGGGTATGAAGAAGCTGCAGCTCAAGGTTTGATAGCTGGGATAAATGCAGCTTTAAAAGTTCAAAACCAGGAGGAGTTTATTTTAGATAGATCAACTTCTTATATAGGTGTCATGATTGATGACCTTATTACTAAAGGTGTTACAGAACCTTATAGAATGTTTACATCAAGAGCTGAATATAGATTAACTTTAAGAGCCGATAATGCTGATCAAAGACTAACCGAATATGGTATCAATTTAAATTTAGTAAAGTCTGAAAGAAAAAAAATTTTTATTGAAAAGAAAAAAAATATTTTAGCTCTTAACTCAGTTTTAAAAAATAATTATTTGACTCCCAATCAAGCTAAGAAGTTTGATATTAAAATTGCTATGGATGGGGTTAAAAGATCCTGTTTAGAGATTATGGGTCAGCGGAAAGTAAATATGGCAAAAATAAGGCAAGCATTTAGTAATATTCCCAATTTTCCAAAGCATATAGAAAACCAAGTTGTAACGGATGCTCACTATATGGGATATCTAGAAAGACAAGACAGAGATATAGAGGCCTTTAAGAAAGATGAGTCGGTTATTATACCCGAGGGTATAAATTACGAGAGACTAAGTGGTTTATCTAACGAAATTAAAAGTAAACTGCTTCAAGTAAAGCCTAAAACGTTAGGTCAAGCAATTCGTATTGATGGCGTTACACCTGCAGCTATAATAATTCTTCTTTCACACATAAAAAAACTCAGATATAAAGCTTCTGCTTAATGCATAAGCTTGAAGTTATAAAAATTCTTAAAAAAGACCTTAATTTTACAGATCGTTCAATTGAAAAGCTGAACAAATTTACAAATTTAGTTTTAATTGAGAATAAAAAACATAACTTAATTTCAAAAAGTACAGAAAGCCAAATTTGGATGAGACATATACTCGATTCAGCTCAATTGGTAAGATTTATTGATTTTAACTCGAACTCATTAGCTGATCTCGGCACTGGAGCAGGATTTCCAGGATTAGTGCTGGATATATATAACAAAAACAAAGATTTTCACGTGAAATTGTACGAAAAATCACCTGTTAAAAGAGAATTTTTAAACAAGGTTATCAGTGAATTAGGTTTAAATGCAGAAGTTTTAGGAGACATTAGACAAGAGGAGATAGACACGGACATAATAGTATGCAGGGCCTTTAAAAAAATCGACAAAATAATACAAGTTTCACGTGAAATTGCTAAAAAGCCACATAAATTAATGATTTTAAAAGGTCAAAATGCACAGGAAGACCTAAAAAATTCTTTGAAAACTGAGAGATACCCTTATAAGTTAGAAAATAGCATGACAAATAAAAATTCAAAAATAGTTTTGATGGAGATTAGCAACTAAATGTCATCACCAACAATACTTTCAATCATAAATCAGAAGGGTGGCGTGGGAAAAACAACCACAGTAATAAATCTTGCTGCTTCACTGTCCATAATGGGTCAAAATAATTTAGTGATTGATTTGGATCCACAAGGTAATGCTACTACGGGATTAGGTAAGAATAATAATGATGAAGATAGAAATATTTACAATCTTTTAATAAAAAAAATTAACATTGAAAATTTAATTCAAAAAACTGATATTGAAAATCTAGATTTAATAGGTTCTCATGTGAATCTGTCTGGTCTCGAGGTTGAAACTGCGAATGACTCTAACCGAGCATTTGTATTAAAAGAAATTTTGAATTCCAAAAAAGACAGCGTATTAAAAAAATATGATAATATTTTTATAGATTGTCCCCCGTCATTAAGCTTACTCACTATAATGGCATTAGTTGCTTCAGATGAATTATTGGTGCCACTTCAAACAGAATTTTTTGCATTAGAAGGCATTACTCAACTTGTGAAGACCATTGACAGAATAAAAGAGAATCTAAACCCTATTCTAAAGATCAGAGGTATTTTGCTGACAATGTTTGATAAAAGAAATAAACTCTCTTCTGAGGTTGATAGAGAGGCTCGAAATTATTTTAAAGAAAAAGTTTATCAAACAGTAATTCAAAGAAATGTTCGGCTATCAGAGGCTCCCTCACATGGTTTACCTTGTGTTGTGTATGATAAAAATTGTGCTGGAAGTAAATCATATTTTAAACTAGCTGAGGAATTTTTAAAAAAGAATCAAATTGAAAGTGCTGCATGAACTCCGGAAAGAAAAAGGGATTAGGTAGAGGCTTATCTGCATTATTTGGAGACTCATCACCTAGGGAAAATTCAAAAGTAACGAGTAAAGTTAATGTGGTAGGTATTGCTGATTTATCCCGAAATCCTTATCAACCAAGGCAAAATTTTAAAGAGGAAAAGTTGGAAGAGTTAGCAAATTCAATCAAAAAAAACGGTATAATTCAGCCTATAGCCGTAAGACTTAGTAAGTCAAATTTAGAAAAATATGAGATAGTTGCGGGCGAAAGAAGATGGCTAGCTGCTCAAAGAGCAGGGTTGCATGAAATTCCTGTTACAATACTAGATTTATCAGATGTAGAGTCTCTTGAAGTTGCAATTGTTGAAAATATACAAAGAGATGATCTCAATCCAATTGAGGAAGCAAGAGGATACAAACGTTTAAATGAAGAATTTAAATATGATCATGAAAGCATATCTAAACTAATGTCAAAAAGCAGAAGCCACATAAGTAACACCTTGAGACTTTTGACTTTACCAAAAGATGTTGTTGCAATGCTTGAGGAAGGCTCTTTGACTTCAGGACAAGCAAGGCCATTAATTGGTATATCAAATGCATCTAGTATTGCAGAAGAAATAGTAAGTAAGAATTATAGCGCAAGAAAAGTTGAATATTTAATTAGAAATAAAAAAAGCAATGTTAAGGGAAAATCAATCGACTCAAATATTCTAAAAGCCCAAGAAAAAATACAAAGAGCGCTTGGTCTCAAAGTAAATATCTCCAATAAAAAAAATAATTCAGGAAAAGTGATTATAGAATATAAAGATCTTGAACAATTTGATTTAATTTCAAATTTATTAACTAAGCATTAGCGACCAAACAAAGGTCAATTATCATTTTTTTTAATAGAATGTTCTTTTTAATTACTGGATTCGATTTAATCGCTATTTCAACTTTATATGTTTCATTGAGCATTTTTTTGAGTTTTTCTTTGTTCCATAGTTTAGCTTGATTTATAAAGTTTGCTTTATCTTTCCAAAAGATAGGCGGCTTTAGTTGCTCAATAGCTTTTTCTATGTCTTTATTTTCAACTTTGCATACTAGATTTAATCTATTTAAGGTCTGATTTATTGAGTTCACATAAAAGACATTCTTATCTTCTTCTATCACGGTGTCGCTTAACAGATTATTAGTTTTAGCTAAATCGCCTGCTATTGCTGCATTTTTTAAGGCATTAAAATCATTATTTACTCTTGTGTTAAGCAATTTACCTAGCTTTTCTTCATCTAGTTCTTTATTTTGAAAACAAGCTTTTATTTTATCGATTTCATTGTTTAATTTCACCCTATCAAGGTTAGAATTTTCTAAAATTAAATTAATTATATAGCTATTTAATCCTTTAAATTCTTTGAGTTGTTCTTGAATAATTTTTCTTATACCTATTTCATTATCAGGATAACACGCAACGACAGCATACTTTTGAGACTTTTCTAAAAAATTTCTTAATTTTGATTTTTTATCTAA
>CACNZU010000002.1 GCA_902624885.1 uncultured Pelagibacteraceae bacterium
TTTCATATTTATTAATATCTGGATTTTTATAATTGTCTAAAATCATAAACTTATTCCCATCAGGATTGTTAGATTTGTTTTCAGACATGTTATTTTTACTATCACAAGGACACAATTCAAAAGAGTTACCAGCATCTACCTGAACAGCGTATAAGAATTTAGAGTTAACAAATTCAAGTCGATGAATTACTTTAGGATCAGCATCAATATAATCCTGTAAAATTGTAATACCATCTATTGAGTTTTCAAAAAGTGATCCATTAACATACTCTTCTAATTCTTTTTTATTATTAAAAAGTTTAACACCTAAACCTCTGCCAGCTCTATTATGTTTAGTTATAAAAGGTTTACTAAAACTTTTTGCAGCTTGAATAATTTGTGATTTGCTTGAACAAAAAACTGAATTAGGAGTCCTAATACCTGCCTCATTTAATTTTAAATATTGTAGAGACTTGCTAACTTCTAAAGCTAGAGCATTATTATCATTAATCACTCTTTTATTATGATTTTGAAGCCAATTTAGAATTACCGAAGTATATTCTGGAGCAAATCTATGTCCTCTAACGTGAGAACTTGCGCTCATCCGATTATAAAAAATTCCCTTAGGTGGATTTCTACTTAAATCAATTTTGGCGTTTTCTACATGCCAATCTTCAAAATTAACTTTTAATTCTTTTAAATGAGACTCAAGCGGCTTCGTCCAAGCTTCATTTTCGTGAATTATATATGCTTTCATAAGTCATCGCGTTATATATTCTACTTTAAATTTATCAAGTAGTCATTATATACATAATATACATACTATGAATGATTATTTAGAATCAATTAAGAAAAGAGATCCTGCTGCTAAATCTGTATTGAGTATCATTATCACTTACCCAGGCGTGAAAGCAGTTTTTTTTCATCAAATATCAAATTTTTTTTATAAAGCTGGATTTGATTTGATAGCAAGAATTATCTCACAAACAGTAAGATTTTTTACAGGAATTGAAATCCATCCAGGCGCTAAAGTAGGAAGGAATTTATTTATTGATCACGGCATGGGAGTAGTAATTGGTGAAACCTCTGAAATTGGAGACAACGTTACTATATATCACAATGTCACTTTAGGTGGGAGTTCACCTAGTATAGATAGCGAGAGACAACGACATGAAAAAAGACATCCTACGATTGGTAATGATGTTGTGATCGGGTCTGGCGCACAAATAATCGGGCCAATTAAAGTTGGTAACAATTCGAGAATAGCAGCTAACGCAGTTGTAGTTAAAGATGTTCCAGAAAACACAACTATGGTCGGTATTCCTGCTAAAGCAGTAAAATTAGAAAACAAAGGTAGCTTTAGACCTTATGGCGTCGATGATAAAGTTAAAGATGAGTAAAGATTGGGATCCAAATTTAACTCCAGAACAAAATTATGTTTTAAAACAAGAGGGAACAGAGTCTCCAGGTAGCAGTCCTTTAAATCAAGAAAAAAGAGAGGGTTCTTATTACTGTGTTGGGTGCGGAACAAAATTATTTGAGTCTGCAACTAAATATGAGAGTGGTTCAGGCTGGCCTTCTTTTTTCGAATCTATTCCAGGGGTATTCGAAGAAAAAAAAGATATGCACATTGGTTATCCAAGAACTGAGTATCATTGTAAAAAATGTGGAGGTCATCATGGTCATGTTTTTGATGACGGTCCAAAACCTACTGGAAAACGATATTGTAACAATGGTATCTGTTTAGTTTTTAAACCAAAAGGCGAGTAGTTATACACAAACCAATTAAGTGTTTTAATACAACTTATCAAAAAATTATAATCTATTTTGTCATGTCCTCTAGACCAAGGCGACACAAGTTTGTAAGATTATCATTTCATCCACCATGAAGAAGCAAATTATTTCCCTACTGATAATTATATTCTCGTTAACTTCATTTCAAACTCTAGCATTAGATCAAAATTGGAAACCAGCTCAGGATGGAGATAAGATTATCTTAATTAGACATGCTAAAGCTCCGGGTGGCGGTGATCCAGAAGGATTTAAAATTGATGATTGTAAAACTCAAAGAAATCTCGACATGATGGGCATTAATCAAGCAAAAAAAATTGGCAAACTCTTTAGAGAAAAAAAGGTTAAAATTAATCAAGTTTTATCAAGCCAGTGGTGTAGGTGCAAAGATACAGCAAAATATGCTTTTGGCAATTTCAAAGAATTTTCTGCGTTAAATTCTACTTATACTCCGCCATACGATCAAAATGAAAAACAGCAGATTAAGGACTTAAAAAAATATGTAAATAATTGGAATGGTAAAGGGGGAAACCTAGTTTTAGTTACGCATTATGTAATTATCTTGGCGATAACCGGAGAAACAACACGATCTGGCGAACTAGTCATCACTGATAAAAATTTTAAAGTTTTATCTAGAATTAATACTTTTTAAAAAAATATAAAATATCCAACTGTTATTAAAATTAAATATTCAATAAATGTTTTAATTTTTAAAAGTGTGTTTTTATCCTGAAATTTGTTATTGATGAATAAAGTTAATCGAGAAAAAGCCAAGTGAACTAAAATAATACTTAAAGCTATACCAAGTAAAGCATGGTAAAAGCTAAAATTTTTAAGGCCATAAAAGCAAGCTGCGATAAAAGTGAACCAAGATATATTGGTTACAAATAAAGTAATTAAAATACCTGATCCTTTTTTAAAAATACTTTGAGACTTAATAAAAGTATATGACCACAAAAGAGTGAATAAAAAACCTGCGTATTTAATTATCATGAGCCAATATTGTAATTGCGGTAGAGTTCAAAGGCAAATATAAACGTAATATGATCATTAAACTTGTGTTTGCTTTTGGGGCTGGATTTATAAGTTTTCTCACTCCTTGCGTACTCCCGATTATACCAGGTTATATTTCTTATATTACCGGAAAAGATTTAGGAGAAATTGATAGAGATAAATCAATAGTTCTAACTAAAACTATTCTTTTTTCATTAGGTTTCTCATTTGTTTTTATCATACTTGGAGCAGCAGCCTCAGCAATAGGAAATGTGCTTCTTTTTTTTTCTAGCGAGTTAAGAATAGTCGCAGGACTAATAATTATTATTTTTTCATTACAAATGTTAGGTTTTTTAAATTTTTCTTTTTTAAACACTGAAAAAAGAATCCAAACTGCTTCAAGTTATAAAGATAATTATGCATTTCCATTTATAGTAGGTGCGGCTTTTGCATTTGGCTGGACACCCTGTATTGGTCCAGTTTTAGGATCTATAATTGCTCTGTCTGCTACTGAAGCCACAATTAGTAAAGGGATTTTATTATTATCATTTTATTCTTTAGGATTAGCTATCCCATTTATATTGTCCGGATATTACATGAGTAGATTTTTAAATACTAAAAAAGGTTTTGGAAAATATTACAGAACTATTACAAAGTCTGGAGGAACTATTCTTTTAATAACTGGTATTTTGATTACAACAAATTATATTCAAGTAATAAGTTATTATATTTTGACGACCTTCCCAATTCTCGCTAAGCTTGGTTAATGAGCGAAATAACAGTCTTAGGAATTTTTGTTGCAGATATAAGTTTTTCTGGTCCTAAAATCCCGTCGATAGGTGAAACTATTTTAGGAAAAAAATATAATGTTGGTCCAGGTGGGAAAGGTTGCAATCAAGCCATAGCGATTGCAAGACTTGGTGGAAATACAAATTTTATAAGTAAAATTGGCAAAGACGCTTATGGAGAATTAGCTATTAAAACTCTTGAAAAAAATAAAATTTCTACAGAAAATATAATTCAAGATGCTAATCAACAAACTGGCGTAGCTGGAATTTTAGTTGATCAAAACACTGGCAAAAATGCAATAAATGTAATTGTAGGCGCACCAGGTTCTTTAATGATAAGCGAAATCGAAAAAAAAATTAATTTAATAAAAAGTTCAAAAATTTTTTTAACTCAATTGGAGGTTCCAAAAGATGTTACCTTATATTGTTTGAAAACTGCTAAAGAAAATGGGTGTATTACTATTTTAAACCCTGCGCCAGCATCTGAAATTTCAAAAGAGTTTTATAATAATATTGATTTTTTTACACCCAATGAAACAGAGGCTGAATTTTATACCGGAATCAAGATAACAAATGAACATCAAGCAAAACAGGCAGCAAACAAACTGATAAGCTTAGGGATTAAAAAAGTTATAATTACACTTGGAGAAAAAGGACTATTTTATTCAGATGGAAAAGAAGAAATTTATTTAAAAGCTAGTTCGGTAAAAGCAATTGACACTACTGGAGCTGGAGATGCTTTTAATGGAGGTTTGGCATATGGTATTTCCAAGGAAAAATCTATCAAAGAATGTTTAGAACTTGCTAATAAAGTTGCAGGACTTTCCACCACAAAGTTAGGAGCTGGAGACTCAATGCCATATTTAAGAGATTTAAAATAAATTTTACTCTGGTTTGAATATTAAGCAAAGACCATTATTACAAAATCTTTTTCCATTTTTACCAGGACCATCATTAAAAACATGACCATGATGTGCGCCGCACTTAGCACAATGGTATTCTGTTCTAACCATTCCAAATTTGTAATCAGTTTTAGTTTTAAATGCACCTGGTAGAGCCTCTGAAAAAGACGGCCATCCTGTACCACTATCGAACTTACTAGTAGATGCAAAAAGTTTATTATTACAATTAGCACAATGATAAAAACCTTTTCTTTTCTCTTTATTCAAATCACTAGAGAATGGTCTTTCAGTTCCCTCATTAAACATAATGTCTCGTTGCTCTTTTGAGAGATTTTTATTTATAATTTTTTTAGTTACTGCTAGTAACGAGTTTATAGGTGTTAATAGCGAGTAAAATAATGATAAACTAACTAGTTTAAGAAATTCACGTCTCATTATCTTTTAAAATTTTATCTAATTCACCACTTCTGTTAGCGTTTTGCAGCTGCTCATTGCCACCAACATAATGGTCTCCAACAAAAATTTGAGGAATTGTTCTTGCACCATTTGTTCTTTGCAACATTTCTTTAGCTTTAGCTGGATCTTTCCAAATATCGAATTCCTCAATTTCAACATTTTTACTTTTTAATAAAGCTTTTGCAGCTCTACAGTAAGGGCAAGGATCTCCGGAATACATTGTAACTTTTTTCATAATTAGTATATATCAGATATTTTTATTTTTTCCCTGAGCTTTTTGCGCCCAAGTTGAAACTTCTTTCTATGTTTAATGCTAGTATTATTAACTCTTTTTCTCCATAGCCTAAAAGAACCTGGTTTTAAATTTTTTCTCATTATCTTAATAACTTGAGACTCATTTTTTCCAGTCTTTTCTTTTATTTCCTCAAAAGTAATTCTATCAGCCCATGCAGCCCAAATAATCCAATTATCATCCTTTTCTTTTGGCTCAGGGTTTTTAATTCTTGTTTGGGGGATAAAACTTTTTTTCTTCATAAATTTATATATAGTAACTAATCAAATGTTTCCAACAGACTATATAATATTTTTACAGATCATTTTATTTTTATTTATTTCTCCGGGTCCGCCTAGGGTTGTAATAGTTTCACACACATTGAATTATGGATTAAATAGATCTGTTTGGACTGCTTTGGGAGATATATCTGCAAATACTATCCAAGCAATTTTAGTAGTTTTTTTAATTGGTTCTTTTTTAAGTGATAACCCTCAAGTTCTTTATTATTTAAAATGGGCTGGGATATTTTATATAGTTTATTTAGCCTATGACACTTTTACTTCAAAAATTAAAAACTTTAATTCTAAATTTCAAAATTTAAAATCACCACTATCATTTTATAAAGATGGATTATTAGTTGCTGGTTTAAGTCCCAAAGCTCTTTTATTTTTTGGAACAATTTTTCCTACTTTTATTAATTTCGGATCAAATATTATTTCACAGTTTTTAATATTATTAATTACATACGTGGTTTTAGATTTTCTAACGTTAATGATTTATGGATTGGCAGCTGAAAAAATTTCAGTATGGTTGAGAAGTAAACCAAAGCTATTAAATACAATTTCTGCGTGTGTTCTTTTAATTTTAGCAGTTTACATTGCTGCGACACAGAATTTTTAATCAATTCTAACTGTTGTCAAAATCTCTATTTCTTGTTTTAATTATTTAATTTTAATTAATTAATTAATAACAAGAAGGGAAATAATGAATAAAATAGCAAAACTATTTGTTACATTTATTTCAGCAATAACTTTAGCACTTGTTTCTTTTACTTCTTCTTTTGCAAAAGTAGAAGGTGAGTACATTGTGTTAGGTTCTGCAATATCTCTTACAGGTAAATACTCTTCAAATGGTGTTCATACTCAAAATGGTTATAACATGGCCGTTGACAGAATTAACAAAATGGGTGGAGTAGAAGTACAAGGTAAGAAATATAAGTTTGAGATCATTTACTATGATGATGAGTCAAACCCAAAAAGAGCCGCTCAGTTAGCTGAAAGACTAATTAAACAAGATGGCGTTCATTACATGCTTGGACCATACAGTTCAGGTTTAACGAAAGCCATTGCACCAGTAACCGAGAAATATAAAATTCCTATGGTTGAAGCGAATGGTGCATCTAGATCTTTATTTACTAAAGGATATAAATATTTGTTCGCGGTGTTATCACCAGCTAACCAATACCTTGAAGTAGCTATCGATTTAGCGGTAGAAAAAAACGGTGGTAAAGGAGTAAAAATTGCTCAAGCATTTGAACAAGATGCTTTCTCACAAGACGTGAGACTTGGTATTTTAGATGCAGCGAAAAGAACTGGATCTGAGATCATCATCGATGACAAACTACCAAAAGAACTTAACGATATGGCAGCTACATTGGCTAAAGTAAAAGCTGTTAAGCCAGATGTACTTGTTGTATCAGGTCACACAAAAGGCGCATTAACTGCAATCAGACAAATTTCTGAAATGAAAGTTGATGTTCCTATGTTAGCGATGACACACTGTGATGCTGCAAAACTTTCTAAACAACACGGAAAGAAATCAGAATTCGCATTGTGTGCTTCTCAGTGGCACAAAAATTTATCATACAAAGATAAATTCTTTGGCTCTGGTAAGAAATATGCTAAAGACTTCCAAAAAGAATTTGGATATGACCCGCCATATCAATCAGCAGAGTCTTCTGCAGCATTGTTAGTATTTAAAGATGCGTTCGAAAGAGCGAATTCTTTTGATAGAGATGCAGTTAGAGATGCGCTAGTTGATACAGAAATGCAAACTTTCTATGGAAACATTAAATTTGGACCTGGTGGCCAAAACGTTGCTAAGCCAATGATATTGTTCCAAGTAAGATGTAAAGGCGATGATTGTGAAAATAGAGTAGTTGCTCCTACAAAATGGGCTTCTGATAAGTTCTATCATCCAATCCCGAAATGGTCTGAAAGAAGCTAATAACTTCTGAATAATTTGAAAAGCCCCTAGTTTTCTAGGGGCTTTTCTTTTATAAGTTTTAAAATTTTATGGACTTTCTTATTTTTAAAGCTCCAATGTTAATGGTCCAAGCATCATTGGACGGTATCCTTTTAGGTATTTTATTTGCATTGATCGCCTATGGAATGGCTCTTCAATGGGGTGTGATGAATATAATTAACATTGCACAAGGTGATTTGGTAATCCTTGGAGGTTATATTGCATACACTATATACCTTTGGGGAATTCATCCTGCATGGGGAGTTATTATTTCTCCAATTATAATGTTTTTTGTTGGATGGGCACTTTACAAGTTAGTAATCAATAAAGTTGTGGATCGAGATTTATTTATTTCTATTTTAGCCACTTTTGGTATTGCAATTGTATTTCAGCAACTAATGAATTTTATTTTCGGTGCAGACGTGGTTGTGGCACAATCTGAATATGGAACAACAATGTTATTTGATAATTCAGTAACTCTGCCAAATTCAAAAATATTCTCTGCTTTTATAAGCGTTTTATATGCAATAGCTCTAGTTATTTACATGAGAAAATCTAAACTTGGAAGAGCTATAAGAGCTACAGCACAAAATGCTAGAGCTGCAAAAATTTTAGGTGTAGATACAGAAAAAGTTTATGCTGCAACTTTTGGAATTAACGCTGCCTTGTGCGGAATTGCAGGAGCTTTAATTTCAATAACTCTAACACTTCACCCTTATGTAGGACTTCCATACACAGTAAGATCCTTCATGATAGTTATCGTTGCAGGTCTTGGAAATTTACCCGCGGTAGCAGTTTCGGGGATGGGGTTAGGTCTTTTCGAGGAATTTGCTGATTATATTTTAGGAACAGAATTTAGAATAGGAGCAGTATTTTTACTCTTAGTTTTAATATTAGTTTACAGAAGATTTAAACTTTCGAGAAAAAGGGAGTATTTAAAATAAATGGAAAAGGTAAAACAAAAGGATTTAATTTTATACTCAGGTCTAATTATTTTAGGTTTAGCTGCACCTTATTTATTTTCCGCTTTTAAAGTTCAGCTTACATATCTTTGTGTCTTGATCGTTTTAGCCATGACGTGGAACTTACAAGGCGGAGAAATGGGGTACAACACCTTTGGAAATATACTTTTTTACGGTCTTGGAATGTATCTAACTGCATCGGTTCAAGTTGGCATGTTTTTTCCATTAGCAGAATGGACTGAGAGTGGTGGAGAAAAAACATTCGTACATACCACGGCGCAATATTTTCAAGGAATAGGTGTCGGATTATTAGTTTCAGCAATTGTTCCTGCTGTTATTGCTGGCGCTATAGGTTATGCTATTTTAGGTTTGAGAGGTCATTACTTTGCAATTTGCACTTTAGGTTTAGGTATCGCGGCAGGTGAAATAGCTGGCGGAATAGAAATTATTGGAGCTGGTCAAGGTTTCACCACTCCACCTTTTCCTGCTGAAATAGTTGATACTGAAGCTAGAGGGAAATTTTTCTACTTTTTAAGTTTCGCATTACTAGTTGGAACATTTATTTTTGTTAAATATATTTATGGTTCTAGATTTAGATTAATTTTAAATGCGATAAGAGACAATGAGGATAAAGCAGAAGCAATGGGTATTCAAACTATGAAATATAAAATTGTAGGCTGGATGTGTTCTGCATTCTTCTGTGGTCTTGCTGGTGGAATTATGGGCGGACTAATTGGGTATATAGACTCAACAGATGTTGCTTTTGACGGAAGAGAGATGGGAGTCTTCATGGTTCTTATGGCGATTCTTGGTGGAAAAGGAACTTTGTGGGGCCCAGTGATTGGTGCAACTTTATTCCATTTCTTCAAAGAAGGTCTTTGGACATTAATTTTAGGATGGCAGTATGTTGCGCTAGGAGTTTTAATTGTTGTAATCGTAGTTTATTTCCCAGAGGGATTAATGGGTTGGTTGCGAGAAAAATATCCTGAAAGATTTGGTGAAGTGATAGATGAAAAAGATCGTAAAGCACAGGTGGAATTAAAATGAGCATATTACAAGTTAAAAATGTAAGTAAATCTTTCGGCGGTGTTCAAGCTAACGTAGATATTTCTGTTTCGGTAGAACAGGGATCTATAGTTGGCTTAATAGGACCTAATGGTTCAGGTAAAACTACTTTATTTAATTCTATTGTTGGAACTCATCCGATTGATAAAGGATCAATTGTTTTTGATAAAACAGAGGTTTCTGAAATGCCTGTGCCAGCAGTCGCTAAACTTGGTTTGTTAAGAACTTTTCAACAAACAAGAATTTATTCAAAACTTAACTGCGTAGAGAATATGCTAATAAGTCACAAAGCTAGTGACTCTGGATTTATTTTTGCAAAAGTACCTGCTGAACTTACTGAAAAAGCAGAAAATATTTTAAACTTTGTAGGTCTTTATCAAAAAAGAAATTTGAGAGCAGGTGATTTATCTTTTGGGCAACAAAAATTATTAGAATTAGCGATGGCTTTGATGAATGAGCCTAAAATGCTTTTATTAGATGAGCCTACAGCTGGAATTAATCCAACTTTAATTAACGGAATTATAGATAGATTAATTAAAATAAATAAAGATTATGGAATTACTTTATTAGTCATAGAGCACAATATGAAAGTAATTATGAGTTTAGCACAAAAAATTTTCTGTTTAGCCCATGGTAAAATGCTAGCTGAGGGTTCTCCAGATCAAATTAAAAACGATAAGCGAGTAGTTGATGCTTATTTAGGAGCGCAGTAATGGCAAATCAATATGATGTTTTAGGTAAAGCACCTGGTTTAGAAGACTTAAATAAATTATCTCCGAGTGATGTTCATCTAACCATAAGAGGCTTAAACGCTGGCTATGGAAAAATGGAGATACTGCATAATTTTGACTTAACAGTTAGTAAGGCTCAATCCTTATGTTTAATAGGACCTAACGGTGCGGGAAAGTCTACAATACTTCATTCGATTTATGGTTTTACGAATATTTTTGACGGAAAAATTGAATTAGAAGGAAATGAAATTACAACATTAACTCCTGCACAGAAACTTAGCAAAGTGGGCATAGCTTATATCTTACAAGATAACTCAGTATTTCCTGATATGACAGTTGAGGAAAACCTTTTAATGGGTGGATACATTAAAGATAAACAAGACGAGGCTTATGAAGAAGCTGAAAGAATTTTTCAAAAATATGAGAGATTAAGAAATAGAAGAAATCAACCTGCAAAAGTTTTATCAGGTGGCGAGAGAAGATTATTAGAAATTTCAAGAGCGTTAGTTATGAAACCATCAGTTTTATTAGTAGATGAACCATCAATTGGTTTGGAACCAAAATATATAAATATGGTTTTTGAAATTTTAGAAGATCTTCAAAAAGCAGAGAAGAAAACAATAATACTCGTAGAACAAAACGCAAAAAAAGGTTTAGAGTTTGCAGATATAGGGTACGTTTTAGTATCAGGCCAAACAGCTATTGCAGGTAAAGGGGATGATCTTTTAAAAAACCCAGACGTGGGAAGACTGTTCCTTGGTGGATGATTAACTCGCAAGCTTTCTTTACAGGTTTAACATCATTAAAGGGCGCAAGAAGTCCAGCGTTACCTTTGGCAGCTTGTTTTGTTGCTTTAGGAGCTTTACTTAAAGATGCTGGATTTAACATTCAACAAAGTGCAGCATCAAGTTTTTTTACTTATGCGTTACCAGGACAATTAGTAATGGCGGAGTCATTATTATTAGGCGCATCTATAGTAAATATTTTTTTAGCAGTATGGTTAGTTAATTTTAGACTTTATCCAATGACAGTTTCCTTATTTCCTTTACTTGAGCACAAATCCCAACCTAAGTGGAAATATTATTTGTCTTGCCACTTTCTTGCAGTTTCATCATGGTTAATTGCTAAAGACTCTTATAAAAAGATTAACGCAAAATATAGAATAGATTTTTGGATAGGTATTGGCACTGGAACTTGGCTAACAGCTGTTCTTATGACTGTTATTGGGTATCTAGCAGCAGATCTTTTAAATAAAGAAATGTTAATTGGATTGGCGATTGTAAATCCAATTTATTTTTTTTGTATGATGATAGGCGCTATGAAAAACATAGCCATATCTATTTCGGTAATTTTAGGAACAACTTTAGGACCAGTAATTTATCTATTTTCTACTGAGTGGTCATTATTATTTGCCGGATTGATAGCAGGGACTGTAGCTTATTTATTTGGAGAAAAAGATGGCAAGTAGTCAACTTATAATTTTTGCAATTATAGCAACTTCAATCGCTACATATATATCTAGATTTATGGGAGCGCTTACTTCAGAAAAAGTTAGTGTGAAATCTAAAATTTTTAAATGGTTTAATTGTGTTGCCTATTCAACTTTGGCCGCACTGCTCGGAAGAATGATAATATTTCCTGCTGGAGTTTTAGCTGACTCAGACTTAACAATTAGATTGATAGTATTCTTCACTTGTATTGCTATATTTATAATATCTAAAAAAAATTTAGTAATTCCTACAATTGCTTCAGCGATTTTATTAAGCTTTTTGACTAACATTTGATTTGTGGTAAAATTAAAAATGGAACCAATATTAGCAATTTTTATTGTTTTATGGATCATGGGCACTATTGATTAAATGAGTTTTTCAATTACAGATCATAATAACTCTAAAAGAGTTCGTGTAATAAAGTTAAATGAAAGCGACCTAGATAGGCTGATTTTTCCTTTTAAAAAACATTCAATTTTATCTTTAGAATACAAACCATTTTCTAGATTCAGCTTAGCCAAAAGCTTAGATGAAGTATTTGAAAATAATTTAAGTAAAACTTTAAGTGAAATTCTTAATGATCGAAAAACTGGAACTGCGATCGTTGAGCCTGATATAAAAAATAGGAAATTTGATAAAGATTTTTTAGTCAAGCTTTCAACAGGTCTCGCTTATCTAATTGGCAATCCAAACTTTGACTCCATGTCAGGGAAGTATTATGCAAGATTTCATGTAAAACACCAAGACAGTAGCGATTCTTATTTAAGAAAGGCGTATACAAATTTAGATCTTCATACAGATGGAACGTATGTAAAAGAGAAAACCGATTGGATTATAATGACAAAAATGGAAGAACAGAATGTTGGTGGAGGAGAAAGTGTAATTTTACATTTAGATGATTGGGAACACTTGGAAGATTTAAGTAATGATCCTGTGGGCCAAGAAGATTTTGTATGGGGATCGCCGAAAAGCAAGAATGTTGATTATAAAGTTGAACATCCAGTATTTTCAAAAGATAAAAATGGCAAGCCAGTTATTTCTTATATTGATCAATTTCCTGAACCCAAAAATATGAAACAAGGTTTATTTTTACAGAAATTATCAGATGCATTAGAACAAAGTAAAAATAAAATAAGCTTTCCACTTCCTGTTGGATCAACAATCTTTTCTAATAACTATTTTTGGTTGCATGGAAGAAAAGCTTTTAAAGAGCATTCTGGGTTGTCTAGAGAATTACTTAGAATTAGAGGAACATTTTTTCATTAATACATAGTTGACTCTAGATAAGTTATTCATTTTAATAGGAATAATTAACAAACACAGGGGGAAATAATGTTCAATAAGTTCAAAAAACTTATCAGCCTAGTTTTCGCGACTGTTCTTTTAACTTCAGTTTCAAACACTTCTTTCGCTACTGACAAATTACACTTTGTAATAGGTGGTGGTGCCGGCGGTGGTTGGGATGGAACTGCTAGAGGAACTGGTGAAGCTTTAACTAAAGCTGGTTTTTTAAATAGTGCATCATTTGAAAATATGTCAGGTGGTGGTGGAGGAAAAGCTTTATCATACATGATAAATACGAAACCTTCAGATACAATTTTAGTTCAATCAACTCCATTAGTTCTTAGATCAATAACTAGACACTCTGGTTATGTAGACAAGAAGAATGCAGCCAAGGTTACATCTTATAAAGATGTTGTGCCAATAGCTGGTGTAATTGGTGATTATGGTGCAATCGTTGCAGCTAAAAACTCACCGTACAATTCTTGGAAAGATGTAGTTGCTGCTTACAAAACAAATCCTAAATCAGTTAAAATGGCTGGTGGATCTGTGAGAGGAAGTATGGACCATTTAATTGGTGCTTTAGCATTTAAAGAAGCTGGAGCTAATCCAAATGATGTTGTTTACATTCCTTACGATGCAGGTGGTAAAGCATTAGCTGGACTTTTATCAGGTGAAACTCAAATTCTTTCGACTGGTTTGGGAGAGGTAATGGGTGCTAGAGATCAAGTAAAAATTCTTGGTATTACAGCTCCTAAAAGAGTAGCCGATGCTCCAGATGTTCCTACTTTAAAAGAGCAAGGTACTAACGCGATCTTCGTAAATTGGAGAGGATTTTTTGGCCCTCCAGGTATGAGTGATGGAGAGAGAAAGAAAATTGCTAAAATGTTAGGTGATGTTCAAAAAACACCTGAGTGGGAAGCGGTAAGAAAAAGAAATGCATGGGTAAATATTTATAACCCAGACAAAAAATTCGTTAAATTTTTGGAAAAACAAACAGTTGAAATGACTGGATTGTTAAAAAATTTAGGCGTAATTAAATAGTCATTAAAGGAAGAGCAGTGAATATTAGTCCTTCAAAGATAATTTCACTGCTCTTTTTTATTTTCTCAGGTTTTTACCTTTATACTGCCCATCAAATTCAAGTTTTTACTTTTGATGAAAATGCTGCTTTTAATGCAAAAACATTTCCAATTTACTTGGGATACGCTGGATTAGTATTTTCAGCTCTCTATATAATTTTACCAGAAAAAAAACCATCAGATGTAGATCTTAAAGTTCTGGATTATAAAAAGACAATATCTTTAGTTATTCTTATGATTATTTATGGATTAACAATTTTAAGAGTAGGATATTTTCTTTCAACGTCAGTATTTTTAGTTTTGTCTTATATTGTTTTAGGTGAAAGGAAATGGTTTTGGATATTTATTTTATCTTTTCCTTTCGTAGCAATATTTATGTATCTCCTACATGGACTACTTAATATTTATCTTCGTGACCCATTTTTACAATACTTAGGAGTGATGGGATGATCGAAGGTATACTTATTGGATTAGAAACAGCATTTTCGTTTAAAAATTTAATGATGGTAATGATTGGTTGTTTTGCGGGAACTATTATTGGAATGCTTCCGGGTTTAGGACCAATGACTGCTATAGCATTAATGATACCAATTACTTATGGCTTTGAACCATCAACAGGACTTATTCTTATGGCTGGTGTATATTATGGGGCAGTGTTTGGAGGATCTACATCTTCAATATTGATAAATGCACCTGGCATTCCTGGAACCGTCGCAACTTCATTTGACGGTTATCCCATGGCGCAACAAGGTAAAGCTGGAAAGGCTTTAGCTATAGCTGCTTATAGCTCTTTCGCAGGTGGGACTATTGCAGCTATTTTTTTGCTAATAGCCGCGCCGAGTTTATCAAAAGTTAGTTTAGCTTTCAGATCTCCAGATTATTTTGGTTTAATGATTTTAGGTTTAACAGCAGTTTCTGCTTTTTCAGCCAAAGGTCATTTTTTAAAAGCTATGATGATGGTAGTTTTAGGCTTAATGTTAGCAAGTGTTGGACAAGATACATTATCAGATATTCCAAGATTTACATTTCAAAATATGAATTTATCAGATGGAATAAGCTTTGTTTTAGTTGTTATGGCAACTTTTGCTATGAGTGAAGCGTTAACAATTATTTTTAAGGCTAATGATCCTTCCAGAGTTGCTAAGCAGATATCTCTATCACAATTAGGCTCAATTAAATTAGATAAAATTGAAACAAAAAAAATGGTAACGACCATCCCAAGATCATCAGTTTTAGGTTTTATAATTGGAGTGTTACCTGGAGCTGGCTCGACAATAGCTTCTTTTTTAGCTTATGGAATGGAAAGAAACTTTGTTAATGACGAGGAAAAACAAAAATTTGGAAAAGGAAGTGTTAATGGATTAGCTGCACCTGAAACAGCAAATAACGCTGCATGTTCTGGTTCTTTTGTACCATTACTTACTTTAGGAATACCAGGTAGCGGAACAACTGCTGTTATGTTAGGAGCTTTATTAGGGTTTGGTATACAACCAGGTCCACGTTTATATCAAACTAATCCTGAGATATTTTGGTCAGTAATTATGTCAATGTATATTGGGATGGTAATTCTTTTGATACTTAACCTTCCATTGATACCTTACATTGCAAGAGTTTTAGCAACTCCAAGAACTTTTTTAATACCATTAATTTTATTCTTTTCTGTAACTGGAATATACCTCATGTCTTTTAACAATTTTGATATTTATTTAATGATTGGAATAGCAGTCATGGCGACAATTTTAAGATTATACGATTTTCCGATGCCTCCCTTAATTCTTGCCTTTGTGCTTGGTGGTCTAATGGAGGAAAATTTAAGAAGGTCACTACTTATTTCGGATGGATCTTGGTCTTTTTTATGGGACAGGCCTCTAACAATGTTAATTATGGCTTTAATTGCGACAATAGTATTGTGGCAATGTATAAAGTCTATAAAGACGAAAAGTAGTTAGTGTTGCAAAAAAACCACTATAAAATGATAAAAAATGCCTATTTTGCTCGTTTTTTTTTTTATACAACTCCTAATCAAATTTAAAAAACTTGCTAGAGGGCAATTTATGCTTATGGTAAGTCCTAATTATATTAAATTTAATAATAATTAAGGAATAAGATGAAAAAACTATACGCAATAGTATTTATGGCTATGCTTGCCTTTACAGGCAAAGCTTTTGCAGAAATGTCTTACGGTGTTTCAGCAGCCTTAACTAAAATTGATGCGTCTGGTACTGAGACAGAGGGCGGAGAAAAAACGAATGGTAGCGCTGATAATACAATTATTATCCCTTCAGTATTCGTAGAATATGCTTATAGCGACGCTATCTCAGTTGGTCTAGATTACATTCCACTTAGCGCAGACGTAAGCGATAAGACTAAGAAGAGACAGGATACTGAAACTTCTGTAACTGGAACTGTAACAACTACATCGACAGCTCGAGAGCAAAAGGCTCAAGCAGAGTTGGAAAACCATTTAACACTTTACGCACATTACAACATGACAGATACAATGTATCTTAAAGTTGGTTACGTACAAGTTGACTTAAACACTACTGAGAACTTAGGGACTGGATCTAAATACGGTGACGAAACTCTTAATGGTGGATTAATTGGCATTGGTGCTAAAAGCGGAAATTCAAGATTTGAACTTACTTACACTGACTATGATGATGTTTCATTAACATCTTCTGTAGCTAGAACTGGAGTAACAACGAATAACAAAATTGACGCTGATCTAGACACAGTAGCATTCAAGTACTCATACGCTTTTTAGTATAAATACTTAATAAACAAAATTAAAAACCCATCGATCTTCGGTGGGTTTTTTTTTGAAATTTCAAAGCCTGACATATTTCTTTTCTCTATCGACTGCCCATTCTTTAGTTCCATTAGCTACAATAAATAAAAATCCGCCCGCTAAACCAAAATTTTTTAAAAATGAAACCAATTGCGATTGATCTGAAAAATCAAAGTGAAAAATAAAAGCAGTAAGCAAACAAAAAGTTGCAAGAACACCAGCAGCAATTCTTGCTTGATAACCTACTATGACAAGTATAGGTAAAATAATTTCAATTACTATTGCTGGAAAAATTAGGAAACCAGGTACACCAAAACTTTCCATCCATCCCATAGATCCATCTAAATTAAAAACTTTATTGAAAGCTGAGATTAAAAACAAAGCAGAAATTAGTATTCTTCCAATTAAATCTAAAAGGTTTGCCATGAGAAAAAAATAGTTCGAATAGAGATTAATGTCAAAAAAAGATAGTTTAATTCAGGTTTTTTTCAAAAACCTTAATAAAATTGGCACAATAAACAATATCATTAATAATCTAATAATGTGATGAAAGGATACAAATTCTGGATCAAGGTCGAAAAAGATTGCAATCACAGCTACCTCATAAATTCCTCCAGGGCAGTACGATAGTAACAATGTAAAGAAGTTTTTATCAGTTATTAATCCCGCAACAACTGCTGCAGCAACACCTAATGCTACTAATAAGAAAGTTGCTACAAAACTATGTAATGCGTTTTTTCCTATTTCACTAAAAGTTTTATCAGCAAATCTGCATCCCACTGAGGAACCTAAAATTAATAAACAATAATCGATAATGTCAGGAGATATTTGATAACTTGCAACTTCTGTGATTTGCAATAGACCACTTGCTACTAAAGTTCCTGTTAATAAAGCAGCTGGAACTTTTAATTTGTCAAAGAACAAAATCAAAATTACTGACAATAAAATTAAAATTATTAAGTGATATAAATTTTGATTTGTGATTACTTTTTCAGAAATATTTACGCTATCTGCATCGTAAAAACTATTCACAATGAAAGGAAAAACTGTAATTATAATAATTAATCTTATTAGATGAGATGTAGCTACTTGACTTAGATCAGTCTTTGCATCTTCAGCTAATATCATTAAAGGACCTAATGCACCCGGTGCAGCCGAAAAAATAGAAGTTTTTTTCTCATATTTAGAAAACTTTTCTAAATATTTTGAAACGATTAGAACACTTAAAATTATGTAAATTAACATTATAAAAGAGGTCCAGATCCAATCTTGCATTTGACTAAATAAATCTTTGTCTATGTAGTTACCAATATAAAGACCAAGAATAATTAATATCGAGGATAATACTAATCTCGGCATTTTAGTTTTAAGACCCATCAATGAAGCCAAAGAAGTTATTAGCATTGGCCCTAAGAACCATGCTAAAGGAATCTTAAAATATTCAGCAATTACAGCACTTGGTATTGATATTATGATGACAGATATAAACGGTATTGAAAATATCTGTTTAAAATTTTCTTTATTAAAAGGAATAGCTTGGTTATTCTGCATCATTCATGATTTTAGGATTTATAGGAACTGGTAAAATTTCATCATCAATTATCTTTGGTATTTTTAAATCAAAGCTAAAAATTAAGAGAATTTATATATCTTCAAGAAATAGAAACCTAGCTAAAAAACTATCTAAAAGTTATGGAAAAGTAAAAGTATTAAACAATAATCAAGAAATAATAGATAAATCCTCAGTAATATTATTAGGTGTAACACCTAATGTTGGTAATAAAATATTACCTAAATTAAAATTTTCAAAAAATAAAAAAATAATAAGTCTTATTTCAACAATTAATTTGGATAAACTTAAAAAAATTACTAAAAATAAAAATATCGCTAGAGCCACACCCTTACCTCCAATCGAAATTAAAAAAGGGCCAATTATTATTTGTCCACCAAGTAAATTTGCTAAAAATATTTTCAAACATTTAGGGCAAGTTTTAGAGGTAAGAAATGAAAAACTAAGCTATAAGTTTTGGTCGACGGCTTCTTTAATGGCAGCATACTATGAGATACTAAATACTAGTTCTAAATGGTTGATAAAAAAAGGCATTAACAAAAAGCTGGCTGATAAGTATGTAGCTGAATTATTTCTGGCGTTAAGTCAGGATGCTTTAAATAAATCATCTCAAGGATTTAAAAAACTCGTAGCGGACTCTCAGACCCCAAAAGGCCTAAATATGCAGGTTCTTAATGAATTGAAAAAAGGAAAATTCTTTACTAAGTTCACCAAAGCTCTTGAAAATGTAAATAAAAGAGTAAGTAAATAAATCATGGAATATTTTATACAACAATTGGTTAACGGGATTACTTTAGGCTCAATTTATGGACTTATCGCAATTGGTTACACCATGGTCTATGGAATTATTGGAATGATTAATTTTGCTCATGGAGATATTTTTATGATTGGAGCTTTTGTTGCTTTAATATCGTTTATTATCTTTGGTTTAACAGGGGTGGCACTGCCAATTATTTTACTTTTAGTTTTACTAATAGCTATGCTTTTCACGGCTTGCTATGGATGGACAGTTGAAAAATTAGCTTACAAACCGTTAAGGGGATCTTTTAGATTAGCTCCGCTTATTTCTGCTTTAGGTATGTCAATTGTATTGCAAAACTATGTTCAAGTTTCTCAAGGTGCAAGAGTAAAACCAATGCAGCCATTATTTTCAGGCGGATTAGAGTTTTTTAAGAATTCGGAATTTATTGTTACGGTAAGTTATCTCCAAATTTTTATTGTTGTACTAACAATTATTTTAATGGGAATATTTACATATTTAATCACTAAAACTGATTTAGGAAGAGCACAAAGAGCGTGTGAACAAGATAGAACAATGACTGCTTTACTCGGAATTAATGTTGATAGAACTATTTCAATTACTTTTATAATCGGATCTTCATTGGCATCAGTAGCAGGAATGATGTTTGTACTTTATTATGGAGTAATTGATTTTTACATTGGATTTTTAGCTGGTATCAAAGCTTTTACTGCAGCAGTATTAGGCGGAATAGGATCGTTGCCTGGAGCAATGTTAGGTGGCTTGTTAATCGGACTTATAGAAACCTTCTGGGCTGGATATGTTTCTCTTGAATATAAAGATGTTGCAGCTTTCAGTGTGTTAATTGTAGTTTTAATTTTCTTTCCAACCGGATTTCTTGGGAAACCTGACATCGAGAAAGTTTAATGGAAAAGAAAGATATCATTCAGTCATTTAAAGATAGTTTATTTACAGGCTTGATTGCTTTAGCTTTGTTTGGTCCAATTGTAGGCTTAAGAACTGTATCAAAAGGTGAAGGGCTATTCATAACTCCACAATGGGGAGTAGTTTTTTTACTTGTTGGATTATGTATTTTAGGAAGATTTTTAATTAATATTAATTCTGCAAGAAGAAAAGAATTTAAAATTTTTTCAACACTGTCATCTAAGTTTTCTAGTATTACCGAGGATAAAGCTAAGCACTTTGCAATTACTGGCATTTTATTTGCAGTAGTATTTCCATTTCTTCCATTTACCGACAGATACTTTATGGATGTAGCAATAATGATATTAACTTATATCATGTTAGGATGGGGTTTAAACATTGTAGTTGGTTTAGCTGGTCTTCTTGATTTAGGTTATGTAGCTTTTTATGCAGTCGGCGCTTATTCTTACGCACTGATTGCCACTACGTTCGGTTGGTCTTTTTGGATCTGTTTACCTTTGGCTGGAGTGTTTGCAGCTTTTTTTGGAATTTTACTTGGTTTTCCAGTTTTAAGATTAAGAGGAGATTATCTTGCGATTGTTACTTTAGGATTTGGAGAAATTATAAGAATTATTTTGATCAACTGGTATGAGGTAACAAATGGACCTGACGGAATAACAGGTATACCGCGACCATCTTTTTTTGGATTACCTTTTAAAAGATCTCCAGATGAGGGGGAAACAAGTTTCCATTTGTTTTTCAATCTTGAATACTCAACAATGCATCGAATAATATTTTTATACTATTTAATTTTAGTATTAGCCTTAATAACTAATTACTTTACGCTGAAGATAAGAAAACTTCCTGTTGGTAGAGCATGGGAAGCTTTAAGAGAGGATGAGATCGCTTGTAAATCTTTAGGAGTAAATCCTACGAATACAAAACTAACTGCTTTTGCAATTGGGGCTATGTTTGGTGGTTTCGCTGGTTCATTTTTTGCAACGCGACAGGCATTTATAAGTCCAGAAAGTTTCACATTTATTGAGTCTGCAATTATTGTTGCAATTGTTGTGTTAGGTGGCATGGGATCACAAACTGGAGTTGTTCTTGCATCAATTTTCTTAATTGGAATTACAGAAATGTTTAGAGATTTAGAGCAGTATAGAATGATCGCTTTTGGTGGAGCTATGGTTTTAATTATGGTGTTTAAGCCAAAGGGAATTTTAGCGAATAGGAAACCAACTATTCTCATGCATGGAGATAAAAAATGAGCAATTTGTTGTCAGTAGAAAATTTAACAATGAAGTTTGGTGGTTTGACTGCAATAGATGATTTAAGTTTTGATGCAAAAAATAATCAAATTACTTCCATTATTGGACCTAATGGTGCAGGAAAAACAACCGTATTTAATTGTTTAACAGGATTTTATAAGCCTACCAATGGTCAAATGTTTTTACACAAAGAAGATAACAAAATTTCACTAAGAAAATATACTGACTTTAAAATAGCTTATGTTGCTAAAGTAGCTAGAACTTTTCAAAATATTAGATTGTTTCCAGCAATGTCAGTTCTTGAAAATTTGTTAGTCGCTCAACATAATGAATTAATGGTAGCTTCTGGTTACTCTTTATTTGGTTTACTTAATCTTAAATCCTATAGAGATAAAGAACAGCTAGCAGTTGATAAAGCGAAGTACTGGTTAGATATTATTGGTTTAACTCATAGGGCAGATGATAATGCAGGTGATCTACCTTACGGAGATCAAAGAAAATTAGAAATTGTTCGTGCAATGTGTATTGAACCAAGGTTGTTGTGTCTAGATGAACCAGCTGCAGGATTAAATCCAAAAGAGTCAGCTGAACTAAATAAACTTTTAAAATTTATTAAAACAGAAAAACAAACAGGAATTTTATTAATTGAACATGATATGAGTGTGGTAATGGGAATTTCCGACCATGTTGTTGTTTTAAATTATGGAAAAAAAATATTTGAAGGAACAGCCGATCAAACTAAAAATAGCAAAGAGGTTATTGAAGCTTACCTTGGAGTAGATGAATAATGCTTAAGATTTCTAATGTTGAAACTTTTTACGGAAAAATTCAAGCTCTTAGGGGCGTTGATCTTGATGTAAATGATGGTGAAATTGTTTCTTTAATTGGCTCTAATGGAGCAGGTAAATCAACTTTACTTATGACTATTAGTGGAGTGAATAAAGCTAGAAAAGGAAATATAGTTTTCAATGGTGAAAATATTGAAAACAAAGACCCTCATAAAATAGTAGATATGGGTATTTGCCAAGTTCCAGAAGGAAGAAGAATATTTTCAAGACTAACCGTTGAAGAAAATTTAAGATTAGGAGCCCATGCTAACGAAAAAGGAAAGCACTTTGAAAATGATATTAAGGAAGTTTACGATTTATTTCCTGTATTAAGTGATAGAAAAACGCAAAGAGGCGGAACACTTTCTGGAGGAGAACAGCAAATGCTGGCGATAGGAAGAGCATTAATGAGTAAACCCAAAGTACTTTTATTAGATGAACCCTCACTTGGAATAGCACCTAAACTAGTAAATCAAATTTTTGTTTCAATAAAAAATATTAATAAAGAAAAAAATGTTACTATTTTTTTAGTTGAGCAAAATGCAAAAAAAGCTTTGGAGCTTGCCGATAGAGCATATGTTTTAGTAAACGGAAAGGTGACCATAAAGGGTCCTGGTCAAGAGTTACTTAAAAATAAAGATATACAAGCTGCTTATCTCGAAGGTGGGGCAAAAAATTAACTTTTTTACATATTTACAATATTGGAATTAAGGTGTTCAATATCAATAATTAATTAATTAATAACAAAGGGAAATAATATGTTAAGAACGTTCAATAAACTTCTTTCATTAATTGCCGGAACATTAATGCTTGCAACAGTTTCAGCTAAAGCTGACGTTGTTGTTGCTTCTGCTGGACCTATGTCTGGTCAGTACGCTTCATTTGGTGCTCAGTTAAAAGCTGGTGCTGAAATGTGGTTAAAGCACGTTAATAAAAAAGGTGGAATTAATGGCGAGAAAGTTAAATTAGAAATCGGAGATGATGCTTGCGATCCTAAACAAGCTGTTGCTGTAGCCAACAAATTTGCTGGTCAAGGTGTAGCTTATGTTGCAGGTCACTTCTGCTCTGGTTCTTCAATTCCAGCTTCTGCGGTTTATAATGAAGAAGGAATTATTCAAGTTTCACCAGCTTCAACAAATCCAGCGTTAACGGATAAAGGTGGTAAATATACTTTTAGAGTTTGTGGTCGAGATGATCAGCAAGGTGAAGTTGCTGGCCAATTTTTAGCTAAAAACTACAAAGGTAAAAAAGTTGCTATACTTCATGACAAAACTGCTTACGGAAAAGGTTTAGCAGATGCGACGAGAAAAAATATGAAGAAAGCTGGCCTTAAAGAAGCAATGTATGAAGCTTACACAGCAGGTGAAAAAGATTACTCTGCTCTAGTTTCGAAACTAAAATCTAATAACATCGATGCAGTATATCTTGGTGGTTATCACACAGAAGGTGGTTTGATCGTAAGACAAATGAGAGACCAAGGTATGAAAACTAAATTAATCAGTGGTGACGCATTAGTTACAGCTGAGTATTGGGATATTACAGGTGATGCAGGCGAAGGTACGTTAATGACTTTCTCTCCAGACCCAAGAAATAATCCTGCAGCTGCAAGCGTTGTGAAAGAATTTAAAGCTGCTGGTATTGAACCAGAAGGTTATGTTCTTTACTCATACGCTGCGCTACAAGTTTTCGAACAAGCTGCTAAGCAAGCTGGATCAAACGACCCTGCTAAAGTTCTTAAAGCAATGAGAAAAGGTAAGTTTGATACTGTAATTGGTTCACTAGGTTTTGATAAAAAAGGTGACGTGAGCTTGCCAGGTTATGTATTTTATGAGTGGAGCAAAGGTAAATACAAAGAACTATAAACCATTTGCTTAACCAATTTAAAAGGGGGCTTAGGCCCCCTTTTTTATTTATAGAAAGGAAATTATGGAAATAACTTATGATGATTTTAAGAAAGTGCAGATTAAAGTTGGCACTGTTTTAGATGTAAAAGTTAATGAAAAAGCTAGAAAACCTTCTTTAATAGTTAAGGTAGATTTCGGAAAAGAAATAGGCATTAAACAATCTTCAGCACAGATTACTCACTATTACACTCCTGAAAATTTAGTAGGTAAACAAGTTATTGGGGTTTGTAATTTTCCGTCAAAAAATATAGCTGGCGTCGTCTCAGAAGTTTTAGTTCTTGGCGCAATTGAAAAAGACGGGAAAGTTGTCCTAGTGCACCCATCTCAAAAAACTGATAATGGTTTAGATATTGCTTAAATGATATTTGCACTTAAAGCTTTACTTGCTGGATTAATCATAGCCTTTTCATCTTGGCTTGCAGGGCAAAACCCTAGAATGGCAGGATATATAATTGCCTTACCTATAGCATCATTAATTGCAATTGCCTTTGTTTATTTCGAACACAGTAGTGTTGAAAAAACAATTTTGTACGCAAAAAGTATTTTAGTCGCTATACCAGTAAGCTATTTATTTTTTCTTCCTTTTTTCTTAGCAAAACAATTTAATATGAATTTTTGGTTGATCTATGGATCAGGAATAATCCTGCTAACTTTAGGTTTTTTTATCCATAAGTATTTTGCAAATTTTTTATCATGAGTTCTGAAACATTCAATTGGAGCTGTAAACACACTTGGTCTAGAAGTGCAAAGAATACATTTTGGTGTTTACTTGGTTGCTCTATTGGTGATTTTGGAACAATCTTATTTTTTCAATTAACAAAAATTCCTTTTCCTGTTCTAGCAATCATGATTTTAGCAATTATTAACGGGATTATTACTAGTATAATTTTAGAAACGATTATCTTATTAAGACAAAATTTTTCTTTAAAATTAGCTTTTAAAACAGCTGTTGGAATGAGTTTAATCTCAATGGTAAGCATGGAAATTGCTATGAATGCCACTGATTATTTCCTTACAGGAGGAGCTATTTTAACTTGGTGGGTTGTGCCCATAATGTTAGTCGTAGGATTTGTTACGCCTTGGCCATATAATTATTGGAGACTAAAAAAGTTCAACGAAGCTTGTCATTAATTAATAGCTATTAATATAATCTTTCAAGTTTTTATTTTCCTCTTCAATTTTATTAATTAAATGTTTTACAACGTCGCCAATTGAAACAATGCCTAAAAGATTCTTATCCTCCATAATTAAAATATGTCTGATCTTCTTTTCTGTCATCTCATCCATTAATTCTGTAACCGATGTATTAAGGTCACAGGAAATTAGTTCTTTAGACATTAATTCAGAAACAGGAAGCGTTAAATTAAATTTCTCAGTATAAATGAGTCTAGATAAATCTCTCTCAGATAAAATTCCTACAACTTTTTTATTTTTATCCAGTACTGGCATACAGCCTATTTGATTTTCATGAAATTTTTGACTAGCAGATTTTATCGTATCAACTTCACTTATAGTGAAGCATTTTCTTTTAGACATCCTGCTAACTAATTTACCAGGCATAAGATATCTTAATTAAAATAATGGCATCTAGTCAAATCAATTTATAAGGATTAAGTAATTTTATTCAAAATTTTGTCTTTAAAGATAAAGTGATGAACAACCACAGCAAGAATATGCAAGGTTACTAAAGCTAAAAGTAAATAATTAGCGTAGATATGCACTTCGTAAAAAGCATCGGCTAATAAAAAATTATCTTTTTCAAATCCATATTTAAAAAAAAAGAAATTTAAAGTCTCACCCATATAGAGCTTTTTAAGCATTCCTGAAATGGTAATTGCAAAAATACTTAGATAAAGTAACAAGTGGTTAACTTTACCAATTAATATTTGTCCTTTAAAAAAACTTTTGCTTTCAGTAGGGCTTGGATTAAATAATTTCCAAATAAGTCTGAACACGGTTATATAGAAAATAGTTATACCGATTATTATATGAATGTTTTCTAATTCTATTCTTTGATCCGAAAATTCTAATCCTACTAAATAAAAACCAAAAGGAACTTGTGCTAAAAGAGCGATAAATGTAATCCAATGAAACAATTTAGCAAATAGTCCGTATTTGCTATAATTGTTAAAAACTTGCATAATACTATATTAACAATTTATGAATAAATTAAAATTAATAATTATTACTTTTATTATTTCCATGAACTTCAATGTACTAAATGCTCAAAGTAAAGAGGAAATTATTAAAGGTAGAAAAGCAATGTTTAGTGAAAACTATCAAACAGGAAAAAAAATATCAATTTTACTAAAGTCAAAAAAAATTGAGGAAGCCAAACCGCTTATGAAAAAAATGTCAGCTAATTATAAAAAATTGTTAGACTACTTTCCTGAAAATACAAAAGAAGGTTTTAAAACAGAGGCTTTGCCAAGTATTTGGGAAAATAAAGATGAGTTTAATGAATTAATGCAAAAAGCATCAGATGATATGCTAAAACTTGCTAAAGCTATAGAAACAGCTGAAGATCTTAGAGCAGTTCAAAAAGAATTGATGTGGAGTAATTGCTCCGCTTGTCATAATAGATTTAGGGCACCACATTAAACTTTAATGCAACTTTTACCCTTAATTTTATTTGGTATCGCGACCGCTTTTTCACCAGGTCCAAATAATATAATGACATCTTATACAGCTTTTAATTTTGGGTTTAGAAAAGCTATTCCTACAATGCTTGGAGTAATTATCGGATGGACGCTTTTAATTATTCTTTTGCAACTAACTTCTGGAGTTATTTTTCAAAAGTATTTATTTATTCAAACTTCAATTAAAATATTAGGATCAATTTACTTGTTATATATGGCATACAAATTATCTTTTGCAGGACAAACAAAAGATAAAAAAATTGATCCAAAACCAGTGACTTTTTTAAATACTTTTTGGTTTCAATTTGTAAATCCTAAAAGCATTATCGTTGGTTTGACTTCAATTTCCTTATTTATTGATACACAAAATAATTACTTAAGAGACTCGATTATTTTAACATTTGTTTGGTTTTTGATGGCTGTTGGAAGCCAAACAGCTTGGTGTTTAATGGGAAAATACATGAGAAAATTCGCCACAAGTGATAAATTTATAAAGAATTTTAATTATACAATGTCTTTTTTACTTATCGTTTGCGTAATTTTGTTCTATGTATAGCGCATGAAATTTAATAGCAAAGATTCCTTTAAATCATTGGATAATATTTCATCGTCTGGAAAAGAATATAAAATTTTCAATTTAAAAAAAGCCGAAAAGAATGGTTTAGACGGAATTTCAAAGCTACCAAAATCTCTTAAAGTTTTATTAGAAAATCTACTAAGATATGAAGATGATTTAACAGTTGATAAAAAACAGATTTTAGCAATAAAAGAATGGATAAAAAATAAAAAGTCTAACACTGAAATAGCTTACAGACCTGCACGTACTTTATTACAAGATTATACAGGAATTCCTGCAATTGCTGACCTAGCAGCTATGAGAGATGCAGTAAAAGATAAAAATAAAAACCCAGACAAAATTAATCCATTATCTACTGTTGATTTAGTTATAGATCATTCTGTGATGGTCGACGAGTATGCATCAGGAAAATCATTTAATCAAAATGTTGAGAGAGAATTTTCAAGAAATGGCGAAAGATACTCTTTTTTAAAATGGGGGCAAAAAGCATTTGACAATTTTAGAGTTGTTCCTCCCGGCACAGGAATTTGTCATCAAGTAAATTTAGAATATTTGTCTAAAGTTGTTTGGTCATCTAAAAGTGGCAACGATTTATATGCTTATCCAGATACTTTAGTTGGAACTGACAGTCATACAACAATGGTGAATGGTTTATCAGTTTTAGGCTGGGGTGTTGGAGGAATAGAAGCTGAGGCAGCAATGTTAGGCCAACCTATTTCAATGTTAATTCCAGAGGTCATTGGCGTAGAGCTAAAAGGAAAATTAAAAGAAGGAACAACTGCAACAGACTTAGTTTTAATTATTGTTGAAATGCTTAGAAAAAAAGGTGTAGTTGGAAAATTTGTTGAGTTTTATGGAGATGGTTTAAAAAATTTAACATTAGCTGATAGAGCAACAATTGCAAACATGGCTCCTGAATATGGAGCTACATGTGGTTTCTTTCCAGTTGATGATGAAACTCTTAAATATTTAAAATTATCTGGAAGAGATAAAGAAACAATAGTTTTAGTCGAGAAATATTCAAAAGAACAAGGTCTTTGGGCAAGCAATGATGTTGTGTTTACCGATACTCTTTCACTAGATGTTAGCAGTGTAGTGACAAGCATTTCTGGACCTAAACGACCCCAGGATAAAGTTTTACTAACAGAAGCCTCGACTGCTTTTGCGAAAGTTTATAAAGAAAATGTAAAAAGAGATAAGCCTATAGAAGCTAAAGTTGAAGGTACTGATTTTAATATAAAAGATGGTGATATTGTAATTGCTGCAATAACATCTTGCACAAATACCTCGAATCCAAGCGTGATGATTGGCGCAGGTCTTTTAGCGAAGAAAGCGCATGAAAGGGGACTAAAAGTTAAACCTTGGGTAAAAACTTCACTTGCACCAGGATCACAAGTTGTAACTGACTATTTAGAAAAAGCAGGTTTAAATAAATATTTAGACGAACTTGGTTTTAATTTAGTTGGTTATGGCTGTACGACTTGTATTGGCAACTCTGGACCTTTAAATCAAAATATATCAGATGCAATAAATAAAAATGATCTTTACGCTGTTTCAGTTTTATCTGGAAACAGGAACTTTGAAGGGAGAATTAATCCAGATGTAAAAGCTAATTACTTAGCCTCACCTCCACTTGTAGTTGCCTATGCCCTGGCAGGTAATATGAATTTTGATATGTACAAGTCACCACTTGGTAAAGATAAAAATGGCAAAGATGTTTTCTTAAAAGATATTTGGCCAAGTAATAAAGAAATTGAAGATTTGATGTTAAGTTCCTTAAACGCAGATATGTTTAAGCAAAGATATTCAAATGTATCAAAAGGACCTAAAGAATGGCAAGCTATCAATACAACAGATAGTGATATTTATAACTGGGAAGCTAATTCTACATATGTAAAAAGACCACCATTTTTTGATGATTTACCTGATCAACCAGAGGGTTTTAAACCGATCAATGACGCAAGAATTCTTTTATTATTAGCAGACACAGTAACTACGGATCATATTTCACCAGCAGGAAGTATTAAAAAAGAAAGCCCAACTGGCGATTATTTTATGAAACATCAAATACAACAAAAGGATTTTAATTCCTATGGCGCGAGAAGAGGAAATCATGAAGTAATGATGAGAGGAACTTTTGGAAATATAAAAATTAGAAATGAAATGGCTCCTGGTACTGAAGGTGGATTTACAACTTTGCAGCCAGACGGAAAAGTAATGAGTGTTTACGAAGCTGCGATGGAGTACAAAAAAAGAAAAAATGATTTAGTTGTAATTGCCGGCAAAGAATATGGAACAGGTTCGTCTAGGGACTGGGCAGCAAAAGGAACTAAACTTCTAGGAATTAAAGCTGTTTTAGCGGAAAGCTTTGAGAGAATTCATAGATCTAATTTAATTGGAATGGGTGTTTTGCCCTTACAGTTTAAAGAGGGTTTTGATCGAAAAAAATTGAACATTACAGGAGCTGAGTTAGTTTCAGTTGTAAATATTGAAAAAGGTGTAAAGCCAAGACAAGAGGTGACTTGTGAAATCAAATATCAAGACGGAACTAGCAAAAAAATTCCAATGCTTTGTAGAATTGATACTGCTAATGAAGTGGAGTATTACAAAAACGGAGGAATTTTACAGTATGTTTTAAGAAATATGCTTGCTAATTAAATGAGAGATATAAAAGTAAAAGTTCATCCGTCAAAATCAAATCTAAAAAAAGAAGATCAATTAGCTTGGAAAATTGCTGAGATTGCATCAGATAAAGCGAAATTAGATAAAGATGCAGTTGATATGGTAATTAATAGAATTATTGACAATGCATCAGTAGCTATTGCCTCTTTTAATAGATCACCAGTTACATCAGCAAGAGCAATGGCTCTAGCACATTCTAGAAAAAAAGGTGCTACAGTTTTTGGTTTAAATCCAAAAATTAAAGTAGATTGTGAGTGGGCTGCATGGGCAAATGGAACAGCTGTGAGAGAATTAGATTATCATGATACTTTTTTAGCAGCGGATTACAGTCATCCAGGCGATAATATTCCTGCAATCTTAGCAGTTGCACAACAAAAAGGATGTAATGGTAAAGATTTAATAAGAGGAATACTTACAGGTTATGAGGTGCAAGTAAACTTAGTAAAAGGCATTTGCTTACATGAACATAAAATTGATCATATAGCTCATCTAGGTCCAAGTGTTGCAGCTGGTTTAGGAAGTTTATTAAACTTAAAAACAGATGTGATTTATCAATCTATTCAACAAGCATTACATACTACTGTCTCTACAAGACAATCTCGAAAAGGAGAAATATCTAGTTGGAAAGCTTTTGCACCAGCACATGCTGGCAAGCTTGCAGTGGAGGCAGTCGATAGATGTATGCGAGGCGAGGGCGCTCCTTCACCGATTTATGAGGGAGAAGATAGCGTCATAGCTTATGTTTTGTCTGGACCAGATAAAGAATATTCCGTTCCATTACCAAATGTAAATGAGCCTAAGCGAGCGATACTTGAAACTTACACCAAAGAGCATTCAGCAGAATATCAATCCCAAGCTTTGATTGATTTAGCTAGAAGCTTAAATAAAAAAATTTCTAATATTGGTGATATTGAAAATATTTTAATTGAAACAAGTCACCACACTCATTACGTAATTGGTACCGGAGCAAATGATCCTCAAAAAATGGATCCAAAAGCAAGTAGGGAAACTTTAGATCATTCTATAATGTATATTTTTGCAGTAGCGCTAGAAGATGGTGCTTGGCATCATGTAAAATCCTACACTCCTAAAAGAGCGCAAAGAAAAAGCACTGTTGAACTTTGGCAAAAAATTTCAACTAAAGAGGATCCAAAATGGACTGAAAAATATCATGATCCTAACCCTAAAAATAAATGTTTTGGGGGAAAAGTAGTTATTACAATGAAAGATGGATCTACAATATCAGAAGAAATTAACGTTGCAGATGCACATCCAGCTGGCAAAAAACCTTTTTTGCGTAAAGAATATATAAATAAATTCAAAAGTTTAACTGAAGGCATTATTTCAAAAAAAGAGTCGGATAGATTTTTAAAATGTGTGCAAAATCTCTCAAAATTAAAAGCAAAAGATTTAACAGGTTTAAATGTAGAGGTTACCTCATCAGTGAAAAATAAATCCAAAAGTAGTAAGGGTATCTTTTAATTATTTGATTTTCTTTGCTAAGTCATTAGCACTTAACCAAGCATTTTCAACTTTAGGACCGATAAACCAATCAGCGCACAATCCTAACCTCAATTTTTTGTTCCAATAACTTTTTAAAGGTGAACCATTTAAATTATATGAATATTTCCATCCGTGTGTTTTTTTGAAAATAATTTTATTTTTTTTATACCCTGTAAAGTTTAAAAATTTTGAAATCAAAGTATTTTCTGCTTTATTACTTTTTTTATAATGATTTATGTTTTTTTTAGCCCACTCAACCGAGGACTGCAATGTCCAAAGAGAATTTGAAGAGTTAAATCTACTTTTACTATTTTCATGAGCTGCCCAAGTTAAAATATCATCATTAAATTTTATACTACTAACAGGAACAGCTTTTTGATTTTTAAAAGCTAACATTGTTGTAATGTTTGGCTCCATATTTATCTTTAAATTCGATATTTTTTTTTCTAAATATTTTCCTGCTATTTTTTTTGATTGAGGGAATGGACAAGTTAATATTATTGACTTAGCTTGAATATATTCACCATTATCTAGTTTTATTTCCCAGAAGAATTTATTATTAAAAATTGATTTGACTGAAGATTGAAAATTTTTTTTTATTTTTTTGGTATAAAATTTAGAAATAAAATTGTTGCCTTTCATGCCAATAAATTTTTCTGAAATTTCTTTTTTTTCAAAGGTAAAATCTAAATGATTTCCAGTCCAAATTTGTGCTTCTTTTTTTTTACAAAGAGTTTTTATAAACTTTAAAAATTCTTTCGATTTTGGAGAAATATATTGAACCCCATGGTCAAAACTTAAATTTTGTTTAAATCTTTTATTTGATGCGCGTCCTCCTGGGCCTCTAGCTTTATCAAGAATATGCACAGAGTACTTTTTTGAGAGAAGGTAAGCTATTGTAGAGCCAGATACACCTGACCCTATAACACAAAAGTCCAACATTATAAGAACAAAAATTTATATTTTTCATTAATTGAAAGAACTTCATAACTTACAAGCCCTCCAATTATCAATTGTATTGAAATTACTAAAATTACAAATAAACCTAAATATCCAAGCCACATATGTTTTTTGATATATTCAGCAAAAAAACTTGCAAGGGTAGCTATTAAAAACACTGATAATAGCAAACCTATCACCATTAAATGAAAATTACCCTTAGAAGCTGCAACAACAGCAATAGTATTATCAAAACTTAATGTAAGATCTGCAATTAAGACTTGATAAACTCCCATGCTAAAACTTTTAGTTTCAGAGGACTTAAGTTGTGGTGTTTTAATTTTATTTTTTCCAAAAAAGTCTTGTCTTAAATTGTTAATAACCCATAGAAGCAAAACACCGCCAAGGATTTTAATCCAAGCAAATTCAAACAGATAATTAGCTCCGGATGCAAAAACAATTCTAAACAAGAATGCTGCAGCAACACCCCATGCTATAATTTTTCTTCTATTTTCTGTTGCAAATCCCGCAGCGATTAAACCTATTATGATCGCGTTATCCGCAGCCATAACTATATCTATGAGGATTATTTGTACTGAGATAATTACTTGCTCTAACATTCGAGAATCAATGTATATAAGGTTATTAAGATATATTAAAGAATAAAATGGAACTGTTAAAAAGCTCATCAAAATTTTCAAAAAAACAAATAATTTTGTTGTCCATACCGGTTTTTTTTTCAAACATGGCTATTCCATTAGTAGGAATGGTTGATACAGGTTTGATGGGTAATTTAAGCGAATCTAAGTATTTGGCAGCAACCAGTATAGCTACATCAGTTATGACTATGATTGTTTGGAGTTTTGGTTTTTTAAGAATGGGGACTGTGGGAATAGTTGCACAGGCTTATGGAAGAAGCGATTATAGGGAGATAGTAAAAACGATTTTAAGAAATTTAGTCCTTGCTTTAATTGCAGCATTTATAATAATTATTTTCTTTCCAGCCTTAAAAATTGCAATTAGTTATTTTTTCTCTCCCTCTGATGAAACAGAGGTATTAATAAAAGATTATTTAAATGTGAGAATTTTTTCAATACCTGCAGAATTAATTATTTATGTTCTAGTGGGTTTTTATTTAGGTATACAAAAAACTAAAATTTCAAGTTTTTTGATTATTGTTCTATCAAGTTTGAATATCATTTTTAGTTCTTTGCTGGTACTAACATATAATTTAGACGTTTTTGGTGTTGCTCTAGGAACATTAATTTCAAGTTATATAACCTTAATTATTTTCCTGTTATTTACTTATAATTATATTATTCAAAAATTTAAAGTTATTCCTAAATTTGAAAATTTAGTAGTAAAGTCCAAATTACTGAAACTTTTTAATATAAATTTAGATATTTTTATAAGAACTTTATTTATAACATTTGCTTTTCTATGGGTAACTTATCTTGGTTCAAAAATTGGAGAAGACTATTTAGCAGTCAATACAATATTAATGCAATTTATAATTTTATCATCATTCTTCTTAGATGCTTATGCATTTTCGACTGAGGGATTAGTAGGTTTTACTTTAGGGAGGAGAAACCTAAAATCTTTTTTAGAGGTTGTAAAAAATTCTTTTTATGTAAGTTTTATCACTGCTATAATTATTTCAATAATCTATTTAATATTTTTTAAAGAAATAATTTATATCATTACTGATATTGAGATTTTAAGATTTATTTCTTTCCAACATATTTTATGGGTAATTATAATTCCACCGATTGCTTGTTTTTGTTATCAATTAGATGGAATATTTATTGGAGCGTCCCAAACAAAAGAAATTAGGAATGCAATGATTATATCTGTTTTGAGTTATATTGGGATATCAATCCTCTTAACAAAATATCTAGACAATCATGGTATTTGGTTATCTCTTTTGTTATTCATGATATTTAGGTCCCTAACTTTACAATATTATTTTAAAAATATTTTGAAAAGATTTTAGATGCAATTTTTATATAAAATACCAGGTTATATTTTACTATTATTTGGTGGATTTTGTTTAAGCTGGGGAGGGTTCATAATTAGATCTTTTGAAGAAGCAAGTATCTGGCAAATATTATTTCTTAGATCATTTTTTTTTGTTTTAGCTCTAACAGCTTTTCTTTTGGTAACTTATAAAAAAAACACCTTTAATATTATAAAGGAGTCTGGCCTCCCGGGATTATTAGGTGGTTTTGTTTTATCATTTAGCTTTGTTGCCTTTGTAGTCTCGATGAGCAACACAACAGTAGCAAATGTCGTGTTTATTATAAGCACTCAAACTATGTTTCTGGCAATATTTGGCTACTTTTATCTAAAAGAAAAAGTTTCTTTAATCGGTTTAATATCAATCTTTCTTGCTATGAGTGGCATTGTTATAATGGTTGGAGACTCTATTTCAGGCGGATCATTATTTGGAAATGTGGTTGCATTAGCAATCCCAATAAATTTTGCGATTTTAGTAATGATAATTAGAAAAAACAATAATGTTGATATGGTTCCGGCAATTTTTTATTCTGGAATATTTAGTTTGATTTACGGTTTTTTCTTAGCAGAGTCCTTTGAATTCACTAAACATGATCTATGGATGGGTTTTCTTCTTGGTGTTCCGCAATTAGCAGTTAGCTTTATTTGTATTACAATTGGATCAAGAAAAGTTGAGTCAGCAACAGTTGGAATTTTAATGTTGATGGAAACTTTATGTGCGCCTATTTGGGTATGGGTATTTTTGAATGAAATTCCTCCAATAAGTGTATTCATAGGTGGTACAGTCATTATTTCTGCAATAATATTGAAGAGTTTTGATAAAAAACAAAGCAAGACTTGAATAATTTGCATTTGACTTTTTACAGTATTTAGAGGAGAGTCCTTTCCGTAACGGGAGAGACCATTTAGGCGCCGAAGGAGCAACCACCCCGGAAACTCTCAGGCAAAAGGACCGTTACCGTAATAACTCTGGAAAGCAGGCGAAAGCCTCACCGAAGGATTAAATCTCTCAGGTACATAGACAGATGGGGTTAGATTAGAAAAGAGTTATTATGGAAGTACAAAAAACAGCTTTATATAATTACCACAAAAACTTAGGAGCAAAATTTGTTCCGTTTGCTGGCTATGAAATGCCTATCCAATACAAAGATGGTATTGTCAAAGAGCATATTTCTACAAGAACACACGCTGGTTTTTTTGATGTATCACATATGGGACAATTTTTTTTAGAAGGGGATGAATCATTAATTGAATCCTTAGAAAAAATTATACCTGCAGATTTAAAAAATTTAAAAATCAACCATTCAAAATATTCTTTTTTACTGAATAATGAAGGTGGAATAATTGATGATTTAATCATTACGAGAACTGAAAAAGGTTTTTGTATAATTTTGAATGCGGCTTGTAAGGAAAACGATATTAAACAAATTTCACAATTTTTAAAAAAAAATCATAAACATCTTTTAAACAACGATTTATCTTTAATAGCATTACAAGGACCTAAATCTGTAGAGATTTTAGAAAAATTAATTCCGGGTGTTGCTAATTTAAAATTTATGACAGGTAGTAATTTTGAATATGAAGGTGAAAATCTTTATGTAACAAGATCTGGATATACAGGTGAAGACGGTTTTGAAATCTCAATTTCAAACACAAAAGTTGAAAAGCTCATAGATTACTTAATCTCAAATGAAGTTAAACCGATAGGTTTAGGAGCTAGAGACACATTAAGATTGGAGGCAGGTCTGTGTTTATATGGTCATGATTTAAATGAAAAAATAAACCCTGTAGAGGCTAATTTAAAGTGGGCTATAGCAAAAAAAAGGAAAGAAGTTGGCGGCTTTAATGGATGGGAAAAAATAAAAAATTTATTAGTAAACGGAAGTGAAAAAATTAGAGTTGGTATAAAGCCAGATGGAAAAGTTATAGCTAGAGAAAATACTAAAATCTTTTCGTCAGATAATAATGAAATAGGATTCGTTACAAGTGGCACTTTTGGCCCGAGTGTGAACGCTCCAGTTGCAATGGGATATGTTAAATCAGAATTTTCTAAAATAGGTACATCTATTCAGCTTGAAGTAAGAGGAAAAAAATATGGGGGTAAGATTTCTGAACTTCCATTTTATAAAAAAAGTTATGTTAAATAAGGGTAAACAAATATGAGTGAAAAAAAATTTTCTAAAAAACACGAATGGGTCTCATTGGACGGAGACGTTGCTACAGTAGGAATAACTAAGCATGCAACAGAAATGCTCGGTGATATTGTTTTTGTGGAGGTTCCTGATGCAGGAAAAGCCGTAGAAAAAGAAGGTCAAGCAGCCGTTGTAGAGTCTACCAAAGCTGCGAGTGATGTTTATTCTCCTATTTCTGGAGAAATTACTGAGGGAAATAAAGCTATTGCTGATGACCCCGGGAGCGTGAATACTGACCCTGAAGGTGCGAGCTGGTTTTTTAAGTTAAAGATAAAAGATAAAGGTGAGTATGATTCCCTTATGTCAAAAGACGAATATGATAAATTTTGTAAGGAGAACCCAAGTTAAATGATTGACGATAATTCAAAAGAATTTATTAAAAGACACATTGGCCCTTCTGAGGAAGATCAGTCTAAAATGTTGCAATACGTTGGGTATAAGTCGCTAGAGGATTTAATGAGCAATACTGTGCCAGAAAAAATCTTATTAAAAGATGATCTTAAAATTGATCAGCCAATGTCAGAAAACGACGCTTTAAAAAAGTTAAAATCTATATCTAAAAAAAATAAAATCTTTAAAAATTTTATTGGAATGGGATACTATAATTCTATTACACCTAATGTAATTCTTAGAAATATTTTAGAAAATCCAGGATGGTACACTTCTTATACACCATATCAGCCTGAAGTTGCGCAAGGCCGTCTTGAAATGCTTTTAAATTTTCAACAATCAATAATAGACTTGACGGGTATGGATATAGCTAACGCCTCTTTATTGGATGAAGCAACAGCAACAGCAGAAGCAGTAGGTTTAAGCCAGAGATTAGATAAGACTAATTCAAAAAAAATATTTATCTCAAGCAATTGTAACCCTCAAACAATTGATCTCATAAAAACAAGAACAAATCCTTTTGGTTTAGAATTGATCATTGGTGATGAAAAAAAAGAACTTACTAAAATTAAAGAGGATATTATTTGTGGAGTTTTATCATATCCTGGCACTTTAGGAGAGATAAACGATCCTAGTGAAAGTATTAGTCAAATACACAAAAAAAACGGTAAAGCTATTTTGATTTGTGATCTATTGGCTTTAGCTAGATTAAAAACTCCAGCTGAACTTGGAGCTGACATTGCTGTCGGAAGCGCTCAAAGATTTGGTATTCCAATGGGATACGGTGGACCTCACGCAGCATTTTTTGCAACTAAAGAGGAATTTAAAAGATCAATGCCGGGAAGAATTATAGGCGTTTCAAAAGATAGACACGGAAAAAAAGCTTACAGGCTCTCTTTACAAACTAGGGAGCAACACATTAGAAGAGATAAAGCAACAAGCAATATTTGCACTGCTCAAGCATTATTAGCTATCATTTCTGCTGCCTTTGCAATTTATCATGGACCTGAAGGAATACTTAAAATAGCGAATAGAACTTCTAAATTAGCTAAAATTTTTGCTGATAACATTAAAACAGGTGGTTACAAGATTTTATCAGATCATTTTTTCGATACCGTTACAATTAAGACCAATGAAAAAACAAATCCTATTTATGAAGCTGCATTAAAAGAGAATATAAACCTTAGAAAAGTTGATAAAGATCATTTATCAGTTGCTTTTGATGAAGCAAAAAAACTTGATGATGTAAACTTATTATTAAAGATATTTGGAATATCGAATGTAATTAAACAAGATGTTAAGGTTGAACTAGATAATCTTCCAAAAAATCTTTTAAGAACTTCAAAATATTTAACTCATCCAGTTTTTAACAAATATCATTCTGAAACTGAGATGCTAAGGTATCTAAAGAAACTAGAAGATTGTGATATTGCACTAAATAGGTCAATGATTGCTTTAGGATCTTGCACAATGAAACTCAATGCAACAGCAGAATTAATTCCTATTACCTGGAAAGAGTTTTCACTTCCACATCCTTTTGTTCCTACAAATCAAATGGAGGGTTATAAGATTCTTTTTAACGATCTAATAAACGACCTGAAAGAAATTACTGGATATGATGCAGTTTCTTTACAGCCTAACTCTGGGGCTCAAGGAGAGTATGCAGGTCTAATGACTATAAGAAAATTCCACAAAAATAATAAACAAGAAAATCGTAACGTTTGTCTAATTCCGGACTCAGCTCATGGAACTAATCCAGCAAGTGCACAAATGTGTGGGATGAAAGTGGTTGTAGTTAATTGTGATGATGATGGAAACGTAGATATAGACGATCTTAAAAATAAAGCTGAAAAACACTCAAAAGATTTAGCTGCTTTAATGGTAACTTACCCTTCTACTCATGGAGTGTTTGAGGAAAAAATCATGGATATTTGTGAAGTTATTCATAAGCACGGCGGACAAGTTTATATGGATGGAGCAAATCTAAACGCACTTGTAGGTGTCGCAAAACCAGGGAAATTCGGACCAGATGTTTGTCATATTAATTTACATAAAACATTTTGTATACCTCACGGTGGAGGCGGACCAGGAATGGGTCCAATTGCTTGTGCTAAACACTTAGCTGAATTTTTACCAACACATGAAATTATAAAAGAAGCCGGCCCTAAGAATGGAATGGGAGCTGTATCAGCTGCTCCTTGGGGTAGTTCAAGTATACTTCCAATATCTTGGATGTATATAAAGATGATGGGTGCTGAAGGATTGAAAAAAGCCTCACAAGTTTCAATTTTAAATGCAAATTACATTTCAAAAAAATTATCCAAAGATTATAAAGTTCTTTACACTGGTAAAAATGGAAATGTTGCACATGAATGTATAATTGATATCCGACCAATTAAAGCAAGTTCAGGTATCTCTGAAGAGGACTTAGCAAAAAGACTAATTGACTTTGGCTACCATGCTCCAACAATGTCATGGCCTGTTGCTGGTACAATCATGATTGAGCCAACTGAGAGTGAGAATTTGGAGGAAATCGATAAATTTTGTAATGCACTTATAAAAATTAAAAAAGAGATAAATTTAGTGGAGTCATCAAAATTTGACAAAATAGATAACCCGCTAAAAAATGCACCTCATACTTATGTCGAATTAGCTTCTAGCGAGTGGAAGCATGCTTACTCAAGAGAGGAAGCAGCTTTTCCAACTGAGTATGTAAAAAATAATAAATATTGGGCACCAGTTGCTAGAGTCGATAATGTTTTTGGAGATAGAAATTTAGTATGTTCATGTCCTTCAATGGACGAATATAAAGATGAAGCCGCTTAATCCTTTTTAATGAAAATTGCTGTTATCGGCTCAGGTATCTCAGGATTATCCTCCGCATATTTTCTCTCAAAAAAATATAAAGTTGATCTATACGAAAAAGACGATCACTTTGGAGGACATTCTTTTACCTACGAGATTAAAGAGGGTGATAAGATTGTTCCAGTAGATTTAGGTTTTATTGTTTTTAATGAGGTCACGTACCCAAATTTAATAAATTTTTTTAATGAATTAAAAGTTCCTTATGAAAAAAGTAACATGTCATTTTCTGTATCAATTAAGAATAGTAATGTTGAATATAGCGGAAGTGGTTTAGGAGGTATTTTTGCCAATAAATTAAATTTTTTTAATTTAAAATTTTTAAATATGATTAGAGAAATAATTTCATTTTATAAAGCCGCTCCAAAATTACTTGAAAATGAAATTAAAGAGGAAACCCTAGGCAGTTTTCTTAATAAAAGAAAGTTATCAAATTATTTTATTGAGTATCACCTAATACCTATGGTTGCAGCTATCTGGTCCATGCCATTTAATAAAGCAAAGGAAATGCCATTAAAATTTTTTTTAAATTTTTTTACTAATCATGGCTTATTTAAATTTAAAGATAGACCACAATGGTTTACAGTTTCAAATAGAAGTAGAGCTTATGTAAAAAAAGTAACAGATAAAATTAGCGGGGAAATTTTTAAAAATTATAAAGTGGATAAGTTAATTAGAAGTGATGACAATATCAGAGTAATTATTGGCAATGAATATATTGACTACGATCAAGTAGTTCTAGCCTCCCATGCAGACCAAAGTCTAAGAATGTTAGAAAATCCAACCGAACAAGAAAAAAATATATTGGAAAAATTTAGTTATGTAAAAAATGAGGCTTATTTACATACTGATGATAGATTAATGCCTCTTAAAAAAAGCGCATGGTCCAGTTGGAATTCTATTTCAGATGGAGAAAAAACATGCATTACCTATTGGTTAAATAAACTACAAAATTTAGAAACAACTAAAGATTATTTTTTAACTTTAAACCCTATATATAAAATTAACGAAAATTCTGTTATAAAAAAAGTAAATTTTACTCATCCTTATTTGAACTCAAAGAATATCGCTCTTCAAAAAGACCTAAGATTAATACAAGGAAAAAAAAGGACTTGGTTTTGTGGAAGTTATTTTGGTTACGGTTTTCATGAAGATGGATTAAAATCATCTATAGATTTGATAAATAACTTTAAAATTTGATGAACTCTTGCATTTACAATGGTGAAGTAACTCATACAAGATTTAAACCTATAAGACATTTCTTAAAATATAAAACTTTCTCATTATTAGTTGATTTAGATGAAATCAATCAATTAGACAGAACAATAAACATTTTCTCTCATAATAAGTTTAACATTTTTAGCTTTTATGACAAAGATCATGGAGAACGTGACGGAAGTAATCTAAAAGAGTGGGTTCTTAAAAATATTAGTAATTTTAATATAAAAGAAAAAATTAATAAAGTTAAAATACTTTGTTATCCAAGAATTTTTGGCTATGTGTTCAATCCTTTAAGTATTTTTTATTGCTACGAGGATAATAAATTAAAGGTGATTTTTTACGAAGTAAAAAATACTTTTAATGAGCAGCATACATATATTTTTAAGATTAAAGAGAGTGAGGAAATAGTTCAAAAATGTAAAAAAAAGTTTTACGTATCACCATTTATGGATATGGAAACTTACTATAATTTTAAATTACTCAATCCTAACGATAAACTTTCAGTCTTTATAAAACAAACAGACCCTATAGGAACAGTTTTAACAGCCACCCAAACAGGAGAGAGAAAAGAATTCAGTTCAAAACAACTTATAGTTAACTTTTTTAAGTATCCTCTAATGACAATTAAAATTATTAGTTCGATACATTTTGAAGCATTACTTTTATGGAAAAAAGGGGCAGTATACAGAAAAAGGAATGCTAAAATAAAAAATAATTTAAGTTACGAAGAATATTAATGAGTTTCATAAAAATTTCAGAAAGATTTGTTTTAAATAAATTAAAGAAAATTTCACAAGGAAATTTAAAACTTATTAATTATGATGGAAAAGTTTTTCACTTTGGTGACTTAGAGAGCAAATTATCCTCAAATATTCAAATTAATAACCCTAATTTTTACTTAAATGTTGTTATGGGTGGAAGCTCAGCTTTAGGAGAAGCTCATATGAAAAAAGATTTTTACACCTCAAATTTAACAAATTTAATTGAACTTACAGCTAGAAATATTAATACAATCTATTCTTTTTCAGGAAGTTTAAAATTACAAAAAATTAAAAATTTTCTGAAAAAAATATTTGCATCGAATACAAAATCTAAAAGTAGAAAATATATTTCAAAACATTATGATTTAGGAAATGAATTTTTCTCATTATGGCTTGATAAATCTCTTACATATTCCAGTGCGGTCTATAAAAACGAGAAAGATGATTTAGATATAGCTCAAAAAAATAAATTTCAAGAGTTGATAAATTTGATGAATATAAGAGATGGAAACAAGGTTTTAGAGATAGGATGTGGTTGGGGTGGCTTTGCTGAATTTTTAGCTAAACATTATGATGTGAGCGTAGACTGTATCACGATTTCAAAAAATCAATATGAATTTACTAAAAAGAAGATATTTGACTCAGGGTTAAACAATAAAGTTAATGTTAAATTTTTAGATTATAGAGACCTGAAGGAAAAATACGATCACGTAGCTTCAATAGAAATGATAGAGGCAGTTGGTGAAAAATATATGGATCAATATTTTGGTACAATTAAAAAAGTACTTAATAATAATGGTACAGCTGCAATTCAAGGCATAGTGATAAAAGATGATTTATTCGAAAGATACAGAGCAAATGAGGACTTTATTCAAAAATATATATTTCCAGGTGGGTTTTTACCGTCAATTAAATTTATGGAAAATTTAATTAAAAAAAATAATCTAAAACTTGAACAAATTAATAATTACTCGGACGATTATGCCAGAACTTTAGCAACTTGGAGAGAAAATTTTTTAGGTGTTTGGGAAAAAATTAGCCCTCTTGGTTTTGACGATTATTTTAAGCGTATGTGGGAGTTTTACTTATCTTATTGTGAGGGCGGTTTTAAGTCTAAAAACATTAACTTGATTCAATTCTCTATGTCTAATAGATATTCATCATGAAAAAATTTATAGGACTATGTTTACTAATTTTAACAACAGGATGCGCGAATAAAATGAAACCAACAGATTTTAAAGACCAAAAACCAAGACTAGTTATCGAAAATTATTTATCAGGTAATGTTAAAGCTTGGGGAGTATTACAAAATAGATCTGGGAAAGTTACAAGGCAATTTAAAGCAGATTTAAACGGAAAATGGGATGGGTCACAGCTAATTTTAGACGAAGTTTTTGATTGGAACGATGGAGAAAGACAAACTCGTCAATGGACCATAAAAAAAATTGATGAAAATAATTATGAAGGAACAGCTTCTGACGTTGTAGGCACAGCTAAAGGTTATTCATATGGCCCAGCTTTTAAATTTGAGTATGTATTGCTTGTGCCAGTTAAAGGCAAAAATGTTAAAATTACTTTTGATGATTGGATTTTTATGCAAGATGAGCGTGTGGCAATAAATAGAGCGACAATGACTAAATTTGGTATTAAAGTTGCAGAATTAACTGTAATGTTTGTAAAAGATTAAAATGTTTGAACTTCCTAAATTAGATTACGCTAATTCAGCTCTTTCTCCGATAATGTCAGAGCAAACTTTAGATTTACATCATGGTAAGCACCACCAAACATATATTACAAATCTAAATAATTTTATAAAAGGTTCTGATTATGAAAAATTGTCTCTGGAAGAAATAATTAAAAAATCATCCTCTGAAAAAAAGGCAGGTATTTTTAACAACGCAAGTCAACACTGGAATCATAATCTTTTTTGGAAATGCATGAAACCTAATGGAGGGGGAAACGTTCCATCAAAACTTGAAAATAAAATTAAACAAGATTTTGGAAGTTTTGAAAAATTCAGGGAAGAATTTATCAATGCTGGAGTCACTCAGTTTGGATCTGGATGGTGCTGGTTATCTTTAAAAGAAGATAAGCTTGTAGTAACTAAATCACCAAATGCCGAAAACCCAATCATTCATAATATGAAACCTTTATTAGGGTGTGATGTCTGGGAACATTCTTATTACTTAGATTACAGAAATAAAAGACCAGCTTACTTAGAAAACTTTTTTGATAAACTAATTAATTGGGAGTTTGTTGAATCAAACTTATAACAATTGAATATTTAATCTCTATTTTTTCTTGCAAAGATAAACGATCTTACACATTGAATTACAAAGTAGAGTCCAGTCAGCAACATCATTATTTTAGACGTATCTGCCCAAAAATTTTCAAATGCATATCCGCTTATTAAAGTTCTAATAAAGTCTAACCCGCCAAGAAAAATAATAAGACCAAAAATTACAACAATATGCATAAATAATTTTTTCTTTAATGGAAACTTTATAGCTAAATATGAAAAAACAAATAAAGGAAAACCTAAAAAAGATGGAATATAAGAAGTTGCAGATGTACTTCCGCTAACAAAACTTACTATTATTCCCCAAATAATTAAAAAAATTCCATAATAAAGCGATAATTTTTCAATTGTTAAATTTAAAACTCTAAATTCTTTGTTAAATTCTTCATTTTCCATTTTAAATTACCTTTTCAAACCCTTCAAAATTAGGATGACCTAAATATAGATTTTGGTGTTGACCAGCATTTTTATGTGCAAGTCTAAAAGCTTCAGATTTAGTCCAATTTACAAAATCTTCTTTTGAATTCCAAATACTGTGTGATGCATAAAGCGTATGATCTTCCTTTTTTTCTCCTTTAACTAAGTTAAACTTTTTAAATCCCGGCACATTTTCTAAATGCGTTTCTCTGTTTTTCCACACGTCTTCAAAAGCTTTTTCTTTTCCAAGAACTATTTTAAATCTATTCATTGCTATGTACATATTAAAAAAAATTACCAATTCCTAAGGCAGCTGCAACGATTAAAGCAAGCCATATTAACCCTTTTATTAAAAAAAAGTAAAATCCTCCTAAAATTATGTTTTTATAAATTTTTTTTCTCATTAATAATAATACAAAATTTTCAGTTAATAATTAAAGACTTTTTGTCTCAATTTTAACGTTTAACTAATTTGTCTACTAAAAATAAATAAAGTCTATAAGGCAATATTCTTAAAAATTTCAAAGTTAAAGTTAACCCTTTTGGGAAATGAATTTCAAAAGCATTTCCTTTCACCAAGCCATTATAAATTTTATCTGCAGCGTATTCAGGAGTTTTTAAAAATGGCATAGGAAACTCATTTTTATCGGTCAAAGGAGTTTTGATAAAACCTGGTGATACAACTGAGACCCTCACTCCAAATTTTTTAAAATCAAAGTAAATACTTTCACTAAAATTAGTTAGAGCTGCTTTTGAGGGACCATAACCACTTGAATTTGGCAGACCTCTGTAACCTGCAATAGAAGAAACTATCGAAATGTGTCCAGATTTCTTATTTTTAAAATAATCTTCAACAACTTTTACACAATCAATAACCCCTAAAAAATTAACGTTAATTACATTTTTAATTTTATCTGGATCTATACTTTGCTCGTCTTTTGGCTCATAAGTTCCACTTGAGAACAAACAAATGTCAATGTTGCCAAAATCATTTAAAATATCTTTAAAAACATTATTTATTTGGGTCTGGTTGGTTACATCCAGGGGAAATGAACTTATGTTGTTATGTTTAGCTAACTCATCCAAAAGTTCTTTTCTTCTTGCAGATACGGCAACTTTCCATCCCTCGTTAGCAAATTTTTCAGCTACTGCTTTTCCGATTCCGCTACTTGCACCTGTAATCCATATTTTTTTCTGATTTTCTGACATAAATTAGTTATACCTTAATTTATGACTAAGAATAAATATTTATCTCTTACATTCATTCTTTTAATAACATTTTTAGCATCTGGAATTGGTGGATTTACTACTGCGACTTATAAAGAGCCTTGGTATTCTCAGATAATTCTTCCAAGTTTTAATCCTCCGAGCTGGGTGTTTGGGCCTGTATGGACAGTTTTGTATATCCTAATGTCAGTAGCAATTTGGCGTATTTGGATAAACTACTATGATAATAAAATTTTAAATTTATATTTTTTACACCTCTTTTTTAATATGATCTGGAGTATTATTTTTTTTGGTTTTCATCAAATAGGACTAGCATTACTAGATTTAGTTATAATTCTCATATTTATAGTTCTCCTAATGAAAATTTATTATTTAAAGGATAAGATTAGTTTTTCTTTGATGGTTCCTTACTTTTTATGGAGCGGTTACGCTTTAGTGTTAAATTTTAATATTTTTATTTTAAACTAAATTAAGCTATACACACGCATGAACTACAAAAAAACTTTTAATTTTCTAAAATCTTTACCAATAAAGTTAAATTCATTTTACAAAAAAAAATCAAAATCTGGAATTAAAGTAAATAATAAATCAAAAAATAAGAAAGATTTTGATCCGGTAACTAATTTTGATAAATCTTTTGAAAAATATATAAGATCATTAATTCTAAAAAAATTTCCTAATGATTCTATTATCGGAGAAGAGTTTGACGATAAAAAGTCTGATAATCATTTTCAATGGTCAATCGACCCAATAGATGGTACAAGAGCTTTTGTTATTGGAGCGCCGACTTGGTCCAACTTAATTGGCCTTTCTTTTAAAGAAAAATCAGAAGTTGGATTAGCAAATTTTCCAGAATTAAATAAATTTTATATAAACGATCAAAAAAAATCCTATATTTTCAAAAATAATAAAAAAAAAATTCTTAAATCTTCTAATAATAGCAATTTAAAAACAGTTAAAATTATCGGAAACTTTCATGGAACCTTAAGCTATGAAAGGCAAAGAAAAGTTATAAAGAAATTTGGTTGGTCATTTAGGTTAGCTGGGTTTGATGCTTTAAATTATTGTTTATTAGCTGAGGGAACAGTAGATGCTGTGATAGAAGCTAACTTAAAGCCTTATGATATTTTACCTTTAATACCCATAATCAAAAACTCAGGAGCAATAGTAACTAACTGGAAAAATGAACCCCCAGAAATAGGAGGTAATATTATTGCTTCATCTAATAAAGCTTTACATAACAAGATTCTAAGATTACTAAAACCTTTTACAAAAAAATGATTAATTTATTTATAAATAGAGTTTTTAGAGCTATCAAAATAGATATAGATCTTTACGAAGAAGTTGAAAAAGATAAAAAAGCTACTTTTCAAGCAGGTATTGTAGTTGTGTTATCAAGTCTTGCTGCCGGTGTTGGATCTTTGCATTTGGGAGCTTCAAATTTTCTAATTGCTCCTGCACTTTCTCTTTTAAGCTGGTATGTGTGGGCTTATATTATTTATTTTGTTGGTGTAAAACTTTTTGGGGATATTAAAACCAAAAGTGATCATGGTGAACTTTTAAGAACGATTGGGTTTTCAAGTGCACCTGGATTAATCAGAGTTTTTGGAGTCACACCAGAATTAATGACAGTAACATTTGTAGGTTCAGCGTTCTGGATGCTTGCTTGTATGGTTGTTGCAGTTAAATCTGCATTAGACTACGATAGCCTTTGGAAAGCATTTGGAGTTGTTATAGTTTCTTGGCTAGCGCAAGCATTCTTTTTATTCTTAATTATCGTTTTATTTAAGGGTTTCTAAAGAGGAAAAATTCTTTTTGAAAGGTTACAACTGTTACAAATTTTGTAGCTATGCATAATTAAGTTTTGTTTTACACTTTCATCTTCTTTTTTGCATTCTTCGCAAATATTATCTGCTGTATCTTTATTATTGTGTATGACAATATGATCATCGTTTTCCATAAAAATTAATATATCATTAAAATATGAAAAAATATTTATTTATAATATTGATTTTTTTAATAAGCACGTCTGCTCAATCAAAAAATTTTAAAAAAGTATATTTTGCTGGAGGATGCTTTTGGTGTATGGAGGAGTCCTTTGATGGAGTTGAGGGTGTTTTATCCACAGTTTCAGGTTATTCAGGTGGGCATTTAAAAAATCCTACCTACCATGATGTTATTTATAAAGACACAGGTCACGTAGAAGCTTTAGAGATAACTTACGATCCAAACAAAGTAAACTATGAAAAATTACTTAATATTTTTTGGAGAAATATAGATCCTTTCGACGAAGAAGGTCAATTTTGTGATAAAGGTAAGAGCTATAGATCAGTAATCTTTTATCAAAATCAACTAGAAAAAGAATTGATTGATAAATCCTTTAATAATTTGGAAAAGAAATTTAGTAAAAAAATTGTCACTTTAGTATGGAAATTTGAGGAATTTTATCAAGCAGAAGATTATCACCAAGATTATTATGAAAAGAATTTTATTCGTTATCTAATGTATAAAAAGGCGTGTAAAAGAGAAGATACTTTGAGAGAAATATGGAATTGAAAAAAATAATTTTAGCAATTTTTTTTGTTGGTTTCGTAAGTTCAGCAAATGCAGAAATGATAAAACCAGCTGAAAATTTATCTGCTTATGATGTTATCAAAATACAATTAGATGCTTTAAAAAATAATGACGATAAAGATAACGGCATAAAACAAACATGGATCTTCGCTCATCCTGATAATAAAAAAATGACTGGCCCATATCCCAGATTTAGAATTATGCTTTACGATGTACATTATAGAATATTGTTAAACCATTTTTCACATAAGATAGACTTAATTACAAATACTGAAAATAAATTTGTTTATGGAGTAAAAGTTTTAAGCGATGAGAAACAACAATTTTTTTATGAATGGCATGTAAGTAAAGGCAATGAGGAAAATTGTACAAATTGTTGGTTCACTACAGCAGTTTCGATGCCACTTGATCAAGGAAATTCAATTTGAAAAGACCTCCCTTTGCAATACGGTATTTAATTATTGGAGCAATTTTAGTTGTGCCTCCAATACTAAGTACTCATTATGGATCAATATATTTAGGCAAGCAAAATGGTGTGCTTTTAGGTTTTTGCGTTGGGATTGTTTGCGTATCTTTTGCGTGCTGGAAGCTTTTTATTGATGAGTGGAGGGATGACGAAGATTAATGAAATTCAAAATCTCAAGGGATGGAGCTTTAAAGCAGCTCGATGCTTTTATTAACAGCGAACTAGCAAATTATAGTTTTAAAAGAAATTTTGATTTAGGACCAGATAACAAATCAAATGTATCTTGCTTGTCACCTTATATCTCCCATAGATTAATTACTGAGTATGAAGTAGCTAAAACTGTTTTATCAAAGTTTTCATATCAAAAAGTAGAAAAATATATCCAAGAGATTTTCTGGAGGGTCTATTGGAAAGGATGGCTAGAACTTAGACCTCAAGTTTGGACTGACTTTACAGAAGATTTAAAAGTATTGAAGGAAGATGACAATTATAAAAAAGCAATCAATGGTGGAACTCAAATTGAATGTTTTAATGATTGGGTAAAAGAGCTTAAAGAAAATAACTATTTACATAATCATACAAGAATGTGGTTTGCTAGTATTTGGATATTTACTTTAAATTTACCCTGGCAGAAAGGCGCAGAGTTTTTTATGAAACACTTGTATGATGGCGACGCTGCCTCTAACACTTTAAGTTGGAGATGGGTTGCAGGCTTACAAACTAAAGGAAAGCACTATGTTGCACAGTCTTGGAATATTAGCAAGTTCACAAATAATAAATATAAGAATATTAAATTAAATGAGAATGCCTTACCTTTAACAGATAAAAGAGAATATAAATTAAATCCACTTAATTTTATTACAGAAGTTAATTCAAATGAAAATTTATTACTTTTTGAGAACGAATTAAATTTAGAAAATAAAAATTTAAAAAAATATAAAAATATTTACTTAGTTTTACTGAGTAATAATGTTCGAAAGCTAAAGCTTGAACAAAAGGTTCTAGACTATAAGTCAGAAATAATTAATGATCAAAAAAAAAGATTTAAAGATTTACAAATCATAGATGAGGTAAAATTTCAAACTCTTGTAACTGAAATTAACTCTTTTGATGTAGTTCACCCGTGCATAGGAGAAAATTTTTCTTTTTTAAATACTATTCGAAAAAAGCGAAATTTAAAATTAAACTTTGTTTTGAATGAGGAAGATAAATTTTCTTGGCAATTTTCTAATAAAGGATTTTTTAATTTTAAAAATAACATTCCTAAAATTTTGACAAGTTTTAAATTACAATAATTTATTTTGAAGAACATTTTTTCGAACAATATTTTACTTTATCCCAATTAAGTCTCCATTTTTTTCTCCATGCAAAAGTTTTATTACAAACTGGGCAAGTTTTTTTAGGCAAATTAGCTTTTTTCATTTTTCAGAAGGTGTTTATTTTTTATAAACAGGAAATAAGCTGCAATCTCATAGAAAATATTTAATATGAAAAACAAAGGTTTAATTTTAAATATTTTATATAAAAAATTATATTTAGGAACATTTTTCCAAATTATTAAAAAAGACTCTGCCCCATCAATTATTTTACCATCTTGTATAACATGCATTCTTCTTAAAAGTTCTTTGTATGATTTGGAGGTAACTTTCTGCGCTTCTTCATTATTAGTAACATCTATCCATTCTACGCTGCTATCACTATGTTTTTTGTAATGATTGATTTCGGCTCTACAAATATTACATGAATTGTTAAAAAAAACTTTAACCATTAGTATTTTCTTTAATAAAATTATTAGCGGCTTTAAAAATTCTTATTTTTCTCTCTTTATTCATTTTTTCAGAAACCCTAACCATCATTGCAAGACGTGGATTTTTTAAAAAGAATTTCTTATGTCTATCTATAAATTTCCAATATAGTCCGTCCATAACATCACACCAAGGACCTTTTTTAAAATGCATCATTTTAAGAAAATAACTAGATCCACAAATATAAGGTTTAGTTGCAAATATTCCGCCGTCACTAAATAACCCCATTCCATAAACATTTGGCGCCATTACCCAGTCAGATGAGTCTACGAACATTTCCATAAACCATTTATAAACTTGTTTAGGATTTATCTCACAAAGATTCATTATGTTTGCCAATATCATTAGCCTTTCAATATGATGAGACCAGCCGTAGTTTTTTGCATTATTGATTGCATGATCTAACGGATCTAAACCAGTATTTCCGTCATACCAAGATTTTTTCATTTTTCTTTTATGACTAAAAAAATTAGTGTTATCTAATCGTTGATCATAGTTTTGGTAAATTCCTCTCATAAATTCTCTCCAACCTATAATCTGTCTGATATAACCTTCTAAGGAATTCATAGGTACTTTATTTTCAATCTTTCTTAATTTCTCTATTATCTCTTCTGGGGCTATTAAACCTAAGTTTATAAGTGGACTTAGCGCGCTATGAAAAACAGTATTTGATTTATCTGTTACTGCATCCTCATAATCCCCAAAAAGCTTTATTCTCTCTTTCAAAAACTCATCAAGCCATTTACTTGCATCTTTTCGTGTTGTTGGAAACCAAAATTTATCAGTATTCCCTGGATGGTCTTTAAAATTAGAATTTATAAATTTTTTAAGAGTAATTGTTTCCTTTGTCTCTTTTACTTTAGAAATTGCAGGAACTTTAATAGTATTAGGAAGTTTTTTTCTATTTTCTTCATCGAAACTCCATTTATTCCCTTTTGGAGTTCCATTCTTATTCATCAATAAATTCATTTTTGTTCTTACAATTTTATAAAAATTTGCCATGAAAGGCCGTTTATTTTTAGAAAGGTAATCTTTAAACTCTTTTCTCTCCATTAAAAACATTGGAGATCTGACCTGATTTATCTTAAGTGAATTTTTTTTTCCTAAATTTAATATTCTTTTTTCAAAAAATTTATCCTCAATTTCAAAAAAAGTAATTTCTCTTATCTTTTTTTCTTTAATAGTCTTTTCTAATTTTTTTTCGTAGGATAATTTAAAATCTTTATTTACATCTTTATATATTAAATTAAAATTTTTTGATTTAAGTTCATCCTTGAATGATCTCATTGAAGATAAAAATAAAAGTATTTTTAATTTATGATGTTTTTCAAAAGTACATAAACCATAGTCCTCTGCCATAAAAAAAGTATGATCTTTATAATCTGAGAGATATTTTGGGTTAAATAGTTGATTTCCTAAAATTATAAAAAGCTTCATAAGTGATAAAATACATATTTTATTTAGATATTACACGCGTCATTATTTGCATGTAAATAACCACTAATAATGTTATTTTTAATTATGAAAAAAGTAATTTTAGGCGCAACTGGATCAATAGGCTCTTCTTTAGCAAAAAAACTTGTAGAAGATGGAGAACAAGTTCATTTAGTTGGTAGAGATCAATCTAGTTTATCTGAAATAGCTAAAGAATTAAACTCTTCTTTTACAGTTTGTGACGTATTAGAGGAAAATTTTTCCGAAAAAATATTAAATGATTTAAAAGACGATCCTATAAATGGATTAGCTTTTTGTATTGGATCAATTGATTTGAAGCCTTTAAAGTTAACTAAAAAGAGTGATTTTATGCAAGCATTTAACTTAAACCTTATCTCAGCAACAGAGATCATAAAATCATTGGCAGATAATTTAAAAAAAAATAAAGGGTCCATTGTTTTATTTTCAACAGTTGCAGTGAAGCAAGGCTTTCCAAATCATGCGATTGTCTCGTCTGCGAAAGGAGCACTTGAAGGACTTACTTTGGCGTTGGCAGCCGAGTTAGCTCCTAATGTAAGAGTAAATTGTATTGCACCTAGTTTAACAAACTCAAAAATTTCAAATTTTCTCCTTAAAAATGAAAAAGTAGCCGAAGGCATAGCTAAAATGCATCCAATGAAAAGGATTGGGGAAGGTTCGGACTCCGCCTCAGTTGCAAAGTTTTTATTAACCGATGAGAGTTCTTGGATAACTGGTCAAATTCTCGGCGTAGACGGGGGAAGATCATCTGTCGCATAACAATTATGTTTAAAGTTGTTACATATACTTTATGAGATTTTTTTACATTTTATTAACAGCTGTTTTTTTGAGCACAAGCCTAATGGCTGCTGGAAGCGACAGCAGTAGTGACTCATCAAAGGACTCTTTGTATGAAGATGCAGTAAAATTAGTAAAAAGAGCTGGAAAGTTGGAAAAAAAAGAAAAACCAGAAAAAGCTAAAAAGCTTTACTCACAAGCTTTTAAAAAATTAGAGAAAGCCTATAAATCAGATAAGAAAAATCCAGATGTGCTCAATTATATGGGATTTACATCAAGAAAAGTTGGAAACTTTGATCAAGCTGAAAAATTTTATTTAAAAGGTTTAAGCATTAAACCAGATCATAATGGTATAAATGAATATCTGGGTGAACTTTACGTACAAACTAATCGTATAGATAAAGCCAATGAGAGACTTGAAGTTCTTAAAAATTGTAATTGTAAGGAATACGGAGAACTTGAGTTAATTATAAAGACTAGGGGCTCAAAAGTTTACTAAGATAGATCAACAGCAAATTTTTTTAATTTTTCAATCGGTATTAATTCTAAAGTTTTAATATTTGTTTTTTTTAAAAATACTGAGCATGCAGCGCCTTCTTCTATTGCTCTAGCATACCAAGTAGCACAAACACACCAACTATCGCCATCCTTTAAACCTGGAAAACCAAATTCCGGGTGCGGTGTAATTAAATCATTGCCCACCTTTTTTGACCAAAGTAAAAATTTTTCTGAGACCTTTGCACAAACTGTATGAACTCCTCTATCATTTTTGTCCGTATTACAACATCCATCTCTAAACCAACCTGTTAAAGGATCATTAGAACATGGCTCTAAAGGTTCACCGAAAACATTTTTTTGAATTTCATCACTCATCTTGAAAAAACATTAGCAATTTTACTATCTATTTCTAAATTAAATGAAAAAGATCTTCTTTCTTCATTTGATTTAAAAGGGTAGGCCGTATGCATTAGATAATGAGGAAAAAGAATTACATCCCCAACTTTTGGCTGATGATTATAAATACTGTCACTTAAAAACATCTTATTTCCATTAATAAAATCAATAGTGCCATCAATTTTTGATTTCTTTTTATTTTTAGAAATAAATTTTGGAATTTTTAAATAGCCTACACCAGAAATATGTCCATCGTGGTAATGTATGGGGTTATATTCATTATTAAACTGTCTAACTATCCAGAAATTTTTAATTGAAATTTTTTTTACTTTTTTACCCAAAGTTTGATAAATATATTTTTTTACCTCATAAGATATTATTTTTTCCAAATTTTTTTTTATAAAAGTTTTTGGTAATTGAAATTCTTGTTTTACCTGCCCAACTAATTTTTTTGAGTAGTCAAGTTTTTTTAATAATTTTTTTTTATTAAGGATATTTTCAACTTCGAGATTAATTTTTTTTATCAATTTATTCGAAAATTTTAATTTAGCTATCTTGGGTCCAAAAGGACTTATTACTTGCATAATTATAATTTTGTAGGGTTTGGTTGTCCCTTATAAACTTTCTTCGGATCGAATTTCTTTTCTTTCTCTTTAAATTCTAATTTAATTGCCTCAGAATTTTTAATTTTCCCTAAAGGTATTGATCTATAGAAACATGACTTATAACCAACATGGCAGCTTGCTCCATTCCCTATATCTACAGACATCCACAATGAATCCTGATCATCATCTATTCTTAAATCAATAACTCTTTGTACAAAACCGCTTGTTTTTCCTTTTTGCCAAATTTCTTTCCTCGATCTGCTCCAATAATGAGCTTCTTTAGTTTCAATTGTTTTTTTTAGAGCTTCATCATTCATGTAACCGTGCATTAATAATTCACCAGAGCCACTGTCAGAGGTGGTTACTGGAATAAGTCCATCTTTATCAAATTTAGGAGATAGAAATTTTCCTTCTTCTACCTCAAAAACGCTTTCTCTCTTTTTGAACATGAGGGTAAAATAATGAAAAAAAGACAAAATAGCAATTTGCATTAATCAAATATGTCCTATAAAACCTTTAAACAATGAAGTTAGTTAAAGACGCAGATAAAACATCCTCAAAAAAGCCTGAAGTTTCCGATAAACAGGCCGAAGAGGCGTTTAAAACTATTCTTAAATGGATAGGAGAAGATCCAAACAGAGAAGGTCTTGTAGAGACACCAAAAAGAGTAATTAAAGCATTTAAGGAATATTTTAAAGGTTATCATCAAGATGCTGAAGCTGATTTATCCAAAACATTTGGAGACGTGGAGGGATATGACGATATGGTAGTGGAAAAAAACATCACACTTGAAAGTCATTGTGAGCACCACATGGCACCTATAATTGGAGTAGCGCATGTAGCTTATATTCCTAACGAAAAGGTTGTGGGCTTAAGTAAATTAGCGAGAACGGTAGAAATATTTTCCAAAAGACTTCAAACTCAAGAAAGACTTACAATGCAGATCGCTAAAACTTTAATGAATTCATTAGACGCGAAAGGAGTAGCAGTTACCATTGATGCTGCTCATCAATGTATGACCATGAGAGGCGTCAAAAAGGAGAGAGCTACAACAGTTACTAACTATTTTTTAGGTTCTTTCAGAGAAGACTTAGGTATTCAAAATAGATATTTAAGATATATTAAAAAATAAATGTCTCAAAAATTTAAAGCTGTAGTAATAGATAATCAAAACGAAAAATTTACAAGAGAAATTAAAGAAATCGACACAAGTCATCTTAAAGATGGAAACGTTTTAGTCAAAATTGATTATTCAAGTCTTAATTATAAAGATGCGTTAATTTTAAATAATGGAGGAAAGATTGTAAGAAAATTTCCTTTTGTTCCAGGCATAGATTTTTCAGGCACTGTAGTTGAAAGTGAAGACAATAAATTTAAAAAAGACGATAAAGTAATCTTAACAGGATTTAGAGTAGGTGAAGCTTATTTTGGTGGTTTTGCACAGTATGCAAAAGTCGACTCTAATTTTTTGATTAAAATGCCAAAAGATTTAGATTCTCGAAAATCTATGATGTTAGGTACAGCAGGATTTACAGCTTTATTATGCGCTGCAGCAGTAAGAGCAAAAGAAGAGTTATTACTAGGTGAAAAAGTAAAAGATGTTTTAGTTACAGGAGCCACAGGAGGAGTAGGAAGCATTGCTGTAATGATTTTATCCAAAATGGGATACGATGTTCATGCTGTGACTGGTAAAAAAGATAAAAATGAATATCTTAAAAATTTGGGAGCAAAAAATATTATCGATAGAAAAGAATTTGAAGGTGAGAGTAAACTTTTAGAAAAAGGTGTTTGGGATGGCGTTGTTGATACTGTCGGTGGCGCAGCCTTAACAAAAATTTTTGCACAAACTAAACCAGGTGGAATAGTAGCTGCATGCGGTAATGCAGGAGGAATAAAAATAAATACCACTGTTATGCCCTTCATAATCAGAGGAGTAAAATTGTGGGGGATTGATTCGTCAGGATCTTCTATAAAAAGAAGAGTATTTATTTGGGGTGAAGCTGCAAAATTAATTGATTTTTCTAAAGTCCAATCATTTACAAAAGAGCTATCGTTTACTGAACTTCTAGATACCTTTCCAAAAATGTTAAAAGGTGAGTTCTTTGGAAGAGCTATAGTAAATCCAAATAAATAAACTATAATCAGATATTAATATGGATTGGGATAAATTAAAGATCTTTCATACTGTAGCTGAGGCCTCAAGTTTTACAAAAGCTTCCACAATCCTAAATTTAAGCCAATCTGCAATAAGTCGCCAAATACAAGGCTTAGAGGGTGATCTAAAAGTTCAACTATTCGAACGTCATGCGAGAGGATTAGTTCTTACAGAAAATGGCGAGTACCTTTTTAAAGCAGCTCATGAAATTATTTCAAAACTTAAAGATGTTGAGTCAAATCTTGGTGGTCAAAAAGATAAGATTAATGGAAAATTAGTCGTTACTACTGTCGTAAGTTTCGGAACTACATGGTTAACTCCAAGGATTAAAGAGTTTATGGATCTTAACCCTGGTATTGAGATAGAGTTAATATTTGATGATAGGGAACTTGATTTAGCTACTAGGGAAGCCGATGTAGCAATTAGGATGAGAAGACCTAAACAACTAAACTTAATTCAAAAAAAATTTGTTGATTTTAATTATCATATTTACGGTTCAAATGAATATTTAAAAAAAAACGGTTATCCAAAAACACTTAAAGATTTAGATAAACATAAATTTATTACTTACGGTAAAGGAGCTCCATCTCCTGTTTATAATCCTGATTGGGTGTTGAAAGTTGGCTCGAAAGACGGAAAAAAAAGGAGATCTTTAATGAAAGTAAATAGTGTTTATGGTTTGTTACTTGCAGTTCAAAGTGGAGTTGGTTTAGCTGCGCTTCCAGATTATATAACTCACAACATTAGTGGTATAACAAAAGTTTTACCTGACGAACCTGGAAAACCAACGGAAACTCATTTTGTATATCCATCATCATTAAAAAATAATGCTAGACTTGTAGCGTTTAGAAACTTTTTATTTAGTAAAGTAAACGAATGGAAATTTTAATTTCATTTATAATCCCCTTTATAATACTACTTACAGTTGTAGTATTTATACACGAATATGGCCATTATTATTACGCCAAAAAATATGGCGTAGGGGTTACAGATTTTTCCATAGGCTTTGGTAAAGAAATTTTTGGATTTAATGATAAATATGGAACGAGATGGAAGTTCTGCGCAATCCCTCTTGGCGGTTACGTAAAATTTTTTGGTGACAGAAATGTTTTCAGTCAAGCAGAGCAAGTAGAACTACTAAAGAAATACAACAAAGAAGACCAAGAAAAACTATTTGTAGTTAAACCTTTGTATCAAAGATCTATAATTGTAGCAGCCGGGCCTTTTGCAAATTTTTTATTAGCAATACTTATTTTTGCATTCATTTATATGTTTGCTGGAAAAGATTTTACCCCTGCACAAATACAAGAAGTTCAAATAGAAAGCCCAGCAGAAGAGGCTGGCATCAGGTCAGGAGATATTATCAAATCTATCAATGGTAAAGATGTTAAAAGCATTATGGAAGTTTCTGCATTCATAAATTCATCATCCTCAGAAATTATAAATATTGGTATTTTAAGAAATGATGGTGAAATGACATTTTCTGTTAAACCTGAGATCGTTAAAGGTCAGGACTCTTTAGGCAACAAAGCAAATAAAAAGATAATCGGGATAAAAATAGCTCCTTTGAATAACGAGATTAATAGAGAAAGATTAGGCCCAGCTACTGCATTATTTTATGCCATTAAGGAAACCTGGTTTGTAATAGACGCCTCTTGGAACTTTATTATTTCCATGTTTAAAGGGACTGGAGACACTACCCAACTTGGCGGACCTATAAAAATAGCTAAAATCACCGGGCAAGTAGCTAAACTAGGCTTTGTAGCTTTTTTAAGTATTATGGCCTACATCTCCATAAGCTTAGGATTTATTAATTTATTACCAATTCCTATGCTAGATGGGGGACATCTAATGTTTTACGCTTTTGAGAAGATTTTAGGTAGACCTTTGACGCAAAAAACCCAGGAAGGGTTCTTTCGAATCGGTCTTTTTTTGCTACTTTCTCTAATGTTTTTTACAACATTTAACGACCTAAAAGATTTAGGCTTATTTTAAGCCATTTTTTTCATCAAAAAAGCCAATAAAATCAATAGTTTTCTGGCCTACAATATATTGTGTTGATATTTACGTGAAACACCAAATTATCATTGATTTTATTAGTTTTTTGTTCAGATTATTAAATAAAAGGGGCTAAAATGAATAAAAAACAATTAGTAGCTAAAATATCGTCCACACTGGGTCAAAGCAAAGCTGATGCTGAAAGAACATTTGATTCAATTACAACCATCATTTTAGATGCTTTAAAAAATGATGATACTGTAAAGATCGCAGGCTTTGGAACTTACAAAGTAGCTAAAAGAAAAGCTAGAGTTGGAAGAAACCCAAGAACTGGTGAGTCAATACAAATAGCTGCATCACAAAAGGTAAAATTTTTACCTGCTAAAAGCTTAAAAGAAATGTTTAACCGATAAACGTTTTATTTAGCCCTTATTTGAAAAAACTCAAATAAGGGCTAACTACATGCAAAAACTGCATAACTAAAAATAGGTCTTTTCAATTCTAAGAAATAAAAAAAAAACTATAAGGCTCTTAACGGAGGAGTCTTATGAAAAAATTATTCAGTTTAGTTGTTGCTATATTGGCTTTGTGCAGTATACCATCAACGACTTTCGCAGAGACAACTGTTTCTGAAGAAGGTCAATATATTTTTAATTCACTAGCTTTTTATATAGGTGGAGTTTTAGTGGCATTTATGGCTGCTGGCTTCTGTATGTTGGAGAGTGGATTAGTAACAAATAAAAGTGTTTCTACAATTGCAGCAAAAAACATAGGTAAATTTGCTCTTTGCTCAATCATTTTTTTCCTATTTGGTTATCAAATGGCTTATGGCATACCAGAAGGTGGTTATATAGGTTCATTTTCAATGTGGAGCGAAGGTTCAGAAATCGGCACAGGATATTCTGATAGTTCAGACTGGTTCTTTCAAACAATGTTTGTTTGTGCCACTGTATCAATTGTTTCGGGAGCAGTAGCAGAAAGAATTAAGATCTGGCCTTTCTTTGTATTTGCAGTAATTATGTCGGGATTCATATATCCAATATCAATGGGATGGCAATGGGGCGGAGGCTGGTTAGCATCTGCTGGATTTTCAGATTTTGCTGGATCAACTTTAGTCCATGCATGTGGTGGGGCAGCAGCTCTCGCAGGTGTAATAGTTTTAGGTGCTAGAGCCGGTAGATTTACTGGGTCTGGATCTAAAAGAGTTATGGTTCCTTTCGCAGCGTCAAGTATTCCGCTTACTACTTTAGGTACTTTCCTACTTTGGTTTGGTTGGTTCGGATTTAACGGAATGAGTCAACTTGCAATGGGAACATTTGATGACGTAACAGCTATAAGTAAAATAGCAGTTAATACCCACTTAGCAGGAGCAGCAGGTACTTTCGCTGGAGCTGCAGTAAGTCGTTTAATTGGTGGAAAAACAGACGTAATTATGATGTTAAACGGTGCATTAGCAGGTTTAGTAGCGATTACTGCTGAGCCGTTAACACCTAGCCCATTAGCAGCGATATTTATCGGAGCGATAGGTGCTATTATCATGTATTTCGGAACTAAAATGTTAGAAGGTTTTGGTTTAGATGATGTTGTAGGTGCTATACCGGTTCACATGTTTGCTGGAATTTTTGGTACTTTAATTGTCCCAGCAACTAATAGTGATACCTCTTTTGGTACTCAATTTATTGGAACTTTATCGGTAGTACTTTTTAGTTTTGTACTTTCTTATGCAGTATTTGTAGCACTAAAAGCTACGATAGGTTTAAGAGTAAGTAAGGAAGCTGAAAGGTTAGGAACTGATAAAGCTGAAATTGGCGTTCAAGCATACGCAATTAGAGATTAGTAACTTATTCCCCCTCGTTAGATAAGTTATTTAAAGTAAGGCCCGAGTAATCGGGCCTTTTCTTTTAAAATTTATTTTCGTCCCACAATTTTTTAATATCTATATTCGGAGATAAACCAAAAACAGAATTCACGTTTGAGCAATGAATGCTTAAAGAAGGCAACGGTGAAAAACAAAGCTCTTTATCGAAAATTTCATGTAAATTTTTTTCAAATGGATTACTTTCATTTTTAGCCATATCAAAAAGCTTTTTCTCATATTTAGCTAGCATTTGATTGCTTGTTAAAAAAGTTAATAAAGATTCTTTAACAGTTCTCCAATGATATTTTTCTCCAACAAGAATTTTTGAATTCTCCATCTTTTTGTATAGATAAGGATAATCGGTTGAAAGCATAAACAACTCTCTTTCAAAAATAGAAGAGAATTTTTCGTAAGCAAATACCATTTCAGCTAAAGACTCAGTTTTATGAATATAATCATCTTCAACAAAATACACTAAATCTTTACATTTTTGACCTTGATCAAAAGATTCATAAATTGATTTCATCGTATTAGCCATATTACTTTCAATTATTTCATTATTTTTATTTATAGTTACTGGCTCAATATTAATTTTTTTTTTATCAAGATCTATAAACTTTAAAGGAAAATCTTTAACAAATGAAATTAATTTATTTTTACTAACTACTTCAGAACCAATATCGATAATAGTGAATTGAATAAAAATTTTCGGAAATTTTTCTTTAAGATCTAAAGCAGACTTATAAAGTGATTGTAATGATCTAAATGTGTATTCTGATTTTTCTTTTTCAAAAATTCTTTTTTTATTTTGTGATACTAATTGAACGCTAGTGCATGTTTTTACTATAATATCGATACCTTGAACTTTTCTAGTAATAGGAAATTCTCCTACACCTAAAGAGAAAGATTTTTTACCTGGAACACTCAATGTGTCACTGTTTTTTTTGTTTGAAACAGGAAATTCAAGAGAACTTTGATCTATTAGTTCATAACCTATTATCCGACAGATTTTAACTAATATTTTTTTAAAAAAACCTGATTTTTTTCTACTTTTAATTTCTTTCATGAATATGTATTTTAATACCATGAATATAAAATCTTCCCAAATATTAGTCGAAGAGGCTAAAAAAAGCATTGAAACCCTAAGTTCAGAAGAAGTAAAAAAGTTATCTGATAACAATGAAATTACATTGGTCGATGTGAGAGATATTCGTGAACTGTGGAATGAGGGAACAATAGAAAATTCAAAACACATACCTAGGGGTATGTTGGAATTTTGGCTAGACCCTAATAGTTCATATTACAATGCAAATAAAATTGGTGATATTAAAAAAATGGTTTTATTTTGTGCAGCAGGTTTTCGTTCAGCTTTAGCAGCCAAATCTTTAGTTGATATGGGTTTTAAAAATGTAGCCCATGTTGATGGAGGGTTCGATGCTCTAAAAAATGCCGGTTTAAAAGTTGTAGAAAAAGAGAAGAAATAATTTATTTGCTTGCTTCTTTAATTGCAAACTCAATCCTATCTTGACCCCAAAATATTTTATCATTTGTTACAAATGTAGGTGCACCAAATACTCCTTTTTCATAAGCTTCACTTGTTCTTTTTTTTAACGAGTCTTTTATAGATGAAGAGGTTGATCTTAATATAAATGTTTTTGGATTAACACTTAGATTTTTTAAAACTTTCTGCACAATGTTATCATCATTCATATTTAGACCATCCTGCCATATAGAATCAAAGATATTATCTATATAATAACTCTTGAAATTATCTTCCTCTGCTACAAACACTCCTCGCATTAAATTTAAGCTTCTTATTGGAAAATATGAGTTGAATTTGAATTTTACATTATTTTTTTCAGCTATTAGCTTACAATCTCTTATCATATGCTTTGCTTTAGCTGGTATAAAAGCAGGTGCTTTTATTCCATGTAAATTATGTAAACCACCTAATAATATTGGCTTGTACCTTATTTTAATCGAAACTTTTTTTTCAAATTTTCTAATCTCTTTATGAGCAAGGAAAGAATATGGGCTTACGAAATCAAAGTAAAAATCGAATGGTTTAATCATCAAAACTAATTTTTTTAGCGAAAAATATTCTAAAAAACCAATAAATTAACAATCCTACCGGGCCTGTAAAATAAGTCAAAACTAGAGAAGGTATTGTTATTATTTTTGGAACAAAATACTTTCTAGCATCTCTTGCTATCCAAGCCCCAGTAAACAAACTAATAGCAAGAAAATGAAGCCAAAAAATCAACAATAAATATTCATTTGCAAACATTGAATATAGTCCATCTAAACCTTTATAAAGTTCAAAACCCTCAAAAATATCATTTTCTAAATAAAGATTGTAAGACAAATAAACATATGCAACTCCTAAAATCAAAGGAACTACAATTGATTGAACAAAAAAGTTAGTTAAACCATTATTAGGAAAAAAAATAAGCATAAACCAAAAAGGAATTATCCCCCAGTTTGCTATTAAATAAATATTTTCAGAATTAACAAAAGCTAGTAGATTATTTATCATTAAAAATAATATAGTATATTAAATTAATGAATCCCACATCAAATAAAAGTGATTTTGAAGATCTAACGACTAATTTAAAAGACTTGGCCTATTCCTATCTTGAGAAATATAGCCCATCTAAGCAACAGCTCAAAGTATTTTTGTTAAAAAAATATTTAACAAAAATTAAAGGAACTAAATCTAAAAAAGAGGTTACCGCAATTATTGATGAAATAGTTTCAAATTTGGAAAAAAATAAACTTCTAAATGATGAAATGTACTCTGACTCAAAAGCCAGAATGTTTTTAAGAAGAGGTTATTCCTTAAATAAAATTAATCAATCTCTTAGAAGCAAAGGAATTGATGACAAATATGTAAAACAAAGTATTGAAAAAATTAAAGAGGATCAAATCGAACCAGATTTTGTTTCAGCTTTAAAACTTTGTAAGAGAAGAAGAATAGGACCTTTAAGACCTGAGAGTAATCGAGAATTATTTTATAAAAAAGATATGGGAATTTTAGCAAGGGGCGGATTTAGTTTTGATTTATCAAAAAGAGTTTTAGACCTTGATGCTAATGAATTTAAAAAATTAATCAAGATTATCTGACTTTCTTTTTTTTTCATCCTCTACTAATAAATCGATTTTTCTTTTCAGAGCGTTTCTAACTAAGATAAACAACAAAATTCCAAAAAAGCTAACTGATAAAATTATAATTAATATAGTTTTAATCATTTAAATTTTTAGAACGTCTTATTAGTAAGCTAGGATTTTTGTAATCTTCTTTACCATACAAAAAAGGCTTTTCTTCTAAAGTCTCAATTATCGCACCTGCATTTTGAGCAACTGCGTGACCAGCTGCATAATCCCATTCATTTGCTCTTTCTCTTGCAGCATACATATCATATTCGCCAGTAGCTATTACACAAAATTTGTATGAGCTAGCCATTTTTACAATTGTTGTAACATTATACTCCTTTAGTTTATTTAAAATTATATCAGATGGTTTTATAACGCTTGATAAAGCGACAACCTTACCTTTTGGTTGTTTCTTTTTACAATCAAGTTTTTTTGTTTTATTTTTTTCGATAAGAAAACTTTTGTTTTGTCCGTAAGTAAAAAAAAGTCTATCTTTTCTTGGCACACCGACTAATCCTAAAACAGGCACTTTATTGATCACTAAAGCTGCATTTAATGTATACTCATCTTTTCCAGCAATGTATTCTTTTGTTCCATCTATGGGATCAATAAGCCAAAAAACATTAGCTTTATTTTTTTTTTTTAAATCTACGGTTTCCTCAGAAATGATTGGAATATCTGGGGTCAATTCAGAAATCTTATCACATATTAGTTGATTTACTCGTAAGTCTCCATTGCTTACCGGAGATCTATCTTCTTTAATTTGTATCTTAAGACCCTCTTTGAATAGCTTAATAGACTCTTTTCCAGCATAATCGAATTTTTCAATTAAACTTTCAGCTATTATTTTAAGATCATTTTCATTCATTTTCTATTTTTTCTAATTTAACGTTATCAATATTAATTACTCTCTTACCAAAATTTTCAAAATTAACAGTTACTTTATTACCTATTATTGATTGAACTTGACCGATACCCCAGTCCGTATTTGCAGGATTTTTAACATAATCGCCCGGTTCAAAATCAATAAGCATGATGGAAAATAAATTGTAAATATATTATACACTTTTAAATATGAATTCTCTAGGAATTAATAAAACGAAAAAAGAAACTAAAATTGTAGTAGCCATGTCAGGAGGCGTAGATTCTTCTGTTGTTGCTGCAATGATGAAAGAAGAAGGGTACGACGTTACAGGCATTACTCTGAAGTTATATGATGACGCTAAACAATCTAAAGAGGGAAGACAATGTTGCGCTGGCCAAGATATAATGGATGCTAAACGAGTATCAGAAAAAATTAATATTAATCACGAAATATTATACTACCAAAAAAAGTTTAAATCTGAGGTGATAGATTCTTTTATTGATAGCTATGTAGCTGGAGAAACTCCAATTCCATGTGTTCAATGTAATCAAACAGTAAAATTTAGAGATCTTTTTAAATATGCTAAAGATTTAAAAGCTGACGCATTAATTACAGGGCATTATGTTTCGAGAGTTCAAAAAAATGGTCATGGAAATATGTACAGAGCTAAAGATCATAAAAGAGATCAAAGTTACTTTTTATTTAGTACAACGCAGGCGCAGCTTGATTATCTTAGATTCCCCTTGGGAAATATTGAAAAAGATGAAACTAGATCAATTGCTAAAAAACTAAATTTAAACGTAGCAGACAAACCAGATAGCCAAGATATTTGCTTTGTACCTAACGGAGATTATAGTTCTGTGATAAAAAAATTTAAGCCAGAGTCTTTTAAAAAAGGTAAGATAATAGATTTATCTGGAAATCAAATTGGTGAGCATAACGGCATAATAAATTATACAATCGGCCAAAGAAAGGGTATTAAAATATCAAGCTCTAAACCCTTGTATGTAATAAATATAAATGCTGACGAAAATACAGTGATAGTTGGTCAAAAGGAAAATCTAGAAATAAAAAAAATTAATTTAAGAAATCTAAATATTTTAGCTTCTAGAAAAGAATTTGAAAAAAATATTTATATAAAAGTTAGATCTACTGGAAAACTTTTAAATTCTAGAGTAACATTTAAAAATAATCATGCTGAAGTAGAAATTTTGGATAAAGAAACAGGAATTTCTCCAGGTCAAGCGTGCGTATTTTACTCAACTGATGAAGTTGGGGATAAAGTTCTCGGTGGCGGCTGGATTGATAAGACTTTTAATAATAATTTATCCACTTAATTAACATTCATAAATAAGACACGCATTAAGTGATACAAATTTTAAAACCTTTGTGGTTTAATAATATCAATTAAGAGGCAACTCTTAACTGGCCATTTAAGGAAAAACCGAGAGGTTCAAGCTTAAAGGGCAGAAAGATGAACCTAGTAGCGCTAGAATAGTTCATCGGGATGGCTTGGCGGTAGCGCCTAAAACGACGAGCCAAAACTACTAAATTTCTGGGCGAAAGCCTAGAAATTTAAGTGGTTCTTCTCCAAAAAAACCTTGAAAATAAATAAAATAAAATTACACCAACAAAATAATTCCATTCTAATGCATGTTTAAAATGAGTATTGCCAGATTGAAGTAATATAGGAAGGCTCAAAATTCCAACTGTTGCTAAAATTGAGACCAAAATCATTTTAAAAAAAAGTACTTTTTTATTAATTAAATTTTCCAATTTACCTTTTATTTTAAAAAAATGGTAAACTAGAATACCTTGAGCAATAATTTCAAAAATTATAAATAAAAGTAAAACAACTCTTCTAAATAATTTGTATAGTTGTATGTCAAACTTAATACCTAAAAAAACAGAATGAATAGCTAAAAAAACTGCAGATAAAATACCAAAAGTTTTGAATTTGTAATTAAAATTAGTATCTTTGAGATTGTTAATTAAATTATTATTATTTTTCCAATAAAAAAATAAAAGAATTGCAGTAAGCCACATTGCAGGTTTAAAAATTAAATATTGAGGATATGTCCTTGAGGCTCTACTAATTGATAAACTGCCATCTAAATAAGGTATTGAGAAAGCTGATCTACCAATCTGATCGACTTTAAACATGGTATTTTCTAAAAAATCAGGATTTTGAGAAATAAATAGACAAAGATTTATAGCTATTAATGGAATGAAAAATATCCAAACACTCAATTTTCTAATTTGAGTTATTTCATGCATAACAATTTTTTGATTATTTTTTCTTGTTTCTTTTTCTTGCTCTTCTCTTCTTAGAGCCAATTTTTCTTCTGCCTCTGTGTTTTTTTGGGTAACCCATATTTTTGCCTCCTTTTTTATATCAAATTCGTTTTGGACTGTATAAGGTTCAAATATACTTATTTTATGAAAAAGTCTATACGCACATTTTTAAAACACCCTACAAAAGATCTGGCAAACAGATCTGCTAATCCGCCAGTTATTAGAGCATCTACTATACTCTTTGACTCAATGCAGGAACTTTATCAGCATGAAAAAAAAATTAAAAAACACCAAAGAGTAAGTCATTACAGCTATGGTCGTTATGGCAGTTCAACAACCATAGAATTAGAAAATATATTAAAAGAATTAGAAGAAGCTTATCATGTTTTTTTAACTGGAACTGGGTTTGGAGGAATAGCTTTAGCTTTAATGAGCATTTGTCGCCCTGGAGATGAAATTTTAGTATCAGATAACGTTTATGGACCGACAAAAGAAATATCAAGTGAGCTGATGAAAGAGTTTAATATAAATGCAAAATTCTACAATCCAGACTCTTTTGAGGATTTAAAAAATAAAATTACAAAGCAAACAAAAATGATTTTAGTCGAAAATCCTGGGAGTAATACTTTTGAGTTTCAAGACTTATCAAAAATTACAAAGTTGGCAAAAAAAAAGAAAATTTACACCTTACTAGACAACACTTGGGGAACTCCACTCTATCTAAAACCTTTAAATTTAGGTTTTGATATGTCTTTTTGTTCAGCAACTAAATATTTTTCCGGCCACTCTGATGCTATGGGGGGATCCTTAGCAGTAAATAAAAAAGTTTTTAAAAAATTAATGTTTTTTTATAAATTGTCTGGTTATCGCATGTCAGCTGATGAGGCCTATTTAATCATAAGAGGATTAAGAACATTAGATACAAGGTTAAAACAACATAGTGAAAATACAAAAACTGTAATTAATTTTTTAAAAAAACATAAAAAAATTAAAGAAATTCTTTATCCACACAATCCCTCAAGCAAAAACTATAAGCTCTGGAAAAAATATTATTCTGGGGCCACAGGTTTATTGTCGATAGTTATTAAAAGTAAGAAAAAAGCTTCAGTAATTAAATTTGTGAATTCATTAGAACTATTTGGAATAGGGTATAGTTGGGGTGGTTTTGAAAGCTTAGCAATCCTTCAAGAAATTAAAAGTTCAAAAAAGGATGAATATTTAAAAGGACGTCAATTTTATCGGTTTGATAAAGATGAATATATTGTTAGATTACATATAGGTTTAGAGGATCCAGTAGATTTAATAAATGATTTAAAAAAAGGTTTAAAAAAAATTCATTAATGAAAAATTTTTTTCCTAACAAAACTGCTTTTTATGCATTAATTGCTGCATGTTTTGTTGTTTGCACTACGATGGGTGTAAGACAGACTTTTGGACTTTACTCAAACAATTTTGAAGTGTCGGGAGGAACATCTAATACAGAATTTGGGTTAGCTATAGCAATGCACGCAATATTTTGGGGAATTTTTACCCCAATTTTCGGAAGAGTCTCCGATAAGTTAGGAGGATACGTTGTAATAGTGCCTGCATTAGTTTTTTATTCAATGGCTATGCTCCTAATGGGTAATAATTATATCTCTGGTATGTGGTTACAAATAAATCTTGGTTTATTTGTTGGTTTGGGATTAGCTGGAGCAGCTGGAACAATTCTTACCCCAATGATCTCAAAACATTTTCCTAATGAAAATAGAAGTAAAGCGGCAGGTTACGTAACTGCGAGCGGGGGTTTAGGGATGTTTATTTTTCCTATTTTAGCTAATATTTTTGAAAATATGTCTACATGGCAAATGTCATTTATAATATTTTCGATAATATTGTTTTTAATGTGTATACCTGGTTTATTTGTAAAGTTACCTCAAAATAATATTACTGCAACTAATTCCAGTATAGACAATCGAAGTTTAAATGAAGTTTTAAAAGAGTCTTTTGCGCATAAAGGCTTTCGATTACTTATTCTTGGCTTTTTTGTATGCGGTTTTCAAATAACATTGATCGCAACTCACGTGCCAAGATATGTTCAAGATAAAGGTTTAGCTGATTGGACTGGAATGGCTATTTTAGCTTTAATAGGTTTTTTTAATATAATAGGAACTCTTATTATGGGTTACTTAGGTGATAAATATAGTAAAAAAATTCTTTTAAGTGGTTTATATTTTTTAAGGGGTGTAACATTAATATTATTTATTTTCTTACCAGCCTCTAATTTATCCGCAGTATTATTTGGAACCTCATTCGGATTGTTATGGCTTGCTACAGTGCCAGCAACTAATGGAATAGTTGCTCAAATTTTTGGAACTAAAAATTTAACTCTCCTTTTTGGTATAGTATTTTTAAACCATCAATTCGGATCATTTTTAGGTGCATATTTAGGTGGTTATTTTTACGATCAATTCGGTAGCTTCGACTATGCGTGGTATTTAGCAATTATTTTATCTTTCATTGCAACAGCTTTGCATTTACCTATTGATGAAAGACCTCTAGCAACTGTGGATAAAACTATCTAAGGTTGTATTTTGAGTCTCAAAGTGAATCAAAAGTGAATCAAAACGTGAACATTTACGTTCATACAATCTTCAATTGTGGATATTTTTTTATTTAATCCAAAGCAGTTTTTTTATAGGCTATCGGTAACCAAAGGAGAATAATGTTTTCATCAAATCTAGGAAAAAAGTTAGATAAGTTCCATTTACTTAAACATCCGTTTTACCAAATTTTTTGGAACGAGGGAAAATTGACCAGAGAAATCATTAAAGACTACGCAGAACAGTATTATCAGCATGTAAAAGCATTTCCTCGATATATAAGCGCCACACATTCAATTTGTGAGGATATTGAAAAGAGAAGAATTCTTCTGGAAAATCTTCAAGACGAGGAAAATAAAGATGCAGATCATCCAAAACTTTGGAAAAATTTTGCTAAAGCGTTAGGCGCTGATGAGTCTATTGAAAATGCAAAACTTGATTGGTTCACTAAGGATATGATTGATAATTTTTTTTCTCAAGCTAGAAAATCATATGCAGAGGGATTAGCATCTCTATACACTTATGAGAGACAAATTCCTGAAATTGCAGAGACCAAGATACAAGGCTTAAAAAAGTTTTACGGCGTAAATTCAAAAAAGGGATTAGAATTTTTTGAGGCACACAAATCTGCTGATGTAATTCATAGAGCTGAGTGTGAAAAGCTTTTAGATGGTCTCTCTAAAGATGAGCAAAAAAAGGCTGAAAACGCCTCTTTACTAACTGCTAGATATCTTTGGAACTTTTTAAGCGGGATGGTTACTAAACACAATCTCAATAAAGTAGCTGCTTAATTAAAGACTCGATTGACAATCTAGATTAAGAGGAATACCTATGAATTAGGTATGGAAATTTATCTTCCTATTGTTCAGGTTCACATTGATATAATCTTAATTTTATTTATAAGTTTTGCTGTTGGAGTCTTATCTGGCCTATTTGGGGTGGGGGGAGGATTTCTAATGACTCCTTTTCTAATTTTTCTAGGAATTTCACCAGTATATGCTGTTCCAAATGAAATTAATAATATTTTGGCGACATCAGTCTCTGGTTCAATGACGCATTGGTTTAAAAATACATTAGATTACAAAATGGGCTTGATGATAATTATTGGAGGTGTAATAGGGACTCTTTTAGGGATTATTACTTTTACTTTTTTTAAGGAAACAGGCAAACTTAGTCTAATTATTTCTCTTTCTTATATGTATCTACTCGCGATCATAGGAACTTTGATGCTCATCGAAGGCGCCAGTGAAATAGATAGAGCAAGAAAACAAATAATTTTTAAAAAAAAACTACACACTCACTATTGGATACATGGATTACCATTAAAGTTAAGATTTCCAAAATCAAGACTATATGAAAGCGCCTTTACACCAATCATTCTTGGAGTTCTTGTTGGATTTGTAGCAGCCTTAATCGGAGTTGGAGGAGCTTTTTTAATGGTACCAGCAATGATTTACTTGATTGGTATGCCAATTAAATTAATTCCAGGCACATCTTTATTTGTAACTGTATTCATTAGTGCATTGGTAACTATTTTACACGCATTCAACTATGGTTCAATTGATTTAGTCCTGGTTATTATTTTAGTCATTGGTTCTATTATAGGTGTTCAAGTTGGTCAAAAAATTGGTCAATATCTTGATAGCTCTCATTTAAAAACTTTATTTGCGATGTTGTTATGTACAGTTGCTATAGCAATCGCCTACGATACTTTTTTTTATGAAGGTGTAAGACAAATAAAAGATACTGAAATTGTAAATATTGAAAATTTGAATTTCTTCTCTAAATTTATTTCAAAATTGTCTGATAATAACCCACTTCTTTATGGTTCATTAGCTATACTTTTAGCAATAATTTTAGGTGTAGTTGGTGCAGGCGGAAGAAAATTATTAAGCAGCTATAAACATATTTTTCTAATCAAAAAAAACTAAATTGAAACTCTTATAAGACCAAAAATAGATACAATTATTAAAAAATATAGAACATATTTTCTATAGTTTTGCTTTGAACTTCCTGAAAATAGCTTAGTACCGATTAAAACTCCAATTGGCACTACAATTATTAAAGGTAAAGTTCTGTATATTACTGTAAAACTCAAAATATCATTAAAGTAAGCAAGAATTAAAGCATAAAAATCTGTAAAGAAAAATAATGCTGCTAAAGAGGCTCTTATTACAGCAGGCTCCGCAGCGATTATTAAAAGATAAAGAGCTATAGGTAAGCCTGCCAAAGTTCCAAATCCATTAACAGTTCCAGCTATGCAACCTACAAAAAATTTTGATTTATTGTGATTAAGATTTTTATTTTTGTAACCTCTTAGCAACATAAAAGCGAAACCCAAAACTGTTAGAGAGATAAACAAATGAGTAATTTGTGGTTCTAATATTGATAATAAATATACTCCTAAAGGGGTCCCTAACAAAACACCTAAAAGTAAATAAATTACAAATTTCCAATTAATTTTTTTCCATATGCTTGGAATCATAAAAAAACTAGCAATGATTTCTAATAAAAGAATAATCGGGACTATTTCTTTGGGGGGTAAAATAAAAGATAATAAAGATACACTTGAGGCAGAAAAACCAAATCCACTAAAACCTCTCACGAGTGATGCTAGAAGTATTACAATACAAAAAAAAATAAAATCTACTATTTCGAGATTTAAATTTTGCAGATATTCCATAACAATTATTGTTTTTTCCTATTTAACTTTACACAAATCCAGTATTAATGATATTAAGCTTTGAGTAAAAAATTTAAAGAAAATATATGCGTAAAAATTCGTCAAATAGAAGCTTTGGAATATTGTTTTTTATCGTTTTTGTTGGATTTGGATCTTGGCCATTAACAAAAGGGGAGGATCCTAATATATACCTTATATTTATTTCATTTCTCTTTTTAATTTTAGGAATATTAAATTCAAAAATTTTAACACCTTTAAATAATTCTTGGATAAAATTAGGGGAAATTCTTGGAAAAGTAATTGCACCATTAGTAATGGCATTAGTTTATTTTTTAATTTTAACTCCTATAAGTTTACTTGTAAGAATTTTTGGTATGGACTTATTAGGTCTAAAATTTTTAAAAAAACAAAATAGCTATTGGATCAATAGAAAAAAAGATTTAGGTAGTATGGATAAGCAATTTTAAATGATTGAATTTATTAAAGAATTTTGGGAATTTTTAAAAGAAAGAAAAAAATACTGGTTGCTTCCTATAATTATAGTCTTAGCTTTATTTGGTATTCTTATAGTTTTAAGTCAAGGCTCGGCAGTAGCACCTTTTATTTACACAATTTTTTAAGTGACATCTATACTTGGCATATCAGCTTTTTATCACGACAGCGCGGCAGCATTAATCATTGATGGTGATATAATAGCAGCCGCTCAAGAAGAAAGGTTTTCCAGAGAAAAACATGATGCTAGATATCCATTTAATGCAGTAGACTACGTTTTAAAAGAAGGAAAAATTAGTCTCAGTGAAATAGATCATATAGTTTTTTTTGAAAAGCCATTTTTAAAATTTGAAAGATTATTAGAAACATATTTAGCATTTGCACCCAAAGGTTTTAAATCTTTTAGCTTGTCCATGCCTATTTGGCTTAGAGAAAAGCTATTCCAAAAAAAAGTTATTTTTGAGAACCTCAAACAACACGATGAAAAATTTAAAGATATTAAAAGAATTAAATTTTCTGAACATCATTATAGCCATGCTGCTAGTGCATTTTATCCTTCGCCATTCAATGAGGCCATTGTTTTAACTCTTGATGGAGTTGGAGAATGGGCAACCACCACATTAGCGATTGGTAAAGGTAATCACCTTAAAATGTTAAAGGAAATACATTTTCCACATTCTTTGGGATTACTTTACTCTGCTTTTACTTACTACACAGGGTTTAAGGTTAACAGCGGAGAATATAAAGTGATGGGGTTAGCACCATATGGGAGACCAAAATATAAAGATTTAATTATTAATGAATTAATGGATTTAAAAGAGGATGGTTCTTTTAAGTTAAATATGAAATATTTTAATTATGCTACTGGTTTAACAATGACAAACATAAAATTTTCTAACTTGTTTGGTCAACCAGTCAGAGATGCAAAAAAAGACTTATTAACAGATTTTCATATGGATATAGCTTCTTCCATTCAAGCTGTAACTGAGGAAGTCGTGTTAAGATTAACCAGAAATATTTCTAAGCAATATAAAATTAAAAACCTATGTTTGGCCGGTGGAGTAGCTTTAAATTGTGTAGCTAATGGTAAAATCTTAAAAGAAGAAAATTTTGAAAATATATGGATACAACCGGCAGCTGGCGATGCAGGAGGCTCATTAGGAGCAGCGTTGGCTTACTGGCATCGTGAATTAGATAAACCAAGAAAAGAATTTAAAGACAAAATGAAAGGAGCGTACCTGGGCCCCTGTTACGAGGAAGATTTGATAGAAAAAAAATTAAAATCTTTACGAGCAGTTTATAAAAAGAAGACATCTTCTGATATCTCCTCACTAGTTGCTAAAGAACTTGCTAATAGCAAAACAGTTGGATGGTTTCAAGGAAGGATGGAGTTTGGACCAAGAGCCTTGGGGGGAAGATCGATTTTAGCCGATCCTAGATCAGAAAAAATGCAAAAAGAATTAAATTTAAAAATTAAATTTAGGGAAAGTTTCCGTCCTTTTGCTCCCTCAGTCCTCAGAGATGATATAAATGAATGGTTTGATTTAGACTGTGATAGTCCATACATGCTTTTAGTTTCTGATGTAAAAAAAGAAAAGCAAATACGTATGTCAGAAAATGATAATAAATTATTTGGTATAGATAAATTGAATATAAAAAGGTCTTCTATTCCAGCTATCACACATGTAGATTATTCTGCAAGAATTCAAACTGTACATAAAGAGACAAATCCCAAATATTACGACCTTATAAATGAGTTTAAGAAAATCACAAATTGTCCAGTACTAGTCAATACCTCTTTCAACGTACGTGGTGAACCAATTGTATGTTCTGTTGAAGACGCATTTAATTGTTTTATGGGAACTAATTTAGATATTTTAGTGATTGAAAATTTTCTTCTTTTCAAAGAAGACCAAGATAAATCTTTGTTAAAAGATTATAAAAATAAATTTGAGTTGGATTAATTTAAATTTAAGACAGAGGCAGGATCTAACTTTACCTCAAACCAGTTGAGTCTAATATCTAAATGTGGACCAGTTGCTCTACCACTTTGCCCCAAAGTTCCAACAATCTCACCTTTTTTCACCTTCTGACCTTTCTTAACATTAATATCTTTCATATGCATATATAGTGTACTAATTCCATGCCCATGATCGAAAATGATTGTTCCACCAGTAAAGTACATGTCATTTTCTACTAACGTCACAACTCCATCCATCATAGATTTTACCGGAGTTCCCTCTGGTGCATGAAAGTCTATACCATAGTGAGGTCTTCTCGGTTTCCCATTTAAAATTCTCTGACTGCCGTAAACTCCTGTAATAATATATTTATCAATAGGATAGATAAATTTATCTTTAAAGAAAACCAATTTACTATCTATTGCTCTAGCTTTGCCAATTAAAACGTTATCTTTTTTAATTCTCTCATAAACTTCTGGTGGAGGTGTTACCTGTTTTGGTGGTAGACCATCAATTCTTTGTATTTTATATTTTCTTTTAAAAACCTTTTTTTCAATTAACTTAGTTTCTTTCCCAGTTTTTACTTTAATTAAAACATTATTTTTTCTATCTCTATCTAATCCAAAAGCAAAATATCCGTCATTTGAAACTCTTACTTTTCTATCATCAATAAATACTTTTGAATTTGGATCTGTTTTTCCCAAAATAAAAGAACCTTGTTTGAAATCACCTAAAAATTCAACTGCGTGAGAAATGTTAAATATCAATAAAAAAAATACTATCAATTTAATCATAATAAAATTTTTAAGTCCTCATATATTAATTGGAAAGCCACGATGAGTATTGCAAATAATCCAACCCAACTAATCCAAGAATATTTTTTAATCAGTTTCGCAGTATAATTAGCTGCAAAAGCCATTAATAGTATTGATAGACCTAAGCCAAAAGCAAGAAGAGTATAATGATCTCCTGCTGCACCAGCTACACCTAAAACGTTGTCTAAACTCATTGTTACATCTGCAAGTATTACTGTAAAAATTGCTTTTTTAAGATTTGAATTGTCAACTTCAATATTTTTTTCTTCAATTTTATTCTGAATTACGTCTCTGTAAAGTTTGTAGCAAATATAGAGTAATAAAATTCCACCAATTAATCTTAAACCGGAGATTTGTAATAAATAAGCTGTAATAAAAGTAAAAAGTATTCTCAAAACAACCGCTCCTCCAATGCCCCAGAAAATTATTTTTTTTCTATTTGAGTCCTCGAATTTTGATGCAACCATCCCAATAATAATTGCGTTATCTCCTGCTAAGACTAAGTCAATAAGGATGATTTCTATCAATATAATTAGTTGCTCTGTCATAATGAAATTTATATTCTATTAATTGATGAACTATAAAAATATTAAAGTAGAAAAGCGAGAAAATTACGCAATTATCGAAATTGCTAACAATAAAAATAATAGTTTAGATCAAAAAACCCTTAATGAGATTGGTGATGCAACCAAAAACTTGAACCAATTAAAAGAAATTAAATGTATTGGTTTAATTGGAGGTCCAAAGTTTTTTTCGCCTGGTGCTGATATTAAAGAGTTAGAAAAACTAGACTCCAAAAAAGCTAAAAAAGAAAAACTCTTTTCTAAAGTTGATGAGTTACAAAAAATCGATATACCTATTATTTCTTTTGTCGAGGGTTATGCTTTAGGAGGTGGTTTTGAGCTGGCTCTTTCAAGTGATTTAATAATTTCGAGTTCTGAAGCAAAATTTGGTTTGCCGGAAATTAATTTAGGATTAATTCCAGGTATTGGCGGTACACAAAAAACAAAAAAATTTACTTCAAATCAAAATGTAAAATATTTAGCGATGTCAGGAGAAATCATTGATGCTGAAACTGCAATGAAATATGGGATTGTTTCGCAAATTATTCCTAAAGAAAATTTTAAAGAATTTACTTTAAACTTTTTAAATAAAATTTCTTCAATGCCAAAAAAGTCACTTCAAATTATTAAAAATTTAGTTAACTCAGAAGAAAATTTAAAAAAATCACTTAAAAGAGAAAGACAAGAGTTTTATAAATTGCTTGATAGTGAAAATAAAAAAATTGGAATTAAAAGTTTTCTTAATAAAACAAAGCCTAATTGGAAATAAATCATCTTCAAGTTGTAGACAATTTGCATACCTGTAATTATATTTTAACATAGTTAATTTAAATTGAATTTTAATAAATTAAACTATGAAGAAATTTATTTTAATAATATCTTTTCTTATTTTCACTTCTGCGAATGCAGGAATGAGCGATAAAGAAAAATCAAAAGCGTGGGATTGTGTTGGGATTTATATGGCAAATTACTTTCTGCCGTCAGGAGAAAAGTTCGAATATGGTATGAAAGAAAAATCTATTTCAACAGTAAAGGTTTTAAAAACATATGCACTTGAAATAGGAATACCAGAAAAAGAATGGGATACAGGAGTAAACAAGGCAGTAGATAAGCATTATGGTTCAAAATATAACGAAGCTAAAACTGAGAAGTGCCATTCTTTCGTCGAAGCTTTAGTTCCTAATGGAGCTGAAAGAGTAAAAAAAGTAATACAAACATTATATTAAAATAAAGGAGTTTAAATGACAAAAGCATATTTAGTGGCTATGCCTACAATAAAAGACAATGATATGTTTGCAAAAGAATATGCAAGTAAAGTAGCTGATACTTTAAAACCATTTGAAGGAAAATTTCTTGTGAGAACTCCAAATAAACTAATTAAAGAAGGGGATGAAAAATCTCTCACAGTAGTTATTGAATTTCCTAGTAAGGAGAAAGCTCTTGGATGGTATAATTCTTCAGAGCATCAAAAAATAGTAGTTCATAGAAGAGCTGCAACAGACCCATCAAGTCCAATAGTGATCTGCGAAGAGTCTAATACATATTAACAAAAAAAGGAGATAATTATGATCGATAAATTTGGAAACGCATTTTATTTAATAATTTACTTAGCACATTTTATTATAGTTGGTAGCTACGCTTACCAGTTAGTCTTTGGTACTAAAAAATTTCTAAAGGGTAGAGGAGTAGATAAAACTGCCACTTTAATTACGAGATTTGCAGGCTCATTCATGATTGCAATAGTTATAATGGCAATTTATTTGGCTTTTATTAGACCCAATGGTTTAATAGGTACTTGGGCATTCTTTAATTTAGTTTTTATAATTAATGTTTCAATACTGGTGACAAATTTTTACACTTTAAAAATTGATAAAACAGGTTTAACCAAAAAAACTAGAAACGATGGAATATATGCTCCATTAGTCCTTGTAATTATCAGTGCTATTCTTTGTTATGGCTTAACAGATAAGATTTACGTTTAAGGAGGAAAATGGCTAAGTTTATGAATATTGTTAGATGCAAAGTAAAATCATCTAGCAGAGAAGAATATTTAAAAAAAATAGATGAGATGCCAAAGTTCGATGGTCAAACTTCAGCAAAGTATGTTGAGACGAAGCCCAACGAATTTTTTATGATAGGTGAATGGAATTCTGAAGATGATATTGCTAAAGCACGACCAAAAATGATTGCATTCTTGGACACACTTCGGCACACTTTAGAAGAACTGTCATCAGACTTAGGAGTAACTGATCCTCACTCTGGTACAGTTGTAATCGAAAAATAGGAAAGGGGTAACAATGGCAAAATTTTATACATTAGGATGTTACACAGCTAAAGGTCTTGGAGGATTTGTAAGTAATCCATCTACAGATAGAAAAGCTGCTACATCTGCACTTGCTGCTTCTGTAGGAGCTAAAGTAACTCAATACTCAGGCCTTAGAGGAAAATATGATTTTATGGCAGTGATTGAAGGAACTTTTGAACAAGCTGCTGCAGCCGCAATGGTTGCTGTTTCTAGTGGTGCTGTTTCAGATTTTACAATTTTAGAAGATGTAAATCTTAACGAAATAGCTAAGACTGCTCAGAAAATGGCATCCTCTTACAAAGAACCTGGTAAATAATTATCTTTTGTAAGAAATACATTTTAAGGTATCAGTGAATTTTATTTGATTTTTATATTTAGATTCTATTTCACTGATACCAAATTTAATATCTTTATTACTCATATTTAATAAGCATGAAATGTATCTCTCTTTGATCATTCTCACGTATTTTTGTTTAGAGATATTTACTTTAAAATTAAAGTTTGTATAGCTTATTTTTTTTAGGTTTTTTTTGATTATCTTAAATAAAACTTCATCTCTTTTTAAACTTTTTTTTAAATTTTTTCTCATTTTTTTAAAACAAGGTATCTTATTATTTTTTGTTTTTAGAGAAAAAATTAATATTTTACCTCTAGTGTTTAATCTTTTTTTTGTAAGATTTAGGAGGCGATTTAAATTTATTTTTGAAAAAAAATGAATAGTTTGCTTAATTAAGATTAAATCATATTTCTCTTTTTTATCTAAATATTTAAGGGCATCTACTCGCTTAAATATAATATTCTTTTTTACACCCTTATTAGAAATAATATCAATTCCTATAGGTTTATTTTTAAGTTTATATTTCCTTTGAAGAGCAGAAATAATATTTGCTCTTCCACATCCAATGTCCAATATTTTTAAATTTTTATTAAAATTAATTTTTGTTTTAAGAAATTTATTAAATTGAGTGATGTATGCTTTAGATGATAACCAGGTTTTATTATCCCAGTTTCTAAGTTTCCTACTTTTTTTCATTTATAAAAGATAAGATTTTTTTAACAAATATCTCAGAGTGATATTCTTCCGTCAAATGAGACGCCAAATCACCTTTTTCATATATCTCTGATAAATCATATTTTTCGAAATCTAATTTAGACATATTAAAATGAATAAATCTTTTATCTTTATACTCTACTAAAACATCATCTATGAGATTTGATACACTTACCTCATAAGATTTATCAAAATGATATCTGTGAGGAAAACTTACTAAATAAATTTTTTCTAAAAGTTGATCGTTTTTTAATACTTCTAAATAAGAAATTAAGGAATTCTTTAAATTTTTTTTTGATTTAGGATTATCTTTTACCAGTTCTTTTCGTATATGTTTAAAGCTGCACTTATGATCATTCCTTTTTTTATAACCAAAATTAATGATTTGCATCATTTGATTAAAGTTTCTTTGTGCGAAATAATTTATTTTTTTGTAAGGAAATTTTAAGATTTGTGAAAATTTACTTTGAAAATTCAAATCTGAATACATGTAAAGTTTTGTATAGTCATAGGTTGCTCTGGTATATTTTTCATTTTTAATTTTAAGCAGAGAACCATTTTTTGAATAAACTTTATTTTTTTTATATCTACAAAACTCATCACCAATATCTGTATGGTCAATATATATTAAAATAAAATTAGGATTTATATTATAATCTCTTTTTAAAATTTTATACTGCAAATGCATTAAACTTGGTGCAAAAGATGTAATTCCAGCGTTATAAAAATTTAAATTTTTATTTAGCCCATAGTCTCTAAAAAGAGTCTCAGATTTTTTATATTCTGATATACTTTCTATCCAAGAGTCGCCCTGTAAAAGAAAAGATTTAACGTTTTTGTCTTCAAAATGAATAGTTGAAAATAGGTAATCGTTTTCAATTTTACCCCATCTGTCAACATCTCTTAAATGATGAAGCTTTTCAGAGTATTTTTTATGAAATAAAAAATCTTTTTTATTTTTGAATAATAGGCTTTTATTTTTATTTATCTCAATTAAACCCCACACACCAAAAAGAACATATGTAATTAAAAATACTAAACTAATTGAAATATATTTAAAAATGTTTTTTTTCATCTTTTAAATAAATGTTTCCATTAATTATGATATACTATATGATTAATTAAATGAAATCTTCTAGCACACCAGATATACCAAATTCTTTAAATGAACATTGGATGCCATTTTCTTCAAATAAAGATTTTAAAAAAAATCCAAGATTAATTGCCAATGCCAAGGGTTTATACCTACATACTCATGACGGGAACACTTTGATTGATGGTAGTTCTGGTCTTTACTGTAATCCTCTTGGTCATGGTCGTAGAGAAATAATTGACGCGATAAAAAATCAACTTGAAAAGCTAGATTACACAATGCCATTTCAACAAGGTTATGGGGGATCTTTTGAATTGGCAACTAAGATTGCTCAAAAAACTCCTGAAGATTTAAATAGAATTTTTTATACAATTTGTGGTTCAACTGCAGTTGAGACAGCAATAAAAATAGCAGTTGCCTATTTTAAAGCGAAAGGCGATGCAAATAGATTTCGATTTGTTGGAAGAGATAGAGGGTATCACGGAATGAATATAGGGTCGTTAACTGTTGGCGGAATTATGAATAATGTAAAAGTATTTACTAATGTCCTTATGCCAGGAGTAAAACACATGAGACACACTTTTCTTCCTGACCATAAATTTGTAAAAGGGCAACCAGAAACAGGAGCTGAACTGGCAGATGATTTAGAAAAAATTGCATCTGAGGTTGGAGGAGAGAATATAGCAGCATGTATTGTAGAACCTATTGCCGGATCAACTGGAACTCTAGTACCACCAATAGGTTATTTACAAAGACTAAGAAAGATATGCGATAAGTATGGAATACTATTAATTTTTGATGAGGTAGTAACGGGCTGGGGCAGAACAGGTTCAGCTTTTGCTGCTCAAGAATTTAAAGTTACTCCAGATATCATTACTATGGCAAAAGCCACAACTAATGGAATAGTCCCGATGGGAGTTGTAGCCGTTAGAGAAAAAATTTATGATCAAGTAATGGATGCATCACCTGATGGAACAATAGAATTATTTCATGGTTATACCTATTCAGGAATTCCTGTTGCTGTATCGGCAGCATTGGCTGTACAAGAAATTTTTGAGAAAGAAGATATTTTTAATAGAGTAAAAAACTTATCTAATTATTTTCAAGACGGACTACATTCATTAAAAGATTTAAAATGTGTTGAAAGTATTAGAGGATATGGTCTCTTAGGTGGAATTGATATTCAAATGAGAGATAAGCCAGGTAAAGCCGGTTTCCGTGTCTATAAAGAATGTTATAAAGCTGGTTTAAATATAAAACCAACTGGAGATGCACTAATAATAGCCCCTCCTTTTATCTGTGAGAAAAAACACATTGATGAAATTGTTGAAAAATTAAGAAAAGGTATCTCAAATTTTGCTAAATCTTAATAAATGCTTATTGAATTTTAATCATTTTGGGTCAAAAGGATTTTACAAACCCAAATTGCTCATCAGTAAAGTTTATTTTCATGAAATTTGTTGATTAACTTAAATCATGAGTGCGGAGTATAAATTTCAAAATCATCTTCAAACTGAGGAAGAAGTTAAAACACAGAGTAAGGTTAAATTAACCGATCTTCTTACAAGAATAAATGAGGAGAAAAAGATAGAAAGAAATCGAAATTTAGCTTTAAGTGTGGCAGCGGTTTCAGCTGTAACAGTTTTTGGAATAATTCTTACATTATAATTAATTTTCATTAATTCATAAACAAGAAGATTTAAAATCCCTAGAACCTAGCGATATAGTGACTATTGTCATTTTATAGCTTTATTGTAATACATTGTTTAATGAATATTGCTTTTTATTGTAATGAAATGAATTTACGCGGTGTAGCTAATTCAACTTATTTATTTGCATTGTATAATAAAAAACTTCTTAAGAATAAATCAATAATTTTTTATAATAAAGAAAATAAATTTAATAAAAGAGTTATAATAAATAAGTTTAAAAAAAAATTTAAAACAATAGGTATTTCAAATTTTACTGAAATAGATAATTTTAAGTTTAAATTAAAATTAGATTATATTTATGTTCAAAAAGGTGGAGAAAAAGACTCGTGGCAGTCTAATAATATTGAAACTTTAATTCATGCTATTTACCCTCAAAAACTAAACGAAGTTCATGGAGATAGCTACGTATATATTTCAGAGTGGCTAAGCCAAAAATTTTCAAATAACAAGATTCCCTTTGTACCACTGATAATTCCTCAAAACTTTTCAAAAAATAATTTAAGAAAAAAACTTAATATAAAAAAAAACCATCTTGTTTTTGGGTGTCACGGCGGTGAAAGTAGCTTTGATTTAAAATTTGTTAAAGATTTGCTAAATAAAATTGTAAAAAGAGACAAAAACCTTTTTTTTATATTTCTTAATATAGATAAATTTTGCAATCATCCTAATATAAAATTTTTAAAAGGTTCAGCCGATGAAACTGTAGTTCAAAAGTTTGTAAATAGTTGTAATGCAATGATTTATGGCAGAAGTTTAGGTGAATCATTTGGTATTTCATGCGGTGAATTTGCTTCTCAAAATAAACCAATTATTTCGTATCGATTTAATCGACATAGAGCTCATAGGCACAATATATCTGATGGACAATTTTTTGAATACGGATCTTACAAAGATCTTGAAAAATTATTACTTAATTTCAAAAAATTAAAAACTAATAAGAATTTAAATAATAAATATAAAAATTATTCGAAGAAGAAAGTAATGCAAGTATTTAAGAAAAACTTTCTGTTAAAAAGGGAGAAAACCATTTTTACAATGAAAGATCACCTTGTAAATCTTTGCTCAAGAATTGAATTAAATTATAATTACTTAAGACACAAAATCTACAATCATTATTACAATTTTATTGAGTCAAAATTTTATTAATTGAATAAGAAAGAAAATGATATAGAATTGAATTTTTGGCGAGGTAGCTCAGTTGGTTAGAGCACAGGACTCATAAGCCTGGGGTCGGCGGTTCGAATCCGCCCCTCGCTACCAAAAATGATGAAAAATAGATATAAATTTTTTTTAAAAAGAATACTTTACTATTTCTATGGAGAAAAATTTTACAAAAGATTAGATTATAATTGGAATAAATTTCCCTCAAGGTTTGAAATAATTCAAAATATTATAACTCAACAAAAATACAATAATTATTTAGAAATTGGATGCGATAGAAATGAAAATTTTTCTAAAATTAACATCCAGAATAAAGTTGGTGTAGATCCGCTTAGAGGGGGCACATTAAGAATGACTAGTAATGATTTTTTTAAAAATAATATCAAAAAATTTGATTTGATCTTTTTAGATGGACTTCATACTTATGAGCAAACAATTAAAGATATTGATAATTCATTAAAGATCCTAAATGACAGAGGAGTCATATTAATTCATGATTGTTTACCAAAAAAAATTTGGAACCAAATTGTGCCAAGAATGTATGGTCATTGGAATGGCGATGTATGGAAAGCAATTGTGCATTCTAGAACATATAACCATGCAGACACTTATACATGTATAGCTGATCACGGATTGGGGATTATATTTAAAAGAAAAAACAAAAATATACTTAAAATAAACATAAATAATTTTAAAAATTTAAAGTTTAAAGATTATTTTATAAATCACAAAATGTACATGAATCTAATCGATCACCAAAAACTTAAAGAATTATTTTAAAAATTTACTATGAAAATGTTTTGTATTACTATTAATAATAATCATTGTGATAAAATAAAAAAACTTGGATATTTACCTGTGGGTTTAGGCACGGATATAACCGACCCAGAATTTCATAGAGATAACACACAAAGCAATATAGCAGAAAAAAATCCTTTTTATGGAGAATATACTTATCATTATTGGTTATGGAAGAATAAAAAAATTGAACTTCAAGACGAGTGGATAGGATTTTGCCAATACAGAAAATTCTGGACTAAAGATTTTAAAAACAACAATGATAACTCTTTAAAGAGTTTGAGAGAAAATATTTTAAATGAAATACCAGACGAACTTAAAAATTTTGAAAGTATTTTGGGCGAGGAATTATTTATAAATCAATTACGAGTCTCTAAATTCCTCAAGAAAAATTTTATAAAAATTTTAAAGAATCCTTCTCTACTTTTCGATAAAAATAAAAGGAATATAAAATTTCATTTTGATATGATGCATGGAGAGGGAAATTTAGATATAGCTGTTAAGCTTTTGCCTGAAAATGATCGCGATGATTTTTATAATTTTGTAAATTCAAAATTATCATTTAATCCACATAACATGTTTATTTGTAAATCACCAAAAATACTTAATGAATATTATAACTCAATTTTTCCCTGGCTTGAAAAGTGCGAAAGTAAATTTGGCTTTAATTTAGAAGGTTATGGTTTGAAAAGAATTTACGGTTTTCTTGCAGAAAGATATATGTCTTTTTGGTTCAAGAAATATACAAAGTCAACTACATTACCAATAATATTTAAGGATATTTCTGAATTAAATTAATTAAAGGCTTTTAAATTTTTTTTTAAATTCCTGAAATGATAAAAGATTTTTATCCTTTTTTGAAACAATAAGCCTTTTTTTTGGCCACTTAATCTTTAGATCTTTATCATCATATCTTATACCATGCTCATTCCTTGGCGAGTAATAATTATCAAGTTTATAATAAATAATATTTTCTTTATCAAAGCTGTAATACGCGTGAGCAAATCCAGCTGGAATATATAAACTAATAGCATTTTTCTTAGAAAGAATAATCTTATAAGTTTTTCCAAATGTTTTAGATTTTTTTCTTAAATCGATTACAACATCTAAAATTTTTCCTTTTACCACATTTACGTATTTCGATTGTTTAAACTTAGTTTGAAAGTGAAATCCTCTTAAAACATCTTTTTTAGAAGTTGTACAATAATCAAATACAAATTTTCTTTTTAAAATTTTATTATTGAATGTTTCTCTTAGATTACCTCTATTATCAGAATTGTTTTTTTGTTTTACTATTAATAAACCCTTTAAACTTGTTTTCTTAATTTGCATTTTTGAGTAAACCTTTTAATTTTTTTAAACTCATGTCAGTTCTTAAAGGAAATTCTCCTTTTGAATAGATCTTTTTAACTTTTTTATTATTTTTTCTTGCAAATTTATAAATAGATTGAGAAACACCTCCTACATTAATAACACCTTTTTTATTTAATATTTTTAAAATTATTTTAGCTGCATCTTCCTGAAAGATAAAATTAGATTTTACATTAGCAAAAGCTTTGGAGTGAACAAAAGGTTTTTCAGTCATGCAAAGCCGCACAATCAAAGAATTTTTATACATTTGAACAGCACACTCGCCGCCAAGTTTTGACCAGGAATAATTATTCCACGGCTTCAAGGGATCATTTTCAGTATATCCACCTTTTATACCTGGATACACATAGCTTGTTGAAAGATAGATAACTTTAATTTTTCTTTTAGAAGCTTGGTTAACAATATTACAAGTACCAATTATATTTAAATTTATACTTTTTGATATATTTTTTTCATGAACATTCATTGGTCTTGAAAGCCCAGCAAGATGTAGCACAAGTTTTGGTTTAAACTTTTTAAAGTTATTTAAAATCGACGTTGTTGAAAGCACATTAAGTTGTTTTTTATTTCTAAAAATAAATTTATATTTGGAATTAATTTTTTTTAAGATTTTTGCAAATCTTCCATCTGAACCTGTGACAAGTATTTTTATCATTAACTTATTAGAGATTTTAAATATTTTGAATAATCACAGTTCCCATAAAATAATATTGATTTTTTAATATCCTGTTTATTAATCCAATTATTTTTGTAAGATATTTCTTCTAGACATGCAATTTTCAAACCTTGTCTATTCTCTATAGCTGAAATAAAATTTGAAGCATTATAATAATCTTTAACATTACCAGTGTCTAACCAAGCACCACCTCTACCTATAAGATCAGCAGATAAAATATTTCTTTTTCTATAAATATTAAGAAGATCTATAATTTCCAACTCACCTCTTTTTGACGGTTTCAACCTTTTTGAAAATTCAACCACTTTATTATCAAAAAAGTAAAGTCCGGTGACTGCTAAATTAGATTTTGTTTTTTTTGGCTTTTCAACAAGACTGACGACTTTATTTTTGTTATTTACATGAGCTACACCATAATTATTTGGATTTTTAACGGGGTGTAGAAAAATCTTAGCTCCTTTTTTAAATGAAATATTTTTCTTTAAAATTTTAGTAAGACTTTGACCGTAAAAAAAATTATCTCCTAAGATTAGTGAAACGCTATCTTTTCCTATAAACTTTTCTCCAATAGTAAATGCTTCAGGCAAACCAGTTGGTTTTGATTGTTCCTTATATTCAATCCTTATCCCAAGATTATTTTTTTCAGGTAAGATTTTTCTAAACTGGTTTAGCTGCCCCTTATTAACAATAATCAAAATATTTTTAATACCTGCTAACATTAAAATTGATAGTGGGTAAAAAATTAAAGGTTTATCGAACAAGGGAAGAAGTTGTTTGTTTACAGCTTTGGTTAGTGGGCTCATTCTTGAACCTAAACCACCAGCTAATATAATTCCTTTTTTTATCATATTTTAAGACCTAATCTTTTTTCGTATTTTTTTTTCGAAATTTGTTTTAAAAATTTCTTATTTGAAAAGTACCATTTAATTGTCGAAGCTAAGCCTTGATCAAAATTTATTTTTGGACGCCATTTTAGCTCTTTCAAAATTTTCCTATTATCTAAAGCATATCTAAAATCATGGCCAGGCCTATCTGCAACAAATTTAATTTTTGTATTTTTGTTTATTTTAATTCCTATTGACTTGCAAATTTTTAAGATTTTTTTTACTAGATTAAGATTATTCATATTTTTTCCAGAGCCAACATTGTAACTTTCTCCAGATTTACCTTTTAAATATAGCGTTAATAAGGCCTCACAATGATCATCTACATGTATCCATTCTCTTGAATTTTTGCCTTTTGCATAAATTGGTAGAGCCTTATTATTAAAAATATTTGATATTATTTTTGGAATTAATTTTTCAGGAAATTGATATGGACCATAATTGTTACAACAGTTAGAAATGACTGCATTTATTTTATAAGTTCTAATGTAGGATTTGACCAAATGATCTGCACTAGCTTTCGATGCTGAATAAGGTGAACTTGGTTCATATTTAAAATTCTCATTGGATCTTTCACTTATGCCAATATCTCCGTAAACTTCATCAGTAGAAATATGAATTAACTTTAATTCAACACCCCTTTTTTTTAAAAATCTTAATGACTCTAGTAAATTAAAAGTTCCATTTATGTTAGTATGAATGAATGCTTTTGGATCATCAATTGATCTATCGACATGTGTCTCTGCAGCTAAATTAAAAATTGCTTTTGGTTTTATCTTTTTAATTATTTTTACAAGTTTAATCTTATTATTAATATCTAATTTAAAAAATTTATAATTTTTTTTATTTCTTATAGAGTCATCGTATTTATTTGAAGAATATGTAAGCTTATCAATGTTTATTACATAATATTTTTTCTTTATCAAAAAATTTACTAAATTACTTCCAATAAAACCTGATCCGCCTGTAACAATGATTTTTTTCATAATATAATTTTAGAATTATACGATTAATGTGATAAATTAGTAAAAGAATTAGCTTTCAAAATCAAATATTATTATTTTATGGAAAAAAAAGAACTAACTGTAGTAATCGTTACATTTAAAAGTGAAAGTAAGATATTTTCATGCATAGATTCTATTCCAACAAATGTAGATGTAATCGTAGTCGAAAATTCCAATAATACAAATTTTAAAGAAAAATTGGAGAATAAGTATACCAACGTAAGATGTTTTCTTAATAACCAAAACAGTGGATATTCGGTTGCCAATAATAATGGGCTTAAAAAAGTCAAAACAAAGTATGCTTTAGTTTTAAATCCAGATGCTAAATTAAAAAAAAATACATTAGACAATTTTTTTGACTCTGTAAAAAAAAATCCCAATTTTTCAATAATTGGACCTGGCAATGATCAAAACTATGATCATTCAATTAACGATGATATTTTTGAAGTAAATGACTTAAAAGGCTTTGCAATCTTTTTAAATATAGAAAAATTTAATAATGATTTTTTTGACGAAAATTTCTTTTTATACTTTGAGGAAATTGACTTATGCAAAAAAGTTAAAAAAAAAGGTGGACAAATTTATTTGGATAAAAATATTATCGTAGACCATGAAGGAGGAAGTTCTGTAAAAAGAGAAAATGAACTTGAACTAGAAAAAAATAGAAATTGGCATTGGATGTGGTCAACTTTTTATTTTCACAGAAAACATAAAGGGTTCCTCTTTGCTTTAATGATTATCCTGCCTAAGTTTTTTTCTTCATTAGTAAAAATTATTTTTTTTCAACTCACATTTAATAAAGAAAAACGCGAAATTTACTTTTGTAGAATGAGTGGAATTTTAAATTCAATTTTAGGTAAAAAATCTTGGTACAGACCATCATTAGATTGATTTATAAAGATCTTAACGATAATAATTTGTAAATGAGTAAAAATAAAAAAATTCTTGTAACTGGGGGAGCAGGATTTGTAGGCTCTAATTTAATAAAATATATTTTAAAGAAAACAAACTTCAACATTATAAGTTTAGACGATTATTCATCGGGAACTAAAAGAAATCATATTAAAAATAAAAGAGTAAAGTACATTAAAGGAAATACAAAAAATATTTCTCAAATTATAAAAAAACCCAAGGATATAAAAACAATTTTTCATTTTGGTGAATTTGCCAGAATTTATCAAAGCTTTCTTAAAATGAATCAATGCTTAGATTCTAATTCGATTGGATCAAACTCTGTATTTAATTTTTGTTTAAAACACAATATTAAATTAATTTATTCTGCTACATCTGCTTCATTAGGAAACAAAGGTAAAGATAAAAACCTTTCACCTTATGCATTTTCAAAATCGAAAAATTTAGAATTATTGGAAAACCTAAAAGAGTGGTTTAATTTTAAATATGAAGTAATTTATTTTTATAACGTATACGGTCCAAATCAAATTTGCAAAGGTGCGATGTCAACTGTAATTGGAATATTTGAAGATCACTGGAAAAGAAAAAAAGCTCTTCCTGTTGTGAAGCCTGGATCTCAAACTAGAAGATTTACTCATATTGATGATACTATTCGAGTTTGTTTTATAGCATGGAAAAAAAATTTATGTCGTCATTACAGTATTGCAAGTAAAAAAACTTACTCCGTTCTAGAAGTGGCAAAAATGTTTAAATCAAAAATTAGATTTTTACCTCGTAGAGCAGGAGAACGTTACGCTTCCTCACTAACAGATAAAAATTTATCAAATAAAATCTACAAAACTTATGGAAAAATTGAACTAAAAGATTATATAAGAAATTTTATTACATCAAGTCATTAGTGACCAGGAAATTCAATCAAGCTAGATGTTTTATAACCCTTTTCTGAAAGCAGTTTACTCCCAGGTAAATCAAAAAGATTAATTACAAAAATAAATCCTGCAACTTTTCCACCAGATATTTCAATCAATTTTGCTGCTGCTTCAGCTGTACCACCCGTGGCGATCAGATCATCAATCACAAGAATTTTTTCATTTTTTGCTATGGAGTCTTTATGAACTTCTATGGTAGCCTCTCCATATTCAAGTTTAAAATCTACAGAATGAGTTTCAGCAGGTAATTTATCTTTTTTTCTTAACAAAATAAAAGGCTTATTTAAAATATATGATACAGTTGATGCAAAAACAAAGCCCCTGGACTCTATTGCTGAAACTTTATCAAAATCTATTTTTTTTGCGATTTCAATTATTTTATCATTCGCAAATTTGAAAGCTTCAGGGTTTTTAATTAAAGTTGTAATATCTCTAAACAATATACCTTTTTTTGGGTAATCTGGAATTGATCTAATATATTTTTTTAAGTCCATAATTATACTTCAAGTTCTAACAAAAAAGCATTAATAATTAAATAATGAAAAAAAGAAAACTCGGGATAATTGGAGGTAGCGGCCTTTACAAAATGGAAGGCTTTAAAAAAACGAAATGGAAAAAAATAAACACGCCTTGGGGAAAACCTTCAGACGAGATCTTGATAGCTCACTTTGAAAAAGAGGAAATCTGTTTCATTCCTCGTCATTCAAGAGGGCATAAAATAAATCCAACAAATATTAATTTTAGAGCTAATATTGACGCAATGAAACAGCTGGGAGTTACTGATATCATCTCTGTCTCAGCGGTTGGATCACTAAAAGAGAACTTGGAGCCAGGAAAATTTGTGATAGTTGATCAATTTATAGACAGGACTTTTTCAAGAATTAAAACATTTTTTAATGAGGAAATTGTCGCTCATGTCTCCATGGCTAAACCTACAAGTCCTGGATTAGCAAAGTGTTGTGAGGGAGCATTAAAAAAATTGGACATAAAATATCAGACCGGGGGAACATACGTTGTCATGGAGGGACCACAATTTTCTACTTTAGCCGAGTCAAATTTATATAGATCTTGGGGGGCTGATGTAATTGGAATGACCAATATGCCTGAAGCAAAATTAGCTAGAGAGGCAGAAATAAGATACAGCACTGTTGCTATGGTGACAGACTACGATTGTTGGCATCCTGATCATGATGAAGTTGATGTTAGCATGGTAGTTCAAACTTTAATGAAAAATGCAGCAAATGCACAAAATATGATCAAAGAAATAATAAAAACATTTAAAGACTATTCAGTAGAAAAAGATCCTGCAAACGATTGTTTAGATGTCGCTATAATTACCGATCCAAAGTTAAGAACAAAAAAAACAATAAAAAAATTAAAAAATATTGCTGGAAGAGTTTTAAATAAAAAATAATTTCAATGCCAACTTATACGGTAAAATATTCAAATATAAATCTTTCACAAAAACAAAAAAATTCTATTGCGAGTGATATAACGAGTACTCATAGTAAATATACAGGAGCAAATACATTTTTTGCCCAAGTAATTTTTCAAAAAAATCAAAAGAATTCTCATTTCATGGGTGGTAAATTAGTAAAAACTAAAGAAATTTTCTTAAATGGACAAATAAGATCTGGAAGAACATTAAAAGTCAAAAAGCAACTCATTTTAGGTTTAAGAAAAATTTTGATTAAGAATACAAAGTTGCAGAGTGACTTTGTATGGGTTTATTTAGAAGAATTATTACCAGATCAAATGATTGAGTATGGCGAGGTTTTGCCTAAATCAGGACTGGAAAAAAAATGGTTTAATTCGTTATCACCAAGTTTAAGAAAAAGATTAAAAAAAATGGAAAAATAAATGAAAATAGAGGGTAAATCATACAAAACTATTTGGTTTAAGAATAATTTAGTAAAAATCATTGATCAAACAAAACTTCCTCATCAGTTTATCATTAAAGATTTAAAGACCGTAAAAGACGCAATAAATGCTATTAAAAGAATGGAGGTGAGAGGCGCTCCATTAATCGGTGCAACAGCTGCCTATGGTTTAGCTTTATCTATAATCGAAAAAAATGATTTATCTTTTCTAAAGAAATCGAGTGAGGAGTTAATTGCATCAAGACCCACCGCAATCAATCTTAAATGGGCAGTAGACAGAATGATGAGAAAGCTTTCTGGAGTTAACAATAAAGATATATTGAAAATAGCTTTAGATGAAGCAAAAGCGATTACAGAAGAGGATGTAAAATTTTGTAAAAACATCGGTTTGAATGGTCTTAAACTTATTGAAGACATTGCTAATAAAAAAAAAGATACAGTTAATATTTTAACTCATTGTAATGCTGGATGGTTAGCAACTATAGACTGGGGAACTGCTACATCGCCAATATATCATGCTTACCAAAAAGGTATAAAGGTTCATGTTTGGGTGGATGAGACAAGACCACGAAACCAAGGAGCTAATTTAACTTCATATGAATTAAATGAAGAGGGGATATCAAATACTGTAATTACTGATAACGCTGGGGGTATACTTATGCAAAGAGGGCAAGTAGACATGTGTATTGTTGGGACCGATAGAACTTTATCAAATGGAGATGTTTGTAATAAAATTGGGACTTACCTAAAGGCCTTATCAGCAAAAGATAACAATGTCCCTTTTTATGTTGCTTTACCAAGTTCAACGATAGACTGGAGCATTAAAGATCATAAACAAATTCCCATCGAAGAGAGAAATTCAGATGAGTTATCCCATGTTGAGGGAATTGATGAAAATAATGAAATTAAAAAGGTTAGAATTTACCCACAAAAAAGCAAGTCATTAAACCTAGCCTTTGATGTAACACCTGCTAAACTAGTGACAGGTTTAATTACAGAAAAAGGAATTTGCGAAGCTTCAGAAAATGGATTGAAAGGTTTATTTAAGTGAGCAAATTAAAAGCTGAGGTTATTAAATATTCAAAAAAATTAAATATAACAAATCTATCTGCTTTAAGATCAGGAAATATTTCTGCAAGAGCTAAAGAAAAAGGAGAAGATGGTTTTTACATAACTCCATCCGGAAGACAGTATTCCTCTTTAAAACCAAAAGACATTATATTTGTTTCACTTAAAGGTGTTTATGATAAAAAAAAAGGAAAACCTTCATCAGAATGGAGATTTCATCAAGATATTTATGTGAATAAAAAAGAGGCAAAAGCTATAGTCCACGCACACTCGACTTGTGCTACTGCAGTTTCAACTCATCAAAAAACTATTCCAGCTTTTCACTATATGGTTGCAGTAGCCGGTGGTGAGGACATTAAGTGCAGTAAATACGCAACTTTTGGAACAAAAAATCTTTCTAGAAATATTATTAAAGCTCTAAAAAATAGAACAGCATGTTTGATTGCTAATCACGGTCAGGTTGCTTTCGGAGAAAATTTAGAAAAGACTTTTGAGCTAGCTCAAGAAATCGAAAATATTTGCCATCAATATATAAATGCCATAAGAATTGGAATACCTAAGATTCTTTCGAAAAAAGAAATGAAAATTGTCTTGGGGAAATTTAAAAATTATAAAAAAGGATAGTTTTTAATGATTAAAGTTGGTGAGCACATTACCATTGATTTTCTTGGTGTTAAAAAAGATTATTCACCTGAATTTTACGAAAAGGTTATTTACAAAATAGCAAAAGCTGCAAAGGTTGAAATATTAAACGTTGCTTCTCACAAATTTGAACCACAAGGTTTTACCTTAGTTGCTTTATTGTCAGAAAGTCACTTTAGTTTTCATACTTTCCCTGAAAGGGGCGTAATAAGCTTTGATTTTTTTACTTGTGGAAAGGTAAACCCTAAAGTTGCTCTTAAAATTTTAAGAAAAGAGATAGACCACAAAAGGGTAGTTACCAATGCTTTTGATAGAAGTAGCATAGGTCTTTATGATGACATTTACAGTACGCCTGGACAAAAGAAATTTTATGTTGTCAAAGATGTTTTAGAAAAATTTACTTCTAAAGTTGGCCAATTTGTTGAAATAATGGATTTAGAAGAATTCGGACATGCTTTGTTTATTGATCATGAAATTCAAGTAGCTGAAAAAGATGAAAAGATTTATAGCTCAAATTTTTTCAAATCTAGTTATGATTTAAGTAAAAAAAATAATAATATTGCGATTATTGGTGGGGGAGATGGAGGAGTAGCTAGGGCATGTTTAGAGAATAATTCAAATTACATCGATTGGTTTGAATTAGATCCTGAGATTGTGGATGTTTGTTATCGCCATTTACCAAAAGTTTGTTCCAAAGTAAAAAAAAGCAATAAAATTAAAACGTTCTGGGGAGACGCATTTAAAAGTATAAAAGAAATTGAAGACTCAAAATATGATAAAATTTTTGTAGATTTAAATGACGATCAATATTGTATTGATTTAGCTAAAAAAAATATGAAAGGTTTAAAAAGAATACTTAAAAAAGGCGGTGTAATTACTGCTCAAGTCGGAAGCCAGGATAAAAAACCTAAACAAGTTGATAATTGGTGTAAGGTTTTAGGAAAAAGCTTTGGAAACGTTAAATTATCCGGGGCTTATATCCCTAGTTTTGACTGTAAATGGAATTTTGCTTCATCTATAATGAAGTGATGTTCCGTGTTTCTTGTATTCAATTAAGATCAAATAATAATATACATTTTAATTTAGACAAAACATCAAAACTAATTAAAAAAGCAGTAAAGCAAAAAACTGATTTCATAATTACTCCTGAAGTTTCCTCACATTTCTCTTTAAACAAAAAGGAATTGTTAAAAATTTGTACATCAATGCAAAAGGATATTTACCTAAATGGAATTAAAAAACTTGCAAAAAGGTATAAGAAATGGATTTTGGTAGGCTCTTTGATAATTAAAAGTTCAAAAAATAAATTAGTTAATAGATCTGTTTTAATTGATAGGAGTGGTAAAATAAGAACTTACTATGATAAAATTCACATGTACGATGTTGTTTTAAGCAAAAAAGAGAAATATTTTGAGTCAAAGAGTTTTAATCCAGGAAATAAATTAAAGACTTTCAACTTACCTTGGGGGAAGATTGGTTTAACCATTTGTTATGACCTTAGATTTCCAATTCTATATAGAAAACTGGCTAAGGCGGGATCATTATTTTTAACTGTTCCATCTGCCTTTACCGAGACTACCGGCAGGAAACATTGGCATTCTTTATTGAAAGCTAGAGCTATAGAAAATTTTTGTTATATTTTCGCTCCTGCGCAAGGTGGAACACATTATAACGGAAGAAAAACTTTCGGACATTCATTAATAATTTCTCCAGATGGAGAAATATTAAAAGAATTAAAGAAATCAGAAGGTGTGATCACAGCTTCTGTAAATCCCAAACTATCAAAAAATCTTAGATTAAGAATACCTAGCTTAAAGGATTACTAATTATTCGTAGGATTTTACTTCTTTTATATTTGATCCAAGAGCATTGTTAATTGCTAATTTGATTTTTGCTCTTTCGTCATTAAATTTATATACGCTTCTGGCAAGTTCGATAAATTTTTCGTCAAATTGACTATTTTTCTCAGCTAATCTTTTACCATCCTCTATATCCCATAGTTTTAAATTTATATTTTTAAGATCATTTTTAAAACTCAAAATTTTACTTTCATTATTTATAAATTTTTTCAAAGTTTCATTTAATGAAATTAACTCTTTATTCACTTCTACTAATTTTTCTTTATTACTTATTTTATCTTTTTTGATTTCTAAAATGGTAATTTTATCTATTAATTCGCCGGCTGATATTTCTGCCAATATTTTGTCCATTTTCTTGCTCATATTTATATTTGACTATATTAATCATTAAATATACTTCGAAATAACAATGTCAAATATATTAATAATAAAACATGGATCTCTAGGCGATTTAATTCAAGCAAATGGTGCTATTAAAGATATAAAAAATTTTTACATAAACAGAAAAGTATTTTTACTTACGGCTCAGCCTTACGCAATCTTTATGTCAGAATGTCCTTATTTAGATGGTGTCATAATAGACAAGAGGTTACCTAGATGGAATTTACTTTATCTAAATAATCTTAAAAAAAAACTTGCAAAATACAATTTTTCAAAAATCTTCGATTTGCAAAATTCAAGCAGGACTAAATTTTATAAAAAATTTATTTTAAAAAATATTGATTGGTCATCCACTGAAACTTCACTAGAGCCTGGTCAAAAAAAGAGTGATTTTGATAAAGATCCTGTACTCGATAGAATGGAAATTCAATTAAAAAAAAGTGGTGTGCAAACTGAATTTGTAAAAAATATAGACTTAAATTGGGCTATATCAGATATCTCCAGGTTAAAAAAACAATATGCGAATAATGATTATATCTTACTATTTCCATTTTGCTCAAAAAAACATCCTAAAAAAAAATGGCCTTTTTTCAAAGATTTAATTTTACGACTAAAACAAGATTATAAAAATAAATATCCAATTCTGTTAGCTCCAGGACCAGACGAAATTAATGAAGCTAATGAGTTGAATGCTAAAGTAGTTTTAGATAATAATCAGCCAATTAATATTAAAACTTTAGTATCTTTAATAAGTAAGGCTAAATTTATCATTGCAAATGACACGGGACCCGCTCATATAGCTTCACATTTAGATAAAGCAGGAATTGTACTATTTGGAAGCCGCACGACTGCAAAGAAAGTAAGTATTGAGAATTTTAATTTTAAAGCAATCAGTGTTGAAAATCTTAAGAATTTAACAGTCGAAACCGTTATAGAAAAAGTGAAGTCTAAATTAAATTAATGTAATTCTTGATAATTTTATTCCAAGCAAAGCTTTTGGAAAACTCAAAAGCATTAGCACCGAGTTCTTTATATTGTTCGTTTGATAAAATTTTTAAAAGTGTATCGTAAATAGCATTTAAATCGTTACCATTACAAAGATATCCTGTTACACCAGATTTTATTGCATCCCCCTCACCGCCATATATTCCTCCAATTGACGGCTTCCCGTAGGATGCAGCCTCAATATAAGTAATACCAAATCCTTCAACTGATTTTTTATAAACAACCGAAGGCATTACGAATACATCTGATTGTTCAAGTAAACCAACTTTTTCTTGTTCTGTAGAACTAAAAATTAATTCCACATTTTTTTCTAAACCTAATTCTTTTCTCAATTTCTCAAGATTTTTTCTCTCATCTCCGTCACCAATTGATACATATTTTAAATTTGGAAATTTTGGCAAAAGATTTTTAATTGACATTAAAATATTTTGATGGCTTTTACGCCCATCTAATCTGGAAACAGTAATTAGTTTTGGTGATGAATTTCCATAAATATTTTTAGAAAATTCTCTAGCTGCCTCACTGACGTCAAGAGGATAGTTACAACCAGGATTGATAACGTGAATATCTTTTAATCCAAGTTTTAAACCTAATTCCTTAGTAAATTTTGAATTTGCAATTATGAAATCTGCTTTTCCTAACGAATTTAAAACTCTTTTATTTAAAGAAGAGCCAACAGGATGATTTATTTCTTTTGAGTGAATTAAGCAGAAAGATTTTGTTTTCTTAAGGGTTTCTAAATCAATATTTTCAATACTTTTCCAATGATCAAAGAAACATGCTCTTATTTGATTTTGTTTGATAAAATCTTTTACTAAATTAGCTTTTCTATACTTTCTAAATATTTTAAAACCTGAAATTCTTTCTATATTCAATTTAGAATTTTGATCATAAGTATTAGCGTTTTTATGATTATCTGCAAACACTTTTACTGGACCATGATTTGTAAGAGCGTTAGATAAACCCTCCATTAGGTTCTGCATTCCACCAAGTTCAGGAGGAAAATTTCTTGTAGATACTAAAAACATTAATTAAACCACTTTATATTACACCCCATACTAGGAATTTGCTCTTTCGGACCAGCTTGAGTTTTAGAAATCATTTTCATGGCTACTTTTAAATCACTATCTCCACTTGAAATAGGTTTTAAATCTTTAAGCTCTCTAAATCTTCCACGATATTGAAGTTTTAAATCTCTATTGTAACCAAAAAAGTCTGGAGTGCAAACCGCACCGTACTTTCTTGCTATCTCTTGTGTTTCGTCAATCAAATAATTCATTTCACCAAAATCATTTGCTTTTGCAAATTTAATCATGTTATCGAACGAGTCCTCCGGATAATTTTTAGTATCATTAGACATGATTGCAACAGAGTTAATACCCTCTTTTTTTAATTCATTACAATCTATTGCTAAATCACGAATAATCGCTTTAACGTAAGGGCAGTGATTACAAATAAACATTATCAGTGTTGCTTTTTCACCTTTAACATCATTAAGGGAGATTATTTTGTTTTCTATTGATTTTAGTTTGAAATCCTCAGCTTTTTTTCCAAAATCGCATACTGGTGTCTTTGTTAAAGCCATAATATATTATAAGATAATTAATAATACATTACAGCAAATTTATGATTTACGATGTTAACGGTCACACTCCAAAAATGGATCCAGACAGCTGGGTAGCTTCTAATGCAGTTATCATTGGAAGAGTTGAATTAAAAAAAAATTCAAATATTTGGTTTAATGCAACTTTAAGAGGTGATTTAGAACCAATTATTATTGGTGAAGGTTCAAATATTCAAGATGGTAGCGTAATACACACAGATCCAGGATGTCCAACTATTGTAGGCAAAGGAGTTACAGTAGGTCATATGGTAATGCTACATGGATGTGAAATTTCAGATGATTGTATTATTGGAATAGGCTCAACTATTTTAAATAAAGCAAAGATCGGTAAAAACTGTATCATCGGAGCAAACTCATTAGTAACAGAAAATAAAGTTATTCCAGACAGATCACTCGTCCTAGGAAGCCCTGGTAAAGTAGTGAGACAAGTTACTGAAGAAGAGATAGAACACATTAAAGAAAACGCCAGAGACTATGTTGAAAATATTAAAAAATATAAGAAATAGTTTTTTATTATTTTTTTCATTACTTATTTTTAATAATTCTTTAGCAAAAGAAATCACTAATCTTTCTTGGACAAAAAGTGTTTATGTAGGAAAAAAGCTTTCTAATTTTAAAGAAACAGTTTCTTCTCCTGCTTTAGGTAATAAAGCTTGGAAGATTACCTTGTTACCAAAAGATTGTGGAAGAGATAAAGAGGGAGATTACTCAGATTGTAAAAATAATGGCAGAGACCCTGTGGTTGGACATGGAGGTGGAGACAGAGCAAGAAGTGAATATTATAGTGATAAAAAATTTATTGGCGAGAAGTGGCATTCAGTTAGTATTTTTATTCCTAATAATTTTAAAAGTGTAGAGCCTGTTAGTACCTCTTTTTTTCAAATTTATGAGAGAAAAGAAGGTCCAAGGATGATGTTAAGAACAAAATATGGTTTTGTAGAACCGCGATATTACCCAGTTAATGGAATGGATTCTGCTGGAGTAAGACACAAAAATCTCAAGATTGATGATATGAGAGGAAAATGGACAACATTAATATTTCATACAAAAATGTCAAAAAACCCAAACAAAGGTTTTATGAAAATGTATGTCAACAACACTCTTTACAACGTTTTTGAAGGACGAACTAGTTTCGGCGGGGAGCATTATAGTAAATTTGGAATTTATCATAGTTGGATTAGCAGATGGAACGAAAAAGTGAAAGGAGAATACCCTAAACAGATTATATATTACGATAATCTTTTTAGGACAAATAAAAAAGAGAAATTATTGAAACTTATTCTAGATGATTAAGGGACTAACCAAGTAAATTTTTTAGAACCATTTAAATCAATTAAAGCTCTTCGATGACCTTTGGCTGCTAAATAAAGCCATTCAATACTTTTGATGTTACATCTAATGACGCAAAAGTTTTTATAACCGGCTTCACTCTCCTCTTTAGTAAAATCAAAATTATCAAACTTATTATCTAAACCTGAAGTTGGTTTTTCAGACTCAGTTCCAGGTCCATTAGTAACTAAGTAACATTTTCTACTGATATGGCCTGTTTTTTCCCAAGACTCTCTTGTAATATCGTTATTATAATTTACTTCACATTCAGCTTTAACTCTAAGCTGTATTTTTTCTTCTTTACCATAAAATAAAATAGAACACTTAGGATTCTTTTTTATTTTTTCAATTTTTGAAGATCTAATATCGCTATGGTACTGAATAAAATTATTTTGTTGATCTGCCTTTCTGAGAACTACCACTCTTCCATCAAGATCCATATCATTTCCACAAATAAATACTGGAGTCCTAAACTCGGAAGATCTATCTTTGACAGCTTTTGATAATAAATCCCAGATTTTTTTTTCAATCTCTTTTGAATCTTCGTAATAACTAACTGCTTCTGACACGATTTATTTTCTAAATCTTTTGATTAAACTTGAAGTATCCCATCTTTGACCACCCATCTTTTGTACCTCAGCATAATATTCATCAATTATTTTTGTGATAGGCAAAGGTGAGTTATTTTTCTTAGCTTCATCCATCGCAATTTTTAAATCTTTTCTCATCCAATCAACTGCAAAACCATAGTCAAATTTATCTTCAATCATTGTTTTATGTCTATTTTCCATTTGCCAAGATTGAGCTGCACCTTTTGAAATTACTTCAATCACATCATGCATATTTAATCCTGCATTCATCCCAAAATTTATTGCTTCTGATAATCCTTGAACTAATCCTGCGATACAAATTTGGTTCACCATCTTAGTTAATTGACCACTGCCTGATGGACCAAGAAGTTTAATCTTTTTACTGTAGCAATCGATTACCGGTTCAGCTTTTTTATAGGGAGCTTCATCTCCTCCAACCATTACAGTTAAAATTCCACCTTCAGCCCCCGCTTGTCCACCTGAAATAGGTGCGTCCAAGAAATCAAAACCTTTTGATTTTGCTTCTTTGTAAAGTTCTCTGGCAATATTTGCTGATGCAGTAGTATTATCTACGTAGATCGCACCTTTTTTTGCAGTTTTAAATAAACCTTTTTCACCTAAAGTCACCTCTCTTAAATCATTATCGTTTCCGACACATGTAAAAATAAAATCGCAATCTTTTGCAGCATCCATTGGAGTATTTGCTATTTTACCTTTGTATTCTTTGACCCATTTTTCTGCTTTAGCTTTTGTTCGATTATAAACAGTTACATCATGACCACCTTTTGATATATAACCTGCCATAGGGTAACCCATAACACCCAAACCTATGAAAGCAACTTTACAACTCATAAATGATTAACCTCTCAATAAATAAAAAAGTAATTTTATTCGGATTCATATTTACATTTTTTTCAAGCTTTGGACAGAGTTTTTTTTTGGGATTGTTTAACGCACCAATTCGAAATGAACTAGGTATTACTCACGGACAATTTGGAAATATTTATGCTACTGCAACAATATTTTCTAGTCTTTTACTTATATGGGTCGGAAAGAAAATCGATGAATATCAAATAATATATTATTCTTTTTTTGTTATTTTATTATTGTTTTTTTCATCTTTATTTTTTTCTTTCATCAATAGCATTATTTTTTTATCAATCGGTATATTTTTAATGAGATTTTCTGGCCAAGGTTTAATGAGCCATACATCAACGACTACAATCTCAAGATTTTTTGAAAAGTCTAGGGGGAAAGCTCTAAGTACAATTTGGTTTGGATTGTCATCTGCAGAATTTATTTTACCTGTATTAGTAACTTATCTTTTTGTAATTTATTCTTGGAGATCAGTTTGGCAAGGAATAGCAATTATCATCATCATATTTTTGCCTTTTGTAGTTTTAAATACAATTAAAAAAATTAAATTAGATTCTAGAGAAAAAGATTTAGATCCTAAAAAAAATTTTAAAATTAAAAGCTGGAAAAGGAGAGAAGTAATTAAAGATTATAGGTTTTATATTGTCTCGCTTAATATGCTTGCGATGCCTTGGATAGCCACTGGAGTATTTGTATATCAGTCATTTATTTCAGACTCAAAAATGTGGAACATTTACACAATACCAAAAGCATTTATGGTTTATTCGTTAGCTTCAATTATAACTTTATTTTTCTCAGGTTTTTTAGTCGATAAATTTACTAGTAGAAAATTAATTCCAATTATGAATATACCTCTATTAATATCAATGTTTGTACTATTTTATTATCAGCATGAAATTTCGGCGTTTATTTTTTTAGGTTTAGTGGGTATTTCAAATGGATTAGCTAACGTCCTTGGGTCATCTACTTGGGCTGAAATATATGGAGTAAAATTTATTGGATCTATCAAAGCTTTGACCACAGCTTTTATGGTCTTTTCAACTGCTTTTGGAACAGCAGTATTTGGTTTGATGATAGACAATGGTTTTTCAATTGAAAATATTGCTTTTGTATCAGGCATATACATAGTTATTTCGTTATTTCTTTTAATATTAATAAGAAATAAGCTTGAACCTATTAAGCTTAGAAAATAATTGATTTCTTAAGATTATTTGAATATATACTCTGCATCATGGCAAGAATTACCGTAGAAGACTGTTTAGAAAAAGTTGATAATCAATATGATCTAGTTTTGCTAGCCAAAGAAAGAACAGTTCAATTAAATGCCGGGGCTCCAATGTTAGTTGAAGAAGATAACGACAAACGAACAATTATATCATTAAGAGAAATTGGAGATGGAAAAATAGATGTTAAGGAAGTTGAAGCTAGCGCAATTAAAAGATTAAGAAAAGAACCAGATGAGTCTGAAGAACAAGAGGAAATTGAAGAGGAAACTAACGACGATTTTGAAAATTTATATAAAGGGCAGGTTTCTAAAAGTGGTGTAGCTATATTGCCTTCAAAAAGAACAAGAAGAATTCCTGAAGTAAAAAAACCAAGCTTGGCCGACGAAGCCCTTTCAGAGCTAAAAGCAGAGCAACCAGAGATTAAAGAAGAAAACTTAGATACAGAGGAAGCTCCTCTTGAATTAAGTGAAGAAGCACCAGCAGAAGAAAACAAATCAGAGTAGATTATGAAGAAAACTGTTTCAGTCGCACCTATGATGGATTGCACTGATAAGCACGAAATTTATTTTTTAAGTCTTATAAGCAAAAACATACATTTATACACTGAGATGATTGTTGCTAATGCAATAATAAGAGGTGACAGATCTAAACTACTTTCCTTTAAAAAAATAAATAATCCAGTTACACTTCAAGTCGGTGGGTCGAATCCAAACGAGCTTGCTGAAGCATGTAAGATTTCTGAAGACTACGGATATAAGGAAATAAATTTAAATTTAGGCTGCCCAAGTAAAAAAGTTCAAAAAAATAAATTTGGCGCATGTCTCATGCAAGAACCAGATCTTGTAGCTAAATGTATTGAAGCAATGACTAAAGCAACTAAATTACCTGTAACAATCAAAACAAGAATTGGTTACAACGATGTTGAAAATTTTGAATTTTTAAAATCTTTTATTCAAACCACTAAAGATGCAGGTTCAAATAAATTTATAATTCACGCAAGAAAAGCTTTACTTAAAAAACTTACACCAAAAGAAAATCTAAATATTCCACCACTGAAATATGATTTTGTTTACAAATTGAAAGATTATTTTAAAGATGATGAGATAATTATTAATGGAGGAGTAAAAACAACAGAAGAAATTAAAAATCATTTAACAAAAGTAGACGGAGTGATGATTGGTAGAGCTATATATCACTCACCTTATTTTTTGGCAGATATTGAAAAAGAAATTTTTAAAAATGAAAATGTACCGACAAGAACAGAAGTAATGGAAAATCTAATTCCTTATATTCAAGAACAAACATCAAAAGGTGTGCAGTTAAATCATATTATGAGACATACGGTTGGTTTGTTTCATGGGCAAAATGGTTCAAAAACTTGGAAACAATACCTATCTAAAAATATGTGCATAAGAGATGCAGATTTACAAAAAGTAAATCATATTATGGATCAAGTTAGAAAAACTAATCCTGTTTCTTTAGAGAGATAGTTTTGGATATCCTTTCCCAATCAGAAATAATTTATTTAGTTTTAATAATGATTGCTACAGCAATACCTGCAGGGTTTGCGGCTGGACTTTTTGGCATTGGGGGAGGATTAGTAACAGTCCCTATATTGTTTTATATTTTTAGTTTTTCTGGAATAGAAACAGCTTATGTTATGCATTTAGCAGTAGGAACCTCATTTGGAATTATTATACCTACCTCAACAGTTTCTGTACTAACCCACCATCAACACAAAGCTGTAGATTTTAGTATTGTAAAAGGTTTTGGGTTTTTTGTTGCTACTGGAGTAATTCTAGGAACAATTTTCGCTGCAAGCTTAGAAACAAAACCTTTGATATTATTTTTTACTATAATTGTATATATTCTTGCGTTTTACTTACTTTTCTTAAAAGAAAAAGAGACAAATATAGAAATCAAAATAGGATTATTCTCAAAAGCCATTTCAGGTATTGTAAGCGGTTTTATTTCTGCACCAATGGGCATTGGTGGAGCTGTTATGAATGTACCAATTTTAAAATTTTTTGGTTATCCAATAAATAAAGCTATTGGTAGTGCAGCTGCAATTGGTTTTATTATTGCTTTATTTGGTGCAGGGGGGTTTTTAATCTCCGGCTCATACCTAGATGCTGATTTGCCTTTGAGTATTGGATTTTTGAATATTCCTGCCTTTTTAGTTTTTTTCCCTATTACCGCATTCATGGCAAGACTTGGAGCAAAAGCTAGCCATAGAGTCGATAAAATGAGAATGACAAAATATTTTGGACTGTTTCTTATAGTTATTGGAACTAGATTTTTATACGAATATTTTAAACTCTAAATTTTTTGATCATAATCTCCAATCTTTCCAGTTTTTTGTAAAAGATTATCTATAAATTCAAATATTTTTTTTTTATTCTCATTAGATTTGGTGCTCTCAGTCACAATAACTAAAGAAGGCTTATTTGATGAGGCTCTTATTAAGCCCCATGACCCATCCTCTAGGGAAAATCTCACACCATTAACTGTCAATACTTCTATAATACTTTGATTATCAATTTTAATATCTTCATCTTTTAATTTCTTTACCTCTTTTACCATTTCATTAACTACTTTATATTTCTCTTCATCTTTACAATAAGGAGCCATTGTTGGGGTTTGATAAGTTACTGGTAATGATCTTATAATTTCACTCATTTTTTTATTTTGATCTACGATGAGGCGGCAAACTTGTATTGCTGAATTAATCCCATCATCATAACCATAACCTAAAGGTTGATTAAAGAAAAAATGCCCACTCTTCTCAAAACCTGCTAATGCTTTTTCCTTATTAACTTTTCTTTTGATGTGTGAATGTCCGGTTTTCCAATATATAGTTTCACAATTATTTTCTTTCAAGATTTTATCATTTTTAAATAGCCCAGTCGATTTTACATCAACGATAAATTTTGAGTCCTTATGTTTACTTGAAAGATTTCTTGCAATTAGTAACCCAATTTTATCTGAGAATATTTCATTTCCTTGCTCATCTATTACTCCACATCTATCTCCATCTCCATCAAAACCAAATCCAATATCTGCTTTATTATCTTTTACAGCTTTTGAAATAGCATGGAGCATTTCAAGATCTTCAGGATTTGGATTATATTTTGGAAAGGACCAATCTAAATTACAATCTAATTCTATGACTTCGCATCCAATACCTTTTAAAATTTCTGGTGCAAATATTCCTGCCGTCCCGTTTCCACAAGCGACAACGGCTTTTATTTTTTTATTTATCTTATTTTTTGTAATCAAATCTTGAATATATACATTTTTAAAATCATCAATTTTTTTAAATGACCCATCTCCATTTAAAAATTTTTTATTTAAAGTAATATCTTTTAAGTTTGCCATTTCTTCAGGCGCATGTGTTAAACCTTTTTGAATACCCATTTTCACACCTGTCCAACCGTTTTCATTATGACTAGCAGTTACCATAGCTATTGCGTCTGAGTTTAAATTAAACTGAGCAAAATAAACCATAGGAGAAAGAGACAAACCTACATCTTCAACATTACATCCAGTTGAAATCAAACCTTGAGTTAAAGCTTTTTTAATTTTCTCGCTGTAAGATCTATAATCATGACCAACTGTCACTCTAGGATTGTTTATTTTAGTGTTTTGAATGATTTGAGTTCCGAGCCCTTTGCCTAGATTAGTGATTCCCTCAATATCGATCTCTTTTTCAAAGATCCACCTCGCGTCGTACTCTCTAAAACCATTCGGGTTGATTTTCATTAGTAATAAATACTAGAGAATATAGGCATTTGTTATTAAATGTTTATTAACAAAACTTTCCACTTGCAAAATTAATCAGATGTTCTTATAATGTTCTATTGATTTTGATGTTATATAGTATATTAACATATCTGTAACACAACATGTAGTTGTTTTGTTAACAAATCAAGTAAAAACAAGAAAAATATGAATAAAAGTGTATCATTGGCAATAGAGAAAGCTGTCGGCTCAATTAGCCAAAAAAACCAAAACGAACTAAAGAATAACGGACCTAAAAAACCTGATTTATTCTCTTTATCTGGAGAGACTGAATTATTCCAGAACGAGAAGGGTATCACCATCAAGATTGATAGATCTAGAGATGAAAACCTAACTGATTTTGGAAGAGCTACACTCACAGATAGATATTTAGGTCAGAACGAAAGTTTTCAAGATTTATTTGCAAGAGTTGCAAGCGTTTACGCTGATGATAATTTACACGCACAAAGAATTTACAATTACATAAGTAATTTATGGTTTATGCCAGCAACACCAGTTTTATCCAACGGAGGAACTGAGAGAGGATTGCCTATTTCGTGTTTTTTAAATGAAGCAAGCGACAGCTTAGAAGGCATTACAAACCTTTGGGAAGAAAATGTTTGGCTTGCTGCGAGAGGCGGAGGAATAGGAAGTTATTGGGGTAATTTAAGATCAATTGGTGAAAAAATTGGAAAAGTCGGAAAAACATCTGGAATTATTCCATTCATAAAAGTTATGGACTCTTTAACTTTAGCTATCAGCCAGGGTTCTTTAAGAAGAGGATCAGCAGCTTGTTATTTACAAATTGATCATCCAGAGATCGAAGAGTTTATCGAAATGCGAAGGCCAACAGGTGGAGACGTAAATAGAAGATCTCTAAATTTACACCATGGTGTTTTAGTTACGGATGAATTTATGAGAGCAGTAGAAACAGGTGGCCAATGGGCATTAAGAAGTCCTTATGATGGATCTGTTCAGCAAACTATACCAGCAAGAAATTTATGGATAAGATTATTGACTGCAAGAATTGAAACAGGCGAGCCTTACGTCGTTTACATAGATACTGTTAATAGACAGATCCCACAGCACCATAAGCTTGCAGGCTTAAAAGTTAAAACTTCTAACCTTTGTAGTGAAATTACATTACCAACTGGCATAGATAACGAAGGAAACCAAAGAACAGCTGTTTGTTGTTTATCATCATTAAACCTAGACACTTACGATCAGTGGAAAGATGATCCGCAGTTTGTTGAGGATGTAATGAGATTTTTAGATAATGTTATGAGCGATTTTATCAATAGAGCTCCTGATGAATTTGCTCACGCAAAATACTCAGCAATGAGAGAAAGAAGTGTAGGTCTCGGAGTTATGGGACTACATTCATACTTTCAGCAAAAAAATATTCCTTTTGGATCAGTAATGAGCAAAGTGTGGAACAAAAAAATATTCCAAAATATTCAAGAAAAAGTTGATGAAGCATCAAAGATTTTAGCTGATGAAAGAGGATCATGTCCTGATGCAGCTGAATATGGAATGAAGGAGAGATTTTCAAATAAAACTGCAATAGCTCCAACAGCATCCATATCAATCATTTGCGGCGGATCTTCACCAGGTATAGAACCTATTGCTGCTAACAGCTACACTCATAAAACACTTTCTGGCTCATTTAACGTTAGAAATAAATATTTAAAGAAGATACTTCAAAAATATAATAAAGATACAGACGAAGTTTGGTCAACAATAACAACTAATCAAGGATCTGTGTCACACCTAAACTTTTTAACTGCAAATGAAAAAGATACATTTAAGACTGCTTTTGAAATCGATCAAAGATGGATTGTTGAACTTGGTGCAGATAGAACCCCACATATTTCACAAGCACAGTCGGTAAATATCTTTGTTCCAGCAGATATTCATAAAAAAGAACTTCACGATATTCATTTTCAAGCATGGAAAAAAGGTTTGAAAAGCCTTTATTACTGTAGATCCAAATCAATCCAGAGAGCTGAAAATGTAAACAACGGATCTTCAACAGATGTGACAAAAAATGTTTACTCTGGAAAACAAGAATCAAATAATGAAAGCAATAACTATGAGGAGTGTTTATCATGTCAGTAGCAGAAAAAACTAAACCAACAATTATTCAGCCTAATAAAATGGGTTTATTAGTAGAAAACCCTGTTTACAAACCCTTTAGATATCCATGGTGTTATGACGCCTGGTTAACTCAACAAAGAATTCATTGGTTACCAGAAGAAGTGCCACTTGGAGATGATGTTAGAGATTGGCAGAAGAATTTATCTGTTGAAGAGAAAAATCTCTTAACACACATATTTAGATTTTTTACTCAAGCAGATGTTGAAGTAAACAATTGTTACTTAAGACATTACACAACAGTATTTAAACCAACAGAAGTTTTAATGATGATGACAGCGTTTGCTGCAATGGAAACGGTACACATAGCTGCTTATTCTCATTTATTAGATACTATTGGGATGCCAGAGACAGAATATTCTGCATTTTTACAGTATAAAGAAATGAAAGATAAATATGACTACATGCAAGGTTTTGATGTTAAGTCAAAACATAATATAGCAATGACGATGGCTGTATTTTCTGCTTTCACAGAAGGTTTACAGTTGTTTGCTAGTTTCGCAATTTTATTAAACTTCCCTAGATTTAATAAAATGAAAGGGATGGGCCAAATAGTAACGTGGTCAGTCAGAGATGAAACTTTGCACTGTAATTCTATGATTAGACTTTTCAGAGATTTCATTAAAGAGGAACCACAAATTTGGAATGATAAATTAAAAAATGAAATTTATGAAGCATGCAAAACAATAGTTCATCACGAAGATGCATTTATTGATCTTGCTTTTCAAATGGGTCCAATGCAAGGTTTAACTGCAGATGAAGTTAAACAGTATATTAGATTTATTGGCAACAGAAGATTAGAGCAATTGGGTTTAAATCCTATTTACGATGTTAAGAAAAATCCATTAACGTGGTTGGATACAATGCTTAACGGAGTAGAGCACATGAACTTTTTTGAAGGTAGAGCTACAGAATATTCTAAAGCTTCAACAAAAGGTACATGGGGCGAAGTATTTGCTTAATTAACAACCTTTAAAAGACGCATACATACTCTGTAATAATTCAGAGTACATGCCTTTACCTTTATCTAAAGTTGCTCCAAGCGGATCTAAAACACCAGTTTTAATTTTAGTGTCTTTTGCAATTGATTTTATGATTGCTGGATTAAACTGAGGTTCTGAAAAAAGACAATTAACTTTTTCATGTTCTATTACCTCTCTTATTTCAGATAATTGTTCAGCTCCCGGTAAAACGTCTGGATTTACTGTTAAAGCTCCTAAAACTTTAATACCAAATCTATTTTCAAAATATTGGTAAGCATCATGGAAAACTACAAACCTTAAATCGCCTTTAAGATCTTTTTTAATATTTTTTGTTAAATTATCTAATTCAGACTGAGCTTTTTTAGAATTAGCTTTATACTTTGAGCTGTTCTCTGGATCTAATTTAACTAATTGATTTTCAATTTCTTTAACAATTACTTTAGCATTCATCGGGTCTAGCCAAACATGTGGATCGTGTTCTCCGTGAGCATGTCCTTCATGCCCGTGATCATCATGTTTATCTTTTTTATGACCATGATCATCATGTTTCTTTTCTTTATGACCGTGACCGTGATCATCATGTTTCTTTTCTTTATGACCGTGTCCATGATCATCATGGCCTTCAAATATATTTTTTTCTCTAAATTTTAGTTTTTTAATTCCACTCAAATCCATTATTTCAATGTTTATTGCTTTTTTAGCAATTGTATTTAATGGTTTTTCTAAGAAAGCTTCTAAATCCTCTCCAACCCAAATAATTAAATCTGCATTTTCAATCATTTTTGCATGAGAGGGTTTTAAACTAAATCCATGGGGAGAATTGTAACCATCAACTATTACATCAGGTTTTCCAACACCATCCATAACGTAACTAACTAAGGAATGTATTGGCTTAATTGATGCTACAACTTTCACTTCAGCTTTTGATACTGAAAAAGTTGTTAAAAATGCAATTATTACAGATGAAATTAATTTTAGTATTTTATTCATAATATGTTATAAAGTAACAAAGTGTTATAATATAACATTTATTATTGCAAGGATTATTATTGTGAATAAAATAAATTCAGAGACATTAATTAAAGTAGACAATGTTGGTCTGTTTAAAAATGAAAAATGGTTGGTAAAAGGTGTTTCCCTAGAAGTAAAAAGGGGGGAAATCGTTACATTAATTGGACCTAATGGTTCAGGAAAAACTACAACAGCAAAAATCGCTCTTGGTATTCATAAGAACATCGAAGGAAAAGTTTTAAGATTTACTGAAAAAGTTGGCTATGTCCCTCAAAAAATCTCTATCGATTGGACATTACCAATTAGAGTGGTTGATTTTATGTTACTCACACAAAATTTGAGCGACGAGGAAATAATAAATGCTTTAAAATTAACTGGAGTTGAACATCTTAAAAATAATAATTTAAGTAATTTATCTGGAGGTGAATTTCAAAGAGTTTTAATTGCAAGGGCTATAGCCAAAAATCCAGATCTTTTAGTGTTGGATGAACCAGTTCAAGGTGTAGATTTTAAAGGTGAGATCTCTCTTTACGAATTAATTAAAGAAATCTCAGATAAAATTAATTGCGGAATTTTATTAATATCCCATGACTTACATGTCGTTATGTCTTCTACAGATTACGTTGTTTGTCTCAATGGCCACGTTTGTTGCTCTGGAACACCTCAATCTGTAGCTAACAATAATAAATATCAAGAACTGTTTGGAGACCGCGCTTCAACAATTTTATCTGTATATGAACATAAACACGACCATACTCACTCAGCTGATGGAACAATAAAGAGGAAACAATAGATGTTTGATGATTTTTTTATAAGGGCTTTAATTGCTGGAATTGGAATTGCATTAGTCACTGGACCTCTTGGATGTTTTATAATCTGGAGAAGATTATCTTTTTTTGGTGATACATTATCTCACTCCGCACTTCTTGGAGTAACTATAGCTTTCTTTTTTGAATTAAACATAGCATTTTCAGTTTTTTTAATTTCATCAGCGATTGCGCTAATACTTTTAAAACTTCAAAAAACTACAAAACTACCTGGAGACGCATTATTAGGTTTATTAGCACATTCATCTCTTGCAGTTGGTTTAGTTGTAATCGGTTTTCTTACCTCGATCCGATTTGATATAATGGGATTGTTATTTGGAGACATCCTAGCCGTGAATGAAATAGATCTATTAATAATTTGGATCGGCGGAGCACTAATCTTATTAATACTGAAATACATTTGGAAACCTTTGTTTGCCTCAACAGTTAATCATGAACTAGCTGAAGCAGAGGGCATGAATCCTGATAAAGTAAATGCAATCTTCACTGTTTTATTGGCAGCAATAATTGCAATATCGATAAAAATTGTTGGACTCTTGTTAATCACAGGAATGTTAATTATGCCAGCCGCTATGGCAAGAAATGTTTCTAATAATCCAAACCAGATGGTTAAATTATCAATTATAGGAGGTTTATTATCAGTTATAATTGGTTTGTTTTCATCATTGCAGATTAATACACCTTCAGGGCCGTCAATAATAACAGCAGCATTAGTTTTATTTTGTTTCACACTTATTAAGATTAAAAAATATTCTGAATTGAAAAAATGATCTGACATTGATAAATTGGATTTATGACGCAAACACAAACACTTTCTAAAAATCAACAAATTGTTTTAGATATTATCGAAAGGGCAAAAAGTCCCCTGAAAGCTTATTCTATCTTATTTAATGTTCAAAAAAAGGGAATTAATGCACCGCAACAGATTTACAGAGCTTTGGATAAGTTAATTGAGATAGGTAAAATTCATAAAATCGAAAGTAAAAATGCTTTTGTTGCTTGCAGAAGTTCAGATTGTGAAATTTCAAAAGCAACCGCATTTTCTATTTGTGAAAAATGTGAAATGGTTGACGAAATCAGTGATACTAAACTTTCAAAATATTTATCAAGTTTTAACGATAAAAAAGGCACAAAGTTTAAAAGATTTAACTTAGAATTTTTCGGATTATGCAAAAATTGCAAATGAAGAACAAAATAAGCTAATCTTAATTAATCTTAGGCATATCTTCCATATTTCACTTTTTAGTTGTGTTACGGTTACAATAAGTTCTTTTACATGTTAAAATTTTTTAAAATTTAGGAGGGAAAATGAAATATTTTAAACATTTAGTATCAATAATAGCAGCTCTTACTATTAGTAGTGCCGTAAACGCTAACGAGATCAAAATGGGTAGAGCAGACTGGGATACGGGTTATTTCCAGGCCGAAATCTATAAACAAGCATTAGAAAAAATGGGCTATAAAGTTTCTGGTCCGCAAACTATGAAACCCCAAGTGTTTTACGTTGCAGCTACAACAGGCGATGTAGATTTATGGGTTAACGGATGGTTTGGAACTCACGATGGGTATATTTCTGAGTCTAAAGGTAAAGTAAAACCTGTAGGTCACGTAATGAAAAAAGGTGGATTACAAGGTTATTTAATTGATAAAAAATCGGCTGATAAATTTGGCATCAAAACAGTATTAGATATAAAAAAACACGCGAAAAACTGGGACTCAAATGGTGATGGTAAAGCAGATATGGTCGCTTGCCCTCCAGGTTGGGGATGTGAAAAAGTTATTCAAAAACATTTCGATGAATTAGGTTTAGGAGAATTCATTAATCCAGTGAAGGCAGATTACTCAGCATCAATGGCTGATGTAATATCCAAATATAAAAATGGAAAATCAGTATTGTTTTACACTTGGACACCAAATTGGACAGTTGGAACATTAAAACTTGGTAAGGATGTTGTTTGGATTGAAGTTCCTTACAGCGGTTCGAAACCTTCAAAAGTTGCTAATGCAACAAAATCAAAAGTTAATTTAGGTTTTGGAGCAGACGATATTAGACCAGCAGCTAACGTGGATTTTTTAAAAGCAAATCCTAAAGTTGAAAAGATGTTGAAGAAAGCATCAATTCCACTAGCAGATATTGCCGCTCAAAATCTTAAGATGAACAAAGGTGAGAAGAGTGAAAAAGCAATAAAGAAACACGCTAACGACTGGATTAAAGCAAATCAAAGTACTTTTGATAGCTGGATTAAGTAAGGATTAAGGTTAATTTTAATGAAATTAAAATTAGCCCCTTCAGATTACGATATATATATTCCACTGGGAGAGTGGATAGAAGGTAATATAAAAGAGTGGCTTTTTGAACAAAGGCCGCTCTTTAAAAAAATTTCAGCTCCAATAGATACTGTTTTAAATGGATTTGAATCTATTTTAAATTTCATACCCTTTCCAATTGTACTCCTAATATTTGTAGTATTAGCTTACAAAACTAATGGTTTTAAATTTGCATTATTTTCTCTTTTGAGTTTACTTTTTATTGATCTTGTAGATCTTTGGTCAGAAAGCATGACCACGCTTGCAATGATTTTTACTGCAGTTTTATTTTGTATGATTATTGGCATTCCTCTTGGGATAATTGCTTCCAGGAGCAATACATTTGAAATCATCTTGAGACCAATTTTAGACATTATGCAAACCATCCCTAGTTTTGTTTATTTAATTCCGGTAGTAATGCTTTTTGGAGTAGGTCTTACACCAGGTGTAGTTGCTACAATAATATTTGCCTTACCTCCAATTATTCGTTTGACTAATCTTGGCATAAGACAGGTTGGTAAAGGTTTTAAAGAAGCTGGTTCTAGTTTAGGACTTACCAAATTTTTAATACTTATAAAAATTGAAATCCCTCTATCCTTAAAAACTATAATGGCAGGCGTAAATCAGACCTTAATGTTGGCTTTATCAATGGTAGTAATAGCAGCATTAATTGGAGCTGGTGGTTTAGGATTGACAGTTTACATTGCTCTTGGAAGACTTGATGTTGGTTCAGCAGTAATTGGAGGAACAGGGATAGTAATTCTAGCAATTATTTTAGATAGAATTACTCAAAAAATTATTAAATCACGTTAGTTTTTTTAATCTTTCAATATGTTTAGGCGTAATTTCACAACAACCTCCAATAATTTTAGCTCCCTTTTGCTTTAATTTTTTACAAATTTTGAGAAATTTTTTAGGTGTGAGGTCTTTCCTTTTTCCAAGTTGAACCTTTGGATTATTTGAGTCTGGTTTCCAGCCTGGTGGTATATGTTCAAAAGCATTTATTTTAAATCCAAATGGGACTTTAAGTTTTTTTGTATCTTTCATCACCTCATTTAAATCCTCAAACGAAACACAAGAGGCCATAATTCCAATGGGTTTATGTTTTTGAACTTTTTTTGCTACAGTTATAAATTTTTCACCCGAAGGCAACAATCCTTTCTTTCTAATGTGGATACCTACTATAAATTTTTTTTTGTATTCTTTAATTGCACTTATACCTAATGAACACTCTTTCCAGCTACTCATTACATCTAAATAAAAAAAGTCTACAAAAGGATTAAGATATTTTGCCTGAGATTTAAAACTTTCTCTTATAAAGTTAAGATCTTTCCCAAGATCTGCAAAATAAGTAAAGTTTTGAGGAGGCAGACTTCCAGCAATCAAAATCTTTTTCTTTGAGATGCCCACTGCTTTTTTTGCTAGTTTTCCTGCGAGAACGTTTAGATTTTTATATTCTTTTACTAAACCATTTTCGATAAGTCTTCGTTTTCTACAACCAAAGCTATTTGTTACAATAATTTCCGCTCCAGCATTTATAAAATCTAAATGAGTTTTAACAACTGTTTTATGGTATTTTCTAATATATAAAGCTGAAGCTCCCCATAGAGTTCCGTGAGGTTTTACTCCACGGTTAAGAAGCTCCTGGCCCATACCACCATCTAAAATTCTTGTTTGTTTAAAAAAATTACTATCCAGAAACTTCAATTCCAAAAAAAGTAGATATTAAAACTATGATTGCAAAGATTGCAAACCACATAAACCACTGTGTCGCTACTTTTACTAAAGAACCTTTATCAATACCTTTCCAAGGCATAAAAGTATATGTAGCCAGTGTAACTAAGATTAAAAATAGAAGTAAATTAGTTAAAGTCATTTATCTTTGATTTAACAACATTACTTCTCTCACCTCTGCGCCCCTATATTTAGATAAAGGTCTAATAAGTTTATTTGAAGCATGCTGTTCCATGATGTGAGCTGACCAACCAGTAATACGAGACATTACAAATATTGGTGTATAAAAATCTATATCGATACCCATCATGTAATAAGTTGGGCCACATGGAAAATCTACATTTGGATGGATATTTTTTCTTTGTAACATTACTTTCTCTAAAATTTCATACATTCTCGTATATTTTTCTTTTTTTAAAAGTTTAGCTACTTTAAACATATAGTGTTTCATTGTTGGTACTCTTGAGTCTCCTGTACGGTAAACTCTGTGCCCAAATCCCATTACTACCTTTTTTTTATTTAATGCATTTTCAATCCAAGCCTTTGCTTTTTCAGGTTTCCCAATTTCTTTCATCATATGCATCACTGCTTCATTTGCTCCCCCATGAAGCGGACCTTTTAAAGAGGCGATTGCTCCAGTTATAGCACCATGTAAATCCGATAAACTTGATGTAATCGTTCTTGCGGTAAAAGTTGAAACATTAAAACTATGTTCAGCATATAATATTAGCGATATATCAAATGCTCTTACAATTTCTTTATCAGGAACTTTATTAAACATCATTTTAAAGAAATTTTCTGAAAAAGATAATTTTTTACTTGGAGCTATAATTGATTTACCTTTTCGTGTTCTGAAATAAGCAGCAACAGCTGTCGGTGTTTTAGCGAATATTCTCATTGCCTTTCTCATGTTTGCTTTAGGAGAATTATCTTTAGTGTCCTTATCTTCTAAGGCCATTAAACTTACACAAGTTCTAATTACATCCATAGGATGAGCGTTTCGAGGCATTTTTTTAATATCATTTAATATTTGCTTAGAAAGTTTTCTTTCCGATCTTTCTTGTTTGATAAATTTTTTCAGCTGGCTTTTGTTAGGGAGCTCTCCATTAAGTACTAAATATGCTACTTCTTCAAAATCACATTTATCGCAAAGCTCTTGTACTGTATAACCTCTATAAGTTAAGGCACTGAGTTCAGGAACTACATGTGAAATTGTAGTTTCATCGACTACTATACCTAACAAACCTTTTTTAATTTCTTCACTCATTATTCATGTCCTTCTGTAGAAAAATCTGTGATTTTCTTATCAGGCGTATTGTATTTCTCATATTCTACTAACTCGTACAACCTTTTTCTAGTCTGCATTTTGTCAATGATATTATTTTGATGGCCATCTTTAAATATTGATTTAAGACCTAATTCAACATTCTGCATGGCGAGTCTCTGCGTTGTCACAGGATAAATAACTAAATTATAGCCCAAATTTTCTAATTGGGACCTATTTAATATTTTAGATTTTCCAAACTCTGTCATATTAGCAAGTAAATAGCCCTTTGATATTTTTCTGACTTTTTCGAACTCTTTTTCATCTTTCATTGCTTCCGGAAAAATCATATCAGCACCAGCATCTTCATAAGATTTAATTCTTTCTAATGTTTTATCAATACCTTCTACAGTATTTGCATCAGTCCTTACTATAATTAAAAAATTTTTATCTTTTCTAGCTTTTACAGAATCTTTAATCTTTTTGACCATTTCATCTTTTGAAATAAGTTCTTTATTATCTAAATGACCACATCTTTTTTCAGCTATCTGATCTTCTATGTGACATCCAGCTAAACCTTTTTCTTCAAAGGTAATTATTGTTTTTTTACAATCTTTAAAACCTGTATCTGCATCTACAATTGTTGGAAGGTCTGTTACTCTGGAAATTTGGTTAGCTCTGTAACTTACTTGATCTAAAGTTGTTAATCCTATGTCTGGTAATCCTAGATCGTTAGACATAACACCGCCAGAGATATAAACTCCATCAAATCCAATTTCAGCTATTAGTTTTGCACATAACGGATTATAAGCACCAGGGAATCTAAGAAGTTTTTTTGATTGTAAATTTTTTACAAATTCTAATCTTTTTTCTGAAGTATTTTTTTTTGTAAAATGCATCTGCAAAGTTTATATTAAAGAGAGTTATAAAAATCAAAGGCTATTATTTAATAAGAATAAATATACCAGTTAAAACCAATAAAAGCGCTAAAGCATATTCTATTATTTTTTTTGTTCTAATATCTCCCACGAATTTTCTTAATCCACTTCCGAAAAGCGCCCAAAGACTGATTGTGGGAAAACATATCACTGCAGCAGTTATAGTAACAAACGCAACTCCTATAAAAATATTTTCCTCAGTTGGAAAAAAACCTGATGCAACAGTGACCGCAATCGACCAAGCTTTTGGGTTTATAAATTGGAATAATGATGCTTCATAGAATCTTAACGGTCTTCCAGATTCTTTTTGAACCATAGAAAATGAGCCAATCATTTTCCATCCTAAGTAGAGCAAATAAATAAAACATAAGATTTTCATGTAGAATTGCACTTGAGGATAAATCAAAAATAAATTTGCCAGACCAAAACAAGTAAGCCCGATCTGAAAGATATGGCCTAAAGGTATTCCAATTAAATGTGGTAAAGTTCTTACAAATCCAAATTTCATACCTGAAGCTGTAAGCATTGCGTTATTTGGGCCTGGGGTGAAAAACATTGTAAAATAAAAAGTTGCTAAAGCCGAAAAAAGAGCAAAACTAATCATAAATACTTCTCAATAATTTTTTGAAAATTTATAAAATCAGAAATTAATTCATCGTGTTTAATTTCTTTTTCAGTTTTTTCTGTATATCCATCTTTCACTAGAACAAATGGTAATTTAGCATTCTGTGCTGACATAGCATCAACCTCGCTATCTCCAATCATAATTGTTTTTTTTAAATCACCTCCTATTATTTCAACTACATCTGTTAGGTGCCTAGGGTCAGGTTTGTTAAATGCAAAGGTGTCAGAACCAGCAACGTATTCAAAGAATTTAAATAAATCTAGTTTTTTTAATAAATCTACTGCAAGTCTCTCTTGTTTGTTGGTACAAACTGCCATTGAAATTTTTTTATTTTTTGCCCATTTAAAAAAATCAATTACACCTTTGATTGGAACGCTATGGTTATCGATATTTTTTGAATAAAAATCTATAAATTCTTTAGTCATTTCTTTTTTTGTTTTTTCATCTTTTATTTCTTCTTTAAAAGACCTTTGCATCATAACCCATGCACCTTTACCTGCTAGAGACTTTATATCCTCCATTTTTTTTTCAGAGTGTCCGTATTTTCTCATAACGTGGTTATGTGCAGCCATTAAATCTGGTGCAGTGTTAACAATCGTACCGTCTAGATCGAAAAGAATTGTATAAATTTGACTCATTTTAAAAGTATTAAAAAGAAATATTTTGTGACTTATTTCAGTTAAAATATTAATGTAAAGAAATTTTTAATGAATACAAATAATAAATTAAATAAAGCTAATTCATACAGGCTTTCTCAAGAATTATTAAGAAACAAAGCTCTAAGGAAAGGAGTAAATTTAATTGCTCCGGAGACAATTTTTTTATCCCAAGATACTTTTTTTGGGAAAAACGTAACAATAGAACCTTACGTTGTTATTGGTCCAAAAGTAAAAATTGGAGATAATTCTCATATAAAATCTTTTAGCCATTTGGAAGGAACTAAAATTGAAAAAAATGTAGTTATAGGTCCTTATGCAAGATTGAGGGAGGGAACTATTTTAAAGAAAAATACTAAAATTGGAAATTTTGTAGAAACAAAAAAATCATCTATAAGTGAAAATTCAAAAGTAAATCATCTATCTTATATTGGAGACACTTCAATAGGAAAAAATTCTAATATCGGCGCTGGGACAATAACTTGTAATTATGATGGAACAAATAAAAATAAAACAATAATCTCTAATAATGTATTTGTAGGTTCAAATTCATCTTTAGTTGCGCCTTTAAGAATAGATGAAGGTAGCATTGTTGGCGCAGGATCAGTTATTACAAAAAATGTTAAAAAAAAATCTCTTGCTTTAACAAGAGCCTCTCAAATAGAGGTAAAAAATTATAAAAGAAAGAAAAAAAAGTAATGTGTGGAATTATTGGAATCGCTAGCAGTAAACCTGTATCAATAAATATCATTAATTCTCTTAAAAAATTAGAGTACAGAGGCTATGACTCTGCAGGTATTGCTACACTTGAGAATAATTTTATTAATGAAAAAAAATGTTCAGGAAGAGTAGATGAATTAGAAAAGATTTTATTTAAAAGCCCTTCAGATGGAAATATTGGCATTGGTCACGTAAGATGGGCAACTCATGGAGTCCCAAATATTGCAAATGCTCACCCTCACTCATCAGAAAGTGTTTCAGTGGTGCATAATGGTATAATTGAAAATTCTGACGACTTGAAAAAAGAGCTAGAAGCAAAAGGAGCTATATTTAAATCAGATACAGATACTGAAGTTATTACATTATTGATTACAGAGGAACTCAAAAAATCTCAACCACTTAAATCGGTATTTAAAACCATTAAAAAACTTAGGGGAAGTTTTGCATTGGGTATAATTTTTAAAGATTTCTCTGACTTTATTATTGGTGCTAGAAGAGGTAGCCCATTAGCGGTTGGTTATTCAAGCAAGGAAAATTACTTAGGCTCAGACTCCTACGCACTAAAATCTATGACAAATAAAATCTCATATTTAGATGACGGTGAACTATGTTTAATAAGTAAGGACAATGTAAGCTTTTATGACTTAAATGAAAAAAAAATAAATAAAAAAATTCATACTGTTTCAGATGAAAAAAATATCTCTGATAAGGGTGATTATAAAAATTTTATGTCCAAAGAAATCTTTGAACAACCTTTAACTGCTAAGAATTGTATTAGTGAGTACCTTGATAGTTTAAAAAAGGATATTAATATTATTAACTTTCCTCTTGATCCTCGAAATATAAAAAAAATAATTTTAATAGGTTGTGGAACGGCCTTTCACTCATGTCTTGTTGCAAAATATTGGTTAGAGGAACTTACAAGTTTAGACATCGAAATAGATATTGCTTCAGAGTTTAGATATAGAAAATTAAAATTTGATAGCAGTAACTTATATATATTTGTATCGCAGTCTGGTGAGACCGCAGATACCGCGGCAGCTTTAGATATTTGCAAAAAAAATAATGTCAAAACCTGTTCTATTGTAAATGTAATAGAAAGTACGATTGCAAGAAACTCTGATTGGGTTTTACCTATACATGCTGGGCCTGAAATAGGAGTAGCTTCTACAAAAGCTTTTATAGGCCAACTAATAGTTTTATATATTCTCAGTTTAAAAATTTCTTTTATAAGAGGTGATCTTGATAAAAAAATTTATAATCAAAAAATTAAAAATTTAGAAAATCTTTCAAATTCTATTAAAAAAACTCTAGCACTAGAATCAAATATTCAATTGATGGCAAAAGAATTTTTAAACGCACGGGGATCAATGTTTTTAGGAAGAGGCAGTTCTTTTCCTATAGCCTTGGAAGGTGCGCTTAAACTTAAAGAGCTTTCTTATCTTCATGCCGAAGGATATCCTGCTGGTGAAATGAAGCATGGCCCTTTAGCTTTGATTGAAGAGGGATTACCAGTAATTGTTATTGCACCTAAAGATAAATATTTTGAAAAAACTTTATCGAATATGCAGGAAGTAATAGCTAGAGGTGGAAAAATTTTTTTTATTACTGATAATAAAAAGGACTCCATTAGTGAAAATATTAGATTTGGAATAAGAGTCCCATATTTGGATAATTTATTATCACCAATTTTATTGGCAGTACCTCTGCAGCTTTTAGCTTACCATGTGGCACTTCTAAAAAATTGCGACATAGATAAGCCAAGAAATTTAGCAAAATCTGTTACAGTGGAGTGAAATGTCTATTAAGTATAAAGCTATGGTTCTATCTTGCATAGACCCGAGATTTCAATCTATTATTTTTAATTACCTTAGAAAAAAAAAATTAATAGGAAAATACAGCAGTTTTACAATAGCTGGTTCTTCAATTGGAGTGACTGGACTAAAATTTAAAAAGTGGCATAGAACATTTTGGGAAAATCTTGAAATTTCTATAAAGCTGCATAAAATTAAAAAATTAATAGTAATTAATCACCGAGATTGTGGGGCAGCTAAAATTTTAAACGGTAAAAAAGAATTTACCACGCTTAATGAAACCCTAATTCATCGTTCTTCATTTAAAAAAATAAAAAATATATTTAAAAAGAAATACCCTAAGCTTAAGATTGAAACCATTCTTATGTCATTAAATAAAAAAGTTGAAAAATTTTGATTTTTTGGGAATTTTTAATCATATAATCCACATTCTTACTTGGAAAAACCTCTTTTGCATTATATATATACCATGAGTTGAATATGAAAAAATGGAACTTAAATAGTTGGACTAAATACCCTGCTAAACATTTACCTGTTTATCAAGACAAAAAAGAATTGGACTTAGTTTTAAGTAAAATTCAAAAATACCCTCCTTTAGTTTTTGCAGGTGAGTCAAGATCTTTAAAAAAAGCTTTAGCTCAAGTAGTTGAGGGCAAAGCATTCTTACTTCAAGGAGGTGATTGTGCAGAAAGTTTTGCAGAATTTCATCCAGATAATATAAGAGATACATTTAAAGTAATTTTACAAATGTCTTTAGTACTGACTGCATCAGCATCAGTGCCAGTTGTAAAAGTTGGAAGAATAGCAGGTCAATTTTCAAAACCAAGAAGTGCTCCAACAGAAAAAAAAGATGGAAAAGAATTACCAAGTTACTTGGGCGACAATATTAATGGAATGGAGTTTACTGAGAAGGCAAGAATTCCAGATGCCAAAAGATTGTTCAGAGCTTATTCACAATCAGCATCTACTCTAAATTTATTGAGAGCTTTCTCACAAGGAGGTTTTGCAGATTTAAGACAGGTTCATTTATGGAATTTAGGATTTATTAAAGATAAAACAAAAGGCAAATATAAAGAAATTGAGGACAAAATAAGTGACGCTTTAGCTTTTATGGAAGCTTGTGGAATCAATTCAGATAATAATCGAAGACTCAGAACTGTAAATTTTTACACATCTCACGAAGCACTACTATTACCTTTTGAAGAGTCAATGACAAGAGTTGACTCAACTACAGGTGAGTTTCACGACACTTCTGCTCATTTTGTTTGGATAGGCGACAGAACAAGACAACTTGATGGGGCACACGTAGAATTTTGCAGAGGAATTAAAAATCCTATTGGCCTTAAATGTGGTCCTTCTTTAAAACCTGATGAATTAATTAAACTTTGCAATATTTTAAATCCAGAAAATGAACCAGGAAGAATGACTTTAATTTCAAGGTTTGGTGCTGACAATGTTGAAAAGTTTTTACCAAATTTAATTCAAGCTGTTAAAAAAGAGGGTCTAAATGTAGTATGGTCTTGTGACCCTATGCATGGAAATACAATTAAAGCGGCTACTGGTTTCAAAACAAGAACTTTTGACAGCGTTGTAAAAGAGGTTAAAAATTTCTTTTCGGTACATCAAGCAGAGAACACTTATGCTGGCGGTCTTCATGTTGAGATGACAGGACAAGATGTGACTGAATGTACCGGTGGAGCTCAAAAAATTTCAGAAAATGATCTTTCTAACAGATACAGAACTCATTGTGATCCAAGACTAAATGCCAATCAAGCTTTAGAGTTGGCTTTTTTAATATCTGACGAAATCAAGAAAAATTCAAAAATATCAAACAAAATTATTCAAGCCGCGTCTTAATAATTATTGTAATTATTAAGATCAAACCTTAAAAGAGAGGTAAGGTACTAATTATGAACGTAAAAAAAAGAGCTCAAGTAATCACCGATTGGATTGATAACTATTGTGATTCGATATCTTATAAACCTAAAGCTTTAGTTGTTGGAATCTCGGGTGGAATTGACTCTTCAGTGGTTAGTACTCTGTGTGCAAACACTGGTCGTAGAACAATTGTGTTAACGATGCCAATAAAGCAAATTAAGTCACAACATGATTTGAGTTTGTTACATGCTCAATGGTTAAAACAAAAATATAAAAATGTAGATCATCATTTGTTGGAAATGGATAAAATTTTTAACTCATTTTCACAAGTTTTAAACAAATTTGATAACGAGCATGGATATGCTAACTCAAGAGCAAGACTTAGAATGGCTTCCTTGTATCAAGTAGCTGCAGCCAATAATGGAATTGTAGTAGGCACTGGAAACAAGGTTGAAGATTTTGGTATCGGTTTTTATACTAAGTATGGAGATGGAGGAGTAGATATCTCGCCAATAGCTGATTGTACCAAATCACAAGTTTGGGAATTAGGAAAGTATCTAGGAGTGTCTGAAAATATAATAAACACGCCGCCTACTGATGGATTGTGGGATGATGGCCGAAATGATGTCCAACAACTTGGTATGAGTTATGAAGATCTTGAAAAAGCTATGGAAGATAAAAATGATCCAAACTATAAAAAATATTTGGAAATTAGAGAAAAAAATTTACACAAAATGAACCCTATACCTGTTTGCAAATTCAATGAATAATCTCAGACTCACTAATTCATTATCTAGAAAAAAAGAAATCTTTAAACCAATTAATCCGAAAAGTGTTTCTTTGTATGCGTGCGGTCCGACAGTATATGACAGTCCACACGTTGGTAATGCCAGAAGTTTGGTAGTATTTGATGTTTTGTTTAGAGTATTAAAGACTCTTTATAATTCTAATGTGACTTATGTAAGAAATATCACTGATGTTGATGATAAAATTATTGAAGCCTCAAAAAAAAATAAAAAAAAAATAAATGAAATTACTGATGAAATTACTAAAATTTTTCATCAAAACTGTGAAAGTTTAAATTGTCTAAAACCCTCGGTCGAACCTAAAGCAACTGATCATATAAAAGAGATGATAGAAATGACTTCTTCATTGATTTCAAAAGGTTTTGCGTATGAAAATAAAGGGCACGTTTATTTTGCTGTTGATAAATTCAAAGATTATGGAAAATTATCTAATAAGAATTTGAATGATCTAAAGACAGGAATACGGGTCGAGATTTCAGATTTAAAAAAAAATCCAATGGATTTTGTATTATGGAAACCATCTAATAATGAGGATCCTGGGTGGGAGTCTCCTTGGGGGAGAGGCAGACCTGGTTGGCATTTAGAATGCTCTGTAATGAGTGAAAAGTACTTAGGTAAAAGATTTGACATACATGGAGGAGGTTTAGATTTAATTTTTCCTCATCACGAAAATGAAATTGCACAATCTTGTTGTAATAATAATACAAAAAACTTTGCAAATTTTTGGGTTCACAATGGATTCCTTACATTTAATAAAGAAAAAATGTCTAAGTCTTTGGGAAATATAATATCAATAACTAAAGCAGTTGAAAAGTATTCAGGTCAAGTTGTTAGGCTGGCTCTTTTAAGCTCGCATTACACCCAACCTCTTGATTGGAATGATCAGCTTTTAATCAATCAGGAAAGTGTTTTAAAAAAATGGTATAGTCTTTATACAAATAAAAATGATAACAATATTGAAGTTGACGAAATATTGTTAGATGACCTTAATACTCCTGGATATATAGCTAAGATACATGAGCTATACAATGCTGCTTCCAATGGGGACGAAAGTAAAAGAATAAAGTTTAACAATGCGTGCAAACTCATTGGATTGTTTAATCAAAGTAAAAAAGAGTGGGAAGATTCTATAAAAAGTAAAATTAGTGTATCTGAAGATTATATAGTAAAAAAAATTGAGGAGAGATCAAAAGCTAAAAATAAAGGTGATTTTTCTCACGCAGATAAAATAAGAAAAGAATTATCTTCAAAAGGAATAATAATTGAGGATCAAAAAGGTAAAACTATTTGGAAAGTAAAATGAGTAAAGATAAGATATACATTTTTGATACAACTTTAAGAGACGGCGCACAAACAGAAGGTGTAGATTTCTCTTTAGAGGATAAAAACAAAATAGCATCTGTATTATCAGATATTGGTGTTGACTATATTGAAGGGGGATGGCCTGGGGCTAATCCTGTCGATACAAAATTTTTTTCTAGTCCACCAAAAATGGGTAAAACACTATTTACTGCTTTTGGAATGACAAAAAAAACTGGAAGAAGCGCAGATAATGATCCCGGTTTAGCATCACTGATAAATGCAAATACTCCTGCAGTTTGCGTGGTAGGAAAGTCATGGGATTTTCATGTCAAAATAGCTTTAGGTATTAAGAATGAAGAAAATTTAGAAAACATAAGGGAAACAGCAAAACATTTGATTAAAAATAAAAAGGAATTTCTCTTTGATGCTGAACATTTTTTTGATGGTTATAAAGCAAATCCGGATTATGCATTAAATTGTTTAAAACAAGCCTTCGACAATGGAGCTAGGTGGATAGTCTTATGTGATACAAATGGAGGAACTTTGCCAAATGAAGTCAGAGAAATTATTTCAAAGGTTATAAAAGTAATTCCTGGAAAAAATCTTGGAATTCACGCTCACAATGATACTGAAAATGCTGTAGCAAACTCTTTAGCGGCTGTTGAGTGCGGTGTGAGGCAAATTCAAGGAACAATTAATGGTTTAGGAGAGAGATGTGGAAATGCTAACTTAATGTCGATAATTCCAAGTCTCTGTCTTAAAAAAATATTTAGTGATAAATATGAAGTCAATATCAAAAAGGAAAAATTATCATCACTAACAGAATGCTCAAGACTGCTAGATGAAATTTTAAATAGAAAACCAAATAAAAATATGGCTTATGTAGGTGCTTCAGCTTTTTCTCACAAAGGTGGATTACATGTTTCTGCGGTAAAAAAAGATCCAAAGACTTATGAACATATAGATCCAAAACTTATAGGAAATCATAGAAATATAATAATATCTAATCAATCTGGTAGATCAAATATATTATCAAGACTTGAGAAATATGGAGTGAAAATAGACTCTAATGATCCCAAAGTACAAAAAATTTTAGATGAAGTTAAAGATAGAGAGTTTAGTGGTTATTCATACGATGGGGCAGATGCTTCGTTTGAGTTATTGGCGAGCAGACTTCTAGGAAAGGTTCCAAATTATTTACAAGTAAAGAGTTATGATGTGAATGTTTCAAAATCTGAAAAAATTCAAACCAAAGCAAAAGTTGTTTTTTTAATTGATGGTAAAGAAATTGAATGCCAAGGTGAAGGAAATGGTCCAGTAAATGCATTAGACAATGCGATAAGATCAAATTTTAAAAAAGTTACCAAGTATTATAATTTTTTTTCCGATTTGAAACTTCTTGATTATAAAGTAAGAATTTTAAATACCGGTACAGAAGCTACAACTAGAGTGTTAATAGAAAGCACAGATAAATCTGGAGTGAGCTGGTTTACAGTTGGAGTTTCTCCTAATATAATTGAAGCTTCTTTCAAAGCTTTAATTGATAGCTTGGACTACAAATTATATAAGGAAAAAGCACCCGCAAATTTAAATGAAAAATAAATTTGGGTTTTTATTAATTAAACCTCAATTAGGAGAAAATATAGGAGCATGTGCACGCTCTATGAAAAACTTTGGATTTGATAAATTAAACATAGTTTCTCCTAAATTCACTTTTCCTAATTATAAAACAAAAGTTACATCTGTTGGAGCTTACGATATCATTAATAAAGCTAAAATTTATAATGATATAGATGAAGCAATTAGTAATTTTGATGTTTTAATTTCTCTAAGTGCTAGAAAAAGAGATATAAATAAAAAACATATTACGATGAAAGATTTTAAAAATATTATAAACAAAAAACAAAACATTAGATTTGGATTAATGTTTGGACCTGAGGCATCGGGTCTTTCAAATAAAGATCTTTCTTATTCAAATTATATTTTACAAATACCAACATCAAAAAAATTCAAGTCTTTAAATTTATCTCATTCAGTTACTATAATTTGTTATGAAATATTTAAAATTCTGAATTCAAAATATTTTGAAAAAAAAGGAAAAAAAAATAAGCCAACTTCAAAATTTAAAATTTCATCGTTAGTAAATCACTTACTAAAACTTTTAGAAACTAAGAATTTTTTCAAACCTGATGAAAAAAAACAGTCAATGATAACTAATATAAATAATCTAATTTATAGACTTGAGCCAAGTGATAAAGAATTAAGGATTTTAGCCAGTATTATAAGCTCTCTTAGTAAAAAATAATTGGTAAACGATAATTGACAAATAAATTTGAAACCTTATAAACACACATCGAATAAATATGACTAAAAGACTTAAATCTAAACATAAGGTTGATCGAAGATTAAAGGCAAATATTTGGGGCAGACCAAAAAGTCCTTTTAATACTAGAGCATATCCTCCAGGTCAACACGGGCAAAACAAAAAGGGTAAGCCCACAGATTATGGAATTCAATTACAAGCTAAACAAAAATTAAAAGCTTACTATGGAAATATTAATGAGAGACAATTTAGAAATATTTATCGTAAAGCTCTTTCAAAAAAAGGTGATACAACAGAAAATCTTATTGTTCTTCTAGAAAGCAGACTTGATACAGTTATATATAGGGCAAAATTTGCACCAACAGTTTTTTCGGCTAGACAAATGATTAATCATGGTCATTTTAAAGTGAATAAAAAAAAAGTAAATATATCTAGTTATGTAGTGAAAGATACTGATATCATTGAAGTAAGAGATAAATCTAAGAATTTAAATATCATTGACGGTTCCCTACAAAGCAAAGAAAGAGATGTTCCAGAATATATTCAATTAGATAATAAAAAAAAGACAGCAAAATTAGTAAGAAAACCAAAATTTTCCGAAGTACCTTACCCAGTTGTAATGGAACCTAATTTGGTAATTGAATATTACTCAAGATAAATAATTAAAGAATTTTTTTATTTTTAAGAAATTCTTTGAGCTCACCTTTTTCAAACATTTCCTTAACAATATCACATCCGCCCACAAATTCTTCTTTAACATAAAGTTGAGGTATAGTAGGCCAGTCACTAAAATCTTTAATACCTTGTCGTAACTGCTCATCTTCTAATACATTTATTCCTTCGAACTTAACATTTAAATGTTTAAGGACATTTGCAACTGCCATCGAAAAACCGCATTGAGGGGAGTCAGGCGTACCTTTCATAAATAAACAAACATTATGTTCTTGAATTAAATTCTTAATTTTTTCTTTTATTTCCATTATTTTCCCTCAGTAGTTATTGTCAAAGCGTGTAGTTCGTTTCCCATTTTACCCTTTAAAGATTTGTAAACTAATTTATGTTGCTCAATTTTACTGAGATTATTAAATAACTTGGATTTGATCACAGCTGAATAGTGATTATTGTCTCCCATTAAATCTTTTATTTCGATAGATGCATCTGGGATTGATTCTATAATTAGTTTTTTTATTTCGTTTTTTGGTAAAGGCATTAGTAGTTATTATACCATTGGTTATTAATTTTAAAAAGGTTATTTAAGTCAATTTTAAGCTCTCCTTCAATTTCAAAAAATTTTTCTTGAGTCACTCCAATTTTCTCAAAATAAATATTTCCATTTTTTAGTGTTTTTTCAACTTTTTTGAAATTATCTTCACTCACCTCTAAAATATACCTACCCTGATCTTCTCCAAAATAATACTCAATTAGATTATTTAATTTTTTCGGTTTATCTATTTTGGCACCAAAATTTGAGTTTATTGCCATTTCACTTAATGCCACAAGTAACCCCCCATTAGATACATCGTGGGAAGATTCTATAAGATTTTCATTTATAAGCTTTAGAACGGCCTCACCATTATTCTTTTCATTGGTGAGATTTACCTCAGGTGGTCTTCCTTCAATAATTGAGTAATTTTCTTTTAAAAAGCAGCTTTGCTCTAAATGCCCAAAGGTTTTACCAATCTTAATTAATATACTTTTATCCTTTTTGAAACTATGGCCTAAAGGCTTAAAAATTTTTTTTATCAAACCAACTCCTCCAATAACAGGCGTAGGAAGGATGTTTCTTTTATTAGTTCCATTATAAAAAGAAACATTACCTGATACAACCGGATAGTTTAAAAATTCACATGCTTCTTTTATTCCCTCTAAACACTCAGCGAACTCACCCATAATTTCATGATTTTCCGGATTACCAAAATTTAAACAATTTGTGATGGCTAAAGGTCTTGCTCCTACAGAGATTAAATTTCTCCAATTTTCACAGACAATTTGTTTTCCCCCAGTAATTGGATGTGATTTGCAATAGTTTGCAGAGGAGTCAACCGAAACAGCTATAGCCTTATCTTTGTTATGAATTCTAATTATAGCAGCATCAGATCCAGATCTTTGAGCAGTATCACACATTACCATTTGATCATATTGGTTCGTAATCCAACTTTTATTAGAATGGTTTGGTGAAGATAAAATTTTTATCAAGGCTTCTTCTATCTTTATTTTTTTGAGTTTTTTAAAATCAAATTTATTTTTATTATAATTCTTTCTAGTCCACTTTCTGTCGTAAACTGGAGCATTAGCTGCTAAAGCATCAATAGGTATTTCACCCTCAGTTTTATCTTTATATTTCAAAGTCAATTTTTTTGTATTTGTAGTCTTGCCTATTATAGTAAAATTAAGATCCCATTTTTCAAAAATTTTTTTTGCTTTTTCCTCCATTCCATTTTCAAGAATTATTAACATTCTCTCTTGACTCTCAGATAGCATGATCTCATAAGGAGTCATATTTTCTTCTCTACAAGGCACTTTATCAAGATTAAGTTCTATTCCTAGTGAACCTTTGGATGCCATTTCGACACTCGAAGAAGTCAAACCTGCTGCACCCATATCTTGAATAGCTATTATTGAGTCATCTCTCATTAATTCCAAACATGCTTCTAATAGTAGCTTTTCAGTAAACGGGTCCCCAACTTGAACTGTTGGTTTTTTTTCTTCGGAGTTTTCGTCAAACTCAGCAGATGCCATTGATGCTCCATGAATTCCGTCCCGACCAGTCTTTGATCCCACATAAACAACTGACTTACCCACTCCCTTTGCTTTAGAATAGAAAATCTTATCTTTTTTCACATGTCCTACTGCCATAGCATTAACTAAAATATTTTCGTTGTATGTCTCATTAAATTTCGTTTCTCCTGCAACAGTTGGTATGCCAATACAGTTTCCATATCCACCAATTCCAGAGACGACTCCATTGAGCAAACCTTTAGTTTTCGGATGTGATGGAGAACCAAAATGAATAGAGTTTAATAAAGCTATAGGTCTTGCACCCATAGTAAAAACATCCCTAAGAATACCTCCAACTCCAGTAGCAGCGCCTTGATAAGGTTCTATATAGGAAGGATGATTATGACTTTCTATTTTGAAGACAATTGCATCATCATCTCCAATATCTACCACACCTGCATTTTCACCCGGTCCTTGAATAACTTGTTTGCCTTTGGTTGGAAGTTTTTTAAGATGAATTCTTGACGATTTATATGAACAATGCTCGTTCCACATTGCTGAAAAAATTCCAAGCTCTAACAAGTTAGGATTTCTATTCAGTAGTTTTTTAATATTTTTATATTCTTCAATTTTAAGACCGTGTTTTTCTATGATTGTATTTGTTATTTCCATCATTAATTCATTAAACTTGTAAAAAGATTAACACCATCTGTGTTAGAAATTATTTGATCTATCATTCTTTCAGGGTGAGGCATCATTCCTAGTATGTTTTTTTTTGAATTATAAATTCCAGCAATGTTATCTATGGAACCATTTGGGTTAGATCCTTCACTAATATTACCTTTCTCATCACAATACTTGAAAGCAACCAAGTTCTCTTTTTTCAATTGATCACGATGTTTAGAGTCTGTAAAAAAATTTCCTTCATTATGTGCTATATTGATTTTCAAAATTTCATTTAATTTGTATTTTGATGTAAATTTTGTTTCATTATTCATCACTTTGATGTTTACATCTCTATTTATAAATTTAAGATCTCTATTTCTTAACAAGGTTCCTTTGAGCAAGCCTGTCTCAGTTAAAATTTGAAATCCATTACAGATTCCTAAAATTAAACAACCAGAATTGGCTGCTTTTATAACTTCATCTATTATAATAGATTTTCCTGCTATCGCTCCTGATCTAAGATAATCACCATAAGAAAATCCTCCAGGTATAACTATCAAATCAGACTTTGGAAGAGAGGTTTCTTTATGCCAAACCATCTGATTTTTGAACTGCATTTTTTCTAATGCTGTTGCAATATCGCGATCACAGTTAGAACCTGGAAAAACAATTACAGATGATTTCATTTTATTTTACTTATTTTGTAATTCTCGATAATTAAATTAACTAACAGCTTTTCACACATTTGGTTTATTTGTTTTTCTGCTTTAACTTGGTCTACTTCATCGACATCTATTTCGAAGTACTTACCTTGACGTATACTTTTCAAATTATCTATACCTAGATTGACCAAGGTATTCAGCACTACTTTACCTTGTGGGTCTAATACATCTTTTTTGAGGGTTACTATAACTGAAAATTTCAATTTATTTTTTTTGGAATTTAATTGGAATAGTTTTTCCGAAATTTACTTCACTTATATTAGTCTCTTCAGGCATAATACCTAATCTTCTTGCAACTTCTTGGTAGGCTTGAATTATATTACCTAAATCTTTTCTAAACCTATCTTTGTCTAATTTTTTTTCTGTTTTTGAGTCCCATAATCTACAAGTATCCGGACTTATTTCGTCCGCTAAAACTATTTCTTTTTTTTCAGTCTCTTTGTTCCATGCTTTTCCGTATTCAATTTTAAAATCTACAAGTTTGATACCTATTGCCCTAAACATACCAACTAAAATATCGTTAATTCGTAACGACATTTTATCAATTTCTTTAATTTCTTCTTTCTCAGCCCACCCAAATGAGTAAATATGCTCTTTTGAAATAATAGGATCGTTTAAATCATCTTTTTTGTAACAGTATTCTAATAAAGGTTTTTCTAAAACTGTTCCTTCAGGAATACCAAGTCTTTTAGTGAGTGAGCCAGTTGCAATATTTCTTACAATGAACTCGATTGGGAAAATTTCAGCTTTTTTAATTAATTGTTCCCGCATGTTAAGTCTTTTTATTAAGTGTGTGTTTATTCCACATTGAGATAAATTAGTTAAAATATATTCTGATATCCTATTATTCAATACTCCTTTACCTTCAACTTTTGCCTTTTTCAGATTATTAAAAGCTGTTGCGTCATCTTTAAAATGCTGAATAACTAAATTCTTATCTTTAGTCTCGTAAATAATTTTAGCCTTACCCTCGTACAGCTTATTGCCTTTATTCATTTGATTACCTTTTTTTTAGATTACGATTAAAAATTATATTAATTTTTTTCGTATGATAACTAAAATCAAATAACTTTTTTAGTTTATTAACAGGTATTTTATTATTAATCTTTTTATCAGTTACTATTTTCTCATAAAAAGATGAATTTTCTTTCCAAGAACTTAGAGCATTCTTTTGAACAATTCTATAAGCCTCATCTCTCGAGAAACCAGCAGATGTCATTTCAAGTAAAACTCTTTGAGAAAAAAAGATACCATTAGTTATATCTAAATTTTTCTTCATAACTTTGGGATATATATTTAAATTTTGCACAACATTTGATAACCTCACCAAAGCAAAATCCAAGGCAATCGTCGCATCTGGACCAATATTCCTTTCTACAGCCGAATGAGAAATATCTCTCTCATGCCACAAAGCAACATTTTCTAAAGCGGGAATAACACTTGATCTTATTAGTCTAGCTAGTCCAGTAAGGTTCTCACTCAATATTGGATTTTTTTTATGAGGCATTGCTGATGAACCTTTTTGTTTTTTTTCAAAAAATTCCTCGACTTCTGCAACTTCAGTTCTCTGCAGGTGTCTTATTTCAATTGCAAATCTCTCAATAGAACTTGCTATAATTCCAAGAGTAGAAAAAAATTGTGCATGTCTATCTCTAGGTATTATCTGAGTAGAAATAGGTTCGACACTGAGTTTGAGTTTTTTTGCAACATAACTCTCTACCTTTGGATCTATGTTAGCAAAAGTTCCTACTGCCCCTGAAATAGCACACGTTGAGATTTCTTTAATTGAATTTTCCAGTCTCTTTTTATTTCTTTTGAATTCTTGATAATATGTTAGCATTTTTAGACCAAATGTAATTGGTTCAGCATGGATACCGTGGCTTCTACCCATACACAAAGTAAATTTATGTTTTACTGCCTGACGTTTTATGGAAATCAGTAATTGATCAATATCTTTTAATAAGATTTCACCAGATTGTTTTAATTGTAGATTAAAACAAGTGTCCAAAACATCAGATGAAGTCATTCCTTTGTGCAGATATTTTGCTTCTTTGCCAGCTTTTTCTGTAATTGAAGTTAAAAATGCAATTACATCATGCTTAACTTTTTCCTCAATTTGTAAAATTCTTTTAACATTTATTTTTGCTTTTGATTTGACTCTTTTTGAAACACCTTTTGGAATAATCTTTAGCTTTTCCATAGCCTCAGCTACAGCTAATTCAATTTTTAACCATATAGAGTATTTATTTTTATCTTCCCAAATATTTTTAATTTCTTTTCTTGAATATCTTTCAATCATCTATTTTTTGATAATGTAAATATTTCATAACCAGTTTTTGTTACACCTATAGTATGTTCAAATTGTGCAGATAATGATTTATCTTTTGTAACTGCAGTCCAGCCATCTTTTAGGGTTTTTGTTTCATATTTCCCAAGATTTATCATAGGTTCAATTGTAAAAATCATTCCAGCTTTAATTCTTGCACCAGTTCCTTTTTTTCCATAATGCAAAACATTAGGCTCCTTATGAAATTGTTGTCCTATACCATGTCCGCAAAAATCTTGTACAACTGAAAATCCCTCGGCTTCAACATGATTTTGAATTGTAGCACCAATATCTCCCAAGAAAATATCTTCTTTAATAATTTTAATAGATTTCATCATAGCTTCATAAGTCGTTCGAACTAATTTTTTTGCTTTAATTGAAACTTCGCCAATTTCAAATGTTCTACTCGTATCACCGTGCCAACCATCTTTAAACGCAGTTACATCTACATTAATAATATCTCCATCTTTTAAAATCTTACTAGATGGTATTCCGTGACAAACAACGTGGTTAGCTGATGTGCAACATGATTTTGGAAAACCTCTGTAAAAAAGTGGAGCTGAGAAAGCACCATGGTCATTAAGGTATTCATAACATAAATTGTCGATCTGTTCAGTTCGTGTCCCAGGGCGGGCAATCTTTGCAACTTCATCTAACGCACCTGCAGCTATTATTCCAGCAGATCGGGTTTTTTCAAAAGCTTCTTTGTAATTTTCAATCATTAAATTTTGAAATTTATTTCACGGTTTAGTTTTATTCCTTTTGAAGAAAATTTACAATCAAAGCAAAGTATTTTTAGATTTTTTTTAACAGCTTTTAACAATAATTCACAATATTCAGGATCTATATCTTTTGCTAGTTCAAATGTATTACAATCATCTCTTTGAATTACAAATAGAAGGTAAATTTCATAACCTTTTTTGTTAGCTTTTAATAACTCTTGTATATGCTTAAGACCACGAGAGGTAATCGCATCAGGAAATTCTGCGATTTGTTTTTTTCTTGAAAGAGTTACATTTTTAACTTCTACAAAAATTTGTTTAGTTTTTTTTGTCAACAAAAAATCAAATCTTGTATTTTCACTAAATTTTACCTCTTGCTGAATATTATTTAAATTTTTGAAACTTTTAATTATTCCTTTTCTTAATGCATCATAAACAATTTTATTAGTTAAATGAGTATTTATACCAACTTTTGATTTTTGATCCTGAATAACTTGTAATGTGTATTTAAGCTTTCTATTAGGATTATCAGATTTAGTTAGCCAAACATTGTTACCTTTTTTTAACAAACCCATCATAGAACCAGTATTAGGGCAATGTGCTGTTATTATGCTATTGCCAATTTTGATATCAACAAAAAAACGTTTATATCTTTTTATAAATTCTCCTGATATTAATGTTTGATTAAAGTTCATGTATAATTAATAATCTATGAGGAAAAAAAAGAAAGTAAATGCAGCAATTTTAATTATTGGAAATGAAATTTTATCTGGAAGAACTCAAGATAAAAATATTGCTTTTTTAAGTAATTGGCTTAACACACAATGTGGAATATCAGTTTCAGAAGTCAGAATTATACCTGACGTTGAAAAAACTATTGTAAATAATATTCGACTTTTATCGAAATCTTTTAATTATGTATTTACCACTGGAGGTATTGGGCCGACCCACGACGATATTACAGCAAAGTCAATAGCTAAAGCTTTCAAAGTTAAATATGGATTTCATAAAGAAGCTTATAAAATACTAGAAAATTATTATGGAAAAGAAAAATTTAATGATGGAAGAAAAAAAATGGCAAAGATGCCTTTAAAATCAAAATTAATTTATAACCCATCAAGTGCAGCGCCAGGGTTTATAACAAAAAACGTTTTATCGTTACCTGGCGTACCATCAATTTTAAATTCGATGATAGAAAACTGTAAAAAATATTTAAAAAAAGGTTCTAAGGTTCATAGCAAAACAATAAATCTTTTCACAGTTGAAAGTAATATTTCAAAACAATTGGAATTGATCCAAAAAAAATATAAAAAACTTGTTGATATAGGCAGTTATCCTTTTTTTAGATTAGGAAAGGTTGGAGTTTCTGTAGTTTTAAGATCAACTTCCAAAATAAAATTATCGAAAGTTAATAAAGAAATAATTAGCGCAGTTAGAGCTAAAAAAATAAAAATTTTAAATATTTAAATTAAACTTAGAACTTCATCAACTTCAATTGAATTAATATCTTTTGAGTTATGAATTTTTTTACTATCTAAAATTTTTGTAAATTTATTTTTTGGAGCGAATTTTTCAGATTTAGTAGGACCAAATAAAACTATCATGGGTATTTTAGCTAAAGCCATCATATGCATAACACCGTTATCTATAGATACTGCAGTTTCTAATCTTGAAGCTAATGCAGTTACTAGGGCAGGGCAAGCAAGCTCGGAATTAATTTCAGGAAAAATTGCTGCTGGAACTTGACTTTTAATTTTCTCAATGAGTTCGACTCTATTCTTTTCTACAAAAAAAACAGGTGTTTTATTTTTTGAAAGTATTTTATTTGCTAAGGCTGTAAATTTAAAAATTGACCAACTTTTTTTCCTATACTCGTTACCTTGTGTAACTGAAAACCCCACATAATTTGAATTTGGCAAAAGTTTTTTAGCTTCTGATAGGATCTGTTTTGGTAATTTTTTTACTTTGAAGTCAAGCTCTAGAATATCTTCCTCAAAAAATAAACTTAAATTTTCAAAATGGTCTGATGAGATTGATTTGATTTTTTTTGAGGATAAACGGCCATTCAAGGTTCTTGAATAAAAAATATCATGAGGTATTTGTTTTAATATCATCGTATTTCTTAATTTAGTTTGTAAATCTATAATCAAATTAAATTTACCTAAGGCTGCTTTTGTGAAACGTTTTTTCACAAAAAGTACATGCCACCATCTGAAGCCAAAATATTTTAACCCTAATTCTAAAGTTTCTAATTTAATATTATATTCTTTCAATCTCCCATTAAAATGATTTGCATGAGCACCCAAATAATAAAACTTTGATTTTTTAAAATGACTTTTTAGACTAATTATTAGAGGAAATAGCTGAATTGAGTCCCCAAGTCCGCCTCCAGAGTTATATAATAAGATTCTTTCCATTAAAAAAGTTTATTTTATAAGATTTAAATAATAATATAAATATCATATACATAATAAAATTAATGTCCCCTCGTGGTGAAATTGGTAGACACAAAGGACTTAAAACACCAAGGATTGAGCAAGATTAGAGTCTCAGACAGTCTCAGGTAGTCTCAAAACATTATCAATCCTAACTTTCTTATTTAACCCTTCAATTTACATTAGAAATCAAGGTAAATTTATTTGTGCAAACTAGTGGACAGACTAGGAGATAATTACAGGATTTGTTAAGTTAATTTAATGAAAAAAATTTTAGTGATCATATTTTCCAGCTTATTGTATTTTAATTTATCTCTTGCAGATAATTCTATAGAGATAAAAAAATTCGAAAAAAAAAATATTGAGGTTTTAAAATTTAAAGTTCCAGATCGAAAATTTCCAGGAAAAGATGATGTTATAGCTCAAATACATTTTCCAAAAAAATTTGATAGTAAATCTTTAATTATTCACCAGCATGGTAGTTCACGTGATGGAATGAAATTTAAAAAATGGGGTGGAAAAACAGATGAGTGGGGCACAAGGCTTATAAAAGAAGCTTTGAAACGCGGTTATGCAGTCGCTGTGATAGATGCTTTCTATGAAAGAAGGTTAAACCCGAATGATAAAACAAAATTTCCTAATGCGGTTAATATTGGATTAAGATTAGGAGAAATTTTGTCTAAGGATAAAAGATTTGATAAATCAAAAATATTCTATACTGGTTTTAGCTATGGCGCAGGTTGGATATTAGAGCTACAAGGAGAATATTACTCGAAGCAAAAAATTTTTAAAGCCGTTGTTGCCGCTGAACCCGGATGTAATGCTAATTCAATTCCTACAAAAAATAATTTTTCGACACTTATAATTAAAGGAGAAGAAAGTCATTATTACCCTATTGCTTGCGAGTCTTACTTAACGATGATTAAAAAGGTTAATAATAAAGTTGAATATATATCCATTCCAAAAGCAGATCACTCTTTCAGTTCAAATCGTAAAACTGGGAGTGGAAAAGCATTTAATGGATGTTCTAATAATATCATTCTTATATACCCTGATGGAATTTGGAAGCATATGGACGGAACCTTAACAAGCAGAAAAGAAGCTATGACAAAATGTATGACCAATGAATCAGGAGGAAGTTCTACGAGAGAAAAGTTAAATGAAGCAATTACAATAGCTTTAAATTATATCGATAAAAACAGTTGATCATTCTGATATATAATTTTTTGTAGACCAGTTGCAGACTAGGAGATAGAAACGGAAAATAATTTTTTTTTACTTCTTTAAAACTCTAATGTATTAATATATTAACAATAACAACAAAAAGAACACAGTGCCCTCGTGGTGAAATTGGTAGACACAAAGGACTTAAAATCCTTGCCCTTTTGGGAGTGCCAGTTCGAGTCTGGCCGAGGGCACCACAAAAAAATGAGTAAAACTTTAATTATTTCAGATAAGAATATTAAATCTCTAAAAATAAAGAGTTCAATAAATAAAATATTTAAGAAAAAGAAATTCAAAAAAAATAATTTGGTGGTCGTAGTTGGAGGCGATGGTTTTATGCTTCAGTCATTAAAGAAATATAAAAAGAATAAAAAATTATTTTATGGAGTGAATTCAGGTAACTACGGTTTCTTGATGAACAAATTTTCTAAGAAAAACTTGATCAAAAATATAATAAAATCAAAAATGATAAGCATTTCTCCCTTGGAAATGAGAGTTATAAGTAAGAATTCGATAAGAAAATGTTTAGCAATTAATGAAGTATCTATTTTAAGACAAAGTAGACAAGCAGCTAACTTAACAATAAAAAATAATTCGAATTTTATAATGAAAAAATTAGTTTCAGACGGAGTTCTTGTTTCAACACCAGCGGGCAGTACTGCCTATAATTTATCAGTGCATGGCCCTATATTAAGCTTAAATTCCAAAAAAATTTCTATAGCGCCAATCAGCGCTTTTAGACCGAGGAGATGGTCTGGCAAAATTGTTGGCGATAAATCAAAAATTATTATTACTAATCTTAATCCATCAAAAAGACCAGTGAGTGCTGTTGCAGATAATATTGAAATTAGAAATGCAAAAAAAATAATGATAAAGGTACAAAGTAATATAAAATTTAATCTTCTTTACGATAAAAATGCTAGTTTACAAAAAAAAATAAAACTAGAGCAATTAAGAAAAGAAACTTTTTAAAGTGGTGCCCTCACACGGACTCGAACCGCGAACCTATTGATTACAAATCAATTGCTCTACCAATTGAGCTATGAGGGCTTAAAAGTCTCTTTAAAATAATTTTACTAAAAAAACAATCAAAATTAAATGTTATTTTATAGATTGAAAGATATGGTGACACACTACTGAAACGGTATTCGATATGTTCAAACTTTCAATATTTTTATTAATATTTACTTTAAATTTATAATCAGAGTTTTCCAAAGTTTTTGTTTTTAGCCCAAAACCCTCCGATCCAAATAATAGTACATTTTTCCCTTCCCATTGATTTTTTGTAAAATCTTTTTTTGCAGAGATGTCGAAAGCACTCACCCAAAAATCTTTAGTTTTGAGAAATCTAAGCGTAGTATTTAGATTAGAAACCCTAAATATTTTTATGTGCTCTGCTCCTCCACTCGCACTTTTATATAATAATTTACTTTTTGAAGGGAATGATCGATCTTTAACAATAATACCGTCAATATTAAATGCAACTGCACTTCTTATAATTGACCCAATATTTCTTGGGTCAGTTACTTCCTCTAATGCTATTAAATTAATATTTTTACTCTTATTTTCTAAAACGAACTCTTTTATTGAAATTTCTTCTAATTGTTCTACTTCAGCAACTAAACCCTGGTGAGATGTTTCATCTCTTCCACATAAATTATCAAGTTCTCTTTGTGATTTAAAAAAAACACTCACAGACTTGAATAGGTTTAATGATTGATTTTCTCTATTCAATTTTTTTTGTGCATCTTCAGTTAAAAAAACTCTCTCAATTTTTCTAGAGGGGTTTTTTAATGCCTCTAAAACAGCATGTTTTCCA
>CACNZU010000003.1 GCA_902624885.1 uncultured Pelagibacteraceae bacterium
AATAAATAAAGATTTTTTTATTAGAAATTTGAAAAATGAAAATAAAAATGAAGGTTTAGTAACTGAGTTATTAGATTTTCTCAGCAGCCACAAGGTAAAAATAGATAAAAGCTTTACTGTGATAGTAAATCAAGGGCCAGGAAGTTACTCTGCAATTAGGATATCAGTAGCAGTAGCTAAAGGCCTTGAAATTGCAAAAAAAGTAAAATTATTTGCCTATAAAGACAGTGATTTAAAGGCTTTTAATCAAGAAAATATAGAAAATTTATTGTCTAAAAATTTAATCGAAAAAAAATTGATAAAACCCATATATTTAAGTTAAATTGAACTATGAGCATCATAGAGGAAAAATGCAAACAAAAAGGTGTAAGGCTAACTGATCAAAGAAAGGTAATAGCTAAAATTTTATCTGAGTCCAAAGAGATATATGGATCAAAAGATCACCCTGATGTTGATGAACTTCATAAAAGAGTTTCAGCAATAGATGATAAAATAAGTATTGCAACTGTTTATAGGACAGTAAAACTTTTTGAGGAAGCTGGAATTTTAGTAAAACATGATTTCAAGGCAGGTAAGGCAAGATATGAAATTAATGATGATCATAACCATTTAATTGATATTAATAGTGGAGAAATAGTTGAATTTGTTGACAAGGATATAGAAGAACTTCAAAAAAAAATCGCTAAAAAGTTAGGGTACAATTTGGTGGATCACAAACTTGAACTTTATGGTTCAAAAATAAAGAAATAATTTGGAAAAAAAAATCTTTATAAAAACTTTTGGATGTCAGATGAATGAATATGACAGCAATCGTATCTACGATATTGCTAATAAGATAAATTACAAAAAAACTAATAATTTGGAAGAAGCAGACTGCTATGTACTTAATACGTGCCATATTAGAGAGAAAGCTACAGACAAAGTTTACCATGATATCGGAAGAGTAAAAAAAAAATTTAAAAACAAAAAGAAACCAATTATAATTGTTACTGGTTGTGTTGCTCAGGCGGAGGGAGATGTTTTATTGAATAATGAAAAATATATTGATGCTATCCTAGGACCACAATCTTATCACTTATTCAACAAAACTTTATTAAACATTGAAAAAAAAGTGGATAAAGTAAATTTAACTGAATTTAACGTAGATGAAAAATTTGACACTCTAAATAATATCAAAAATTCTTCTAATGATGTTTCATCATTTTTGACTATTCAAGAGGGATGTAATAAGTTTTGCAAAATGTTGATAAGGTCCAATTGAATTTCCAAACCAACCATCCTCGGAAATATTTATTATTAGGTTAGAGTTTATATCAGAACTTTGAATAAATTCTGTAAAAATTATTTCATAACAAATAAGAGGCAAAATATTTATCTCGTTAATTTTTAAGTTTTTTTGTTTATCCCCTCTCAAAAATGACCCGTGCCCTTCAGTAATCTTTTTCAGGCCAATTTTGCTCAGTTGTTTTTCAAAGGGTAAAAACTCACCGAAAGGAACAAGCTTTATTTTTCTATATTCTTGTAAAATTTCGAAATTATTATCTACTATTAAAAGACTATTATAAAAAGCTTTTTTTTTCTCATTAAATCTATTTACTCCAAATAATATAAAGTGATCTTCACTAAAATTTTTTGACAAGATTTTTTTAAAATTCAATATTTCACTATAACTGTATCCACTAAAGACACCCTCAGGCCAAACAAAAAGTGTTTCAACTCCCTTAGTAGGATCACTTATCCTAATTAATTTTTTTAATCTATTTTCGAGGTCCTCAGCACTTAGATCGTATTTTAATTCAAAATTAGGTGAAATAACCTTTATATTAAATTTTTGATCAATTAAGAGTAAATTTGATCGGTTTTTATTAATAGAATAGTTTCCATAAATAAATAGAACAAACAAGGTATAAGTGCTATAATTAACAATAAGGGTGAAGTAATAAAAAAATTGAATCCTAATGAATCTGGCAATATAGACTTAGAAGTGCCACTGATAAAGTCTAGCAATAAAAATAAAAATGATTTGATATTTTTTGTACTTTTATTTACATATATTTTAACTTTTTATTTTTATAGAAAAAATAATGACAAATAGCAGTTATTTATTTACAAGCGAGTCTGTTTCTGAGGGACATCCCGATAAAGTGTGTGACAGAATATCAGATATGGTTGTAGACTCATATTTATCCAAAGATCCTTTTTCACGAGTAGCTTGCGAAACTTTAACCACAACAAATAAAGTTGTATTAGCTGGTGAAACTAGAGGCCCAAAAATTGATAAAGAAGAAATAGTAAACAAAGTCAGAGATTGCATTAAAAATATAGGTTATGACCAAACAGGTTTCAGTTGGAAAACGGCAAACGTAGAAACTTTTTTACATGAACAATCAAAAGATATAGCAATGGGCGTAGACTCCAAAGATAATAAAGATGAAGGTGCAGGAGACCAAGGAATAATGTTTGGATATGCATGCAAAGAAACAGAGGATTTAATGCCAGCTCCAATATACTTCTCGCATAAAATTTTAAGACTTATGGCGCATGATCGTAAAAATGGAAATTTGAAAGGAATTGAGCCTGACTCAAAAAGCCAAGTCACTATGTTATACGAAAAAAATGTACCAGTTAAAGTAACTTCAGTAGTTATATCAACACAACATTCAAAAGACTTAAATCAAGATCAAGTCAGAGAGCTCGTAACTCCTTATATAAAAAAATCAATTCCACAAAACTACTTGGATAGTTTAAAAAATGATGAAATTTATATTAATCCCACTGGCCAATTCATAATTGGCGGACCTGATGGAGATACAGGTTTAACAGGGAGAAAAATTATTGTTGATACTTACGGAGGAGCTGCGCCACATGGTGGCGGGGCATTTTCAGGAAAAGATCCTACCAAAGTTGATAGATCAGCAGCCTATGTATCAAGATATCTTGCTAAAAATATTGTCTCATCTGGTGCCTCTGATAAATGTTTAATACAATTGGCCTATGCAATTGGAGTGTCTAAACCATTATCAATATTCGTAAAATTAGCAGATGGAGATGAGGCTAAAGTTGAAAAAATAAAAAAAATTATAAATGATAACTTTGATTTATCTCCAAGAGGCATAAGAGAAATGTTAAATTTAAACAAACCCATTTACGAAATCACTTCTGCGTACGGACACTTTGGGAGAAAACCCACTAATAAAGGTGAATTTTCCTGGGAAAAGACAGATAAACAAGATTTATTTAAACTGTGATCTTGAAAAAACCATAATTTTCTTCTAAAAGAAATACACATTGTTAAAAAATTCAAAATGGGCACTAGCCCATTTTTTTTTAGGAGCGTTTACATGTTAAATAGAGGTTTAGATAAACTCGAGTTGTTAAGAATAGTTGAAGCTGTTGCAAACGAAAAGTCTATTGATAAAGAATTAGTAATCGGTTCAATGGAAAGTGCTATACAAAAAGCAGCATTAACAAAATTTGGAAATGACAACAATATAGAAGTGGTCATAGATAGAGAGAGCGGAGAAATAAAAATTCAAAAAGTCTTAGAGGTAGTTGAAACTGTTGAGGATCCTGCAAGGGAAATTACTTTAAGTGAAGCAAAAAAAATTAAAATAGAAGATAATGAGCTTAAAGTAGGCGCCAAGATTTACGAAGATTTACCTCAAATTGATTTTGGAAGAATAGCGGCACAAAGCGCTAAACAAGTAATCAGTAGCAGAGTTAGAGAGGCAGAAAAAAATAGACAATATAAAGATTTTATTGATAAGCAAGGTCAAATACTTAGCGGCATTATTAAAAGGTTAGAATATGGAAATGTTATTGTAGATTTAGGTAAAGCCGAAGGAGTAATAAAAAAAGATGAGCTTATTCCAAGAGAAATTTTAAAAACTGGTGATAGAGTAAAAGCTTACTGCTACGAAGTAAAAAATGAGCTTAAAGGTCATCAAATTTTTTTATCAAGAGCGCATCCACAATTTCTAGCTAGATTATTTTTTCAAGAGGTCCCGGAGATATATGAGGGGACAATAGAGATAAGATCTGTTGCAAGAGATCCTGGAAGTAGAGCAAAAATTTGTGTTCACTCTCAGGACTCATCAATAGACCCGGTGGGTGCTTGCGTAGGTATGCGCGGAAGTAGAGTACAAACTATAGTTAATGAATTACACGGTGAAAAGATTGATATTATCAAGTGGACTGAAGACCTACCTACTCTAATATCAGAGTCATTATCACCTGCAGAAATACAAAAAGTATTAATTGACCAAGACAATAAAAGAATTGATATAATTCTTACAGAAGAGAATTTAAGTAAAGCAATTGGAAGAAGAGGACAAAACGTACGTTTGGCATCAAAATTAACTAATTACGAAATTGATATTTTAACAGATAAAGAGGACTCCGAGAGAAGACAAGCCGAGTTTAAAGATAGGACTGAAACTTTAATTAAAAATCTCGAAGTGGACGAGACGTTAGGCCAACTTTTAGTTTCAGAGGGTTTTACTTCCACAGAGGAAATATCTCAGGCAACCCCAGAAGATATTTCAAAAATAGATGCGATTGATGAAGAAACAGCTAAAGAGCTGATAAATAGATCGAAAGAGACGTTGCTTAAAGAAAAAGAGGCAATAGCAATAAAATTAAAAGAATTGGGAGTTGATGAGAAATTGATAAACTTAAAAGGTATGACACAAGGTATGTTAGTAATCTTAGGTCAAAAAAATATAAAAAAAATTAGTGATTTTGCCGATCTCTCCTCAGACGAGTTAATTGGTGGATTTGATGAAATCAAAGGAAAAAAAATAAGAATAGATGGCTATTTAGAAGAATTCTCTTTATCGAGAAAAGAAGCTGACGATTTAATTATGGCAGCAAGAGAAATAGCTTACAACTAATGATATGGATAAAGAAAAAAAAAAGACACTTACTATTTCTACAAATTTAAAAAAAAAAATAGATACTAGTTCTATTTCTTCTGGTAAAAAAAAGTCGTATTTAGTCGAGAAAAAGAAACCTTTCAGAACCAGCAAACCAATAAATAGAAATTCTGCTGCTCCAAAGGTTAATTACGGACAGGATTTTAAAAAGAAAAACTTTGCTAGAAAGTTTGTTGAACAACAAGCGACAAAAGATTTCATAAAAAAAGAAAATAAACCTGCAGGAAAAAGTAAACTTAAATTAAAAGGACCAGTAGATAAAAGAGATTTTAAATTAACAGTTTCAAGAGCTTTAAACGTCGAAGAAATAGAGATTAAACAAAGAAGTTTGGCCTCTGTAAAAAGGGCAAGATTAAAAGAAAAGAAAATTAAACCTGAGACCGATGAAAAAAAAGAGTTTAAAAAAGTTTTTAGAGATGTAAAAATACCTGAGCAAATCACTATTCAAGAGTTGTCAAATAGAATGGCTGAGAAATCAAGTGACATAATTAAATTTTTATTTAACATGAAAGTGGTTGCAACAATAAATCATAATATAGATAAAGATACTGCTGAATATATAGTTAAAGAATTTGGTCATAATCCTATTATTGAGCAAGAGCCCTCTGTAAAAACTAATAAAAAAATAGAGAAACTCGGTGGAGATGTGAGAACAAGGCCACCGGTAGTTACAATTATGGGCCACGTTGATCATGGTAAAACATCTTTACTTGACGCTTTACGAAATACTGACGTTGTATCAAGTGAGCATGGGGGTATTACACAACATATCGGCGCCTATCAGGTTAAAACTAAAAACGATAAACTTATTACGTTTATTGATACACCAGGTCATGCAGCCTTTACTGAAATGAGAGCAAGAGGTTCTAAAATTACTGACATAGTTGTTTTGGTTGTAGCTGCAAATGACGGAATAAAACCTCAAACTGTAGAGGCAATTAAACATGCTAAAGCAGCAAAAGTTCCAATAATTGTTGCAATAAACAAATGTGATCTACAAGAGAAAAATATTAGTAAAATTAAAAATGAAATGATGCAATATGAACTAATAGCTGAGGATTTGAGCGGGGATACTTTGTTTGTAGAAGTCTCAGCTCTAAAGAAAAACAATCTAGATAAACTAAAAGAAGCAATTTTACTTCAGTCAGAAATTTTAGATTTAAAGGCTTCATATTCTGATCAAGCCAAAGGAATTGTCATCGAGTCAAAAATTGATAAAGGAAAAGGACCTGTCTCAACAGTATTGATAAGCAACGGTAAATTAAAAAAAGGAGATCATTTTGTATGTGGAAATACTTGGGGAAAAATTAGGGCGATGATTGATTATGAAGGAAAAATTGTTGATGAAGCTTTACCATCTACACCCGTTGAAATCTTAGGAATGAATAGTTCGGCTAACGCTGGAGTAGAGTTAAATGTAACAAAAAATGAAGACGAAGCAAAAGAAATGTTAGAATTTAATAAGAAAAATTCTTCAAATACAAAAATTTTGGCTAAGGATAAAACAACTTTGTTTGAAAATCTAAAAAGTAAAGATGAACTAAATATAATTCTTAAATCTGATGTTCAAGGTTCAAGTGAAGCTCTGAAAATGGCAATAGAAAAAATAGAACATAAAGAAGTTGAAGCAAAATTAATATTATCTGATGTTGGAATGATTAATGAAACTGATGTTTCGTTAGCAAAAGCATCTAATGCTCTATTGATTGGTTTTAACATTAAGCCTAATAGAGAAGCAAAAAAGCTTGCTGAAGAACAAAAAATTGAGATAAAATATTTTAATATAATCTACGAAGCATTAAGTTATATTGAAAAATCTTTATCAGGTTTGCTTGAGCCAGATGTCAAAGAAACTGTCTTAGGAAGTGCTGAGATCCAAAAAATTTTTAAAGTTTCAAATGCTGGCAAAGTTGCTGGCTCAAAAGTTTTAAGTGGTGAAATTAAAAGTAAATCAAAAGCAAGGATTATAAGAGATGGGGTAGTTGTTTTTAATGGTGAAATAGTTTCGATTTTTAGAGAAAAAAATCAGGTAAAAGAGGTTGGTGCAGGGTTAGAGTGTGGTATTAGCATCAAAGATTTTATTGATTTCAAAGAAAAAGACGTAATAGAGTCTTATTTTTCAGAAGAAATAAGGAGATCAATTTAAATGAGCAACCAAACTTCCCAAAGAGCATTTAGTCAAAGGCAACTTAGAGTTGGAGAATTAGTAAAACAGAATCTTGGCGAACTTTTTCTTAGGAATGAGGCTAAAATACCTAATATAAACTCAAAATTGGTGACAGTAACCGAGGTCCGAATGACTCCCGACCTTAAAACAGCAAGAGTTTACGTAATTCCATTAGGTGGAATTGAGACTAAAGAAACAGTAAAAATCTTGACTGAATACTCTCATCTTGTTAGAAAAGCGCTATCTAAAAGGCTAGATATTAAGTTTCTTCCTAAACTCACATTTGTAGAAGATAACTCATTTGAATATGCTGAAAAGATTGAGAAAATAATTAGAGACAATAAAAATTATGATAAAGAAAAAAAAGGATATAATTAAATCTTTAGCAGTACACGCAAAGGATGTGGGTTCTACTGAAATCCAAATTGGATTATTAACAGAAAAAATTTCAAAGTTATCAGATCATTTTAAAAAATTTAAGAAAGATAAACACTCAACTTTAGGTTTGACAAAATCAGTTAATAGAAGAAAAAAGCTTCTCGCTTATTTAAAAAAAAGAAATACTGATTCCTACCAAAAAGTTATTAAACAACTAAATTTAAGGAAATAATGTTTAAAATTCATAAGGAAGAAATAGAAGTTAATGGTAGAAAATTAACTTTAGAAACAGGAAAAGTTGCTCGTCAAGCTGACGGAGCAATTATCGCCACATTAGGTGAAACTGTAGTTATTGCCACAGCAGTTGGAGCAAAAAAAATAGCAGATGGTCAAGATTATTTTCCCCTTTCAGTAAACTATCAAGAAAAATATTACGCAGCTGGTAAAATTCCAGGAGGGTATTTTAAAAGAGAAGCGCGACCAACTGAAGCTGAAACTTTAATATCTAGATTAATAGATAGACCAATAAGACCCTTATTTCCTTCTGGTTTTATGAATGAGGTTCAAGTTCTTCCTACAGTTTTATCTTACGATAGTGAAAATCAACCAGATATATTGTCAATTATTGCTTCTTCTGCAGCTTTAGCTATTTCAGGATTACCATTTATGGGACCAATAGCTGCAAGCAGAGTAGGATACAAAGATGGAAAGTATTTATTAAACCCTTCTATAGAAGAATTAAAAGACTCTGAATTAGACTTAGTCGTAGCTGGGACAAAAGATGCTGTTTTAATGGTAGAGTCGGAAACATCAGGGTTAAGCGAAAAAGTCATGTTAGATGCAGTTAAATTTGGTCATGAAAAATTCGTGCCAATTATAGAATCAATTGAAAAACTAGCAAAAAAGGCTGGAAAACCTAAATGGGAGGTTGAAGAAGTAGATCATTCTGAAATTAAAAAGAAAATTGCTAGTAAATTTGAAGATGGTTTAAGAGGTGCGTTTAAAGAAACAGATAAGAAAAAAAGATCAACAGCTATTTCTGAAATAGAGGCTCAATGTAAAGAAATGTTTTTAGAAGATGAAACTATTACAGAAAACCAAGTTATGGGTCAGTTAAAATTATTAGAAAAAGATATTGTTAGAACTGCAATTTTAAAACAAAAGAAGAGAATAGATGGGAGAGGTTTAGCTGACGTAAGACAAATAAAATGTGAGGTAGGGGTTTTACCTCGAACGCATGGATCAGCTCTTTTTACTAGAGGTGAGACACAAGCTCTTGTTGTAACAACACTTGGCATGACCGATGATGAACAAAGACTTGAAAGTTTAGAGGGTATGCAAAGATCAAATTTTATGTTGCACTATAATTTTCCTCCTTTTTCCGTTGGAGAATGTGGTAGAATAGGAACTGGAAGACGAGAAATTGGTCACGGAAAACTAGCTTGGAGAGCTATAAATTCATCTTTGCCATCTAAAGAGAATTTTCCTTATACATTAAGAGTTGTTTCAGAGATAACTGAGTCAAACGGATCTTCATCTATGGCAACAGTTTGCGGTACTTCATTATCTTTAATGGATGCTGGAGTTCCAATTAAAGAGCCCGTAGCCGGAATTGCGATGGGATTAATAAAAGAAGGTGACGACTTTTCTGTATTGTCTGATATTTTAGGAGACGAAGACCATCTAGGTGACATGGATTTCAAGGTAGCTGGTACTAAAAACGGTATTACTTCACTTCAGATGGATATCAAAATAACTGGTATAACTTTTGAGATCATGGAAAAAGCTTTAGATCAAGCAAAAGGAGGAAGAGAATATATTTTAGGTGAAATGAATAAGGCTATAAAAACATCAAGAAAAGAGTTCTCAAGACACACTCCAAAAATGGAAACAATTAAAGTAGACAAGAAAGATATAGCGACTGTAATTGGAAAAGGTGGAGCAACAATTAGAGAAATTGTTGAGACATCAGGAGCTAAAGTCGATGTGAAGGATACTGGCGAAGTAACAGTTGCTGCCCCGGATGAAGCTTCAAGAAATAAGGCTATTGAATTCATTAAAAATTTAATTGCTAAACCTGAAATGGGAAAAATTTACAAAGGTAAAGTTGTAAAAATTATGGAGTTTGGAGCGTTTGTAAACTTTTTAGGAAAGCAAGATGGACTTGTACATATTTCAGAGCTAGCTGATAAACGAGTAGCAAAAGTTGCTGATGTAGTGAAAGAAGGAGACGAAGTTTCTGTCAAAGTTGTTGGATTTGATAGAGGAAAAGTAAAACTATCAATGAAGCAAGCATCAGCTTGAATTAGATAAAATTTATATCACTATCAATATATTGTATATCATTAAAATTATCGTTGATTAAATTTTTAATAGAGAAGTCTTCAGCGTAAAAAGCAAAATTTAATTTTCTACTCCAAGGAAAACTTATATTAAAAGCTTTATTATTTTTAGAAATATAACTTATAAAACTTATATTATTGTTCTTAACAAAACGTGAAAAAAGGTTTGTTAAGTTATTGTTAATTGGTTTGGAAATATAAATGATATTCAAGATTTTAAAATTATTTTTAATTTTGATTTCAGTAATTATATTAATATCTTTATAATTAAAAATTTTAATATTTTTTTTATTTGGACAGTTTAAAACTCTCCACTTAAACCAGTTTTCGTCCCTCACAATTCCAAAGGATTTTTGAGATAAGAATTGCTGACTCTCATTTGCAATTCTAGAAATAGTCTGGTTATCAGTTTCTTTGAGTTTCAATTCCTCTAAATCATCATTATTTATATTTAAATTTTTGGATTTTTCTAAAATTGGAATAAAATTAAGAAAATTAGAAATTCTTATTTTCCTTAAAAATTTATTATTATAAGACCAATCCAGCTTTTTAAAAATTTTCAAAGAAATTTCATTACAGAGTGTAACTTGAATTGGACAAATTTTCATCCAAGCTTGGGTAAGTATTTTCCCGTATCCAAGTGATCTATATTTTTCCTTTACGTAGAAGTCAGTAAACCATATGCCAGTTTTTATATTATCTTTGATTTTCAAATCATTCGCAATAAGGCCGGCATGTCCGCATATTTCATCATCTACTATCAATACAAGAGGTTCGAAACTCTTAAAACCCAATCTGTACCGCCAACCAAAACTACTTGGATTGATATTATTATAATTAAAAGACTCTTGATAAAATTTTAATAATTTATTTTTATCAGTTTCAGATATTTTTTTAATATGAAATTTGCTCACTGTGAGATAAAATATATTAAATATGTTTAATTCAATAAATAAAATTTTTTCTAAATACACAGGGTTACTTATACGAATGGACGATATTTGTGAAAATATGAACTGGGAATTAATGAATAGGTGTGAATTATTATTTGATAAGTATGAAATTAAACCACTTCTTGGGGTCATTCCAGCTAATAAAGACCCCGAGTTATTAGCTTATCCAAAAAGTGAGTCTTTTTGGAATAAAGTTAAACACTGGAAAAGCAAAGGTTGGGAAATAACAATGCACGGATGCAACCATCTCTACACTCAAAAATCTGATAAAAATGATATTTTTAATTATGGCGGTGACTCCGAGTTTTATGGATTAGATTATTCAAAACAGTTTGATAAAATTGAGATGGGTTTATCCGAATTTAAAAAAAGAGAAATTAAAGTAAGGAGTTTTTTTGCACCTAATCATATTTATGATCAAAATACTTTAGAAGCTTTGAAGAAAAAGAATATCAAAATAATCATAGATGGATATGGACTGTTTCCTTTTTACAAAAATGGTTTACTTTTTATTCCTCAACTGTTTTATAAAGAAATTTTTTTACCATTTGGCATTCAAGCTACTCAACTACATATTAACTATTGGAGCAATAAAGACTTCAAAAGATTTGAAGATTTCATAATGAGATATCATAAGAAAATAATAAATTTAGACTATATAATTAATATTACAAATCCTAATCTTTTTCAGAATATTGCAAATTATGTAATTGAAAAAACTCTTAAAACAGCAAGATTTTTTAAGTAATATTTTTAGGATCTGGCATCCCTACTTTGTTATATCCAGCATCAACATAATGAATTTCACCAGTAACACCTGCAGCAAGGTCACTAAGTAGATAAAGAGCCGAGTTCCCCACATCATGAATATCTACATTTCTTTTTAAAAAAGAATGATCCTCATTCCATTTATATAAAAATTTTGCATCACCGATTGCAGAAGCAGCTAAAGTTTTAATTGGACCAGCGCTGATTGCATTCACTCTAATTTTTTTTTTGCCAAGGTCCCTAGCTAAGTATTTTACACTTGCTTCTAAAGCTGATTTACAAACTCCCATAACATTATAATTTGGTATTGCTTTAGAAGACTCATAAGTAAGTGTCAGTAAACTTCCCCCTTCATTTATTACATTTAAAGATTCTTTAGATACTTCAGTAAATGAAAAACAAGAGATAAGCATACTTTTTAAAAAATTTTCCCTTGTGGTATTTAAATATTCTCCTGATAACTCTGATTTATCTGAAAAAGCTACTGCATGAACTACAAAATCTATTTTACCCCATTTTGATTTAATATCTTCAAAAAGTTTTACTACTTCTTCTTTTTTTTCTACGTCACAACTAAAAGTAACTTTTGAATTTAATTTTTCTGCTAAGGGTATTACTCTTTTCTTTAAAGCGTCTCCAAGGTAAGTAAAAGCTAATTCTGCTCCCGCCTCCGCAAGTTTTTGGGATATACCCCAAGCTATTGAGCGTTCATTTGCAACACCCATAATTAAACCTTTTTTACCTTTCATTAAACTCATTATTTTACCTTTTCAAATACCAAGGTAGCATTTGTTCCTCCAAAACCAAAACTATTAGACATTACAGAATTTAAATTAATTTCTTTTTCAACTTTGGTAACTATAGGATATTTTTTAGCTTCGTCATCCATGTCATTAATATTAGCCGACGCAGCTATAAAATTATTTTTCATCATAATTAAACTATAAACTGCCTCATGAACAGAAGTAGCTCCAAGAGAATGACCTGCGAGAGATTTAGTTGAGCTAATTTTTGGTTTGTAATCGCTAAATACTTCTCCAACAGCTTTTAATTCTGTTATATCTCCAACAGGTGTAGAAGTACCGTGTGTATTTATGTAATCAATTTTATTTTTTGCAGTACTTAATGCCATTTTCATACATCTTACCGCTCCTTCTCCTGACGGAGCAACCATATCATAACCATCTGAGGTGGCACCGTACCCCGTTAATTCTGCATAAATTTTTGCACCTCTTGATTTAGCATGTTCATATTCCTCTAAAACTAAAACACCACCACCACCTGAGATAACAAAACCATCTCGAGTTTTGTCATAAGGTCTAGATGCTTTTTCAGGAGTATCGTTATATTTTGAAGATAAGGCTGTCATCGCATCAAACATAGCAGTCATAGCAAAATGAACTTCATCACTACCACCTGCAAAAATAATTTTTTGTTTTCCTAGTTGAATTAATTCCATTGCATTACCGATGCAATGTCCGCTAGTTGCACACGCTGAACTGATGGTATAATTAACTCCTTTTATTTTAAAAGGGACCGCTAGAGTTGCTGAAGCTGTACTTGACATTGTTCGTGGAACTACAAAAGGTCCCATTCTCTTTGGGCTTTTTTCTCTAGTCTTGTCTGCTGCTAATATTACATTTTCTATTGAAGGACCACCTGAACCCATAATCATTCCAGTCGATATATTACTTACATCCTTTTCTTCAAGTCCAGAGTCTTTTACAGCTTCATTCATTGAAACATAGTTATAAGCAGAACCCGGCCCCATAAATCTTATAAACTTTCTATCCACGTGTTCTTCCAGTTTAATATTTGGTTTTCCGTGAACATGACTTTTTAAATTGTATTCTTTATACTCTTCAGAAAATGTAATCCCTGATTTTGCATTAAGTAATGACTTATAAACCTCGTCTTGATTATTTCCTAAACAAGAAACTACCCCTATTCCAGTAACTACAACTCTTTTCATGATTTGAATAATCCTACCTTAAGATTTTCTGCAGTGTAAATTATTTTACCATCTGCACTTAAAATACCATTAGCTAATCCAACAGCTGTGCCTTCTTTTTTTAAAATTCTTTTCATATTTATTTCATAAGTCGCCATTTTAATATTTTTTAATACTTCACCTGTGAATTTTACAGAATTTACTCCTAAAGCTCTACCTTTTCCTGGCTCACCTATCCAGCCTAAATAAAATCCAACTAACTGCCACATAGCATCTAAGCCAAGACAACCTGGCATAACTGGGTCCTTCTTAAAATGGCAATCAAAAAACCATAGGTTGTCCTTAATATCAAGCTCCGCTTTAATAAAACCTTTTTTAAATTCACCTGTATCTTTTTTTATTTCTGTAATTCTATCAAACATCAACATTGGAGGAAGTGGCAGCTTAGCATTTCCCTCACCAAATAGTTTTCCCTCTCCACACGAAATTAGCTCATCGTAATTGTAACTATTTTTTTGCATGATTTAGAATTGTTTTACTTGATTTAGCAAAAGTTTCATATATATTTGTGTTTAGAATGATTATAAAGTAGATCAAAAAACGAACTAAAACGTGAAAAAAATTGACATTTTAAAAAAATTAAGATCTTCCGGGTTAAGACCGACTAAACAAAGAGTTGAAATAGCTAAATTTTTATTTGAAAGAGAAAAAACTTTCCATTTTACAGTTGAAAGTTTAAACAAACTTTTGACCAAAAAATCGGCTTCTAAAATTGCGCTAGCTACAATTTATAATACCGTCCACTCATTTAAAACAGCCGGACATTTAAGTGAAGTTGAAGTAAGAGGAAACAAAACTTATTTTGATACTAATGTTTCAAACCACCACCATTTTTATGATAGCGAAACTGCAGAATTAATAGACATTGATGCGAATGATATAATCATTCAAAAAATTCCAAAAGCACCAAATGGTAAAAAAATTAAAAATGTTGAGGTATTTATAAACTTGAAAAATTGACAGTTTGTCGCTTGTTTTTCACTTTAGAATAATTATAAACTAGAATTATGAGTGTAGATTATAAAAAAAGTAATAATGGTAAATGTCCAGTCATGCACGGTGGCGTTACTAAAGCAGGAGAGTCAAATACCGCCAGACTTTGGCCTAATAGTATAAATTTGGATATTTTACATCAACACGATACAAAAACGAATCCGCTTCCGGGATACAATTATAAAAAAGAAGTTAAAAAATTAAATTTTAAAGCTTTAAAAAAAGATTTATTAAAGTTGATGACAGACAGTCAAGGATGGTGGCCAGCAGATCTTGGTACTTACAGTGGATTAATGGTGAGACTAACTTGGCACCAGGTTGGTACTTATAGAGAATTCGACGGAAGACCTAATGTTGGATCACATAGATTTTCACCTCAAGATTCTTGGCCTGACAACACAAACTTGGATAAAGCTAGACGTCTTTTATGGCCGATTAAAAAAAAATACGGCAATAGATTAAGTTGGTCAGATTTAATGGTGCTAGCCGGCACTATGGCTTATGAGCATGCTGGATTTAAAACTTTTGGTTTTTCATTTGGAAGAGAGGATATTTGGGAGCCTGAAAAAGATGTTTACTGGGGAAAAGAAACAGTTCCATTAGCAGTTAATAGATACGGAGATCCACAAGATAGATCTTCATTAGAAGCACCTCTTGCAGCTTCTCACTTTCAATTAGTTTACGTGAACCCCCAAGGTGTTGAGGGGAAACCTGATCCGGTAAGAACTGCGATGGATGTAAGAGAAACTTTCGGAAGAATGGGAATGAATGATGTTGAGACTGCAGCACTTACAGTTGGAGGTCACTCTATTGGAAGGGCGCATGGAAATGGTAATCCTGACAACTTAGGGCCAGAACCTGCTGGAGCTGATATTCATGAACAGGGCTTTGGCTGGAACCAGGAAAATGGTACTGGTGCAAATCAAATTACATCAGGTCTTGAAGGAGCCTGGACAACAAATCCTGATAAGTGGGATCATCAATATTTAGATCTCTTACTTAATTATGAGTGGGAAAGTAAAAAAAGTCCTGCGGGTGCTTGGCAGTGGGAACCAATCAATCTTGAAGAGGAGAAAAAACCAAGAGACTTAGGAGATCCTAATAAAAAGGCCAGATTAATGTTTACTGATGCCGACATGGCAATGGCAATGGATCCAGAGTATAGAAAAATTTCAGAAAGATTTTATAAAGATCCGAAATTCTTTGAGGACTCTTTCGCACGAGCATGGTTTAAGTTAACTCATAGAACGATGGGAAATAAAGAAAACTATATTGGACCTTGGGCTCCTAAAGAAGATTTATATTGGCAAGGCAATGTTCCAAAACCTAAAAAGAAATATAACGTAGAGAAAGTTAAGAAAATGATTTCTTCTTCAAAATTAAATTCAAGCGATTTAATTATCACTGCTTGGGATAGTGCAAGAACATATAGAAGAACCGACAAAAGAGGTGGAGCTAATGGAGCAAGAATTCGTTTAGAACCAATGAACCAATGGGAAGCTAATGAGCCAAAAAAACTCTCTAAAGTTTTAAAAGTGCTTGAAGGCATTGCTAAGAAAACTGGAGCTACAATTGCTGATACAATAGTATTAGCAGGAAATGTAGGTCTTGAAAAAGCTATTAAAAAAGCTGGTTCTAAAGCAAAAGTTCCATTTAGCCCTGGTAGAGGAGATGCTTCACAAGATCAAACTGAAATTAAAAGTTTCAAATGGTTAGAACCTCATCATGATGGTTTCAGAAACTATTTTAAAGGCGATTATTCAGTTATGCCAGAGGAACTACTATTAGAGAGAGCTTCTCTTATGGGTTTAACTGCACAGGAAATGACTTGTTTAGTTGGAGGGATGAGAGTTCTAGGAACAAATCATTTAAGCGCTAAAGATAAAGGTGTAATGACTGATAAAGTTGGAGCACTTACAAACGACTTCTTCGTGAATTTAGTCGATATGAAATATACATGGAAGCCAACTGGAAAAAATTCATACGATATTATAGATCGTAAAACTGGCAGAGTTAAATTCACAGCCTCTAGAGCCGATTTAGTTTTAGGTTCGAATTCTATTTTGAGGTCGTATGCGGAGATTTACGCGCAAGATGATAATAAAGAAAAATTTGTAAAAGACTTTGTTGCAGCATGGACAAAGATAATGAACGCTGATAGACCTAATCTAAAAAAATTGAATTAATATGGAAATTGTCAAACCAACAAAAAACTTAGAACCTTTAAACCGCAATGTTAAAGACGACTTTTACATAGTTCCAAATCTAAAATTTGATGTTGACAAATTGAGAGCTGATTTAAATGCCGTTCTCAAAAAAAAGAAGTTCAGCACTCTGGGAATAAAAAATTTTGGAGCTATAGCCTTAAATCAAATTCCGGGAGACACTTCTTCTACAGAAGGTCATAATGTCAGAGGAATATATTGGACTATACCCGATGAAAAAGGTAAAGAGATTAAGAGAGATAAACCGATCGACGAGTCAAAATATACTGAGGTAGTATCTGAATTTAAAGGAACTTATTTTGAAGAAGTTTACAATACTTTAAAAAAACATTTTAAACTTGGTAGAGTAAGAATTTTATTAAAAGAACCTAGATCTACACTTAGTTGGCATAGAGATCCTGAACCTAGGCTTCATATACCAATAATAACTAATAAAGGATGCAGGATGGTAATTGAAGAGGTTTGTAGACACATGCCGGCTGACGGGTCAGTGACTATTACTAATAATACTAAATACCATAATTTTTTTAACGGAGGAGAACAAAATAGAATTCACCTGGTTGCGTGCGTTCTAGAAAATCCATTTAATTAAATGACAGAATTTACACACGGAATTTTTTCAGCTTCAAAAACTATATATGAGAATAATAAAGGCTCTATATTAAGGACAATTATTTATACTATTGGGCACTTTGCAATTGCCATAACTGTATTAATGTTAGTCGCAGATGTTTCTTTTATGATAGCACTTACTGATGCAATTGTAGAACCTTTGGCCAATGCAATTTGGTACTTTGTTTTAGATAAAATTTGGACCTCTAAATATAAAAAAAAATTATAATAATCCCCAAAGACCATCTTTTTTTACCCAGCCTTTAAAGTTCTCAACCTTTACTTTACACCAATCTTCTTTACATTTAAGTATTTTACAAAGCCTTCCTTTTTTGAGTATTGCCGAAGGTTTAGAATATACAGAAGGTTTGCTATAAATTAGCAATTCATCATCTATAGTGATAGCAGCTTTTTTTTTAGACAATTGAGAAATATGAATCCAACCTGAATTATTTTCATGATCTCTAATTTTTCTAAAGTTTTCAAATTTATCTTGTACTAAAACTGGTAAAAATTTTTTTTTGTAAAATAATTTTATTGGGTATTCAAATGAAGGCCCTTGTCTAAGGTTTGTTTTCTCATTTCTTAATGTCAAAAAGTACTCATTAGCAGAAAGGGTTTGTGACCATAAAAGAAATAATATAATGATAAAATTTTGTTTTAACATTTATTTTTGCAGTCAGGGTTGTTTCTTAATTTTATCTTCCTAAAACTATATTTTATGGAGTCAAAAATAATCATTTGATTATCCAAACTGTCTTTAAAATCGAGAATAGTTTTAAGCACTTCATTGGCTTGAAGAGATCCTAGCACACCTGCAACTGGAGAAAAAATTCCCTCAGTTTCACAATTCTTCTCAATAATTGGCTTTTCAGGCATAAAACATCTGTAACAAGATGATTTTTTTTTAAAGTTGAACTTATATAAATGACCATCAAATTTACTAATCGCTGCTGAGATTAAAATTTTTTTATTCTTTTTACATTCATCATTAATCAAGTATCTAGTATCAAAATTATCAGTACCATCACAAATTATATCATATCCATTAATAATTGGTTTAATATTGGAAGAATTTATTTTTTTTTTAAAAATTTTTACGGAAATTTTCTTATTTGTTTTATTAATAATACTTTGAGCCTGATCAACTTTGAATTTTCCAATATCATTGTTTGAAAATAATGTTTGCCTGTTCAGATTGCTTATCTCAACTTTATCAAAGTCTACAATTCCTATTTTACCTACTCCAGATGCAGCTAAGTAAGTCAAAAGTGGACAGCCCAAGCCACCAATACCGATAATTAATACTTTAGCGTTGAGTATCTTTTTCTGACCATTTATGCCAATATTTTTTAAAATTATCTGTTTTTCAAATCTTTTGAAATCATTAATATCCAAGTCCATAGATTATTTTGCCCCAGTGGATCCAAAACCTCCGGAACCTCTGTCTGTAAGGTCTAAATTTTCAACTTCTTTAAGTTTAGTTTTAATGATTGGACACAGTACCATTTGAGCTATTCTTGTCCCTTTCTCAACAATATAAGTATTATCTCCAAGATTAATTAATATTACTTTTATTTCACCTCTGTAATCAGCATCTATAGTTCCTGGTGTATTAAGAACTGTTACTTGATTTTTAACTGCTAAACCTGATCTGGGTCTAATTTGTATTTCAAAATTTTTAGGAATGGACAGAGAGATACCTGTTGGAATAATGGCAGTTTTTCCAGGCTCTATTTTTATTTGCTGATCGATGTTAGCAGCTAGGTCCATTCCAGATGAACCACTAGTTTCATATTTAGGTAACTCAACGTCCTCTGATAATTTTTTAATTAAAACTTCTGTCATTAACTAAGAGTTTCTTTAAAATTATCTCTGCAATTTTATTAGCTATAAAACTTTTTTTATTTTTTTTTATAACCTGGATCTTGCCAGAGCCGTCAAATATCGATACTCTGTTATAATCTGAATTAAAACCACTATCTTTTTTAGAAACATCATTAGCAATAATTAAATCACAATTTTTCTCTCTTAATTTAGCAACTGCATTTTTATTTAAATTTTCAGTTTCTGCTGCAAATCCTACGACTAATTTTGGTCTATATCTGTTATTTTTTCCAAGATATTCTACGATATCAATATTTTTTCCTAATCGTATAGAATTTGTTGCTAAATCCTCTTTTCTTAATTTATTTTTGCTTATTTTTAAGGGTTTAAAATCTGAAACAGCAGCTGCACATACTGCAATTTCTACTGGTAAAGATTTTTTAACTTCTTCAAACATTTCGTTTGCTGTCACTATGTTCTTCGTTTTAATTTCTTTTTTAAAAATTAGGTTAGAAGGACCCGTGATTAAAGTGGTCTTAATTCCTAATCTACTCAGTGCTTGCGCAATCTCATAACCCTGTTTCCCGCTTGATTCATTAGAAATATATCTTACTGGATCTAAATACTCTCTAGTTGGTCCAGCAGTCACAAGTGCTTTAATTCTTCTCTTTTTAATCAAATTTCTTTTGTTGAAATAGTTTTCGAGATAAGAAAAAATTTTTTTAGGGCTTGACATTTTACCTTCCCCATATTCTCCACATGCCATCTCACCTTTTTCAGGACCTAGAAATAAATAACCGTAATCTAATAAAGTCTTTACATTTTTTTGCGTGGCTTTATGTATCCACATTCTAACGTTCATAGCAGGAACTAATAAAATATCTTTATTAGACGCAAGAATAACTGTAGTTGCTAAATCTTCTGCCTTACCAAGACTTAATTTTGTCATGAAGTTTGCTGTTGTAGGTAAAACAATAATTATATCTGCCCATCGCGATAGTGAGATATGATCTATTTCAGCATCAGTGTCTTTGTCAAAAACATCTTCAAAAGTTTTATTTTTGGTGAGAGTAGTAATTGAAAGAGGCGTTACAAATTCTCTACCACTTTTAGTTAGTATACTTTTTACCTCATTATTATGTTTTTTAAGTAATCTAATTAGATCTAGTGCTTTATAAGCAGCAATACCTCCACCAATAATTAAAAGTATTTTTTTATTTTTAAATTTCATCATTTATTAAAATACCAATAAAAAGACAATTACAACACCAAAAAAACTAATTACTAAGTTATTTTTAAAGTTTTTTATTTTCATTTGCTCTAATTCTAAATTTTTATTAGTCCCGATAGCTAAGTTTAACTTTCCATCTGCCATTAACTTTAGTGCATAATCAGCCCTATCCATAAACCCGGGTAAATCAGGTATCCTTTTGAGTATTTCTGAAGAAGTATTAATTGCTGTATCAATTGTTGACTTAGGGCTTTTGATATTTTTAAGCCAGTCTTCAAGAACAGGTCTAGATACCTCCCAAATATTTGTCTCTGGGTAAAGTTTTCTTGCAACTCCCTCTACTACCACCATTGTTTTTTGCAGTAAAAGAAGTGGAGGCTGGGTAGGCATGTTAAATTTTTCAGTTATCTCAAATAATTGTGCTAATAGGTTCCCACCAGATATATCTTTTATGGATTGACCAAATATTGGTTCCCCTACTGATCTTAAAGCTTGCGCGAATTCTTCTTTAGAAGCCTCTTGAGGTACTAGACCTGCTTGAAAATGTACTTCTGCAACTTTTACGTAATCTCTTTTAATAAACCCATATAGAATCTCCGCTAAAAATTTTCTATTATTTTTATCTAACCGACCCATAATTCCGAAATCAACTGGAATTATGTTACCTTTACTGTCAACAAAAAGATTTCCTTGATGCATATCACCATGGAAAAAGCCATCTCTCACAGCTTGTCTTAAAAATAATTGTATCAAGTTCTCTGCTAGTTTTTTTTGATTAATACCTAGTTCTTTAATTTTTTTAATTTCTCTGATAGATACACCATCGACTTTATCCAAGGTTAATATTTTTTTTGTTGTATAATTCCAATATATTTTAGGAACAATAAATCCTTGGTCATTTTTTGTATTTTCATAGAGCTCGTTAGCTGCTGCAGCTTCAAATCTTAAATCCATTTCTATGTTAGTTATTTCTCTCAGTAAATGTACTACCTCAACTAATTTTAATCTTTTTGCTTTTGAGAAACTATTTTCAACTATGTATGCAAACAACATTAAAGCATCTAATTCCTCATTAAATAATTTTTCAATGTCAGGTCTTAGTATTTTAACGGCTACTTGTTTTTCTGTCCCCTCATAAGTAATTTTTGCTAAATGGACTTGAGCTATAGAAGCAGCAGCAATAGGCTGGGATATTTCCGTAATATCTTTGTAATAATTTTCGCCTATTTCTTTTTTAATAATTTTTTTTGCGTCGTGTAGATCAAAAGCAGGAACTTTATCTTGTAATCTTTCAAGGCTTTTTGATAATTCTTCACCTATAATATCGGGTCTAGTAGCTAGAAATTGTCCTAATTTTATGAAAGTTGTTCCCATGCCTTGTAATGCAACACAAAGTTTTTCTCCAGGTGCTTTTTTTTTATCAATCAAATTCGGGTTTGCACCGAGCGATATTAAATTAAAAAAAAACCGAATCGAAATGGGTAATTGATGAATTTCGTCTATTATTTCTACTGCGCCAGATGTAGAAAATTTTCTTGCAATTTGAAACAATTTGAAAATTCTTCTTAACATCTAAATTTTCCAACCCGAATGTATTGCAGAGATGCCATTGGATAAATTTCTGTACTCTATGTTAGAAAACCCGTTTTTCCCCATCAATTGCACCAATTGTTCTTGATTAATAAAAGTGTCTATACTTTTGATTAAATATTTATAAGGTTCATCTGTTCCAACAATAAATTTACCAATATGTGGAATGGTTCCCGAATATTTTTTATATAATAGGTCTATTATTTCATTATTTACTTTAGAAAATTCTAAACACATAAAACGACCACCTGGCCTTAAAACCCTAAAAGCCTCTTTAAGAGTTTTATTAATACTAGTAACATTCCTAATCCCATAGCTTATAGAGTAATAATCAAATGTATCATTTTTGACTGGCAATTTTTCAGCTTGAACATTTAGCCATTGAATATTATCAATATCTTTTAACTTAAGTTTGCCTTGTTGCAGCATCATTTTATTTGGTTCGACACAAATAATTTCAGAATATTTATTTGTTCTTTGTGAAAATAATTTTGCTATATCCCCGGTTCCAGAAGCTACATCTATTAATTTTGTATTAAGTTGAGGATTCATCCATTCTATTAGTTTTTCTTTCCAAATACGATGCAAACCAAATGACATTATATCATTCATTAAATCATACTTTTGATAAACCTCAGAAAATACAGAATTGACTAATTTGGTTTTATCATAAATATTACTTTTCATAATAGAACTATATGCCAGAATTACCTGAAGTTGAAGTTGTTAAAAGGTCCTTAGAGAACAAAATTATAAATTTAATTATTAAAAAAGTAAAAATTAATGATGGCAATCTTAGATATAAGGTAAATATTAAAGAAACATTAAAATTAAAAGGAAAAAAAATTACAAAAATAAAAAGAAGATCAAAATTTTTAATATTTGAAATTGAAGAAGAGCTTTTCATGTTGGTGCATTTTGGGATGACAGGCAAATTTTTTTTTATAGATAAAAATAAAACAAAATTTAGGACAAGCTTTTATTATTCGTTAGATAAAAATAAAGATGAAAAGCACAATAGAATAATTTTCATTCTTGAAAATAACCAAAAACTTATTTTTAATGATATTAGAAAATTTGGATTTATAAAAATATATAACAAAAAAAATTACAACAAAATTTTACATTTAAAAAATTTGGGTCCAGAACCTTTAGAAAAGAGTTGGAATTATAAATATTTTAATAATTATATATCTGGAAGAAAAAGAAATATAAAAAATATCTTAATGGATCAGAAGTGTATTGCTGGATTAGGAAATATCTATGTGAACGAGATACTTTTTTTAAGTGGTGTAAATCCTTCGAGAAAAGTATCTCAACTCAAGAGTCTAGAAATAGAAAAAATTGTTAAAAATACTAAAAAAATATTAAAAAGATCAATAGCTCAAGGAGGTTCAACGATTAAAGATTTTTCTAGCGACGATGGAAAAAAAGGGGTCTTTCAACAATATTTTAAGGTTTACAATAAAGATGGAGAAAAGTGTTCTAACGTAGATTGTAACATGAATATTTCAAAGATTGTAATTTCTAATAGGGCTAGTTTTTTTTGCAAAAGATGTCAAAAATAATAAAGTTGACCGTAATAATTCAGGCATATATAAAACCTAAAAAATGCCTAACACTAAATCAGCAGTCAGACGCGTCCGAAGGGTAAAAAAACAAACCCAAGTAAACAGGATACGTAAAAGTAAGTATAAAAATTCAATAAAACATATTGAAAACTTAATTAGTTTAAAAGAATTTGAAAAAGCGAAGAAGTATTTTCCAAAGTTCCAATCAATTCTAATGCAGGTTGCTAAATCTGGGGTAGTAAATAAAAAAACTGCAGCAAGAAAAATTTCTAAGATTTCAAAAAAAATAAAATAAACTTATCAATTAACAGTTGATTAATTAAATTTTTTTTTTCTATATTTAGTTTTAATATCATAAAAAATCAAAATATAGTTTTACTCAAGGCAAAAAATAATTTTTTTTTGAAATTCTATCTGAGCGATAAAGCTACAACCTAAAACGTTTTTTTTTATTTTTTACAAAGATAATTCTTGCAAATATTTTTAAAAAAGAGTTTAAATAAATTTCTAATTTTTTCAGCATGGAAAACAAAAACACAAAAAAACAAAACGTTTATTATTCGGAAGAAGAAAAAACGATTAATTGGGGAGATGTTCAAAAATCTTTTAAAGATACGTTTGGGTCTGAAATTTACAACAGTTGGCTCCAAAAGCTCTCACTTATTAAAGAATACAACGATTACATTATTTTAGGTGTTCCTACGCGGTTTTTTAGAGATTGGATTGTTTCTCGATATTTAGATAAAATATTAGAACAAGTAAAAAATTTTAAACTAAGTTTAAATAGGATAGAGTTCAAAATTATTGAGGAAAACAAACAAAGCCAAGAGCTCAAAAAGATAGATGAACTCAATAAAGTAACCGAAATAAAGGACTCTATATTAAACTACAACAGACTTAATCCTAATTTAAGCTTCAATAGTTTCATTCAAGGAAAAAGCAATGATATAGCTTTATCTTATTCAAAAAAGGTTTGTGAGCATGTGGCTAGATACAATCCACTTTACGTGTGTGGTGGAGTTGGGTTGGGAAAAACGCATCTGCTTAATGCCATTGGCTTAGAATTACAAGATAATACTAATGTAATGTTTATTTCTGCAGAAAGATTCATGTATCATTTTATTAAATCAATAAAAAAAAATGATATGGTAAATTTTAAAGATTTTTTCAGAAAGTCATCAGTTTTTATTATTGATGATATTCAATTTATAAGTGGTAAAGAGAGTTTACAAGAGGAGTTTTTTCACACATTTAATAGTCTAATAGATAAAGGATCACAGATCATAATTTCATCCGATAGAGCGCCTATGAAATTAGATAGAGTTCAGGAACGAATTAAATCTAGACTAGCAGGTGGTCTAGTCGTAGATATAGAGGCGCCCGACTTGGAGCTTAAAGTAAAAATAATAAAGAAAAAAATAGAGGAAATCCAAAGTCAATTCAAAGAAAATATTAATTTGAGCGAAGAAGTAATTAATTATATTGCTCAGGAAAGTAAAACAAATATTAGGGAATTGATAGGTATTTTAAATAGGGTAATAGCTTTTAGCAGAGTGCACAATAAAACTTTAGATATAAATGATTGCAAAAAAATTCTGAAAGATGTTTTTAATCAGATAAGGATCATTACGGTAGATAAAATTCAAAATGTAGTATCTAACTACTTTAATATTGCTCTAAGCGATATGCTTTCACAAAGGCGATCTAGACCTTTAGCAAGACCGAGACAAATTGCAATGTATTTAGCTAAAAAAATGACATCAAGATCTTTACCTGAAATTGGCAGAAGATTTGCTAATAGAGATCATACAACTGTAATCCATGCTGTAAAAACAATATCACGTTTATCTGACCAAGATGACGAAATGAAAAAAAATATTAACCAGATTAAAAGTCTTTTACTAGAACAGTAAGGATATGCAATTTGTAATAAAAAGAGACATATTATTAAAATCTTTAAACTTTGTACAAGGGGTCGTAGAAAAAAAAAATACTTTGCCAATTCTTTCTAATGTTCTTATTGAACTTAAAAACAAGAAATTGTCTATTATTGCTACAGACTTAGACATAATTTTTAAAGATGAAATTGATGAAGTTAAAAGTATTACAGAAGGTAGCACGACAACCTCAGCAGCTATACTATTTGACATCTTAAGAAAGATACCCGCTAATTCTGAAATAAACTTTGATTTAAAATCTGAAAATAAAATAAGTTTAAAAAGTGATAACGCAGATTTTAACCTTTTGTGTTTGCCAACAGATAATTTTCCAACTTTCTCTGATGATTTTGATAGTGGCGAAATTTCTATTGATAACAAACGTTTTTTAAAATTGTTAAATAAAACAAAAATTTCTATCTCTAATGACGATACAAGGCATTACCTTAATGGCGTTTATCTTCATATAACTGAAGCACATAATAGAAATTTTTTAACTGGCGTAGCAACAGACAGCCACAGACTATCTTCAAGTAGTATTGAAGTTTCAAACATTGATAACTTTAAGCCAATAATTTTACCCAGAAAAACCATTTTTCAATTATGCTCATTATTAGCAGAGTTAAGTGACCAGTTATCCATTCAAATAAGTGAAAATAAGATTAAATTTAACTTCGGAAGAATAATATTAATTTCCAAAGTAATAGACGGAAAATTTCCTGACTATAGAAAAGTTGTTCCCCAAAACAATGAAAAAACTTTATTAGTTGCATCAAAGGACTTCATAAATTCGATTGAGCGTGTAGCAAGCGTATCACTTGATCGAAAAGAGGGAGTTAAACTTGCAATAAATAAAGACAATGTCCAGTTATCTGTTAATAGCGCTAATTCTGGTGATGGAAATGAAAAAATCAAAGCACAATTCAATTCAGAAAATTTGAATATAAGCTTTAATTCTAAATACTTGATTGATATTGCATCTGAAATAGAAAATTCAAATCTGAAAATGAATCTTAAAGACTCAGTTTCACCCGTTTTAATTGAAGATGTTTCAGATAAGAATAGTTATTACGTCATTATGCCGATGAAAATCTAGAAATGGTAGATTTTAAAAAATAATTTTATTTTTGGTTTAAAAATGTTGATTATGAATACTTCTAGGTCGTTTGTGTAGTACCCTGTTTTTAATTAGATAAAAATAATGATATGATTAGTAATTCAAAAAAAAGAGATGTCAAAAAATTCTAATGAAATTTCAAATCGTTCTTATGGTGCGGACTCTATAAAAGTTTTAAAGGGTTTAGACGCTGTCAGAAAAAGACCTGGTATGTACATAGGAGATACCGATGATGGTTCTGGTCTTCACCATATGGTTTTCGAGGTAATTGATAACTCAATTGATGAAGCCCTGGCTGGTTTTTGCAAAAATATAAATGTAACTATTAATCAAGATAGTACAGTCACTATTGAAGACGATGGACGTGGAATCCCTATCGATTTACACAAAACTGAAAAAATTTCAGCCGCGGAGGTAATAATGACACAACTTCACGCAGGTGGAAAATTTGACCACGACTCATACAAAGTTTCAGGGGGATTACATGGTGTTGGAGTTTCTGTGGTTAATGCTTTATCTGAAAAATTAGAATTGAATATATTTAGAGACGGAAAAGAGTATAAGATATCATTTAAAGACGGAAATTCTATTAAACCATTGAAGCAGATAGGGAAAACTAAAAAAAAAGGTACAAAAATCACTTTTTTACCATCAAAAGAAATTTTTTCGTCCATTAAATTTAGCCCATCTATTCTTGAGAAAAGAATTAGGGAATTAGCTTTTCTTAATAAAGGAATAAGTATTAAATTAACTGACAATACTCAAAAAAAAGCAAAAGAATTTCTCCATAAATATGACGGAGGGATTTTAGAGTTTGTGAGGCATTTAAATAAAAAGAAACCAATTTTAGTTAATAAAAATGAAAAAGAAGTTTTCAAAAAACCTGTTTATATTTCAGCGACTAAAAATAATGTTATAGTAGAATGCTCGTTTGAGTGGAATGCAGGTTATTCTGAGGAAGTTTTACCTTTCACAAACAATATTCCACAAAAAGACGGAGGTACTCACTTATTAGGTTTTAGAAGTGCGCTAACAAGAGTAATAAATAAGTATTTATCGGATAGAAGCAACAAAAAAAGTAAAATTAACTTATCTGGCGAAGATATCAAGGAAGGGCTGACAACAGTTTTATCTATAAAAATGCCTGATCCAAAATTTTCATCACAAACAAAAGATAAACTTGTTTCATCAGAGATAAGAAATATAGTTGAAAACATTATTAGTGAGAAAGTGTCAACTTGGTTTGATCAAAATCCAGCAATTTCAAAGACTGTTTTAGAGAAAATTACACAGGCTGCTATGGCTAGGGAAGTAGCAAGAAAGGCTCGAGATAGTGTTAGAAGAAAAGGAACCTTTGAATTATCCGGCCTACCTGGAAAACTCGCAGATTGTCAAATTCAGAAGAGAGAAGGTACAGAATTATTTATTGTAGAGGGTGACTCTGCGGGAGGATCGGCAAAACAAGGTAGGGTAAGAGAGTTTCAAGCAGTATTACCACTAAGAGGAAAAATTTTAAATACATTTATAAATGGAAAAAAAAATGGTGAGGACCAAGCGACAAGAGCCTTGTCTAAAATGATGTCATCAAGTGAGATAGTAACTTTAATAAATGCTTTGGGGACTGGATCAAAAGATTTTAATTTAGAAAATTTAAGATATGATAAAATTGTGATTATGACCGATGCAGATGTCGATGGTTCACACATAAGAACTCTTTTACTAACTTTTTTTAATAATTATCCATTTAATCAACTAATTGAAAACGGTCATATTTATCTGGCGCAGCCACCATTATTTAAAGTTACTAAGTCAAATAAAAGTATTTATCTAAAAGATGAAAAAGAGCTAGAGGAGTTTATTATCAAATCAGAAAATTCAAATAAAAAACTTAAAAAAGGGTCTAAGGATTATAATACTTTTATACAAGATCAAAAAGAGAGGCTATTAATTCAACGTTTTAAAGGTTTAGGAGAAATGAACCCCGAAGAACTTTGGGAAACAACTTTAAACCCAGAGAATAGAACGATTTTAAAAGTTCAGTACTCAAAAGGCACAAAAGAAAGATCAAAAGATGATCAAAAAATGATAGAAATTTTAATGGGAGATGATGTTGCTCCTAGAAAAGACTTTATAACAAACAATGCTTTAAATGTTGTAAATTTAGACATTTAATAAAATGAATTTCTCAACTCTCTTCCGTACAAAAGAGAATTTAAGCCTAGATAAAAATACGTTAACAATTTTAAGGTATATAGCTATAATTGGCCAAATTTTAGCGATAAGTATAGTTTTTTATTACTTAAATTTACCGTTTCCAATCATAGAAAGCTATTTGATAATCTCATTGGGTTTGGCCACAAATCTATATCTTCAATTTATGATAAAAATCAATCAGCTAAAAGATTTTTATGCAGCTCCTTTCCTACTGATCGACTTGTTGCAATTAAGCGCACTTCTTTATTTGACAGGAGGAATTTTTAACCCTTTTTCATTTCTATTAGTAATCCCAGCCATAGTTTCCTCTACATTTTTAAGTATGGGTACAACAATAATTTTAGGTTTAATAACATCATTACTTTTATTAATTATCTCGTTTTTTCATTTGCCTTTGCCAGGAGAGGATATGAATCTGCTGCATTTTCCAAATTTTTATAAAACTGGAATTATAATTTCTATATTGATTGGTTTAATTTTTCTAAGTTATTTTGGTATTCGTTTCTCTGGTGAAAAAAAGAAAACCGAGGAGGCTTTCAAAAAATTACAAGAAGTAATTTATAAAGAATATGAGCTCGAGTCTTTAGGTGGTCAAGCAGCCGCAGCAGCTCACTCTCTAGGTACACCATTAGCCACTATAAGTGTAGTGGCAAAAGAACTTAAAAAAGAAATTGGAGATAATAACGACCTTTCTAAAGATATTGACCTTCTAATTAGCCAATCTAAAAGGTGTAGTGAAATCTTAAAAAGAATTTCCAAAAAACAGATAGAGGATGACAAATTTTTTAGTTCAACAAAATTAGAGGATTTACTTGAAGAAATAATAAATTCTTTTAAAGAAACATCCTCTAAAGAAATAAATTTAATATCTAATAATGATAATAATAAAATCGATATACATCGCTCTGCTGAAATGATCTATGGTTTGAGAAATTTTATTGGAAATGCAATTAAGTTCTCAAAGAGCAAAGTAAATATTTTTCTTCATAGTAATGATAAAGAAATCAAAATTACTGTAAATGACGATGGACCAGGATTTCCAAAAGATATAATAGAGAAATTAGGAGAACCTTATATTAAAACAAAATCAGAGGAAATTAATCAAAATTCAGGTTTGGGTCTTGGAACTTTTTTAGGTAAAACTTTATTAGAAAGACAAAACGCAAAACTAACATTTAAAGATGACAAAAATTTAGGGGGTGCTTCAGTAGTTATTAGCTGGTCACCAAAAAATATCTTAATTAACGCTTAAATTCAAAAGAATATGCGAGAATTTTATAAGCTAATTTTGCTACTAAAAAGTTATATGAGTCAAATTTTTTGATCGGTGCGAGTTCATTAATATCTGCCCCAACAATGTTCGATATTTGACAGACCTTTTTTAATATTATTAAAACTTCATCCCAAAACAACCCACCCGGCTCTGGAGTTCCAGTTGCTGGCATAATACTTGCATCAAAACCATCTACATCGAAGGTTATATAAACTTGTTTATTCTTGAATAAATTGTTTAATTTTTTCAGATTCCACTTCTTTTTATCTTTAGCCCAAAAAATATCTATTCTATTTCTATTTTTATTATAGAAATTCATTTCAGACTCTGAGAGATTCCTAATTCCAAAAGATACCACTCTTAAATTTTTAAAATCAAGACATCTTTTTATTGCAGACGCATGAGAAAACTTTTCTCCTTGATAGCTTTCTCTAAGATCAGCATGAGCATCAAAATGAAGAAGCATTAATTCTTTATACCTTTTAGCAAAAGGTTTTACAGAACCTGGAGTAATAGAGTGTTCACCTCCTAAAACTAATGGAAATTTTTTCTCAGATATTATCTTTTCATTGATTTCGGATAACTGATTTAAAGCATCATCTAATTTATTTTTTATTTTAAAAGGTTTTAAAGTTTGAATACCAATTTCTTTGTAGGGCTCTTTATTTAACTCTTCATCAAATAATTCAACTTGATGAGAGGCTCTAATTATCTCTTTTGGTCCATTCTTAGTTCCACTGCCATAGCTTACAGTCTTTTCTAAACCAAAAGGTACCACAACTACTTTTGGTTTAGATTTGTGATTTTTATCAAATCCCAAAAAACCTTTTTTCTGGTCTAAATAATTCATTTAAGACTCAAAAATTTGTGAAAAATTTCTTTTCGATCTATTTTTCCAGTTTGCTCTATGAAATGCATCACTTGCAATTAATGGTAGTACACTCGTAGCCTCGGCAAATACCATTTGTTCTTTTGTAATATCAACCTTACCCCACGAGCTAGCTTCTTTTAAAGTTGAGCTGCTGCAGGCACCGTCTCTAGTATCAGCAACAGTAATTTGTATAGCATATTTATGCATATCAACCTTTTTGCCCAATAACTCTGCGCACACTACTGTATCTTGAATGAAGTTTTTAGGCACGCCTCCCCCAACCATTAGTAGTCCTGATTGCTTAGATTGAAGTTTAATTTCAGTCAATTCTCTAAATTCTCTTACAGAGTCAATTGTAATATGTTTTTCGGGATTTTTTTCTTGATGCATTACTAGTCCAAAACCCGCTGAGCTATCAGTGAAAGCTGGGCAAAATATCGGTACGTTATTATCGTATGCAGTCTCTATCAAAGATCCTTTTTTTTTAGCATTAGATTTGAGATATTTTCCCAACTCTCGTATAAATTCTCTCGAAGTATATGTTTTAGGTTTTAATGTATTAGCAATATCACAAATAGTTTGATCACATGCTTGTAGCTCTTCCTCGTCTATATAGGTATCATAAATTCTATCTATGTAATTGTTTCTGAGCTCAGTATCATCTTGAAACTGAGATCCCTGATAATGTTTGAATCCTAAAGACTCAAAAAAATCCATATCAATAATAGAGGCTCCGGTGGCCACAATAGCGTCTACCATATTATGTTTAACTAAATCAGTGTACAGGTCCATACATCCACCTGCTGAAGTTGAACCTGCCAAAGTTAAGAAGATTGAACAATCCTTATCTTTAAGCATTTCATTATAAATTGCTGCCGCTCTAGCTGTATCTCTAGAAGTAAAAGACATTTTACTCATCCCATCAATAATCTTACGAGCATCAAAAGATTTGATGTCGATATGTTCAACTGGGGAATTAAGAATAGATTTTTTATTGTGCCCAATATTTGGACTATTTTTTTTATTCATTAAGCTACTAGAGAACCAACCTTATCATTTGTATTATCGTACATAGATATAATTGGTTTGTCACTTAATTCGTGAATTTCATTTGAATAAAAACCGTTGAAGTTCGTTCTGAATGTAAGACTGTATGCACCAAGTTGACCTAACTCAATATAATCACCTTCTTTAATATTATTTGGTAACAAAAAAGGACCTTTCATATAATCTAACCCATCACAAGTAGGTCCAAAAAAACTAAAAGCGGTCAGTTTTTTTGACTGAACTCTTCCGTCCGTTATCATTTTTGATGGTAAAACAAAATTTGGTGCACCTGCGTCAAACAAAGATCCATACGTTCCGTCATTAATATAAAGATTATTTTTTTTTCTTAAAATGACTTTAACAATTGTAGATCCACTTTCTGCTACAAGAGACCTTCCCGGCTCACAGATTATTTCAGGCAATTTATTCAGCTTTAAATTATTTAGCTCTTTTTTAATTTCATCCATATAATTTATCAATGGTTCAGGATTAAGGTCAGGATAAATAGAAGGGAAGCCACCTCCAACATTGATTGTATCTGGGACTATCTTTGTTTTTTTTATTATACTTCCTATTTCACGAATACCCTTAGAGTAAGAAATTTTATGCATACATTGAGAACCAACATGAAAACTTATTCCAAGTTTTTTTGAGTGATCTTTACATAATCTAACCAAACCCAACGCTTCAGATGGAAGTGCTCCAAATTTTCTAGATAAATCTATTTCCGCATGTTCATTTGAAATCGCAATCCTTACAAATAATTCTAAGTCTTTTGCCTGTTTAGTTGCATCCAAAATCTTTTTTAATTCATCTTTACTATCCAGAGAGAAACTTTTCACACCATAATCAAAGTAAGCTGAAGAAATACTTTCTTTACTTTTGATAGTATGCATGAAGTGTAATTTAGAGTCTGATTTGATTTTTTTTATAAGTTTAATTTCATTCAAAGATGCAACATCAAATTCATCAATACCGTTATTAATTATTTGTTTTATAATTTTTTCGTTTGGATTTGTTTTTACTGCGTAGAGTATCTTTCCTGGAAAATTTTCTTTAAAAAATTTTACGGATTTTTTAATCTCGTTAAGCCGTATACAATATACGGGGTAATCTGGCTTTAATAAGTTAACTAATTCGTTAACTGTTTTAAATTTTCCCATTTCATGTGTCCCTCGTTAATTTACACAAAGATTTTTTAAAAAATTTAATAAAAAAAACCTTATTTATTTCGCGTTTAAGGTCTTTTTTACTTTATGTAAAGAAAAAAAGGACATTTTTGACGTGTTGAAAATCTGTCAACAGTGCCTATATAGCAATGTATGAGGACACAAAAAAACCCTCCGGAGCAGCTAAAATTGGCAGACTTTGCAGATAAATCGCTTCTGTTACTGGATGATGACGATCCATTAAGAGGAAGGCTAGCTAGAGCAATGGAAAAGAAGGGATTTGAGATTAAAGAGGCCAAAACAGTGGCAGAAGGTCTAAATATAGCTAAGACATCGCCCACAGCCTTTGCAGTGATTGATTTGAGGCTTGAGGACGGAAATGGATTAGATGTAGTAAAAGAACTCTCAAAAAATAAAAAAGATAGTAGAATTGTAATGTTAACCGGATACGGGAATCTACCTACAGCTGTAGCAGCAGTTAAAGTGGGTGCAATAGATTACATAGCTAAACCAGTCGATGCTGATGACGTTGAGGCAGCCTTGTTGGCTTCTCCAGAGTCAAAGGCAAAACCACCTGAAAATCCTATGTCAGCAGATAGAGTGAAATGGGAACATATCCACAGAGTTTTTGAGTTATGTAATAGAAATGTCTCCGAAACAGCTCGAAGACTTAAGATGCACAGAAGAACACTGCAAAGAATTCTTTCTAAAAGATCTCCAAGATAACTTAAATAAACCTTCTAAATTTTTTAATTTGATTTATTGCAAGAGTTGCAATTAAAATTTTTAGTAACTCCGCTAACAAGAAAGGTTGTGCTCCTAATTTGAATATTGGTTTATCCCAACCTATTAAAGTACCTAGCCATAACATTCCTAACATATAGATAAAGCTTGTGGCAAAAGTTAATTTTAAAAAAGTCTTAATATAACTATTATCATAAATAAATTTTCCTGCTAAAAATCCAGCTACTATAAAACCAATCAAGTAACCCATTGTAGGACCTGTGAAGTAAACTATTCCTATACCTTTTTCTGGAGTGCCTGAAAAAACTGGCAAGCCAATAATTCCTTCAAACAAATATAAAGAAATAGTAGCTACACCTAATCTCCATCCAAAACATGCACCAATTAATAAGATCACTAAAGTTTGCATAGTCATTGGCACAGGATAGAAAGGAATTTTAATTTTTGAGGAAATAGCTAGTATAATGCTTCCAATTAAAGCAAAGAAAACATACTTTAATAATTTTGATTGTTTCAAACTTTTTACTAGTTCCATAAGACTAAATAAACATTTTTTTCATTAAAATCTAGTGCTTTGTTAATTGAACAAAAACATCCTCTAAGTCGCCGTCGTCCGTAGAAATATCCTCAATTTTTAAGTTGTTTTGATTAAAATAATCAATTATTTCACCAAAATTTAATGAATTTTTTTCATATGTTGCAGTGATTTGTTTTTTTGAAATGATCTTAAACTTAATTCCTTCCATATAAAGGGGAAGATTTAAATCAACAAGTCGAACTTTAAAATTAATTTTTTTAGTTTTAATTCTATCTAAGAGTTTTTCTGTTGTATCTAAAGCGACCAAATTACCTTTATCAATGATAGCTATACGATCACACATTTCCTGTGCTTCTAAGAGATAGTGCGTAGTTAAGATTATTGTTACACCCTCCTTATTAAGTTTTTTAACATTATTCCAAAGGTTATTTCTAAGCTCTACATCTACTCCTGCAGTTGGCTCATCTAAAATTAAAATAGGAGGCTGATGAACCATTGCTTTTGCAATTAAAAGTCTCCTTTTCATACCACCAGACAAACTTCTTGAATACGCGTTAGCTTTACCCTCCAAGGAAACCATTTTTAGTATTAGTTCTGTGATTCTTTCTGTTTTAGCTACACCATAAAGCCCAGCTTGCAGTTCCAATAATTGCTTTGGACTAAAAAAAGCATCTAGATTTACCTCTTGAGGAACTATTCCAATAGAGGCTTTAACTTGTCTTGGGTTTTTATCAAGATCAAAACCCCAAACATTAACAAGCCCAGATGTTTTAGATACCGTTCCGCCTAAAATACTTAAAAAAGTTGTTTTACCAGCACCATTTGGTCCAAGTAGCCCAAATACTTCACCTTCTTTAACTTCAAAAGTTAAATCTGTAATAGCTTTAATTTCCTTTTTTGTTTTGGAGTTCGAATAGATTTTGTTAAGATTTTCAACAGTTAATGCATTATTTGACATAATTTTTTAATCTAAGTAAATAATTCAATGTAATATGTATATATGAGTTCAATAAAAAAAACAGATCATTTTTATCTCATTGATGGATCTGGATACATTTTCAGAGCTTATTATGCTTTGCCGCCTTTATCTAGAAAAAGTGATGGATTACCTACAGGAGCTGTAAGTGGTTTTTGCTCTATGCTTTTTAAACTTTTAGAGGATGCTAGATCCGATGACTCAAAAAATAAACCAACCCATTTTGCTGTTATATTCGACTCAGCTAGAAAAAATTTTAGAAACGAAATTTACAGTGAATATAAAGCGAATAGAGAAGAGGCACCTGACGATTTAGCGCCTCAATTTGAGTATATCAGAAAATCTGTTGAAGCTTTTAACTTACCGTCTATTGAACTTTTAAATTATGAAGCAGATGATCTCATAGCCACTTATGCAAAAAAAATTACTGAAGCTGGTGCAAAGGTTACCGTGATATCGTCGGATAAAGATTTAATGCAGTTAGTATCAAATAAAGTCAGACTATTTGATCCTATGAAAAGTAAAGTTATAGGAGAAAAAGATGTAATTGAAAAATTTGGAGTTAAACCAAGTCAAGTAATCGACGTGCAATCACTTGCTGGAGATAGTTCAGATAATGTGCCTGGAGTTCCTGGTATTGGAGTTAAAACAGCAGCAGAACTTATAAATAAATATAAAACCTTAGAAAATTTATTAGAGAAGGCATCAGAAATTCCTCAGAACAAAAGACGGGAAACTCTACTGTCTAACAAAGATAAAGCTATGATTAGTAAGCAATTAGTAACTTTAAAAAATGATGTTCCACTTAGAAATGATGCTGCCGACTTTATTATTAAAGATATTAACAAAGATAAACTATACGATTTTTTAAGAGATATGGAATTTAATAGATTGTTGAGCCAGGCAATTAGTTTTTATGGAGAACCTGGAAGCAAAGATTTCAATGAGAAAAATCCTGTAAAAAAAAATAATAAGATAAATACTAAGACCTACAAAACTATTTTCAAAGAGAAACAACTGAATGAATTAATAAAAAAATTAAATGAAAAATCAGTTATAGCAGTTGATACTGAAACCTCATCCTTAAATCCCCAAGAAGCAGATCTTGTTGGCATATCGTTATGTTATGAGGCTAACGAAGCTTTCTATATCCCGGTAGGTCATACAGAAAAAACGGAATTAAAAAAGGAAATTGTTTTGAAGAAACTTAAACCACTTTTAGAAGATCCAAGCATAAAAAAAGTAGGCCAAAATATAAAATATGATTTTATAATATTTAAAAACCACGGCATCGAACTAAGCTCGGTGGAAGACACGATGTTACTTTCGTACACACTAGACGCGGGAAATAATAGACATAATATGGATACGTTATCTGAATTACATCTTGGTCATAAAACCATATCTTATAAAGATTTGGTAGGAACTGGAAAAAAACAGTTAAATTTTTCAGAAGTAGATCTTAAATCAGCCACTGAGTATGCTGCTGAGGATGCAGATGTAACGTTAAGATTATATGAAGTTTTATCTGAGAGAGTATTTAAAGAAAAGTTAGAAAAAATTTATGAGGAATTTGAAAAACCAATGATAAAAATTCTTTCAAAACTAGAGTCGAGTGGTGTGAAAGTTGATGATGCTTATCTTAAAAAACTTTCAAAAAAATTTGAGGAAAGATTAATAACTATTGAAAAAGAAATTTATAAAATATCGGGTAAAAAATTTAATATCGGATCGCCAAAACAATTAGGAGAAATTATTTATAATGACTTAAAGATAGCAAAATTAAAAAAAACTAAGAAAGGAAGTTTAGCCACGAGCGCTAAAATTTTAGAGGACTTAGCATTAACTGGACATAAATTTCCAAATTTAGTTTTAGAATGGCGCCAAGTTTCAAAATTAAAAAGTACTTATACAGATGCTTTGCAAGACCATATAAGTAAAAAAACAAAAAGAGTGCATACTTCTTTTTTACTAGCTGCAACTAATACCGGTAGGTTAGCTTCAAGTGACCCTAATTTACAAAATATTCCTATAAAGACTTCAGACGGTAAAGAGATAAGAAAAGCCTTTATAGCAGATAAAAATAATTTATTAATTTCAGCAGATTATAATCAAATAGAAATGAGAATTCTCGCTGATATGGCTGATGTAAAAGAATTAAAGAAAGCTTTTAAAAATAAACAAGATATACATTCTTTAACAGCGAGCCAGGTTTTTGATGTTCCTATTGCAAAAGTGACAGAAGATTTTAGAAGAAAAGCTAAGGCAATTAATTTTGGAATTATTTATGGAATTACACAATATGGATTGGCAAAACAAATATCAGTTTCAAATGAAGAGGCTTTAAGTTTCATTAATTCATATTTTAAAAAATTTCCTGAAATTAAAGATTATATGAATACGACAATAAAAACTTGCAGAAAGCAAGGCTTTGTTACAAATATTTTTGGAAGAAGAATTCACTTAAGAGGAATTAACGATAAAAATTTTAGCGTGCGCGCATTCCAAGAAAGAGCAGCAATTAATGCTCCAATACAAGGATCAGCTGCAGATATTATAAGACTAGCAATGATTAAGATTGATAGAATCCTTGAAGAAAAAAAGAAAGCAAAAATGCTTTTACAAATACATGATGAACTTATTTTTGAATGTTTAAAAAAAGATGAAAGTGAAGTAAAAAAAATTGTTAAAGAAGTTATGACGTCAGTTTCAAGCTCGGACCATCACATGTTTTCAATACCTTTAGAAGTAAGTATTAACTCTGGAAACAATTGGGGAGAAGCCCATTAAACGCCTAAATTTTGACAACATAATTAAGAGAATAAAAATATGAGTCAAACAATAGCTTTAGTAGATGACGATAGAAATATACTAACTAGTATAAGTATTGCTTTGGAAAGAGAAGGTTTTAAAGTTCAAACTTATATCGATGGAGAGTCTGCCTTAATAGGATTAACTAGAAATCCTCCTGACTTAGCTATTTTGGATATTAAAATGCCAAGGATGGACGGAGAAGAATTATTAAAAAAACTTAAAAAAAAGATGTCAATTCCAATTATCTTTCTAACATCAAAAGATGATGAAGTTGATGAATTACTTGGTTTGAAGTTGGGTGCTGATGATTTTGTCAAAAAATCTGGAGGTTTTTCTACAAAAGTTTTAATAGAGAGAATAAGAGTTCAATTAAGGAAAAAAACTAATACTATCGATGACACAAAAAATATAATTAGTCATGGTAAATTAAAATTAGATCCTGCTCAATTGGAGTGTGAATGGAATGGTAGAGCTTTGCCAGATAAGCTAACCACCACAGAATTTCTAATTGTTAAAGAATTAGCCAAAAGACCAGGAGTTATAAAGGAAAGAGCACATTTAATGGATATAGCATACAAGGAAAATACAGAAATCGAGGATAGAACTATTGATAGCCACGTAAAGAGAATAAGAAAAAAATTTAAAAAGGTAGATGAGAAGTTTTCTGCAATTGAAACCAGATATGGAAGCGGGTATAGATGGAATGTTAGCTAATGAAACAAAAAAAATCAGCTTCTATTCTAAAGAAGTTTTTAATTATTAACCTTACAGTCTTTTCTGTTTTAGGGCTTTTTACAATTATATACCTTGAAGCAATACAGCCAAATCTAGTAAAAGAAAGATCAGATAATCATAAAATAGTAATAAAAAATACCAAAGATAATCTTGAAAGACTAAATATAGAATACACTAAAGAGGGAATTAGAGATTTTTTACTCTCTACAAGGTTTTTGTTTCAAAGTCTAGACCGTGTCCAATTTTATGATTTATCAGGAAATCTAATTGGAGACACAAACATTTTAGATTTAGATCAAAGTGTTTTTACAGGATCAGATATAATTTTCGAGGAAGCTTTGGGTGGCGAAACAATTAAGCCAAATATTGAAGAGAGACTTGAAGAAGAAGAAATAGACGAAATTAAAGATATTATTACAAATAAATATAATGATGAAATAATGACCGTTACTAACAATAAAAAAAATAATTTTTTTGTAAGCACACTAAGTAAAATTAAATTTCAAAACGATGATATAGGTTATATTGTAGTCTCAGAGCAAGCGAATGACATCACCAATGCTGTGAAAGAAAGAAAAGCATTTATAATAAGAACTATGATTGCTGTTGTGATTGTGATTTTAATCTTTTCTCTATTTTTAAATAAATATATTCTTAAGCCAATTGGACTTTTAGTTAAATTTAGTGAAGGAGTTAAAAAAAAATCTAATCAAACAATTGATATAAACAAAGTTTTCATCAGAAATGATGAAATTGGTAAACTAACACAGTCAATTGATGAAATGACTAAAGAATTACAACAACGAACTAATAAAGCAGAAACATTTTCAAATGATTTAGCTCATGAAATAAGAAATCCACTCGCATCCTTAAAAAGTGCTTCAGAACTTTTAGACAAAACTACTGAAAAAAATGAGGGAGAAAAACTTCTTAAAATCATAAATCATGATGTAGAAAGAATAGAAAGATTAATAACAGATTACACACAAATGTTAAAAGACGAAGCATCTTTATCCCGAGAAAAAATGAGTAAAATTAACTTAGTTGAAATTGTTAATAGTGTAGTAGAAGACTTTAACCAGGATCTTATTAATCAAAATAAAAAAATTGTTATTAGTGTTATCAACAATATTAAAAGTAAAAATGGTCATTTTATATTCGGTATAAGCAACAGATTAGAGCAAGTAGTCGCTAATTTATTAGATAATTCAATTTCGTTTAGCAAAGATAACCAAAAAATTGAGATTGGTCTTGAGGAAACTTCTAGCAATTTATTAATTTCAGTAAAAGACGAGGGACCAGGTTTTGCTGAAACATCGCCTCAGAAAATTTTTAAGCGTTTTTATAGCAATAGACCTGCGAGTTTCGGGAAACACTCCGGCTTAGGTTTGAATATTGTAAAAAATATTGTTCAATTGCATAAAGGTACAGTAGCAGCCTCAAATAGGCTTAATGCTAAAGGAGCACAGGTAGAGGTTTTGCTTCCTAAAGTTTCCTAACATTATTTCTTGCTAAGGTTTATTTATGTTGATAATAACATCTTCAATATGGCTCAAGATTATAAAGTAAAAGATATTAACGAAGCAGATTTTGGAAGAAAAGAAATTTCTTTAGCAGAAACAGAAATGCCAGGACTTATGGCTCTTCGGAAAGAGTACAAAGGTAAAAAACCTTTAAAGGGTGCAAAAATCTTAGGCTGTCTTCATATGACTATACAAACAGCGGTGTTAATTGAAACTTTAGTAGAATTGGGAGCAGAGGTTAGATGGTCTTCTTGTAATATTTTTTCAACACAAGATCATGCAGCTGCCGCAATAGCCAAAGCGGGCATCCCTGTCTTTGCATGGAAAGGTGAGACAGAAAAGGAATATTGGTGGTGCGTTAAGCAAACAATTGAAGGAAAAAAAGACTGGAAACCAAATATGATCTTAGACGACGGTGGTGACCTTACTGCATTAATGCATAAAGAATATAAAAATTTATTAAAAGATGTTAAGGGTGTTTCAGAAGAAACTACAACAGGTGTTTTAGCACTTAAAAAAATGGAGGCTGCTAAAGAGCTACTAATACCTGCAATAAATGTAAACGACTCAGTGACAAAATCTAAATTCGATAATCTTTATGGTTGTAGAGAAAGTTTAGTAGACGGAATTAAAAGAGCAACTGATGTAATGATGTCAGGTAAAGTAGCTATTGTTGCTGGATTCGGTGACGTTGGCAAAGGAAGTGCTGCTTCTTTACGTCAAGCAGGTGCAAGAGTTATGGTAACCGAGACAGACCCGATATGTGCGTTACAAGCCGCTATGGAAGGTTACGAAGTTGTTGTTATGGATGAAGCTATCAAAGATGCTGATATTGTTGTTACTGCTACAGGAAATAAAGACATAGTTACAGCTGATCATATGAGAGACATGAAAGATAGAGCAATACTTTGCAACATAGGTCACTTTGACAATGAAATTCAAGTTGAGGCATTAAAAAATTACAAATGGGATGAAATAAAACCGCAAGTGCACGAAATAGAATTACCTAGTAAAAAAAGGATCATCCTTTTAGCTGAAGGAAGACTGGTAAACTTGGGATGTGCTACAGGGCACCCTAGTTTTGTTATGAGCGCTTCATTTACAAATCAAGTAATTGCTCAAATTGAACTTTGGAACAACTCGGATAAGTATGAAAAGAAAGTTTATGTACTTCCAAAACATCTCGACGAAAAAGTTGCCATGCTTCATTTAGAAAAAGTAGGTGCAAAATTAACTAAAATGTCAAAAGAGCAAGCAGATTATATTAGCGTTAAACCATCAGGACCATTTAAACCAGATACTTACCGCTACTAAACAGTAGCTAATGATTGTAAAATCTTTAGAACATCTCAATTCCTTATCTCAAAAAGTTGCAGACAAGCTCGATAAGAATGATTGTATTTTTTTAATCGGTGAAATCGGTGTAGGAAAAACCACTTTTACAAGATATTTGATAAATCATCTGCAAGAAAAAAATGGAGAAAAGATTACAGAAGTACTAAGCCCTACTTTTAACTTACTTTATGAGTATGATTTAAAAACAATTAAGATTATGCACTATGATCTTTACAGAATAAAAGATGAAAAAGAATTAAAGCATTTAGGTATTTTTTTAGATAAGAAAGACACTGTTAAGATTATTGAATGGCCTCAACTGATTAATATTCCATTAACTGATAAGTTAGAAATACATTTGAATTATGTTAAAAATGAAAAAGAGAGAGAGATTAAATTTATAGGCACAGGTAGATGGAATTTTTTAAATGAATTATAAACTTAAAAAAATATCAGGAGACGCATCATTTAGAGAATTTTATAGATTACAAAAAGGAAAGAATACATCAATTATAATTCAAGCAAAAAAAGAAAAATTTAACAATTTAATTACCTATATTGTTGTAAACAAAATTTTAGCAAAAAATAAGATATATGCACCTAAGCTGATCACTAATCACTATGAGCACGATATTATTGAGATTACTGATTTGGGACAAAAGTCTTTTTATAATTCAATTATTAAAAAAAAAAATAAATTTAACGACTACAAAGATCTAATTAGGATTATCATAAAACTACAAAATATAAAGTTACAACGAAATTATCGTTTAGGGAAATTCAAAGTTAATTTTCAAAATTATTCAATTAAAAATCTTCATAAAGAATCTGATTTATTTTTTGATTGGTATTTAAAGTATTGTTTCAAAAGTTCAAAAATAAAAAAAATTAAAGAAATTTTAAAAAATGAATTAACAAAAATATATAAAAAACTTTATTTTAAAAACAGTACTTTTGTACACAGAGATTTTCATGCATCGAATATAATGATAAATAATAATAAACTTGGTTTGATTGATAGCCAGGATGCTATAATTGGAAACCCATTATATGATGTAGCTTCATTAATTGATGATGTAAGAATAAAATTGCCTTCAAATTTACAAGAAAAATTATTAAATTTTTATTATTACAAATCTAAACTTAAAAAAGAGGAATACAAAAATTTAAAAAATGATTTTGAAATATTATCTGTTCAAAGAAATTTAAAAATTCTAGGAATATTTGTAAGACTTTTTAAAAGAGATGGCAAACCTCATTACTTAAAATATTTACCTTATACTTGGAGTTTAATTGAAAGACGCCTAAAAAATCCTATCTTCAAAAACCTAAACTTATTATTTAAAAAACATCTAAACATTAAAAAACTTAAAAAAATAAATAATTTATGAAAATAAAACACGGGATGATATTGACTGCTGGCTTAGGCAAAAGAATGCAACCTCTTACTAATAAAAAACCAAAACCATTATTGGAAATAGGAGGTAGCACTCTTCTTGAAAGAGCAATTAATCTTTTAATCAATCATGGTGTGGAAGAGATAACTGTAAATACTCATCATCTTGCTAATCAAATAGAAAAATTTATCTCAGATTTTAAATCTCAAGCTAAAATAAAAATATCAAGTGAAAAAGATTTATTATTGGATACTGGTGGTGGAGTGAAAAAAGGAACAAGAGAATTTAACGATAATCCTTTTTTTGTAATTAATCCAGATACACTTTGGAGTAATAAATATTCTGAAGAAGTTCAATCTTTAGAAAAAGAATATTTCACAAATAAAAGACCCTGTTTATTACTGGTTAAAAAAGCATTATCTTTGGATAATTCTTTCAAAGGTGACTTTAATTTAAAGAATAGTTTAATTTCTAAAGACGAAAAAAACCAATTTATTTTTACTGGTCTGCAAATAATGAAAAATGATCATTTAGCCTTTTTCAATAAAAATATTTTTTCTATGAATGAAGTTTGGAAAAAATTAATAAATGAAAAAAATCTTGGTGGATTGGAAAGTAATCAAAAATTTTATCATTTAAACACCATAGAAATGTTTGAAAAAATATCTTCTTTAAGTTCTATTGATTAAAAATAATATCTTTTGCCCTACTATCATCTAGATAATAATATTTTTGAATTTTTAATTGGTTATCAAATTCGATAATAAGTGGATTTCCTGTTGGAATTTCTAGTTCATTAATCTTTGTGTCTGAAATCTTAAAGAGATATTTACACAATGCTCTTAATGAATTTCCGTGAGCTGATATCAGAATATTTTTTCCATTTTTCAAATTCTTGTTTATTTCAATGTCATAAAAAGGAATTACTCTTTCGTAAGTGTTCTTCAAGGATTCTGTCAAAGGAATTTTATTTTTGGGTATTCCACCGTTCAAAGGGCTGAAATTTTCAAGGTAACTACTATCATTAGCCATGAGAGGAGGTGCCACGTCCCAAGATCTTCTGTATTTTTTAAATTGCTCTTCACCAATTTTTTTTTTTGTTTCCTCCTTATTTAAACCCGTTAACGACCCATAATGTCTTTCATTTAATTCCCAGGAGGTATTAAACTTCACGGGTAAATTTAGAGTTTTTAAGATAATTGTGAGAGTTTCAATAGCTCTTCTAAGATAAGAGGTATAACTAGTATCAATTTTAATATTCAATTTTTTAATCAACTCACCTGACTTTTTAGCCTCTTCTTTACCTTTCTCTGAAAGATCAACATCTACCCAGCCCGTAAATCTATTTTCAGCATTCCATGTACTCTGTCCATGTCTTGTTAAGATTAGTTTACTCATATAAGTTAATTAAGTTATTATGTACTATATAAAAATCTAAATGAAAAATATTTTCTTCTCTACTTCAAAATATTTATTCTATTTTTCATTTATATTTCTACTAATTCTTTATTTGTTCCCAGGAAGTTTAATTGGTTACTTTTTATACGGTAATTTGGGAAAACAACCTGATTTTATTTCAAATCCAATAGGAACTTCTATTAATCATTTAATATTTTTTTTCTTTTTAAGTATTCTAGGTTTTATATTTCGAAATAATCAAAAAAAAATAATTAATAGTTTTTCTTTTTTATTTTTAATTTCAATAATTTTAGAACTGCTACATTATTTTATTCCTAATAGAGCATTTGAACTTAACGATTTGTACGCAAATAGTTTAGGTGTGATGTTAGCTTTTTTTATGTTTAAATTTTTTAAAAAACTTCAAAATTAAATGTTTATTCGTATAATAATTATACTTTTGGTTTTGCTTTCTAATTCTATAGCGGAAGAAATATCTGGCATCCCAAAGGTCGTTGATGGAGATACAGTGCATATAGATAATTATAAATTTAGATTAGAAGGAATAGATGCACCAGAAATGAGACAACAATGCAAAAAAGAGTCCTTTAAAATTTCATTCTTTATTGGCTTTACATTTTATAAAGATTATAGCTGTGGGAGAATTTCAAAAGAAAAACTAATAACTAAAATTGATACTACTGAAATAAAATGCATTTCTTCGTCTAAAGATAGATACAAAAGATATATAGCTACGTGCTATAAAGGAAAAATAAACTTAAATCAGTGGATGGTAAGAAATGGTTTTGCAATAGCATATAGAAGATATTCTAAAACATATGTATCAGATGAAGAATTCGCAAAAGAAAATAAACTAGGACTATGGAAAGGGAAATTTATGGAGCCAGAAAAATGGAGAAAGCTTAATTAATTTCTAGTATAAATTACATAGTGATTCCTTTTAAAAAAATAATATTTATTTTAATTTTTTTAATTTTAAGTGCTTGTTCTTCAATACCAAAAAATACGCAAAATAGTTGTGCTATATTTGAAGAGAGATATTTGTGGTACAAACATTCAAAGGCTTCCTATGAGAAGTGGGGAGCGCCTATTCATTTACAATTAGCTTTTGTCAAAAAAGAAAGTGACTTTAATTGGCTTGCAAAACCTCCAAGGACTAAATTATTTAAAGTAATTCCATTTAAAAGACCTTCATCTTCATTTGGATATTCCCAAGCAGTCAAAGGAACCTGGGAACAATATAAAAGAGAAACAAATAATCCACTTGCCACAAGAGCAAGATTTAAAGACTCAGTGGATTTTATAGGATGGTATATTCATAAAACAAATAAAATATTAAAAATTTCAAAAAAAGATCCTTATCGACAGTACCTAGCTTATTATAAAGGCTGGGGAGATTATAAAAATTATTCAAAAGACAAAAAGGCCATCATATACGCAAAGTCAGTTAAAGATATGGCAAGCAAATATAGAAAACAATTAACACTCTGTAAAAAAAATCTAGATAAAAACAAATATATTATTTTTTAAGCTGTTTCTGTAGCTCAATTTCAACAGCATCAATCCTCTTGGTTCCTCTTCCAACAATTGTATAAACAGTAGGGATTACGTAGAGTGTAAAAAATGTTGAGAATAGCATTCCGCCAAATATTGTTATACCAACAGTTAATCGACTTGCAGCACCTGGTCCAGTTCCAAGAATTAGTGGTAAAACTCCAATAATTGTTGAGATACTTGTCATGAGAATAGGCCTTAGCCTTATAGCGGCAGCTTCAAATACAGCAACTTCTAAATTTTTTCCTTCCTTCCTTAACTGATTTGCAAATTCTACAATTAGGATACCGTTTTTAGCTGAGAGACCGATCAAAATGATTAACGCTATCTGACTGTAAACATTCAAAGAAGACCCAACTACTAGTAAACCAATTAATCCACCAAGAATAGCCATGGGCACAGTTAACATAATTGTCAGTGGGTGCCTCCAGCTTTCAAATTGAGCACTCATTGCCAGGTATGCAGTAATTAATGCTAAAGCAAATATTACATATAGTTCAGTGTTAGTTTTTTTATACTCTTCACTTTCGCCTTTATAAGCAATTTTTGCTTGAGGTGTATTTTGTTCTACAACACTCACTAAAAACTTTAGAGCCTTATCAAGCGAATAGTCTCCAACAAGTCTTGCTGAGATAGTAACTGCTTTTTGTCTATTGTATCTTGCTAAGAATGGTGACTGTCCCTCTTCATCGTATGCAACTAGGTTTGACACAGATACAAGCTTTCCATTGTTTTTAGATCTCACAAAAACCTTACTTATACTATCTGGCTCTTGTCTATCTTTGATATCACCTTGCAAAATTATAGAATATTCTTTTCCATCTCTTGTAAAGTTTGTAACTCTTTTTGAACCAAAAATTGTTTCTATAGTTTTTCCAATATCTTCTGTAGAAACTCCAAGATCAGCAGCTTTTTTTTGATCTATCTTTACATTTAATTGAGGTTTGTTCAGATCAAAGTCATCTTGAATAGAGGTGAGATTAGGATTTTTTCTTGCTTCTTTTTTAATTATCTCTTTCCACTCAATCAATTGTTCATATGTATTACCCAAAATAACAAATTGAACTGGACTTTCTATTCCGCCAGTCCTTATTCCCTGAGGCATTATCGGAAAAGCCAAAACACCCGGCACTCTCGCAATTTTTCCAAAAGATTCTCTCATTATCTCAACACCATGACGATCTCTTTTAGCCCAAGGCTCTAAAAGAACAATTATAAATCCACTATTTACTTGTTTAGCAGACTTTCCAAAACCAGGAACTCGCATGATTAATTTTCTATATTCACCTTTACCTACATTAGGAAGCAATAATTTCTCGATTTCTTCTGCTCTATCTTTGGTAAAATTAAAACCTGAACCTTGTGGAGCTTTTACAATTACAAAAAATGCTCCCCTATCTTCAGGTGCAATTAATTCTTTCTTAGCAAAATTAAAAAAGAATATTGTTAATGCAAGAGTTCCTAATAAAAAAATAGTTATTGTTTTTTTTTTCTTAATCCAATTTAATAGTGAAACTTTATAAAGATAAGTGAGATCTTTTAAAAACTTTTCAAATTTTAAAACAATTTTTGATTTTTGCATATCTTTTTGCAAAAATTTACTTGCCAACATTGGACTTAATGATAACGCAACAAAGCTAGAAATAATTACAGCCGATGCAAGAGTAATCGCTGTTTGAGTAAAAAGTACTCCTGTAATTCCTTTAATAAAAATTAGAGGAATAAATACTGCTACTAACACAACAGTTGTAGCTATTATTGCAAATGATACCTGCTTAGCACCCTTGTAAGCTGCAACTAAAGGTGTATCTCCTAACTCTATTCTTCTTACTATATTTTCAAGCATCACAATGGCATCATCAACCACAATTCCGATAGCTAGTACTAAGGCCATCAGAGTAAAAAGGTTAATTGAAAAATCAAAAATATAAATTGATAAAAAAGTTGAGATTAATGAAACAGGCAAAGCTATTAAAGGGACTACCAAAGCTCTAAGATTGCCGAGAAATAGATAAATAATAATAGTAACTAATATTAATGCAATAATCAGTGTTTTATAAACTTCTTTAATAGCAGATTTTATATAATTACTTCTATCGAATGAAACTTCTAAGGTAGTTCCTGGTGGCAAGCTTGGTTTAAGCTCTTTTATTTTTTTTTTGATCCCATTAGCTACCTCGATGGTGTTTGCATCAGATTGTTGATATATCCCTATACCAACAACTTGTTTTCCGTTGCCTTTAAAAAGAGTTCTTGTTGACTCAGCTCCTAATTCGATTCTTGAAACATCTGACAAGGTTATGATCGAACCGTCCTTAGCTCTTTTTAGAGGTAGATTTTTATAATTTTCAATTTCTTTATAAGCTTTATCCAATTTAATAGTTAGATCGATATCTTTTGACTCAATTCGTCCAGCTGGGAACTCTGTATTTTCTCTTCTGAGAATTGTCTCAACTTCTTGAGTAGTAAGATCTCTTGCAGCTAAAGCTATTGGATCTAACCAAACTCTTAGTGAGAGCTCTCTTTGACCACCAAGGCGAACTCTGCCTACGCCATCAACAGTAGAGAAAGTATCAGTTAAATATCTATCGGCGTAATCAGTTAATTCTAAATCAGTCATCGTTTCAGAGTTGAATGATAACCACATAGTGGTTCTCATACCTGCACTTTGTTTAAAAATTTCAGGCTGTTCTGCACCCTCTGGTAAATTATCAAGCACTCTAGATACAGAGCTTCTTACATCGTTAGCAACGTCATCTAAGTCTAAACTTGTCTCAAATGTAAGTGTAATTCTTGAACTTTCATCCTCACTAAATGAGTCTATCGTTTCTAGTCCGGGTGTTCCTCCAACAAAGTCCTCAATTTTTTGAGTTATTTGAGTATCAACAATTTCTGCTGATGCACCTCTATACTCAGTTTGAATAGTTACTACAGGAGGCTGCACATCAGGTAGTTCGTCAGTTGGAATTTCTTGAAAAGTTACAAGACCAAATATCACTAATACTAAGCTCATTACTGAAGCCACGACAGGTCTTTTGATAGATAGGTCTGTTAAAAACATTTAATTTCTTGGATTTATAATTTTGATTTTAGCATTATTTCTTACTTTTGAGACACCTTCTGTAATAACAAGATCGCCTTCATTTATTCCTGATACAACAGAAACTTTTCCAAAATTTCTTTTACCAATTTCAATATTTTTTTTTTCAGCAGTTTCGTCTCTTACTGTGTAAACAAAAGCTGTACTACCTTGAATCGTGACAGCACTTTCAGGAACACCAATTTGGTTTATTTCATCATATATAATTTTTACTGTCATTAATTGCCCTGGAATGATATCAAAATTAGAATTATCGACTATGACTCTGGATAAAATTGATCTCGTAGAGGGATCTATTCTTGAGCTAATTGTTTGAATTTTTCCCTTAAAAGCTTTCTTAAATGCTGAACTTGTTATTTCTGCTTTTAATCCTGGTTTTAGTATACTTACATAATTCTCTGGAACTTTTATATCTATAACTATTTTTTTTAAATCATCTAAAGTTACTATTAAGCTCTCTGAACCCAAAACTCCTTGAGCAATTTCTCTTTTACCCAATTTACCCGAAAAATCTGCAATAACTTCTTCTCCAGTTTTAAGCCTAAGGATTATTTCATCTTTTTTGACAAATCTATTATCAATATTTAATTTTCCAGCAACTTCACTAGTTTTTATTCTATAAGTTTTCGAATTTTGCGCAATCGCTGTCCCAAAAGTTTCTATACTTTTGTAAAACAACGATCTCTCAACTTGCTCTACGATTACACCCGGCGCAGGCCTCACACTGAATTTTTTTTTAAAGTGTAAACCAATAAAATGCCTTGCAGCAATAATTGCAAAAATAGCAATAAAGAAAATAATTAAAAAAACTTTTAATTTTGATGGTGTTTTCATTTTTTATTCTAATCCGTACTCTGACCAGGAGCCGTCATAGATAGTTGGTTTTTTACCACTTATAATAGAATTAGCTAGTCCTAAAATACATGCAGTAACTCCAGATCCGCATGTAAAAGCAATATCTTTATCTTTATCTATTTCATTCTGATCAAAAATCTTTATTAACTCTTCTCTCTTTTTGAAGGTTCGATCTTCATTCAAAAGTAATTGAAAAGGTATGTTTTTAGATCCTTCAATGTGACCGCTTTTTAATCCTTTTCGGGGCTCAGGTACCAAACCCAAAAATCTTTCTTTGCTTCTAGCGTCTATTAACTGAAATTTTTTACTTGATATATTTTCTTTTACTTGGGCTTTATTTATTACTATAGATGTATTTTCTTTAGCTTTATAATTAGTTTTTTTAATTTTATTTATTTCTTTTGATACAAATCTTTTTTCCTTTAACCATTTCGTAAAATTACCGTCTAAAACCGATACAAGATCTGGGTCATGACCAAAATAAATAAATGAATACCAAACTCTACATGAACTGAAAACATCTGAATTATCATAAATAATTACATGATCAGAGTTATTTATTCCTAAATTAGAGATAATTTTTTTCCATTCATTATTTGAAGGGAGCATATGGGGCAATGAAGAATTTTGTTTTGAATTTTTTTCAATATCAAAAAATATTGAGTTCTTAATATGATTTTCTTTAAATTCCTGTAAGGCGTCCCTACCTGAGTTAGGTAAACACCAAGTGGCATCTAATATTTTTACTCTTTCAATATTTTTTTCTAGCCATTCTGTAGTAACAAGCTGCCTCATTATCTATTTTTTTCTAAGTATTTTTGATGATATTCCTCTGCCTTACAATAATTTTTGAATTGAGAAATATTAGTTTGAATTTTCCCGTTTAGCTCTTTGTTAAATATTTCTAAAATTTCTTTTGCTTCAACTTTTTGAATATCATCCTCATAAAATATTTCACTTCTATATTGAGTTCCTACATCAGGGAATTGCATATCTTTTTGTGTGGGATCGTGCATTTTAAAAAATAAATCTAAAATTTTTCTAAATGAAATTACTTTTTCATCAAAGGTCAGTCTAACAACTTCTGCATGACCAGTGTCACCTTTACATACTTCCTCATATGTAACTTTATCGGAGAATCCACCAGCATAGCCGACCTCTGTTTCAATTATACCTGGCTTGTTTTTGAAGTTTTCCTCAGGTTTCCAAAAACAACCAAGAGCAAGTGTACATTTCTTCATAAAGTAATTATATAGAATTGTGAGGATATTAAATTGTTAACACGAAATCAATTAGGCGTATTGTACGGGGTTGCATCTGTGGCATGTTTTGCCATGATGGATGCTTGTGTTAAATGGCTAGACCAGTTTCCTGTAGGTGAAGTGTTATTTGCAAGATTTTTTTTTGGTTTGATACCAATTTTAATGCTTGTACCTAGGAGTGAATTTAAAACTTTTTATAAAACTACAAGACCTAAATTACATGCTTTCAGAGCAGTAACAGGCACCTTAGCAATTGTTGCACTTTTTATTGCTTTGAGAGAAATACCTTTAGCAGATGTTGTAAGCTTAACTTTTGGTGGTCCAATTTTCGTTACATTAGGTTCAATATTTTTTTTATCTGAAAAAGTAGGTATTAGAAGATGGTCTGCAGTTTTAATCGGATTTATTGGAATGTTAATGATTGTAAAACCGGCTTACGATGAATTAAATATTTATTATTTATTTCCAATAATTTTTTGTATTTTCTTTGCATGTGTAGCCCTAAGCATTAGAAGCTTATCATCTACAGAGCCTAATTATAGAATTGCCTTATACTTTTCTTTACTAAGTATGATAGTTGGTTTAGCAACACTTCCTTTTGGTTGGATTATGCCATCTAAATTTGATCTGTTTCTTTTAATTTTTACAGGCATAATAGGTTCAGTAGCAAATATTTTACTTACTGTGTCACTAAGAATTGCTGAAGCATCACTTGTTACACCAACAAAGTATTTAAATTTGGTATTTGCTATATTACTAGGATACTTCATTTGGGGTGAAATACCAAAAGTATTAACTCTTTTAGGAGCTGGTCTAATAATTGTAAGTTCTTTAATTATCTTTATGAGAGAGTCTCAATTAAAAAAAGAAGTTGTAAGCCCAAGACCGTGAGCAAATATCCAAGCTATTGGTCGAAAGCAATTAACACCTTATCCAAAAGAGATAAAGTTTTAAAAAGACTTATTCTTAAATACAATGATAAATTCTTGACTACTAGAAAAGATATTTTTTATTCTTTATGTAAAAGTATAGTTGGTCAGCAAATAAGTGTATCGGCTGCAAATTCAGTATTTAATAAATTTCAAATAAAAACCAAAAAAGTTACCCCATTAAAAGTATCGAAACTATCAATATCACAACTCAAATCTTGTGGTTTAAGTAGGCAAAAAGCTTTGGGGATTAAAGAATTATCCATTAAATTTGTAAAAAAAGAATTTAATCCAAAATTAATCAAAAACATGAATGATGAAGAAGCAATTCTTTACTTATCATCTTTAAGACAAATAGGCAGATGGAGTGCAGAAATGATTTTACTATTCACTTATAATCGATCTAATATTTGGCCTTTACAAGACATTGGCCTATTAAGAGCGATTTCAAATAATTATAAGAAACAATACTTTCCTCCTAAAAGTTTTCTTAAAAAACTTTATAGGAAATTTACTCCATATTGCTCAGTCGCAACATGGTATCTTTGGAGATCAATCGATGACGAGCCAATACAATACTAAGCCCCCTCAATTGTTTGATGCTGGCGCTCTGCATAACCGATGAGAATTGAATGTGCGTCTTGATATTCTTTTGACTTATAAAAGTTATTAGCTTGATCATAAGAAGAGAACTCAATGACAACAGTTCTCGGTGACTTTTCACCTTCGTTTGCCGTTGACCTTCCTCCTCTAATCAAAAACTTTCCTTCATATTTTTCAACCGCTGCTCTAGCTTTTAATGCGTATTCTTTAAGTTTTTCATCATTAATTATATTTTTATAAACACAAACCACATATCCTTTCATTTACAACTCCTTTAAAATAAATTATTTTTTTTCATGGCAGATAAACTTATCATAGACTGGAAAGAGTATAATCTAATCGTAGAAAAATTAGCAATACAAATTTATGAAAGTGGCTTTAAGCCAAATTTACTTATTGGTATTATGCGTGGCGGGGCACCAATCATTGATGTTTTAAGTCGAGTTTTTAAATTGAAATGTGCTTACTTAGCTGTTGAGTCTTATTCAGGAGAGGGCACAGAAGATCAGCAAGGTGATTTAGTTTTTTCGAGAGAAATGAGTTCTACCGTTCAGAATATGAAAGGAAATATTTTGCTATGCGATGATTTATCTGACACTGGTATAACCCTTAATAAAAGTATTGATTGGTTGAAAAAATACCCACCTCTCAAAGACAATATAAAAGAGATAAAGACAGCGGTGCTTTGGAAAAAAAAAGACTCAACTTTTGAGCCGGATTTTTGCGCACAAAGGTTAGAAAGCAATCCTTGGATAGTTCAGCCATTTGAACATTATGAAGAAATAAAAGTTCAGGATCTAGTTAATAAACACATCAGAAGAATTAAGGGCCAGAATTAACTGGCCCTAAAATTTTTATGCTACGTAAAAGCTAATTACGCTAAATACTGCGATTACCCAAATAGCAGGAGAGGTTTTTCCAAATTTTCCTGTAAATATTTGAATTAATGCGTATGAAATAAATGCAAGAGCGATACCGTTACTGATACTATATGTTAACGGCATTGTTATCATTGCAACTACTGCAGGGCCTGACTCAGCTATATCATCCCATTCAATATCAGTAATATTTCTAACAAATAATATTGCCACGTACAACAACGCTGCACCATCTATTTCTTTTGGCAAACTTGTAGCAAGCGGCGAAAAGAATAAACAAGCTAGGAATAAAACTCCTATTACAAGCGAAGTCATCCCAGTTCTGCCTCCGGCTTTTACTCCTGCGCCTGACTCAACATAACTGGTTACAGTTGTTGTCCCCATCATTGCTCCAGCTACTGTTCCCACACTGTCAGACAACATTGCTTTGTTGATGTCTTGCACTTTACCTTTTTTATCAACTTTACCTGCTACGTTAGCAACAGATGTTAATGTTCCTGCTGTATCGAAAAAGTCTATAAACAATAACGTAAAAACTATTGAAGCCATACCCGCAGTGAGCGCTGCTTTAAGATCAAAATCAAATAGGTAAGTCATTGGCGGGATAGAACCAACAACACCATTAAATTTTGCTAAACCAGTAGCCCAAGCTATTATACTAAATAAAAGGATACCAATTATAATGTTTCCTCTTATCTTCATCTTTTCTAAAACAATCATAAAGACAAAAGTTAAACAACCAAGAAGCACTAAAGGATTCTTAATGTCGCCTAAAGTAACTAGCGTGACTGGATGGTCTCCTACTACTCCCATAATTTCTAAACCAATAATAGCTAAAAATAATCCAATCCCAGCACCAATTCCTAGTTTTAAGCTTCTTGGAATCGAATTAATCAACCACGCTCTTAAAGGTGTGAGTGATATAGCTAAGAAAATAATTCCAGCAACTAATACTGCACCTAATGCTGCTTGAGGAGTGTATCCCATTCCTGCAACGACTCCGTATGCAACAAATGCATTTATACCCATACCTGGCGCCAAACCTATAGGCCAAGTTTTTCCATAAAATGCCATGATGAAACACGCAAGCGCAGTAGCTAATATTGTTGCGGTAAATACCGCTCCAAAATCAAAAAAACCTTTTTCTGTTCCAGCAAATTCGCCAGATAAGATAAAGGGATTTAAAAACATGATGTATGCCATTGTAAGAAAAGTAGTTACACCAGCTATTACCTCAGTTTTAAAATTTGTTTTATGTTTTCTATACTTAAAATATTTATCCATCATAAAATAAAACCTCCGTTTAAAGTTTATTACTCTATATAGCTGTCAAAATCTTAACTAAATCCCTCATATCTCCGTTGATTCAACCAAAAGTAAATATATCTGTTTATAACTTTTCGTTATAAAATAAGGATAAGAATGAAAGGATTTTTTTTTACAATTTTATACACATTATTTTTAATTTCTTTGATCGGTTGCCAATCAGTCTCAAAGAAAATTGAGGATACGACATCTAAAGAAGCGCAGGAATTAAGCAACTGGTTAAATAAAACAGAAGAAGATCTTAAAAATTTTTATGGTCAACCTGATAAAGTTGAATTTTTAAAAACAAGAAATAGAAATTACGTCTATATTACTGAAAAATATAAAATTAAGTGTGAGCGTAAGTTTGAGGTAAATCCTAGGAATATAGTGGTTGGTTTTAATAGCAAAAACTGCTTTTAATTACCTGCGGAGTAAATACTCCGCAAGTAAGGTAAACTTATTTTATTTCAATAAGTCTTTTTTTCTTTATTTCTGGGATGATTTTTTCACAAGAAATAGTCAGTAAACCATCTTTAAGCTCAGCACCATTCACTTTTACATCATCTGCAATTGTAAATGATCTAGCAAAAGATCTTTGCGATATTCCTCGATGAATAACCTCATCACCTTCTTTTTCTTCAGTTCTTTTAACGTCTTTTGTTTTTACAGTTAAAAGATTATCTTCATATTCAACTTCAACATCATCTTTGTTAAAGCCAGCAACTGCTACTTCAATAGCATACTTATCTTTGCCTGCTCTTCGGATGTTGTATGGCGGATAATTGGTTTGTACACCAAGACTGCCATTCCCTAACATAGACTCAAACTGATCAAACATGTCGTCGAATCCAATGCTAAAAGGCCTAAGTGAATTAAAGATCGATAGATCCTTACTTGTCATATACCCTCCTTTGTTAGCAAGGTTAATGTCAGCCCCATTTGGCAACCGACAATGTGGATATGGGAATTATTTTTATTTTTTCAAGACTGCTATTTTAAAATTTTTGCAGATTTTAAAATAAAAGAATATTCTTCTGCTAGTTCTGTGATCGCATTGTCGCGGCCAGACATTCCTCCATGACCTGCTGCTTCCATTTTGCATTTTAATAATTGAATATTATTATCAGTTTTTGTTTCTCTAAGTTTTGCAATATATTTAACCGGCTCAGAGTAAAGGACTCTATTGTCAAACAGAGAAGTTGTAATTAGCATTGGCGGGTAATCTTTTTTACTAAGATTGTTATAAGGCGCATAAGACAAGATATACTCAAAGTATTCCTTACTTTTTATTGGGTTTCCCCACATCTCCCATTCGCCTGGCGTTAACGGTAATTTCTCGTTTAACATAGTTGTCATTGTGTCTACAAATGGAACTAACAAAAGCATTCCAAAAAATAAATCTGGAGCCATATTAGCTACAGCTCCGCCAGTAAGACCTCCAGCAGATCCACCATAAAAACAAATTCCGCCTTTGTATGTATATCTTTGCTCTATAAGATGATTTGCACAAGCTATGTAATCTAAAAAAGTATTTTTCTTAAATTTTTTTTTACCTTTTTCATGATGTTTATCTCCTAAATCACCGCCCCCTCTTACATGAGCTATCGCAAAAGTAATTCCTCTATCAATTAAACAAAATCTTGAGGCACTAAAAGATGGAGAAATACTATGTTTGTACGCCCCGTAGGCATATAAAAGAATTTTTGATTTTCCATCCTGTTTTGCTGTTTTCAATCTAACTAAACTAATGGGTATCATTTGGCCGTCATGAGACTCAGCTTTTATTCTTTCAACAACATAATTACTGGAGTCATGACCGGATGGAACTTCTGTTTGTTTTACTAATTTTTTTTGCTTTGAGACGATGTCATACTCGTAAACTTGTCCTGGAGTTGCCATACTCTCCCAACCAACTCTTATCATTGTAGTATTAGTATCTTTTTGCATCAAAGAAACTCCAGGAACGCCTATTGGTTCATCTGAAATCTTAATTTCTTCTTCTTTGTTAGTTTTAATATTTCTTACAAAAAGTTTTGGGATAGCATCAGACTTTTCTGATCTAAGAATATAATCATCTAAAAATTCAAACCCACCAATAACTGTTTCTTTTTTTGCAGCGATAAAAACTTCTAATTTATCTATTTCATTGGTCTTACATCTGAGTACTTTATAATCCCTAGCCTCCTCATTAGTGTGAACATAAAAATAACCTTGCCAGGAGTCTATTGAATAACGAACATCATTTTTTCTTTTTTGAAAAAGTGTGGGCTTAATTTCTTTAGCATCGGTTGGAAAAAAATATTCTTCGGTTGTGATGTGATCGGAAGTTCCAATAATAAAATATTTTTCATCAGAAGTAATACCAATACCACAAGTAAAAGTTTTATCTTTTTCCTCAAATATTAGCTGATCTTGATCTGATGATGTTCCAAGGACATGTTTGAAAATTTGTCTTGGTCTATGATATTGATCTAATTTTGAATAGAAAAAACTTTTGCTATCCAAAGTCCAAGTAACACTGCCGCTAGTATTTTCAACTATATCTTTTTCATTTTTTCCAGTTCTAAGATCTCTTAAATAGATTGTGTAATATTCTGATCCTTTTAAATCTAGAGAATATGCAATAAAATTATCACAATAAGATGTGCTAACAGTGCCAACTCCAAAATACTCAGAACCGGATTTCTTTTTCTCTAAATCACCATCAAAAAAAATTTCTTCGGGTTTAGAACCATCAATCAGTTGCCTCATTCTTTTACCGTAATTACCCTTAGCTTCTGTTTTTGACCAATAATAATATCTTTTATCTTTATATTTTAATCCAGTGTCATTTAATTTAATTTTTCCTTTGATTTCGTTAAATAAATTATTCTGTAATTCTTTAACGTCTGTGAAGTAGTCTTCACTTATTTTGTTATTAGCTTCTATATAATCCTTGACCTCAGCATTTAACTTTTTTGGATCTTTTAAAACTTCAAGGATATTTGGCTGATCAACCCATGAATAATCATCTTCTAGTGGAATCCCGTGATAATTTTTCTTAGTCTTTATTTTTTTAAGTTTTGGTATATTCATACTAGGAAATTATATGAATTTGTTTTTATTGGGAATTATCATTTTCGTCGTAATCTACCTTTTTCTAAATTGGTTCGCTAGAGCTAGTTCAAAAAAGATAGCCACAACTATAAAAAAAATTGCAATTTATATATCATTGATTCTAGCTGTACTATTTACAATTGGCGGTAAATTCATCTTTAGTCTTCCAATGTGGTTGATCTTGCTCTCTGGGCTCAAGATTAAAGGGTTTACTGCTTTGCAAATGTATCAATTATGGAGATTAATCCAATTTATGAAAAATAATGCGGGAAGATTTTCTCAAGGGCAGTTTGGTCAAACTCCAGGATCATCTAGTCTTACATCAGAAGAGGCTTATAAATTGCTAGGATTAAAAAAGGGCGCAAGCAAAGAGGAAGTTTTAAAAGCAGCTAATCAATTACAAAAAAAAATTCATCCTGATATGAACCGTAATGTAGACAGTTCTAGATTGAGTCAACTAGTAAATGAAGCCAAAGAAAAAATAATAAAAACTGATTTTAGTTAGATAAAAGCTCAATACATTTATCATAAACTTTATCAAATGAAATTTTATCTGCACCTAAAGTATCATGAGATGTTGACTCCTCAGTTTCTCCTTCTGGAATAATTATATTTATATTCCTTGAGTACTTTCCATAGGCAAGAACTGGACTATCCATAAACAAAGCTACAGTTTTTAAATTAAGAGCTGCACTTATATGCATAAAACCTGTATCATTTCCACAGTATAAATTACAATTTGCTATAATTGGAAGCATTTCATTTATCTTTAAGTTATTTAAAGAAATACAATTAGATCCTATATTTGAATTTGATATTTCATTTATCAAAGGCTGATCATTTTTTCCAGCTGCCAAATAAAATTTCGATGGAAATTTTTGATTTATTTTTTCACTTAATTTAATAAAATTTTTTATTTGCCAGCGTTTAGTTGGTCCAGATGCGCTAATACCTAATACAATACATTTATTATTCAATGGCATATTTTTTTGAGCTTCTAATATCTTATCCTGATTGACAAAGAGTTTTGGTTGTGTAGAAACAATTTTACCAATTTCATTCTCAGTAAAAATTTTTGCTGTATTGACAACATGCTGTCCCTTTTTTTTAAATAGAGGATATTGAGCAATTTTTTTGATACCCGCTAATTTACAAACTAAAAAATATCTTACTGAACTGTTAAATATGAATACTTTATCAAATTTTTTTCCCTTAATATCTTTTGTTAATTTTATGAATCCATTTAAACCATCGTGGCTACCGGTGTTATCCTCTAAACGATCTAATGTTATCACTTCTTTGATATGAGGATCGTCTTGAAAAAGATCTTTTGCCCTAGTATTTTCTTTGGCTAATATTGAAATTGGTTTTCCATATTTCTTCGAGATTTCATGTATATAATTCAGGTGAATTATACAGTCTCCTAGACCAACCTTATTTATTAGAATCAAAACTTTCATTTTTGAAACTTATACTATAATTTATTTCAATAAATTGGGACAATAAGATGTTGAAGAGAGGCGTATACGCAGCAGGTTTAAGTGTTTTAAATAAAGACTTAACGTTAAATGTTGAGGCTACGATTTCTCATGCTGAGAACCTTATCAAAAATGGATTACATGGATGCTTCTTCTTTGGAAGTACTGGAATGTCACAACTAATTTCTAAAAATGAAAAAATGGAGCTAATTTCAAAAATTTCTACACACAAACAAAGGAAACATTTTTATTTAGGTACAGGCTGCAACAGTCTTAATGAAAATATTGAGTTAATAAAATATGCTAGTGAGTTTAATTTTGATACAATTTTGTTAATGCCAAGCGCGTACTATGTTGGAAATTCTGACGAAGGAGTTTTTGAATTTTATAGAAAAATAATTTCAGCGTGCCCAAAAATTAAAATTGTAATTTATAATTTTCAAAAATTATCTGGTTATATTTTTTCAGTTGATGCAATTACAAAATTAGTTGAGTCATTTCCTAAAAATATAATTGGAGTTAAAGATTCATCTTATAATTTGTATGAAAATCTAAAAATTAAAAATTTTTTAATTTTTCCTGGCAGCGAGGCAAAACTACTTAAAGGATTAGAAAAAGGATCTAGCGGTGTTATAAGTGCAGTAACTAACTCAACACACTCCTTAGCTAGAAAAGTATTTGATGATTATGAAAATAAGGTGCCACAAACAAAAAATGATCAATTAATTAGTGTTCGTGAAACCTTTGACAGCTATAATTTGATATCAGCCTTGCACAGTTTTCATTCGATTAAAGATGAGAATTATAAGAATATACTACCTCCACTTACTTTGTTAAGTGAAAAAAAATTGAAAGAACTTATTGAAAAATTAAATAAACTAAAATTTATTAGCGAAAAAAACATCGCAGCATAATTTATGATTTTAGCAAAATTATTTACAAAAATTTTTAGAGAAGGTGGAATAATATTAGTTGATTCTGAAAATCAAAAATATATTTGTGGTTCGCCACGACAAATTAAACCTATAACGTTAAAACTTAAAAAAAAAGATTTAAATTGGAAAATTTTACTGAATCCCGAACTTGAGTTTCCTGAAGGTTTTATGAGAGGGGATATAATTATTGAAAATGCTTCATTGAAGGAATTTTTAATGGAAGTTCTAAAAAATCTTGGAAGAGGTGAAGTTAGCACAGCAAGTATTTTTTTTAAAAAAGTTTATCAAGCATGGAGATTTATCTCTAATTTTAATTTTCCAGGTAAATCAAAAAAAAATGTTGAAGCTCATTATGATATCGGTGGAAGAAAAGGTGAAATTCTTTATGATGTGATGCTTGATAAGCACCATCGTCAATATAGTTGTGGCTACTGGAAAGAAGAAACAAAAACTTTAGAGGAGGCACAAGAAAATAAAATCCAACATATAATAAAAAAACTTGATATTAAAAAAAATCAAACAGTTTTGGATATTGGTTGTGGGTGGGGCGGTCTTTGTTTTGAGATAGCAAAACAGTATGACTGTGAAGTAACTGGAATTTCATTAAGTACTAATCAAATAAATTATTGTAAAGAAAAGGCTAAGAAGTTAGGACTAGAAAATCAAGTTAAATTTGAATTAATAGATTATAGATTAGTAAAGGGAAGCTACGATCGTATTGTATCAGTAGGTTTTGGGGAACATCTAGGAGTAAAGTTCTATAACACTTTTTTTAAAAAAATTAATAGTATTTTAAATGAAAATGGAAATTTTCTATTTCATCTAATTGGTGTAGTGGACAAACCTTCTGCTCCAAATCAATTCATAAATAAATATATATTCCCAGGGGGTGTATGCCCTTCACTGAGTCAGCTTATCAAACCTATAGAGAAAACAGGCCTAATCGTCGCTGACACAGAAACTTTAATAAGACACTACGATAAAACACTTGAGGCTTGGCTAGAAAGATTTTTAGTAAAAAGGAATGAGATAAAAGATTTGTTTGATGAAAAATTTTGTAAAATGTGGGAATTTTATTTAGCAAGCTGTGCAGCGGCTTTCAGATACCGCGATCTCGTTGTTTTTCAATTACAAATTGTCAAGAACTTTCATTCAGCTCATAGAACAAGAGACTATATATATTCATAAAAACTGTTATTAAATAAATTAACAGTATGAAAGAAAAAAAAAAGAAACTTAAAAAATTTAAGTCAATAAAATCAAAAAAACCTAGATCAAAAAAAAGAGCTAAAAGACAGAAAAAAACTACAAAAAGAAAGTCAAAAATAAAAAGAATAATTAAAAAAAAAAGAAAAAAAACTAAATCACGAAAAAAGAAAATTATTCCGCCTAAATTAAAAAACAAAAAAACTCAAAAAACAAGAGCAGTTGTATCAGGAATTTTAAATTTGAGCGATAAATTGAAATCAATGTTCAGATTCAATTTTAATTTGGATAAATCTCTTCAGAAATTTTTTCAAGGCATTTCTAATCGAGTTTCAAATATAAAAAAAGTTATTCAAGAGGAAAGAGAAAAACAAAAAAAAATTAAAATTCAAGCGATGCATAGAGAGAAAATAGAGGCGCAAAAACGTTTTAGACAACAAGAAGAACTTGCAATTAAAGCTAAAGCACTTGAACTAAGAGAAGAAGAAAAATTAGGCCGTGAGAGAAAAATAGAACTGCAGAAATTTATTAGATTTGAGCAAGCTGAACTTAGAAAAGAGCGAGCAGAAAAGCAGAGAAAATTTTTAGAACAAATTGCTTTAGAAAAAAAGATAGAACAATTTAGAAAAAGAGAGGCTTTAGAGATAAAAAATTTAGAGAAATATGTGCTAGGCCAACAAAGAAAGTCCTACGAAGAAGTTCAACAGCGCATAGATAGAATTAAAGAAAAATATAGATCTTTGAGAGAACAGAAAGTTAATGAAGCAATTAGAGAAAGAGTTGCTCAACTAGGAATTAAAATTGAAGATACAGATAATAAGGAAACTTTATTAGAAAAAGAGAGAATTTTTAATCAGGAACGAGAAAAAATTGAGTATGCTTTAGAAAGTTTTTACAGATCTGCTCATAGTTTATGCTTTCAAATAAATAAAAGATATATTCCAAAATATTTGAGTATTATGAGGGTAGTTGATCGAAGATTTGAGACAGGTGAAATATTTATAAAATGGGATGATACTGCAGAGGACGATTGGTTAATTTTAATATACATCAAAGATAATTCTCCTGAGGAAGGAATTATAATTGAAGACAAGTCAAATCCAGAAAAACATAATTCTTATGAATTTAAACCTACAGAAATATTTAGAGCCTCAGATCTTATGGTGGACTCGCTCACTAAATTGCTTGATAGAGAAAGAAATAAAAAAAAGGTTAGTTAACAATTTGATTCAATTTTTTCACCTCACCAATTTTAAATGTAATTGTATCTTCTTTTTTAAATCCATAATTTTCAGCCCCTACTTTAAATCTTTTAGGAGGTTCCATGATAGGCTCCAAAGATAGAACTACAGTTCCCCAATGCATCCCAATTACTTTTTTACTCTTAAGATCTTTTGCTACTTGCAAAGCCTCTTCAGGGTTAGTGTGATAAACTGATTTATCTTTAACTGGCATTATAGGAAAAAAATTATAAGCACCTATGTTTATAAATGTAATATCAATTGGACCAAATTTATTCCCTAAATCTTTATAAATATTTCCTATACCTGTATCACAAGCAAACAATATCTTTTTATTTTTATACTCAATCAAAAAATTTCCCCAAAGTGTTTTATTAGTATCCCATAAACTTCTTTTTGACCAATGCACAGCCGGTAATAAAGTTACACTTACCTCCTTTGATACTTGAATTTTTTCATACCAGTCAAGTTCATTAACGTCTTTATAATTTCTAAAATATTTTCCAAGTTTTAATGGGACTATTACTTTAGCTTCCTTATATGGAAAGTTTCTAATAGTTGCAGCATCTTGATGATCATAATGATTATGAGTTAGTAAAAATAAATTGACTTTAGGAATATCCTTCAAATTAATTGCTGGTGGCACATATCTTTTTGGACCAAAAATCAAAGGACCAGTATTTTTAGAGAATACAGGATCAGTGATAATTGTTGTATCTCCTAGTTTTATAAGAAATGTTGCGTGACCTATCCACGCAATATAGTCATTTTTTTGATTTTTTTTTAAATTTTCCAATGCTTTTTCTCGTGGAACAATATGATCATCAGGTAATTCAATTTTAATCTTCTTTCTTTCCTCATTAAAAATCTTATAAGACCATTTTACATTGGGATCTCTTTTAGGCGAACCCTCTGGATTTCTGAATGTTCCATCTGGTAAATGGTGGTAAGGTTTTTTCTCCATAGCATTTAAACTAATAATTAATGAAAATATTATACACAGAATAAGGGGTATTCGCATACCCCTTATTAGCACAGACAATTAAATTTAAAAGGAAATTAAATATCTGAACAATTAGATTTATTTATTCTCTTATCAAATGATTTAAGCGCATCTTTTGAAATGACCCAAACATACGAGCTTTCTTTTAAACCATTTTCATCGGCAGCTGTACATCTTTTGCCAAATTTTACTTTGGCCATGTTACTTCCAGCACAATTAGTCAACATAAGCAACAACATAAAAGTAGATAATATTTTCATGATTAAAATTTAAAGTTAGAGTCTGTGCTTTGCTTGGCATAATTTGGACCAAAAAAAGAAATTGAAACTTTATTGAATAAGATAAACTTTAGCTTTATGATTGAAATTATGTCTAAAAGCCACATTTACGAATTGAAAGTTTTTGTTGAAGACATTGACTTTGGTAGAGTATTTTACTCTAGATATCTTCAGTATATCGAGAGAGCTAGAACGGAGCTAATACACGAAAAATTTGGTCTTACTTTAACTCAACTTATGAACGAGCACGATGTAATGTTTGTCGTTAGGAAATGCAACATTAAATATCTAAAATCAGCAGTTTTTGAGGATAATTTAAGTGTTGAAACAGCTGTTTTAAAAAAAACCAACGTTAGACTAAATTTGCTTCAAGAGGTTAAAAGAGGCGGGGAAGTCCTTGTTAGTGCAGAAGTGGAACTAGCAGTGGTAGATCGAAGTGGGTCAATAAAAAAACTTTCTAATGATTTTTTTGCAAAAATTTAAATTTGGCTAAGAAACGCCTAATATCTGCCTAAATTTTCGTTATAAACTATATTCAACTCAAGTTTGCAAATTCAGCAATACTCATAGGGTTAAAAATAAATTAAAAGGAATCATGAAAATTAAACAACTAAAAAAAAACAAGTTAAAAACTAATATTAGTAAGAAATTCAAAAAAATCTCTCTCTTCGAACTTCAAAATAGCGCAAAATTTCTAAATTTTAGAGTTCGAGCATAATCTTTCCTTCTAAATAAATCAGTGGCTTAATCTAATTAGGCCATTGTTTTTATACCAATAATTGTTAAATTACTCTGTGAAGCGTAATAAACTGAATAATAAAGTAGCAATTATTATGGGATCTCAATCTGATCATTCCATAATGAAAGAATGCGCTAAAATTTTAAAGACTCTTAAAATTAAATATCAGATTTCAATAGTCAGTGCGCACAGAACACCAAAAAGAATGTTTGAATTTGCAGAGTCAGCTTCAAAAAATGGTTTTGGTGTTATTGTGGCTGGAGCAGGGGGCTCAGCACATTTGCCTGGCATGGTGGCATCTTTATCTTCCTTACCGGTAATAGGAGTCCCCATAGAAACAAAAAAACTTAAGGGTTTAGATAGCCTGTTATCAATAGTGCAAATGCCACGTGGTTGTCCTGTAGCCACAATGGCAATTAATGGGTCTATGAATGCAGGGTTGCTTGCAGCGTCAATTATTGGAAATTTTGATGAAAAAATTAAATCAAATTTAGAAAAGTGGAAACGTTTACAAACCAAATCCATTAAAAAAAAACCGTAATTAAATGGCAATAAGCACCCTAGGAATCATTGGTTCAGGTCAACTTGGATCATTACTTTGTCAAGCTGCAAAAAAACTTAATATTAAAACTGTAGTAATATCAGATGATGAAAATGGACCTGCCCAAAATTATTCGGGTGAATTTATCTACTCACAATACGACAACAAAGAAAAGATAAAAGAGTTTGTAAGCAAAGTCGATATTATCACCTATGAGTTTGAAAATATTCCAATAAATATTTTAAATGAGATCGATAAAGAAAAAAAAGTCTTACCTAAGCCTGAAATAAATAAAATAATTCAAAACAGAAAATTAGAAAAAACTTTCGTCAACGATTTAGGTATTAAAACTACAGACTGGGCTTTTATCAAACAGGCTGGAGATGTCGAAAAGAATAAAAACTTATTACCCGGAATCTTAAAATCAAATACACTCGGTTATGATGGACATGGGCAATATGTTTTAAATTCCCTTGATGATGTAAAAAAAAATTGGTGTTTTACTGATGATTATATTTTAGAAAAAAAGGTAAATTTAAAAAAAGAGATATCAGTTGTAATAACAAGATATTCAAATAGTGAAACTTATATTTACGAGCCTATAGAAAATATTCATAAAGACCAAATCTTAAATCATTCAAAAATCCCTGCAGATATAAGTAAAGAAATTTTTGTTAAAGCACAGAGTAATGCAAAACTTATTTCAGAAAAATTAGATTATGTTGGCACGATGTGTGTTGAATATTTTATTGATCAAGATGATAATTTGTTAGTTAATGAAATTGCTCCAAGAGTCCATAATTCAGGTCACCTAACAATAAATGCGTTTTCCATAAGTCAATTTTCTGGACATGTTGCAGCTGTGTGTAATCTTGGTATAAAAAAAGTTGAAAAAATTTCTAACGCTGAAATGTTCAATGTCTTGGGAAAAGATATCGAGACTTATAGGTCCAAAACATTTAGTAGAAATGAATTTTTTTATGATTACGGGAAAAAATCAATTAAAGATAAAAGAAAAATGGGACACCTTACGGTTTTAAAAAAATAATTATTTAATTGTTATTCTATGCATAACTCTTCTGCAGTTCTTAATTTCACTAGCCATATGCAGAATACTTAAATTATCCCAAAGACAGATATCACCTTTCGTCCACTCATATGAAAATATAAAATCTTCTTTGTTGACATGATCTATTAAATAATTTTTTAAATATTCAGCTTCGTCTTCTTTTACATTTTTAATCTTCATTAAATGTCCTGGAGAAACATAAAGAGTTTTCTTTCCACCCACAGTAATAACTATTGGATGTTCGGCTTCCATACTTTCTGAAGATTTTATTCCCATTTCTTTCTCTCGTTCAAGTCTGGTTATTGCTATCGGACCTGCCGATGAAAAAACTCCAGTAGCGTCTTTAATTTTTTCTTTAATGTCGTCTGGTAATTTTTCGTAAGCATTAAAGCCAGATGAGAATATAGTATTACCTTGGCCAACTGGTATTTCTATACCCATTAACATTGTATATCTAGGTCTATCATTAGCTAAATAACTTGTATCCTGATGAAGCCAGCTAGAACCAAAACTTAAATTTTTATCATCAGGCTTTCTCTCGATTACATTTATAAATGGAAATTTTTCATCTAAACCTTTAAGTCTTGGATACACTACGGGTTGACCTATATTCTTTGCAAAATTTTGATAGGTTTCAGGATCAAGATTTTGTTCTTTTATAAATACAACCCCATACTTATTTAAAATTTTTTTTATTTCTGTTGCCTGATCTTGATCTAGGGATTTTAAATTAATGTCGTTGATGTAAGCTCCAACATTATTTTTTCCTGGTGAAATAGATAAATTCATTTAGTTCAAAGGTTTAATTAAAACAGGGTCATTATTTACTGGATTGTTAACATCTTTTGATATCTCATGAAACTTTAAATTGGGTGGTTTAATAGAGTTCAATATTTCCATAGCATCTTTTTTAATGTTTAAATAATTATTAATCTGGCTTTGATTAATAATCATTGGCTCTCTATGATGGATGGTACTAATTTTTTCAGTAGCTTCTCTTGTAATTATACAAAACTGGTCATTCTGATATATCCCGGCAAAATACATCAATTCATCATCCTCATTTGAAAAATAATAGGGAGTTTTTGTTTTATCTTCCCTTTTCCACTCATAATACCCATCAGCTGGAATAATACATCTTGATGTCTGGATAAGATTCTTAAAAGTAACCTTTTCCATAAGTGTTTCTCTTCTTGCATTAATAAGGGGGGAAAACTTATCTAATTTTTTAGACCAACTCGGAACTAATCCCCACTCATAGAGCTCAAGAGCCTTACCATTTGAATAGGATTTTATTACAGGTAACTTTTGAGTCGGGTGTGCATTATAATTATCTGTATCCTCAACCTTAATATTAGTTTTTACCAAATCAGTAGTTTTAGTAACTGGTTTCCGAATGCTATATCTTCCACACATTATTTATTTTTTCTCTCTCTTTTAAGCTTTCTCTTTTCTTTTAAAGATAACTTTGCTTTTTTCATAAAGCTTCTATCTTTTTGACTTTTACCCGAATATCTTTTTGACATACTTATTCATCTATTATTTCATGTAATTGCTCACCAAGTCCATCTACTTTTAAGTGAAGTTTGTCACCTGGCTTTAAAAATTCAGGTTTTTCCATTTCCATTGCCGTACCCGCAGGTGTCCCGGTAGTGATAATTGTCCCAGGATATAAAGTCATAAATTGACTTAAGTGAGAAATTAAAAAATTGAAATTAAAAATCATTCTTTCTGTATTTCCAGTTTGTCTTCTGTTGCCATTTACATCTAACACTAAATTAATATTATTTAAGTTTTTTATTTCATCTTTGGTCACAAGGTAAGGCCCTGTTGGTCCTGCTATAGATTTACCTTTGATCCATTGACCACCTCTTTCTTTTTGCCAAGACCTTTCAGATATGTCATTAACGATACAAAAGCCAAATACATAATCTTGAGCATTTTCCTCTTTAATATATTTGCCTTCTCGACCAATAATCATTCCAATTTCAACTTCGTAATCCATTTTATTAGCAGATTTAGGTTTTACAATTTGATCATTAGGACCCTGAATACATCCTGAGCTTTTGTTAAAAACAATTGGTTCAGTTGGTAATTTTGATTTAGTTCCTTCCGCATGCGCTTTATAATTTAAACCGATTGCCAAAAAATCTACAGGATTAGATATACAAGCTCCAATCCTAGTATCTGAGTTTATTTCCTTTAGCTCTGATAATTGAATCTTTTTTAATTTGATTAATGTTTCTTCATTAATGGTTTGGGGATTTAAATCTTTAACATGATTTGATAGATCTCTCATAATATTATTGTTATCTAAGGCAGCAACAATTTCTCTGCCAGGTTCTCCAACCCTTAATAATTTCATGAGATAATTCTAGCTATGAAACAACTATTTTACAAACCTTTTAATTCTTTCTTCAGTCGTAGTATCCGGACCGCCATAAGGCGTTTCGTAAGAGTTCGTTCTAGTCAAGACGTCAATTCCTTTAGTGAAGATAAAAATAAAGAAGATTATAAAAAAAACTGCAAATATTTTTGCAGGATTGTAATTACCTGACTGGAAAACGCTGACAGGTTGTTCCTGCTTTTTGTGAAAAAATTTAAATGTTAAGTAAACTGCAATAATTAAACCAATGTGTGCCATTACTACTCCAGCCCAGCCAAAAATGAAAGATGTTACACTAAAAACGTACAAACTAAAGACAGTTGACCATACAAATGATAGAACTATTAAAATTTGCAATCTTACTGATTTAGGTAAGCTTCTCAAATCATTCTTAGAGTCATCAAACATGATATTAGCAGCTTCTTGCATCCAATTTTTAAAACTTTCCATAATTGATTATATTAAATTATTTAAATGAAAGATTCATTAATTACTTTTTCACAGGTTCCTAGCTAATTTTTTTACTCTATTCATGTATTTTTCGAATATTCTTTTATCAAGTTGAGGCAATACTGAGTAAAATCTAAGGTATTTTGTTTTAAGACCACCAAGTTGGAATACAGACTTTTTAATTCTTCTGTATGGAATATTATCAAAAAATGAAAAATTCCAATAACTCACCATAGGTCCACCGTAGCTTATTGCAATGATTCCTAATTTTCCTTTCATAGCACCTGGAACTGGGTAACCATAATTTTTAAAAAATTTGCTACCAGGTATTAAAGATCTATAAGAAAAATACCACTTGGGATGTAAACACCAATCTATAAAATTTTCAGTTATGCTTGATAATCTTAAATTATGGCAAGGGCTGATTAAAAACATTACATCACAATCCTCTAATCTTTTCCTATAATCCAAAACTAATTGAGGAGGAGGATTAACCTCTTGATTGTAAAAAGGTAATTGATCTTTTTCTTCAAATAAATTTATTAAATCGATTTTATGACCATTTTTTTCTGCTTCATTAATAAATGTATCTCTTACAGCGCAGTTAAAAGAAGTTTTAGAATTAGGGTGTCCATATATGATACAAATTTTTTTCATCAATCTCCTTTCTCACTTTTACGTATCAGAAAGCCTGAGCCTATCCCTACGGAAATAGCTGAAACAACCCATGAATACTCTTGTTCACTGAAAAGAACTAGGAGACCAAAACCTATAATGATTACACCTAATAGCTTATTATCCATTGACAAATATATAACTTATAATAAAGTTTCATTACCCATCTGTCATGGGAAAAAAGACTCGGCATTCGACATGCCGGACCTATAAAGGGTTGCAAAGTCGGTAGAAATGAAAGGAGTTGCTATGAATAGATTTAGTAAACTGTATGGAAATTCTGCCGTTAAAAAAGCTGAGCAGAAACTCTCAATGCAGTTAAGTAAAAACCAAAAAGCCCCAGAGGCTAACGCCAATGGAACGGCTGGTTATTTGGTCAAAAACGGAAAAAATTCCGGAAAAATTTTGAAGCATTTAAAAACCGATAAAAATCAGCTTTAAACTTTTATAGGGTGGGGACTTTAAAATCCCCACTCAAGTCTTTAATATCCTCTCAATGGAAAAACAAAATTTTTATGATCTTAATTTTGATCAACTAAAAGCTTTTTTAATTGAAAAAGGAGAAGTTGAGCCAAAAAAAGCAAAGATGAGGTCACAACAACTTTTTAATGCAGTTTATAAAAAAAATATTAAAAGTTTTGATCAGCTTACAACATTTGGAGCTGAACTTAGAGGAAAAATCAAAAATTTGATTAGTTTAGAAAAACCAAAAATTATAGATGTTCAAAAATCTAAAGACGGGACAATAAAATTTCTTTTAGAGCTTAAAGATAAACGTAATGTTGAGACAGTCCTCATCCCTGATAAATCTCAAAGCAGATATACAATTTGTTTATCTGTATCAGTCGGTTGTTATCTCTCTTGCGAATTTTGTGCAACAGCTCAAATTTCAAAAAAATTAGTAAGGAACTTATCACCGGGAGAAATAATATCACAAATAATTTTAAGTAAAGATTATATTAATGATTGGTCAACACAGAAAAAAATAACTAATCAGGTATTGATGGGTGAAGGCTCGCCTTTTCTCAATTTAGATAATGTAAAAGTTGCCATAGACAATTCAAAAAACAAAGATGGCTTGGAGTACGGAAGAACTAGAATTACAGTAAGTACAGTAGGAGTAGGAACTAAAAAAGACAATTTAGATTCAATAGAGTGGGCTGCAAATGAGTTAGATGTTTATCTTGCATGGAGCCTACATAGCTCAATACCAAAACACAGATCAGAGTTAATGCCAATTAATGATAAATATTCAATAAATTCATTATTACCAAAACTAAAAAAGTATTATGAAAAAACAAAATTACCTATTTTTATTGAGTGGATATGTTTAGATGAGAATTTGACAGATGCACATGCTAAAGAACTTATAAAGATTATGAAAAAAGTTCCTTCAAAATTAAATTTAATTGAATTTAATCCTCTTTCAAACAAAGATTTTAAACCAGCGACTCAAGAAAATATAGATAAGTTTTCTAAAACAATTCAAGAAGCTGGATTTCTTTCTTTGTTTAGGAGAAGTAGAGGTAGAGACATAAATGCATCTTGTGGATCGCTAGCGAATAGTAAAGCTATGTTAAATGAATAATTTACATATTTTTTTAGGCGCAACAGTTGCAGACGCAGCGACTAGACCTCTACATTGGGTATACGATCCAAAAAAGTTAAAGAAATATATCAAGGGAAAAAAAGAAATAGTTTTTTTGAAAAAAAATAGAAGTCCTTTCTATAACATTAAAACTGGAAAGGTTTCAGGGTATAATGATATTGGACAAGTAATGTTTCACACTTTGATTTACTCAAAAAAAAAATCAGAAATTTTTAGGAATTTCAAAAAAAATATCATAAAACACTTTGGGCCAGGGTCAAATTATTGGAAAAATCTAAAATTAAGAAAAAAATATAAAAAAGTGAAATGGAAAAAGCCTATGAATGGACCTTGGATCCATCAAAATATCTTAGAGACTATACAAAATATCAAATCTAAGAAAATTATCACTGGTGGTACTAAAGTAAACGAGTCCGATGGTTATTGTGCTGCTCTGCCTTATTTTCTTTTCAACGATAAAGAAAAAGAAATTAAAAAGGTTATTAAATCTGTAGCTAATTCAAAAATAAATGAAAAATATGCTTTATCTAAATTAAAGATTATAGATTTAGCTAATAAAAAAGATAGAAATCCTATACAAACTTTTGTTAAAAAATACAAAAAAAATAAATATTTTAAAGACGTAATTACAAATATTAAAAAAGTTTTAAGACTAAAAAACCAAAATCATATAATGACTGTAAGAAAGTTTGGGAAAGCTTGTAGTTATCCTGGCACATTTATGGGATCAATTCACGCGATTATAACATCTAACAGCTATAAATCTGCTATTATAAAAACGATTAAAGCTGGTGGTTGCAATTGCTCAAGAGCAAATTTTGTTGGAGCGTATTTTGCAGCATTAAAACCAGAAAGTATTCCAAGCCACTGGGTTAGAAGAACTTTGCCAGCAAAAAATATTTTAAAATATATTAATTCTTAATGTGGTATATTTATTTATGGATTCGTTAATCATAGTTTTAGTGGTATTATTAGTCATAATTAACCTCGGAGTTATTTTCTTTCTAGTAAGAAATAAGCCTGAAAAACAAATAAATCCAGAACAGGCCTTTAAAGATGAATTTAACTCATTTAAAGAAACCTTCGGTCAATCCTTTGGTTCTATGAGCAAAGAAATAGCTAAAGACATGACAGGAGCTTTGACTAAAGTTGATGAAAAAGTATCAGTATTTAATCAGCAAGTCAGTGAACTTAATAAAAGCCAGGACAATTTTAGTAGAATTTTAAGTGGGGTAAAAACTTACGGGACACTCGCAGAATTTGGATTAGGCGCTCTCCTTAAGGATTTATTACCAGCATCTCAATTTATTGCAAATGCAAAAATGAAAGATGATACGTCCGAGACAGTTGAATTTGCCATTAAGCTTCAAGATGTTTTATTGCCTATCGACAGTCATTGGCCAGTTGAAAAATATAAAGCAATTGATGACGCGTACAATGCTAACAATAAAGAGGCACAAGCAGAGGCGAGAAAGGATTTAGCTGCTGCATTTAGATTAAAAGCTAAAACAGTAAATTCAAAATATATAGCTCCACCTAAAACTACAGATTTTGCAATTATTTACGTTCCAACTGAAGGACTATTTTCTGAACTCTCAAGCTACAGAGATCCCAAAACAAAAGAACTTTTATTACAAGAACTTAGAACAAAATATAAAGTAACAGTTTCTGGCCCTAATACTTTATCAGCTTTGTTGCAATCCTATCATTTAGGATTTCAAACACTAAAAGTTCAACAACATGCAACTCAAATTTATAGTGATTTAAGGAACATAAGTTCTAGGTTTGAAAAACATTTTGATGGGATTAAAGATTTAAGAAAGAAATTAGAGCAAGCCATGGCTGCAACCGATGGTTTTGGTAGGGACGCTAGATCCATAATGAATACACTTGGGAACATAAAAGATCCAGAGCAAGTAACAGATTCCTTGAAAGAAAATCCAGAAAAGATAAAAGTTTTAAAGTAAACATAAATTATGTCTAACTTTGTCTTTTATGATTTTGAGACCAGTTCATCTAATAAATATTGGGGCCAAATAATACAAATTGGAGCTGTATTAACTAATGATAATTTAGATGAACTAGATCGTTTTGATGCTAGGTGTAGATTAAGTCCTGGAATAATTCCGGAAGCTATGGCGCTGATTGTGAACAAGACCTCACCCTCAATGCTAAAAAAATCCAACCTTTCTCATTATCAAATGATTAGGCAGTTTGTTGAAACACTTAAAAGATGGGGAAAGGCTACTTATATTGGGTTCAATAGTATTGAGTTTGATGAAGAATTTTTAAGATGCACTTTATTTCAAACATTAGAATATCCTTACATTACTAGTACAAACGGAAACACTAGAGGAGATATCTTAAGTCTAGCAAGAGCCGCTAACTTGTATTACCCAAATACACTTAAAAATTCTGTAAATGAAAAAGGTAATGATGTTTACAAATTAGATCAAATGGCGCCATTAAACGGAATTGAACATGGAGATGCACATAGTGCAATTGGTGATGTGATAGCGACTATTGGAATAGCAAAATTAATTTCCAAAAAAGCCCCGAATGTTTGGAAAGCAAGTATGTTAACTATGGATAAAAATCAGTCTTTAGAACTAATAAAGAAAGAATTACTTTTTTGTACTAATGAATATTTTTATGGAAGAAGTAGACCATATGTTCAAACGTTTATTTGTCAGCATCCTCAATATCAATGGCCATTATGTTTTGATTTGAGACATGATCCTTCTACATATTTGGACATGCCAATCAAAGAGTTGACCGCAGCTATGAAAAAACAACCTAAATTCATTAGAACTGTTAGACACAATAAACATCCAGTTATTATGAATCCATCTTATGGAAATCAATTTGATGAGTACAAACTTATTGGAACAAAAAAATTAGAACAAAGAGCTAAAATGATAAAAAATAACGAAGCTTTTGCGGAAAAAGTTTCCTCGGTAAAACGATCTGAAATAGATGAAAAAGAACAAACAAAGTCACAAGAAGATTTATATAATGAAGAAAGTATTTACGCCAAATTTACCTCAACAGAAGATAATAAAATAATGCCAGAGTTTCATAGTGTTGATTGGAGTAAAAAACTTCAAATTATTTCAAAATTTAAAGATGAGAGATTACAATACTTTGGAAAAAAGCTTCTTTACATGGAGAAACCTGAAATTTTAACTAAATCTGACTTTAATTTAATTCATAAAGATATTTCAAAAAAACTATTAAGCACTAATAACGAAAACTGGAATACAATTCCAAGAACTTATTCAGAGATAGATACTTTAAGAGCAAAATTCGAAAAAGAAAACCAACCGGAAAAACTTAAAATATTAGATGATATTAACGCATACGTTGAAGATTTAGAAAAATATTATTCATCTGCATAGTTGACAAAAAATGAAAAATACTTAATTAAAGGTTATGGCATTCAAAGATTCTACAGACGAAAAATTTAGTGATCAAATAGGTGGAAGCAAACTTTCACTAATTCAATTTTCAGCCTCGTGGTGTGGACCATGTCAACAGCTTAAACCAATAGTAGAGAAAATTTCAAATGACATGTCAGATAAAATTGATTGTTATTATCACGATATTGAAAGTCAGCCTAATGAGCCAACCAAGTATTCAGTGAGAGGTGTACCAACAATACTTTTATTTAAAGAAGGTAAGCTTTTGGGAACGAAAGTTGGCGCTTCAAGTGAAAAAGATATGCTTGAGTTTATTAAACCTCATATTTAATTTTTATTTAAAATATTTCCACAGTTATACAGACTACCAAAACAAACAATAAGTTTTTTTTCGTTACTACTTATCTTCTTTAATGCTTGGGCAAAATTATCACTTTTTTCTGCATTAAATTTATTTTTAGTTGCTACTTTATATAGTTCTTGAGCCGAGACAGAACTGACCTCATTCTCAATTGGCATTGTAATAATTTTTTTAAATACTCCCTTAAGTTGTTTAATAAACAAATCTGGATTTTTATTTTTAGTCATAGCCCAAATTCCATATTTAGGAATTTTAATTTTTTTTAAATACGATGCTAAGTTTTGTGCATCAGCAGTAGCATGCGCTCCATCTATCAAGATTAATTCATTACTATTTAGTTTGTTTTTAATTTTACCTTTATTTAAGTATTGAAATCGACCCTCAAAAGATAGTAAAGGCAAAGCCTTTTGAATGACTTTTTTGTCTATATTAAGATCAAGAGCTACTTTTATAGCTAGGCAAACATTTTCAAACATTCCTTTAGAATAAACATTTCTCATATTAAGCATTAATTTAATTTTTCTATCTCGATAGTAATATTGATTACCATCTTTAATTAGTTTCCAAGAACTTGGATATATAATTTTACTTGGATTATTTTTTAAGTATTTCTTAATTTTTTTTAAAACATATGAAGACTGTTTCCCTATATAAATATTTGTAAAATTATTTAGAAAACCTACGTCTTCTTTTATAACTTCATCTAAAGTTTTTGTTTTCAAAAAATTTAGATGTTGTTTATTGATATTTGTACAAATCTGGATTCTAGGAAAGTCGTTGATATTATTTGAGTCTAATCTCCAAAGAGCACCTGTCTCTTGTATGTTATAATCAGCGTTTATTCTTGATGCATTTAAAATGTAAACCAGTGTAAGACACTCAAAAACTGTTAGAGGAATATTTAATTTTTCTATCTGTTTGATAGTTGTTTTAATTTCTTTATGACTTAAGTATCCATTGCCCATGTAAAATCTTTCACTTATGTCTCGTAATGAAGGTGAAATATGGGCTGTTACTTTTTGGTTGTTAGCTTCGATAAAAGTCTTTAATGAGAATAAGGTAGTAAATTTGCCAGACTCACCAATCACAGAAATCACATTTTTAAGTTTTCTTTCTGGGTGCCCTAATAAATCTAAAGCTAGTTTTATTCTTTTGAGACCAAAATTTATTGTTTTACTAAATAATTTATGATTAGCTAGCAGATTGTAAAGACTGATCGACTTTGACATTGGACTCTTGTTTAGCTTGAGCCTCTGCTTTTTTCAATAGAACATTTAATAGTGTCCCAATAGTAGAGTTTAAATATTGTCTTTCAACTATCAGGTCAATTCCACCATGGTCTTTTACGTACTCTGCTGTTTGAAAATCATCAGGTAAAGTTTCACGAACTGTATCTTGAATAACCCTTCGTCCTGCAAAACCTATCACACTTTTTGGTTCACTAATTAATATATCTCCTAGCATAGCCCATGAAGCAGTAACGCCTCCAGTAGTTGGATTGGTTAAAATTACAATAAAAGGAACATTTTTTTTCTTTAACTCATTTACAGCTAATGCAGTTCTTGACATCTGCATCAACGCTATTGAGCTTTCGTGCATCCTTTGTCCACCAGAACAACTAAAAAATACATACGGCACATTATTTTCTATTGCGTATTGAGCACCAGCAATAAACGCCTCTCCAGAAGCAGCACCAAAAGAACCACCAATAAATCTAAAATCTTGAGCTCCAGCTACAACATCAATATTTTGAACTTTTCCCTTTGCAATTAGAATTGCATCATCTTGCCCAGTTAATTTACGCGCAGCTTTTAAGCGATCTGTGTATTTTTTTTTATCTTCAAAATTTAAAGGATCATCTTTTGGGTGAGGAGTTCCGATTATATCATATACTTTATTATCAAAAAAAGTTTTAAATCTTTCAATGCAAGTAAGCTTATGATGCTCTCCACACTTGGGACAAACCATTTGGTTAGAGTCCATATCTTCTTTATAGATTAAGTTTTTACAACTACATGTAGTCCAAAGATTCTCTTCAACTTTTGAAGATTTTTTCTCGAAAAGAGATTTAATTTTTGGCTTTATAAATTTTGTAATCCAATTCATAAAATTTTATTTTTAAGATTGTACACAACTTTATCTAACTTTGTGACAGGATTTTGTCTCATTCTGAGCGAATTAGTTATATTTTTACACAACATACTCCCTACAACTAGTCCATTTGCTGATTTTAAAGCAGAAATCGTCTTATCTGTAATACCAAATCCAATAACAAGATTCTTTTTTGGATTAATTCTTTTAATCTTATTATAGTTTTTTAAAATTTTTTTTGGAGATATTTTTAGCTTTCCTCCTGTGGTTGAAAGCATTGAGATATAATAGATCATATCGTGAGAATTTTTTATAATCTCTATCATTCTTCCTTTAGGAGTAGTAGGTGATAAAAGTTGTATAAAGTTAATTGATTTTTTTTTACACTTATTTGCAAAACTTTTATTTTCTGGATAAGGCAAGTCCACAATTATACATCCATCAACACCTGAAGATTTACAATTATTTAAGAAATTGTTTTCACCTATTTGATATATAAGATTAAAATATCCCATTAAGATAAGAGGTTTTTTAGGATTTTTTTTTTTAAATATTTTTACAATATTGAAAACATCTTTCAATTTAATTCCATTTCTTAGTGCACGATGAGTACTACTTTGTATCTGTCCACCATCCGCTATTGGGGTATTATGAGGAAAACCAAGTTCTAAAATATCTGCATGATTTGAGATCTTATTTAATATTTTTATTGAATTACCAATAGTGTTATCTCCAGCAACCGTATAAGTGATTAGTGCTGGTCGTTTCTCTTTTTTACATTTCTCAAAAGCCAAAGAAATTTTAGATTTCATCTTATATATACTCCTAGCCTTTTTTTTATTATATCTTTATCTTTAAGACTATCTCCACAGGAATTCACAATTATTACATCTGAAGATTTTAATTTTGGAGCTATCTTAATTGCTTCAGCAAACGCATGAGAAGGTTCAAGGGAGGGAGATATATTTTCTAATTTAGAAACTAATTTATAAGCTTCAAGCGCTTCCTCATCACTAGCAGAAGTATACCTTGCTCTTTTGGTGTCTTTAAGAAAACAATGTAATGGTGAAATACCTGGATAATCTAAACCAGCAGAAATAGACTCTGTAGTACCAATTTGGCCTTCCTTATCTTGAATAACATATTGTGCCGCTCCATGTAGAATTCCAATTTTTGAACCATTAGTTAATGGAGCAGCATGCAATTTACTATTTCTTGGGCCACCAGCTTCAATACCGATAAACTCTGCATCTGTATCCATAAATTCATTCCAAAATCCCATCGCTGAACTACCACCACCCACACAATTTAAAAGTTTCAATTTTTTTGGTATTTTTCCAAATTCTTCTTTTACTTGTTTAATTAACTCCCGGGAAATTTGTGCAGTACTCCAAGCACAAATCTTTACAAATATATTAGGTCCTACCGTTGAACCTACGCATAAGTTTGTGGTGTCATTATTTGCAACCCAGTAACGCATACATTCACTTACAGCATCTACTAACGTTTGACTTCCAGAAGTAACAGGAACAATCTTGGCTCCATTTTTTTTAATCGCCTCTACGTTCGGTCTTTGTCTTTTAATATCTTTCGCTCCCATGAAGATTTTACATTTTAGTCCAAATTTTTTTGCGGCCATTGATAGCATTTTTCCAGCATAACCAGCCCCAGTATCACCAACTATAAATTTCTTTCCCGCTTTTTTGGCAATTAAACAATGAACAGTAGCGTTATAGATTTTATGAGCACCTCCATTAGCCTCAGATACTACTTTAGCATAAATTTGTGCTCCGCCGAGGTGATCCGTTAAATTTTCTAGTTTTAAAAATGGAGTTGGTGACCCAACATAGTTTCTGAAATAATAATCTCTCTCTTTAATAAAATTCTTATCTTTTCTTAACTTTGAAAAAAGTTTGGTTAGGTCATCTACTGGTTTTTTTAAAGTCTCAGGTATGTAATTCCCTCCAAATTTACCACCATACATGTAGTTTTTATCATGCTGATCTATTAAAGGGATTCCGTTTCTAAGTTTTAATCTCATTTACTTTATCAATAAATTTTTTAATTTTTTGATGATCTTTGTATCCTGGTTTTTTATCTAATTCCAAGCTACTCGACAAATCAAAAAAGGTAACTCCTAATTTTGCAATATTCACAATATTATCTTTTGAGATTGAGCCTGCAAGTGCGTATCTTTTACCTTTCGGTAGTTTTGAAATCAAATTTTTTGGGAATTCAATTGATTTCTCCATACCTGGTGTATCAAATAAAATTATGTCAGCGTCATCATACTCTTTGTATCTATTAATATCTGACTCCTCACTTATTTTGATAGCCTTAATTATTTTTAAGCCCATTGATTTTATTTCTTTTACCCTATTATTTGTTTCTGATCCGTGTAATTGGATATAATCAAAATTTGATAAGATTATTTTTTTTATAAATTCATTACTTGGGTTAACAGTCACTGCAACAAATAATGAACTTTTTTTATCATAATTTTTTAAAGTTTGAACAGTATCTAAATCTAAATTTCTTGGAGATTTTTCGTAAAAAATAAAACCTAAAAAATTTACTTTGTGATCTATACAAAACTGAACATCTCTGACCGGGTGTAAGCCACAAATTTTTAATTTCATTCTATCTTAGCTCTTTTATAAGTTTTTGAATATTTTGTTTTATATTTCCATTAAAAAGACTTCTACCCATTACAAGAGCTTTTGCGCCCTTTTGAATAGCTTGTTTTGGGCTCATTGTTCTTTTTTGATCGCCCTTACTATCCCCCAATAATCTAATTCCTGGTGTAATGATTTCTTTTTTAAAAACTTTTTTGACAATGTTTATTTCTTGAGGACTACAAACAATTGCATCTAACTTAGCTTTAGCTGCAAGCTTTGCTTGAGCGTAAACTATTTTTTTTACATCTCTATTAAATCCAATTTCTTTTAAGGATTTATTATCTAATGAAGTAAGTATAGTAACACCAACTAATTTAGTTGAACCCGATACTTTCTTTGCAGCTTTAATAGCTTCTAGCCCTGAACTAATGTGAATCGTAATATAATTTAATTTTAAATCTTTCACAGCTTTAATGGCAGATACACATGTGTTTGGTATATCTGCAAGTTTATAATCACCAAAAGTAATTTTGTTTCTAATACCGGCTATAAATTTTCTTCCATTTTTTGAGTTTAAAAACTCTAATCCAAATTTATAAGCGAAATTTAACTTTGATTTTTGTGTTTCTTGAATTATTTGTTTAATTTTTGATAAATTAGTAGTATCGCAAGCAACGAAAATTTTTATTTTTTTCATTTATTTATTAGTTTTTTCAGTTTTTTACTTGGTTTAAATCTTATCTTATTTTTTTCGGGAACATAAATTATTTCTCCAGTTTTGGGGTTTCTAGCTGAGAATTTTTCTTTTATAATTTTTGTAAAAAATGTACCAAATCCTCTTAATTCAATACTTTTATTATCAATTAATGCCTTCTCAAGGCCCTCACAAAAGATGTCTATTATATTTTCTAATTCTTGCTGATTTAATTTAGGATTTTTTTCTTTTAGCTTTTTTAATATTTCTTGTCTTGACAATTATTTTTCTTTTTTTCCTTTTTTTCCAATCGCTTTTTCAAATATACCTTTTAATGTTGCTCCAGACTTTGTGGCACCTTCACCAAACTTAGCAATTAAAGATTTTTCTTCATCAATCTGAGCAGCTTTTACACTTAATTTAATTTTTCTTTGTTTAGTATCAAGTTCAGTAATTTTTGCATCAAGGGCGTTACCTGGCGAGAATACCTCTGGTCTTGCATCTGCCGAGTCTTTTGCTAAATCAGCTTTTCTTATAGTTGCAATAAGTTTTTTATCCTTATCAATTGAAACTTTGACACCTGTTTTTAAAACTTCATGAATTCTTGTAGTAATAATGTCTCCAACTTTTTTCTTGTTATTCTTAAACCAGTCCATGGGATCGTTATCTAAGGCTCTTTTAGAAAATTTTATTTTTTCATCTTTTACTTCAATTATCTTTACTGTTATTAAGTCGTTTTTTTTGAATTTTTTAAGATCTTCAATATTTTCGTCGTAAGAAATCTCTTTATAGTGCAACATACCTGATAGTTTTAGATCAATAATTTCACCAAAAATTGCTTTATCGGTCACATTGTTCACCTTTATCTTTATTTCTTCTCCAATTTTTTCTTTGGCTTTTTCCCAAGGGTTTTCTAATGTGGCTTTATATGACAGAGAAATTCTTTTTGATTCCTTTTCTATATTTACGATTTTAAACTTGATTTCTTGGGAAACGGACAAAACTGAGCTGGGTTTTATGTTTTTGTTCGACCAATCTAATTCAGAATTATGTATTAGACCTTCGATTCCATCCTCTATTTTCACGAAACAACCATAATCCATTATTTTTGTAACTACGCCATTATAAATTTCGCCCACTTTATATTTCTTCTCAATTTTTTCATAAGGGTCTTCAGTTAAAGCTTTTATTGAGGCTGATACCCTGTTTGTTTTACTATCAATTTTTGTGATTTTCACTTTAAGTTTTTGACCAATGTTTACTAGATCAGATGGTTTTTTTACTCTTCCATGACTTAAATCAGAAACGTGAAGTAATGCGTCGATACCATTTATATCTAAAAAAATTCCCCAATCAGTGGTAGCTTTAACAACAGCATTATCAACTACATCTCCCTCTTTAATATTTTTTAAAGCCTCTGTAATTTCTGCATTCTTACTTTTTTCAAGCACTGCTCGCCTAGAAACACAAACATTTCCTCTATTTTTATCAATTTTAGTTGCTATTACTTTTACAGGTGTGTTCATTAAGTGATCTATTCTTTTGAGTGGTCTGATATCGATTTGTGAGGAAGGCATAAAACATGGAAGTCCTTCTACGTTAGCTATAAATCCACCTTTTACTTTACCTGTAATATAACCCGTCATCTCCTCTTGTGTTTCAAAAACTTTTTCCATTTTCTTCCAGGCCTTCATCTTTCTAGCTTTATCTCTGGAGATAATTATTTCTCCTTTAAAGCTTTCGATTCGTTCTAAATACACATCTATTTGTGATCCAACCTTAAGTTTCTTTAGTTCATCATCATTTTTAAATTCTTCTATAGGTATCATACCTTCCATTTTTGCTTTGCAATCAACTACAACAAAATTTTTTGTTATTTCTGTCACTGTTGACTTTATTATTTCGTTTTCTTTAAGCTTTCTATCTTTGAAATCTTTTTCTAAAAGGTTTTGGAATTCTTTTTGTAAAGGGCTATCTTTTTTTAGTTCTTGTTCAGTTGCCATACTTTTTTTCTATTGTTTTTTCAACATACTTGGACATTTTTGCCAACATAGATTGTTTATTCAATTTACCGGTGTCGATTTCTATCGAATCTCTATGTTTAAGTAAAGGGGAGTTTTTTCTTTTGGTATCCATTATATTTCTGATTTTAAGGGCTTTTTTAACCTCTTTCTTTTTAATTTTTGGGTTCTTTTTTTTAAGTTCTCTGTATCTTCTTTGTGCAGCTATATTTAAATTACACTTAAAAAAAAATTTTATATCTGAATTTGGTAAAATTTTTGTAGAAATATCACGCCCCTCAATACAACAATTTTTATATTTTTTTGAAAAATTTATCTGAAATTTTTTTAATATTTTTCTAACTTCATTCTTCTTTGCTATAATAGCACTATATTCTGATATTTCAGGAGAATGTAAGTTTATTTTTTTTAGACTATTGTAATTTAGAGTCTTAAACTTTTTTCTTAAGAATAAAATTGGATTTTTGGGCTTGAAACGTAATATTAAGTAACTTGCATATCTATATAATAAACCTGATGATAAGAATTTTAATTTATATTTTTTTGATATCATTTGGGCCCCTGTTGATTTCCCCGTTGCAGCTCCTCCATCACATGATATTTGAACATTCTGTTTAATTTGTTTCAAATTTCACTCCTAAACTTTTCATTATTTTTAAAAAAGATGGTGAAGAGGTAAAAACAGTCTCAAAATTTTTTATTTCTGTTTTTGCTCCAATTAAAATACTTAAAATAAAAGTCGACATACATATTCGATGGTCTCCTAGATTAGGGACTTTAATTTTCTTATTCTTAAAAGAGGTAATTTTTTTTCCAAAAATCCTTACCTCTCCTTTCGATGCTTTACTTTTTACGCCAATTTGTTTTAACACTTTTTGCATTTCTTTAACTCTATCGCTTTCTTTATTTTTAAGATCACCTATACCTCTAAAGACAGAAATCCCCTTAGTCAAAGCTGCAATAATAAATAAAATTGGGTATTCGTCAGTTGAGTTAACATAATAATGTTTTGAAGCATTTAATGGTTTAAGTTTACAACTTTCAACAATAAGATCCCCTCTTTTTTCATTATTTTTTTTTATAATATTTTGGAATTTTATTTTAGCACCTTGTTTTTTAAGTATTTGATAAAATCCAATTCTAGTTTTATTTAAACAAACGTTTTTAATTTTTAAATAAGATTTTTTATTTAACAAAGTCAATGCTGTAAAAAAAGCCGCGGAAGATGGATCTCCAGGTACATCTATATTAATTGGATTGAGATTTTTTTTTCCAAAAATTAAAATTTTATTTTTACTAAGTTTAATTGCTTGCTTATTTTCCATCAGCATATTCTCAGTATGGTTTCTACTTTTTTCATTTATTAATATTTGAGTGTTTCCATAAGAATTTAAACCTGCAAGCATAACAGCACTTTTGAGTTGGGCGGAAACCCCAGCCTTATAGTTTATCCCAATGGGTAAATCAGTTGAGATAAGTTTTAATGGAAAATTGTATTTTTTTTTAGGTAAGAATTGTGCGCCAAATTCTGACATAAGTTCTATAAGTTTCTTCATGCTCCTTTTATTTAAAGATTTGTCTCCTTTAATTTTTACTTGCACACCCTTAGTTGTTGAAAGGATGCCAATCAACAGCCGAGCTAAAGTTCCTGAATTTCCAAAGTTTAATTCATAATTTTTTTTTCCGTAAAAAGATCCTAGTCCTTTACCAAAAACTTTATAACATCCATTTTTTAATTTAATTATTTTTACACCTAACTTTTTTAAACATTTAATGGTTGATATTACATCTTCAGATTCTAATACGTTATATGTGTACGAAATGTTTTGACATATAGCGCCAATTAAAAAACTACGGATTGAGATAGACTTATCAGAGTCGACTTTTATTGTTTTTGAAAATATTGGAACTTTCTTGTTAATAAATAGATTAAATCTTTTTACAGGCATTAATTTTAAGAAAATTGAGAGCCAAAATATTGTTCGATAGCTTTTGTTGATTTTAGCAACTCTCTTGAAGTTCCCTCAGCTATGACTGTATGTTCACCTAAAACGTAACTACGATCAGTTATATCAAAAAGATTTTTTACGTTATGGTCAGTAACTAAAATTGCAGTTCCGCTAGATTGAATTTTTAAAATATATTTTTGTATATCTTGTATCACTAATGGGTCTAGTGCAGCGAGAGGCTCATCAAGTAAAACAATTTTAGGTTTTTTAATCATCACTCTTGCCATCATAAGTCTTCTGATTTCTCCACCAGACAAAACAGAGGCGTTTAAAGATCTAAGGTGTTGTAAATTAAATTCATCTAAAAGCTTTTCAGTTATGGCTTTTTGATATTCTGATCCTTTAATTGAGATTTGAGCAACACCCATTATATTGTCATAAACAGACATATTAAAAACACTTCTTTGTTGTGGAAGATATCCTAGACCTTCTTTGGATCTTAAGTGTATTGGAATTTGTTCGATTGATTTACTATTTAAAAAAATTTTTCCTCCCTCAACATTTTGCTCACCAATACACATAGAAAATAAAGTAGTTTTACCACAACCGTTTGGTCCTAAAACTCCTACGCACTCACCTGGATAAACTTTTAAAGAAAGTTTTTTCAATATTGGTCGTCCGTCAAAGGATTTGTTAACATCTTTTACTTCAAAGATTGGCTTGTCTTTTTTAAATTTTAAAATTCTAAAACCTTTTTTCATTTTAAGTTTATATTAGCATTAATCTTGCCATCATTGAATGATGCAATATTTAAAGTTTGTTTTTTTATATCAAATAAAAGCTTATCAGCAACCATTGTCCCTCTAAAATCATTGACCTTGACATCTTCTGTTATCGTTAAATACCCATTAGAGTTGGAAAAATCTGCTCTTTGCGCATAAAGCTCACTTCCCTCATATAGAGCTTTTATGTTTTTCTTAAATATCATATCAAGAGTTTTATTATTGTAAATTCCTTCTTCAGACTTGACTGTAAGTATAGTATCGTCTTTGAAATAAAATATAGCTTCAACAGATTTCATTGAAATTATTTCTTGATTAGATTTATCAGCGATTGCTTCTTTCGATTTTAGTACATACCTATTACCTGCTAGATCTAAACCAGTATATTCTATATCAAAGAAGACGTCTCCCTCCAGATTAGAAAGCTGCTTTTCTATTTTGTCCTGCGTTTCCCTATTAACGATTTTTTCATTTGAAAATCTTTCTTTGTTGGCGTAAGTAAAAAAAATTATCATAAGGCCACAAACTAGTAGAGCAAATTGGATAAGTCTTAATTTTTTCTTTCTTTCTATCATTTTATACCGCTTTGAAGCAAATTATGTATGTGTATTATTCCTTTCAACTTTTTTTTTGATCTTTTTATGTCTTTATCTGAAACAACAAGTAAGCTAGTTATTTTTTTTTCATTCATTATTGCAAGTGCCTTTGAAGCAGGCATAAATTCGCTAACAACTAGAGGTTTTTTTGTCATTATTTTTGTTAAGTTTTTATTTTTCGGATTTCCTTTAATTTCCCTTCTCAAATCTCCGTCTGTCACTATACCATTTATGAAACCTTTATTTATTATAATCACTATACCTAATTGCTTTCTATTCATAATTTTCAAAGCTTCATTAAAGCTTTTTCTATAATTAATAACTGGCATCTTTACTCCACTGACCATAATATCTTTAGCCAGCAATAAAGAATTTCCAATATTTCCCCCAGGATGGAAAACTTTAAATTTTTCTTTAGAAAATTTTTTTTGTTGCATAATAGTAGTAGCCAAACAGTCACCGAAAAGAAGTGTAATTGATGTGCTTGAGGTTGGGACCATTCCAGTTATATCTGACTCTCTGACTTTAGGTAATAATATTTTTATATCACTTGCTTTTAATAATATGCTATCTGGTTTTGAAGCTACACCTATAATTTTTATTCTATTTCTATTTGCGTATCTTATCATATTATTTAACTCAGAAGTATTCCCTGAATAAGAAAAGATAATTAATAAATCTCTTTTTTCTATTTGTCCCATATCCCCGTGTAAAGCTTGAGCCGGGTCGCAAAAAAAACTTGGAATTCCAACGCTTGAAAAAGTAGCTGAAATTTTTCTTGCTATTAATCCAGATTTTCCAATTCCTGCAAATATAACTTTACCTTTACAATTTAAAATACTTTCAACTGCTCTTACAAATGAATTATTAAAAATTCTTTTTACTTTTTTTAATTCATTAATTTGAATAGAGGCCGACTTTTTTGCTGAAATAATGTAATTTTTTTTTTTCATTAATGTTCAAAAATATCTTCCTTGAAACCTTTTTGATCTAATTCAACTCTAGTGTCTAAGAAATTTAAGCATTTATTAAACATCTCAACTCTTTTTTCTCTAATGAGCATTTTTTCAAGTTCTTTTTTAATTTTATGTAAATATATTACATCATTAGCTGCATATTCTAACTGTTTGTCAGATAAATCATCAATGTCCTTGTTCCAGTCACTGCTACCTTGTCTTTTGTCTATAGACTTATTACAGAACTCTTGTACCAAATTTTTAAGCCCATGAGCATCCGTATAAGTTCTAACAATTTTAGAGGCTATTTTTGTATCAAAAATTTTTTTAACTTTACATTTTAAAAAATATTCTAGCGCGCTTTTATCAAATCTTAAAAAATGTCCAATTTTTAAAATTTTATCATTCTCTAAAATCGAGACCAAATTTGGTGCATCATAACTTTTTTTATTAGGCTGGATGATGAAAACATTTCCTTTTTCATCACAAATTTGAATCAAGCTTAATTTATCTCTCTCTGGTATTTGTAAGCCTGTCGCCTCAGTATCAATAGCTATACTGTTTTCAAACGATTTTGCAATTTCTGGAGTTATGTCCTCTTTTATCTTAGTTATTTTCATATATAAGTTTAAATACCATGAAAAATCAAATTTGCACAATCCTTGGTGGTGGGGGATTTATAGGAAGATATCTTGTTCGAAATTTGACCAAGAAAAACTATAGATGTATTATCACAACTAGAAAAGCCTTTCAAAAAGGGTATTTAAAGACTCAAGCAACACCAGGCGCTATCGAACTATTGGACTGGAATCCAAAAAACTTTTCAGATTTGAAAGAAGCAATTAAAAATTCAGATGTAGTCGTAAATTTAATTGGTATACTCTTTGAAAACAGAAAACAAAAATTTTATAATATTCACTCAAAAATTCCTGAAGCTATTGCTAAGATTTGTTCAGAGTCAGATGTTGAGAAATTTATTCATGTCAGCGCTATTGGAGCAAATGATAAATCAAAATCTCTTTATCAAAAATCAAAATTTCTAGGAGAACAAAAAGCACTTGAGAATTTTAAAAAAACAGTAATCATAAGACCAAGCGTAGTCTGCGGTCCTGAAGATAATTTTACTAATCTTTTTTCAAAATTAAGTATACTGCCTGTAATTCCAGTTGTAGGCAAAAATTATAAATTTCAACCAATCTTAGTTTCAGATGTTGCAAACTCTATTTTAAAAGTAATCGAGAGTAAAAATAACGAAGGTAAAATTTATGAGATCGGAGGACCAAAAATAATTAGTTTTGGAGATATGGTTAAGTCAATTTTATCAACTATTAATAAAAAAAGATTCGTTGTTGAAATGCCAATGGCTATAGCAAAAATACAGAGCACTATTACAGATTTACTTCCTTTACCCCCGATTTTAACTAGAGACCAATGTGAAATTTTGTCTGAGGCAGATAATATTGTTTCCAATAACCATCTAACACTTAAGGATCTTGATATAAACCCAATAGATGTTGAAGAAGAAATGAAAAAATGGTTATGGAGATTTAAAGACGGCGGCCAGTTCGCTAAAGCAAAATGAAAAGTATAAGTTTATTAAGTGGATATATTTATTTAATTCTTGCAATTATAACAGGTATAGCAAGTAACGGTTTTCTCAAAACTACAGAAAGTTTTACTAAGCTCACACCAACTATTTTTTGCATCACAAGTATTGTTGTTTGTATTTTTTGTTTATCTAAAGCAATGACTATAATTCCTGTTGGATTTACTTATGCAACTTATGGAGCATTAACGATTACGGCGGTAACTTTATTTGGAATATTTAAATATAACCAAACCCCCAACCTCTATGGAATTCTAGGTTTGGTTCTAATTATTTCTGGAGTCGTTATTTTAAATACTTTTGGCAAAGTTAAATAAAACCTCAGGTAGAAAATAATTTTTTCAACCGACTCCTATTTAAACATAATTTGTGCTAGCTTTTTTCTTTTTAAAGAAAAAACGGGGGACATTAAAATGAAACATTTAAAAGCAATAATTGCTTCAATTGCTCTATTCGTAATGTTTGCGGGTACAACAGTTCAAGCAAAAGTAGAGATACAATGGTGGCATGCTTTTGGTGGTAGACTTGGTGAACTACTTGACGAACAAGTAAACAAGTTTAACGCAAGCCAAAACAAATACACTGTTGTTCATACAAGAAAAGGAAATTACTCCGAGACTCTTAACGCAGGTATAGCTGCATTTAGAGCCGGACAACATCCAAATATACTTATGGTCTTTGAAGTCGGTACTGCTAGTTTGATGGCAGCCAAAGGAGCTTATGTTCCTATGTACCAACTGATGAAAGATGCTGGACAAAGTTTTAATCCAAAAGGATTTGTGTCAGCGGTAAGTGGTTATTACACTACAACAGACGGCAAAATGCTATCTATGCCATATAACTCATCAACGCCTGTTCTTTGGGTAAATAAAGATCTAATGAAAAAAGCAGGTTTAGATCCAGAAATGGACCTAAGTACTTGGAAGAGAGTTGGAAATGCACTTGATGCAGCAAAAGCAAAAGGTATTGATATGCCTTTCTGTACTTGCTGGCACTCATGGGTTCATTTAGAAAACTTTTCAGCGTATCATAATATACCATTCGCAACTAAAGCTAATGGATTTGCTGGTTTAGATACTGAGCTGTCATTTAACAGCCCAGTTCATATTAAGCACATTCAAACTTTAGGTAAATGGGCGCAAGAAGGTAAATTTAAATATATGGGTAGAAGAAATGAAGCCGGTAAAAATTTTAGAGCCGGTGAATGTATGTTAATGACAGAGTCTTCTGCTGGTTATGCTGGTATCAAAAAAGAAGCAAAATTCGAATTTGGTATTAGACACTTACCTTATTATGGAGGAACTGAAGCACCTCAAAACACAATTATTGGTGGTTCTTCTCTATGGGCATTATCTGGAAAATCTAAAGAAGAGAACAAAGCAACAGCCGCGTTTTTAGCTTTCTTATCTAAAACTGATATTCAAGCTAAGTGGCACCAAGATACAGGTTATTTAGGTGTAACAACTGCTGCTGCTAAAAAAACTAAAAGTTCAGGTTTCTACAAATCAAATCCTGGAACTGATTTAGCTGGAATACAGATGATGAGAAATAAAGTTACTCAAAACTCTAAAGGCTTACGTCTTGGATCTTTTGATCAGATAAGAGGTATTATCGATGAAGAGATGGAAGGAGTTTATAGCGGTAAGAAAACTGCTCAAGTAGCTTTAGACAGCGCTGTAAGAAGAGGTAACGTTCTTTTAAGAAGATTTGAAAGAGCAAATAAATAAATCAATTTAATTTACTAGGGGCGAAAGCCCCTAGTAACATTCTTAAGATCAAATGGAAAAAAGAGTTTTTTTTAAAGGCTGGTGGTTACCAGCACTACTAGTTGCACCTCAACTACTGATTTCTTTTGTTTTCTTTTTTTATCCTTCAGGCCAAGCGATTTGGAATTCTTTATTTTTACCAGATCCTTTTGGCCTTAAAACAGAATTTGTAGGTTTAGATAACTTTAGATTTTTATTATCTGATCCTTATTATTTAGCAAGTTTTAAAACGACAGTAATTTTTTCAACTGCAGTTTCGGTTTCATCAATGGCTTTAGGTTTATACTTAGCAGCATTAGCCGATCGATTAATTAAAGGAGCAGGAGTTTATCAAACATTATTAATTTGGCCTTACGCTATTGCACCAGCTATTGCAGGTGTTCTATGGTTATTTATGTTCAATGGAAACATTGGGTTAGCTTCTTATTATCTTAAAGCTTTGGGTTATGAATGGAACCATACTTTAAAAGGTGATCAAGCAATGTTTTTAGTTATATTAGCATCATCATGGGGAAGAATAAGCTATAACTTTTTATTTTTTTTAGCAGGACTACAAGCCATTCCAAAATCCATTATCGAAGCGGCAGCGATAGATGGAGCTAGTTTTTGGAAAAGATTTGGTACAATTGTAATACCTCTGCTTTCACCCATCACTTTCTTTTTATTAGTAGTAAATATTGTTTATGCTTTCTTTGATACTTTTGGAGTAATACATACGATCACTTCAGGAGGACCTGAACAATCGACCACTATACTAGTATATAAAGTATTCTCCGATGGATTTGTGAGCCAAGATCTAGGATCAAGCGCAGCTCAGTCTGTAATTCTTTTAGTGTTAGTTGGAATTTTAACCGTCATTCAATTCAAATATATAGAAAGAAAGGTTCATTACTAATGGTTGAAAAAAAGAAATCAGGATATTGGTTAACTCACCTCGGTTTAATTCTTGGTGTATTATTTATATTTTTTCCAGTTTGGTTAACTTTTGTTGCATCCACTGTAACACAAGATGCAATTATTTATCCTCCATTACCAATGTTACCGGGAACAGAGTTTTTTGAAAATTATGCAAACGCATTATTTAGAGGTTCACCAGAGGGTTATGGCGCAAAAGTACCTGTTATAAAAATGATGATGAACTCTGCAATTATGGCAATCGGAATTACAGTTGGAAAAATAATAATCTCTTTATTATCAGCTTTTGCATTTGTTTATTTTAGATTTCCATTTAGGAACTTATGTTTTTGGTTAATTTTTATTACTCTGATGCTTCCAGTTGAAGTAAGAATAGTGCCGACTTATGAAGTTGTTGCAAATTTAAACCTATTAAACTCTTACACAGGATTAATCTTCCCGTTAATTGCATCAGCTACGGCAACTTTTTTATTTAGACAATTTTTTATGACCATACCTGATGAAATGGTTGAAGCAGCTAGAATGGACGGATGTAGTCCTATGCGTTTCTTTTTTGATATATTAGTTCCCATAAGTAAAACTAATATTGCAGCTTTATTTGTTATTTTATTTATTTTTGGCTGGAACCAATATCTGTGGCCACTATTAATGACAACCGATCCTGATATGAGGACTATAGTAATGGCGATAGACTCAATGATACCAACCGGAGATGATTATGCACACTGGCCAACGGTTATGGCAACCGCAATGTTAGCTATGGTACCACCAGTAATAGTAGTAATAAGTATGCAAAAGTTTTTTGTTAAAGGATTATTAGAAAGTGATAAATAATGTCTCAAATTAGTTTACAAAATCTAAAGAAATCTTTTGGGAAAACGCAGGTTATTCACGACTTGAGTATCGATGTCAAAGATGGCGAGCTAATCGTGATAGTTGGACCATCAGGATGTGGAAAATCAACTCTATTAAGAATGGTGGCAGGCTTAGAAGATGCTAATGAAGGAAATATTTTAATTGATAATAAAAAAGTAAATGAGCTTGAACCTATGGAACGAAATATTGCAATGGTATTTCAAAATTACGCTCTTTATCCGCACATGACTGTCTTTGGTAACATGGCTTATGGTTTAAAGATTGCAAAAGTGCCAAAGGAGGAAATTGAATCAAGAGTTCAAAAAGCTGCTGAAATTTTAGAGCTTGGAGAATTATTAGAGAGAAAACCTAATCAATTATCTGGTGGACAAAGACAAAGAGTTGCCATGGGAAGAGCCATTGTAAGAAACCCTGTAGCCTTTCTATTTGATGAACCATTATCAAATCTTGATGCCAAATTAAGAGTTCAAATGAGATTAGAGATTAAAAAACTTCAAACTCAATTAAAAACTACCTCTCTTTATGTAACACATGATCAAGTCGAAGCTATGACTTTAGCTGATCGAATGATTGTTATGAACGAAGGTAATGTAGAACATATTGGAACACCTTTAGAAGTATATACGAAACCTAAAACTTTATTCACGGCTCAATTTATCGGAAGTCCTGCAATGAATATTTTAAAAGGTAATTGTGGAGGTAACAAATTGATTTTGGCAAACAAAGCCTCGCTTTCGGTGAATTCAAAATTTAATGGACCTGTTAATATAGGTATGCGACCTGAAGATTTTGAATTAGAACAAAATGGTCCAATCAAGTTAAAAGTTGAACTTGTAGAGCTGATCGGAGCTAATACACTTATTCATGGTAAACTTGAAAATAGTAATGAAATTTTAGTTGCAAGTATCTCAGGTGTTGTTAAAGAAGATACTATTGGAAAAAATATTAATCTTTCCATTCAAAATGACAAACTACACCTGTTTGATACTAATACTGATTTGAGGATTAATTGATCAATCCATTTTTAACGAAACCTAACTACATAAGAATTTACGGCCACAGGGGAGCTAGAGGCGATATTGTTGAAAACTCAATCTCTGGTTTTAAATATACTTTTGATCTTGGTATTAAAGCTGTTGAGTTCGATGTTGTAATTTCAAAAGATAATATTCCAACAATATTTCATGACTACAGATTAAATCCTGATTTAGTTAAAGATGCCTCAGGAAACTGGATTACAGATAAAAGTATGAAATTAGTAGAACTGACTTATGATGAAATTAGTAAGTATAGTATTGGAAGTATAAAACCCGAAACAAAGTACGCAAAAAGATTTAAAAATCAAAAACCTATTACAGGAGAAAAAATACCAAAATTAACTGATTTCTTTAAATTAGTGACGGAAGACAAATATGAAGATGTTTTCTTAAATCTAGAAATTAAATCAACCCCTACCCAAGAAAATGTAACACCAGATCCAGAGAAAATGGTTTCTTTAATCCTTAAAGATATAAAAGACTTTAATCTTGAGGATAGAACTTTAATCACTTCTTATGATTTTAGAATTCTTTACGCCCTTAAAAAACAAAATCCAAATATTTTAAGAGGATTTATTACTCTGCAACAAGGTCTTTCAATAACGAAAAAGAATATTTATGAGAACTCTCCCTGGATGGTTAAAAATTACCCAATGGAAGAATTATTTTTATTACCAAATATTATTAAATCATTAGAGGGACATGTATGGAGTGTTTTCTACCGTGATGTGACTAAACAAAATGTAGAATTAGCACACAAACACGGTTTAGCTACTTGTGTTTGGACAGTGAATAGAGAAAAAGATATTATTAGGATGATCGAGTACGGAGTCGATGGAATTATCACTGACTATCCAAAAAAGGTTCAAGAAATTTGTAAATCTAAAAATATCTCTTGGTTTTAAGCCTGAAAACTTGAAAATATATTTATCATCGTGTAAATAAACCCATGGCAAAAAAAAAATATCAAAGAAATTGGTTAGAGAGAAAACTTGATGAATATAACCATACAATGGAGCTTATTAGAACTATTTTACCTTTCTTAATTCTACTGCTACAAATTTACATACTAACGAAACTCATTTAACACAGCATCAAATATCAGGTATAACTCAATAATGACTTTATTGTTTTTATCACTAGCAGGTATCATTGCTATCATTGTTATTCTTGTATCGGCCAAATTTATTAAAGCAGGGTTTGATGCTAGAGGTGAGGTTAAAGAAGAACAAAGAAAAGAGAAACTCAAGCAAGAGGATGAAGATATTTTAGATGAATTAAAAAGAAAAGATTTGTCCGAAAAAGATTTGAAAGACTTATACGATAAAATTCAAGATAAAAACAAAGATAACTAAAATAGTCCTCGTGGAATAATGAAATAGTGAATCACTAGAACTATTGCCACCGAAACACTTAAACCAAAAAACATTTTTACAAAATCCTTACCAATTAATGGGAACACATATTTGAATTTATATTCTTTGTTCATTGTTGAAATAGCTAGCTCCCTTCCACATAATAAACCTACAAACACCCATGTTGTCGACATTGGTAAATCATTTAACTCTTTAAAATAGTACAAAACTGCTGCATAGATTACATTTATAATTGTTGCTGATCTCGCGTATCTAGTCCCAGTTTTTTCTAATACAACTTTTTGAATTGGCCCACCGTGAATATAAAAGATATAAAATAGTAAGGCTGTAAAATACGCCATAACAATTAATAACAATGTTAGATCCAACTGCCTCGGTAGAAATACCGCAATATTAGCAACGTCGTGAGATAACCAAACCCACCATAACCATCCAGATGTTACCCAAACTGAATTACGCCAAAAAGAAATCCATGTATCTCCTTTTACCTCATCGAGTTTTTCATTGATAAATTTGGAAACTACAATCCAGCATATGTAGGCAACTGTGGCTGCAATACCGTAGCCAACAATACTTTTTACAAGCATTTTTTCCAAAACAATTGTTGAAGCAAATGCAGACAGAACTAAAAAAGTAGTCGAAACTGGAATTCCAATTCTTGTTAATAATAAAAGAATAGCTGGTGCAACAGCGTGGTACCACTGAATTTCTTGATATGGAATTCTCGTTAACCTGCCATAAGAAATATCTCCATCATAATTATACCATCCCCAAGATAGGGCAAAAATCATAACTAATGAAGCTGATCCCGCTAGAATATACCAAGCAAACCACTTTTTCTTAGATGCAATAAATGTCCCTAAAGTTTGTATAGAGTCATTTGCTATTACACTGTAACCAGCAAGACCGAAACCAATTATTGTATATACTAAACTTATATCCATAAGATGATTCACTTTATAACTTTCTAAAAAAGTTTGTCTACTGGGAAAATTTATTTTTTTTTTTTGATTTGGGTCTTGGATCGTTTATAAAAATTTTTTTTTGAAAATCAAATTTTAAAAATTTGATCCACAAATTATCTTATATAATTAAATTTCACAGCTTAATTTCACGGGGTTATTTAATGAAATATAATTTGATAAAACCCTATTAAAAATAAAGGAATTTGTAATCCGAAGTTTGTAAGAATAGCTTTATCTTTCGATAAAAAACCAGCAATAGTCCAACCAACAACTCCAGCACCATGGAACATTATATTTACTGGATAAATATTTAAGTTAGTTAATAGTATTCCCGTTAAGACTAAAAAAGTACTTAACCACTTAAGGTATTTTTTAATAAATTCCATTAATGCTTGAATTACCCTGAGGCCTTAACTTTTTTCTCGATAAATTCTGGAATCTCATCGCCCAGATCATCGTCTTTTTGATTTTTAGGTTGAAAGGCGTACAAAACATGAAGTTTGCAATAAGGAAAATCTCCTTCAGGCTTTCTACCACAAAAATAAAACTTTTCCTCGTTGGGATGACCGATAGGCCATTTGCAAGTTTCATCTGTAAGCTCTTCTAAAGATTTAGGGTTCTCTGGCTCGAAGTTTTTATCTAATAAAATTGATTGAAATTTAGCTTTTCTTGATGTTGGCGCAGGGCCTTTTCTAATCTGCTTATTATCATTGGTTCTAGGTGAATTAGATTGCTTAGAAGGGGCTCTAGCTTCTAAATTTAATCTATGAGCTTTCCCAATTACTGCGTTTCTAGTGGTGTCACCCAATGCTTCGGCTATCTGACTTGCAGTATGCCCTTTTGACCAGAGTTCTTTTAATTTAGCGACTTTTTCTTCTGTCCAACTCATAGTATATAATTACAATATTTAGTAATTATTAAAAACTTAGGGCATAATATTGGGGTTTAAAACATTAAAACGCATCAAAGCTGTGAGTAGATTTAGTTTTGCACAGTTTTTTTAATAACAGGTTATAAGACTATCAATGGTTGAAATTTCGAAAAAATATAAAATTGGAAAAAGAAGATTTGGATTAATTAATTGGTACGGAACATGGACTTTATACAAAAAAGAAGTTCTTAGATTTTTAATTGTGTGGATACAAACTATTTTTTCTCCACTAATTTCATCTCTACTCTTTTTACTTGTTTTGTCTTTAGCTATTGGAGCAGATAGAGGTGATGTGCTTGGAGTACCTTTTATAACTTTTTTAGCGCCAGGGTTGATTTCAATGCAGGTAATTCAGCAATCCTTTTCTCATTCCTCGTCATCTTTTATGATTAAAAAAATTGATGGAACTATGGTTGATTTATTGTTTGCTCCTTTGTCTGCTGGAGAAGTAACCATCTCGGTCTCACTTGCAGCTGTAACAAGAAGTGTATTAATTGGAATAGTTTCGATCATTGTTTTTAAATTAATTATAGATATTCAAATCAAAAACTATTTAACGCTTATAGCCTTTACACTGCTTTCTTCTTTTGTTCTGGGAAATATAGGAATAATTGCAGGATTATGGGCTGAAAAATTCGATCATATGGCAACTGTCACCAATTTTGTAATAGTTCCATTATCTTTCTTATCAGGTACTTTTTATTCGATAGAGAGACTTCCTGATATTTTGCAAGCAGTAAGTAAAGTCAATCCTTTTTTTTATATGATTGATGGTTTTAGATATAGTTTTATAGGCACTTCAGACGGCTCAATCTCTGTTGGTTTAGTATATCTAACTGCCCTAAGCTTTGTTAGCTGGCTTGTTTGTTATTTATTGTATAAAAAAGGCTATAAAATAAAATCATGAGTAAAATTTTAAATACCTACAACAGAAAGAAAATCTCTTTTTCTAAGGGAAAAGGAAGTTTCTTATATACAACGAATGGAAAAAAATATTTAGATTTCGTTCAAGGAATTGCTGTAAATTGCCTTGGTCATGCTAATGACTATTTAATAAGATCAATTAATAAACAATCTAAAAAATTATGGCACGTTTCAAACGTTTTTACTATCCCTGAGCAAGAGAGACTAGCAAAAAGACTAGCCCAAAAAACATTTGCAGATTATGTAACTTTTCAAAATTCTGGTGCAGAAGCAACAGAAGCAGCTATCAAATTTGCTAGAAGATATTTTTATTCAAAAGGTCAACCAAGAAAAAATAGAGTTCTCTGTATTAATAATAGTTTCCATGGAAGAACTATCGCAGCTATTTTTGCTAGTAACAGCAAAAAAGCTATTGAAGGTTTTAAACCTAAAGTAGATGGTTTTGATCACTTTAACTTTGGTGATCACAAAGGTTTAGAAAAAGCGATAACCAGCAGAACTGCCGCTATTATGGTTGAGACAATTATGGGAGAAGGGGGCATTAAAGTTATTCCAGATTTTTGCCTCAAAGGCTTAAGAAAACTATGTAATAAGAAAAAAATTTTATTAATTCTTGATGAAGTTCAATGTGGTATTGGAAGAAGTGGCAAATTTTTCGCTTTTGAATATGCAAAAATAAAACCTGATATTGTCCCAATTGCAAAAGGTATCGGTGGTGGCTTTCCAATAGGTGCAGTTTTAGTTAATAAAAAAGTAGCATCAGGTATGAAGCCGGGAACCCATGGATCAACATTTGGTGGAAACCCTTTAGCAATGAGTGCCGGAAATGCAGTCATGGATGTTATGTTTAAAAAAGGTTTCCTAAATAATATAAGCAAAAATGGAAAATATTTTATAAGTCAACTTGATAAAATTAAAAACAAGTATCCCAAAGTTATTAAAGAGGTAAGAGGCAAAGGACTGCTCATTGGACTTTGTCTTCATGTAAATCAAGCTAAATTTATTCAAAAACTTTCGGATAATAATTTATTGACAGTGAGAGCTGCTGAAAACGTAGTCAGACTTTTGCCTCCTTTGAATGTAACAAAGAGTGAAATTAACTTAGGTTTAAAAATAATAGAGAAAGTTTGCAAAAAATTTTAAATGAAAAACTTTATAAATATCTCTGACTGCTCTTCAGTAGAGCTTAGATCAATAATTGAAGAGGCAAAGCAGAGAAAACAAAATAGAACTGGATTAAATAAATCTGCGCCTGATGAAGATAAGCCCTTTGAAGGCAAGTCGATGGCTATGATTTTTGAGAAACCCTCAACAAGAACAAGAATGTCATTTGACATTGCCGTTAAACAATTAGGCGGATCATCAATTATTTTAAATCCAGATGGCATCCATTACGGCAAAGGAGAGGAAACTTTAAAAGATACTGCAAAAGTTCTATCGGAGTATGTCGACATCGTTATGTTGAGAACTTCATCTCACAAAAATTTAGAGGAGTTCGGAAAACATTTAGATATCCCAATTATTAATGGCCTTTCAGACGTGAGCCATCCATGTCAAATTATGTCTGATATTCTTACTTATGAAGAAAGCAATGGTTCTATTGAAGGCAAAACTGTTTCATGGATTGGAGATGGTAATAATAATATGTCAAATTCTTTGATTGAAGCTGCAGGTAAATTCAATTTCGAACTCAAAATTGGCTGTCCAAAAAAATATTCTCCAAATAAGAGTATTTTAAAACTTGCTAAAAAAGAAAAAATAAAACTTACAATTACTTCAAAACCCTTAGAAGCAGTTATCGGTGCAGACTGCGTTATGACTGACAAATGGGTTTCAATGAATGATAAAGTAAATAAAGTTTCTAAAAAGAAAACTTTAAAACCTTACCAAATTAATAAGAAATTGATGAGCAAAGCTAATTCAGATGCCATTTTTATGCATTGTCTTCCAGTTGGAAGAGGGGAAGAAGTTACAAATGAAGTGATAGATGGAAAGCAATCAGTAGTTTGGAGACAAGCGCTAAATAGAGTGCACGCTCAAAAAAGTATTATTAAATGGTGCCTTGATTAAGGTAGAGGTTTTGGATTATCACCTTTTGAATTCATATATAAAATAACTGAGGCTCTATCCTTTTCTTTTCTAAGTCCAGCAAAAGCCATTTTAGTCCCTTTAATATATGCTTGAGGTTTAATTAAGTAACTATTCATTTCTTCAAAAGACCATTCTTTAGCATAGGCGACCATTGCTTTAGAATATTTATAATCACTTACTGAACCAGCTGTTCTTCCAATCACATTCCATAAATTTGGACCTATCATGTTTTTTCCACCTGCTGCAATCATATGACAGGCGCTACATTTTTTAAAAACTTTTTCTCCGTGAGCTAAGTCTCCCATAGCCAATAAAGCTTTTATATCTACTACTTCTGGAACCTTTTCTGAAGACTCAGTCGTGCTGCTAGTTGAGGCAACTTCTAATCCTTCAACTTTATAGGCCGATTGCTCAGGTTTCTCTACGTGGAATAATATGTCTGTGAATTTTCCAATACCAATAACAATTAGGGCCGTTAGAAGGACTGCGGCTATTATTTTATTTATTTCAAAACTATCCATAATTTTGGTAAATACTTAAAAGACGTATAACACGAGTTTTAAAAAAAAAACTTAAAATTACCAAATTTTTTTGCGTCTCTAGGACGCATAATTATGAATAAAACTGCAATAATAATACCCTCAAGATTAGATGCTATACGATTGCCCAATAAACCCCTTAAACTTATAAACAACAAAGAGATGATTCTTCATGTTTATGAGGCAGCTATGAAGGCAGATGCTGGAGAAGTTTATGTGGCAACTCCAGATAAAAAAATAATTGATACTGTAAAAAAAATTGGGGGAAATGCAATTTTAACAGCAGAAAATCACCAGACAGGAACTGATAGGGTGTTTGAGGTCTTTAAAAAAAATTTAAATGCTAATCCTAATATAATTGTAAATTTACAAGGCGACATGCCAAATATCTCACCAGAGACTATAAATAATTTAGTCGATTATATGAATAAAGGTCATTGTGAAATAGGAACTTTAGCAAGTAAATTAAGTTCAAATGAAGAACTAAAGGACGAAAATGTTGTTAAGGTCTTAGTAAAAGAAAAGTTAAAAACGAGCATGTACGTTAAAGCTTTAGATTTTGTTAGACTCAAAAATATACAAGAACTTCAAGCTTATCATCATATCGGTATTTATGCCTTTACTAATAAAGCTTTATCGCGTTATGTAGGTCTTAAAAGATCAAAACTTGAGCTTGAAAGAAAATTAGAACAACTAAGAGCCATGGAAAATGGAATGTCTATACACGTTGGTTATGTGGACTCATCACCATTAAGTGTAGACACCGAGCAAGATTTAGAGGAAATTAAAAAGATAATGGAAACAAATGAGTAAAAAAAAAATTGCTATACAGGGTGAGCTTGGAGCTTACTCACATATTGCTGCAGAAAATCTTTATAAGGACTCTGAAATAAAAACATGCACTACGTTTGAAGAGACTTTTAAACAAGCTTACAACGATGCTAGTTATAAAATTGTAATACCAATTGAAAACTCTCTGGCAGGTAGAGTTGCCGATATTCACTACCTACTTCCAAAATACAAATTACAAATTCATGGAGAACATTTTCAAGCAGTTGAGCATAACTTATTATGTAAACCAGATGCAACTATAAATGATATTAAATTTGTTAGAAGTCATGCACAAGCGATTGGACAATGTCAAAATTTAATAACTAAAAAAAAATTTAAACCAATAATCTCAGCAGATACTGCTGGGTCTGCTAAAGATTTAGCAGTAGGGGAAGATAAGACGATAGCTGCAATAGCATCAGAGCTTTCTGCAAAAATTTATAATTTAAAAATTTTGGAGAAAAATATTGAGGATGAAAAAGGAAATGTCACTCGTTTTCTTATTATGGGAAAAAATATTGAACAACCAGAATTTAAAAAGGAAAAAAAATTTATTACGAGTTGTATATTTAGAGTAAAAAGTGAACCTTCAGCGCTTTACAAGTGTTTAGGTGGCTTTGCGACCAATCAAGTAAATTTAACAAAACTTGAAAGTTTTTCAGTCAAGAATACATTTGATCAAGCAAATTTTTATCTCGATCTCGAAGGCCATTTGGAACAACCTGGAGTAAAAAAAGCTCTTGAGGAACTCGGTTTTCACACAGAAACTTTAGATATTTTGGGAGTTTATGAAGCATCACCCTTTAGGCAAAAATAGTCCACAAAATTTAATTCTACCCTTGTAGTATTTAAATTGATCTTGATATAATCATATTGAGGTTGGCATCAGGTGGATGTTTCATAAACCCGGTCAGGTCTGAAAAGAAGCAGCCGTAGTGAAAATTTTTCAGGTTGTTGCCTGCCTCTAATAAATGATAAATAAAATTTTAGCATTAAAATACAGACCTCAAGTTTTTAAAGACTTAATCGGTCAAGAAATAATAGCCCAAACTATAATCAATTCAATTAATTTAGGTAAGACACCTAACGCATATCTTTTAACTGGTATCAGAGGTGTCGGTAAAACCACGACAGCAAGATTAATTGCTAAAGCACTGAATTGTGAAAAAAATAAAGATAAAAAAGTAGAATGTTCTAGTGAAAAGTTCTGTACAACATGTCAAGAAATAATCAATTCAAATCACATAGATATTTTAGAAATGGATGCTGCCTCTAAGACAGGGATAGATGACATCAGAGAGCTTATTGAAAATTCAAAATACAGTCCAACTAGCGCACAGTTCAAAATATTCATTATAGATGAAGTTCATATGCTATCAAAACAAGCTTTCAATGGATTGCTTAAAACTTTAGAGGAACCACCTTCAAGCTTAAAGTTTATATTAGCTACTACTGAAGTAAGAAAAATTCCAGTAACAATTTTATCAAGATGTCAAAGATTTGATCTAAAAAGGGTAAGTGTAAAGCAATTATGTGATCATTTGAAAGATATAGTTATTAAAGAAAAAGGGAATATAACAGATGATGCAATAAAAATAATTGCTAGAGCCTCCGAAGGATCAGTAAGAGACTCGATTTCACTATTAGATCGAGCATTGATTTCTCAATCAATTCATAAGAATAAGGCAATCGATGAGCATGATGTTCGAGTAATGCTCGGCCTAGCTGATAAAACTAAAATAATTTCTTTGTTAAATGAGATTTTCAGTGGAGATGAGAATGAGGCTCTAAAATATCTTAAAAGTTTAATTGAAGACGGCTTAGATGCAAAAAATTTTCTAAATGATGTTTTAGAAGTCTTATATCTTTTCAGTAGAAGAATTAATTTGGGCAAGATTACAAAGGATATGTCAGTTTCTGAAGCTGAAGTAAAATTGGTTGACCAATTTTCAAAAAATATAGATATCCAAGACATCACACTTTTTTGGCAATTAACAATCAAAACAATTGATGATTTAAGAATAGT
>CACNZU010000004.1:0-65000 GCA_902624885.1 uncultured Pelagibacteraceae bacterium
ATTGTATTAATAACATCAGTAGAATGAAGCATACCAATTTTTATGGCATCAGGTTTAATATCTTTACAAGTAATTATAATTTGTTTTTCTATTTCCTTTGGTGAGACGGGTGTAACAGAATAAACACCTGTTGTATTTTGTGATGTGATAGCCGTAATAGCTGTCATAGCGTAGCCGCCTAGTGATGTGATCGTTTTTATATCAGCTTGAATTCCTGCGCCACCAGATGAGTCTGATCCAGCTATGATTAATATTTTAGACTTTGGTTTCAATTTATTTAATAGATCTCTTAATTAAATTAATACACTTTAAAATTATTCCTTTGTTGTTTGACTCTGCCATAATTCTTATAATTGGCTCTGTGCCAGATTTTCTCACTAACACTCTCCCTTTACTACCCATTAATTTATGTGCATTTCTAATAGCAACTTTACATTTTAAACTATTAATAATATTTTTATCTTTTACTTTAACGTTTTCTAATATTTGAGGCAAAGGTTTAAAGACATTTAACAATTCACTCGCTTTTTTTTGTTTCCTTAGTGAAAACAAAATTTCTAACGCAACCATAAGGCCATCACCAGTAGTTGCAAATTTTCCTAAAATTATGTGTCCAGATTGTTCACCACCAAGATTAAAATTTAATTTTTTCATTTTTTCCTTAACGTATCTATCTCCAACTTTAGATCTATAAAAACTAATTTTTTCTTCCTTTAAGAATTTTTCTAAACCAAAATTTGACATTTGAGTTCCTATAACACCACCTTTGAGAATTTTTTTATATTTCCATCTTTTAGCAAGCATCGCAATAATTTGATCTCCATCAATAATTTTTCCTTTCTCATCACACATTATAATTCTATCAGCATCGCCATCAAAAGAGATGCCCACATGTGCCTTATATTTTCTTACAGCAGACTTGATTTTTGATGGATAAGTTGAACCACATTTATCATTTATGTTAAGGCCGTTGGGTTTTATACCAATAGGAATGACTTTTGCACCAAGTTCTTTTAGTAGTTTAGGTGCTGCTTTATAAGAGGCGCCATTTGCGCAATCCAAAACTATTTTTAGATTTTTTAGATTGAAATTTTTTGGAAAATTACTTTTCAATATCTTAATATATTTATCATTTCCATCCTCTAATCGCTTTACTCTTCCGAGAAATTTAGGATTCGATAATTGTTGTGTAATTTTTGCGTCTATAAGTTTCTCAATTTTTTTTTCAATATTGTCAGAAAGTTTCATTCCATCTGGCCCAAATAGTTTTAAGCCATTATCGTAAAATGGATTATGAGAAGCAGTTATCATTATACCCATATTAGCTCTCATCGCTTTAGTGAGCATTGCTAGACCATTAGTGGGTAGCGGCCCCAAAGTAAAAACATGCATGCCTCCAGAAACTAAACCTGAAACAAGAGCTGGTTCGAGTGTATATCCGGATAATCTTGTATCTTTAGCTATGATTGCTATCTGTTTAGTTTTTTTTTGATTTTTAAAATATGTTCCAGAAGCTAACCCAAATTTAAAAAATTTTTCACCAGTTATATTACCTTTATTGACAGTGCCTCTTATTCCATCTGTTCCAAAGTATTTATTTTTCATTTATCTGATAAAATTTTATTAAAAATCAAAATCCCTTGTTTAACCTCGTTTACGTCATGTACTCTAAAAATTTGGACTCCTTGTAATAATAAATATATCACTGAAGCTAAAGTTCCGCCTATTCTATCTTTGCTGTCATATCTACCTGCAATCTGACTAATAAACCTTTTTCTTGAAGTCCCAACTAGTATTGGAAAACCTAAGCTATGAAACAGAGAAATTTTAGAAATTAAACTCAAATTATGTTTCAAATTTTTACCAAATCCTATTCCTGGATCCAAGATAATTTTTTTACCTTTAATCTCTTTTTTTATTTTCTTTTCAAAAAAATCGTACACGTCTAATAAAACATTTTTATATTTAGGATTTTTTTGCATTATATCTGGTGTCCCCTGCATATGATGTAAAACTTTTGGTATTTTATGTTTGTCTAAAATCTTAAGTGATTTATTATCATATTCAAAACCAGAGACGTCATTTATCAAATTTACACCATACTCGATACCTTTTGCCATCAATTCGGATTTTCTCGTATCGATCGATAAACATTTTTTTTTGTATTTTTTTTTAAAATATTTAATGATTTTTTGCACCCTTTGCCACTCTACTGATGGACGTATAGTCTTTGATCCTGGCCTAGTTGACTCTCCACCTACGTCAATTATATCTGCACCAGTTTTAATCATTTTTTCTAATTGTTTTATTGATTTTTTTTTTGAATTGAATTTACCCCCATCAGAAAAGCTATCAGGTGTCAAATTCAAAATCCCCATAATAGATGGTTTTATAAAGTTGATATTTTTAAGAAAATTTTTTCTTTTTTTGGTAATTTTTTTTAAATCTTCTTTTATGATTTTTTGCTCTTTTATTTTAAGAGATTTAATGTGTTGTAATTTTATTAATCTGTTATGAATCTTATTTTTTTTTCTAGTTATTAGTTCTAAGCTGTCAAAAACTATTTTTTTATTACCACACAAAGGTAAAGCAAGTTTTTTCTTTAATAAATATTTAGCTTGTGGACCATGAAAAAAATTACACGCTCTAGTGTAATATTTGATCATTTGTTTTTTAGATTGCAGGTTTTGGTTTTAACCCTAGTGATCCTAGTGCTGATGAAGATTTTCCCTCATCACTCTCATCCTCTTTAAAAGATCTAGTTGGCTTAATGTTTTTTAATATTAAATCTCTTATTTCATCACCTGATAAAGTTTCATAAATTAGTAATGCTTTTGCAATCTTGTGAAGATCATCAATTTTTTCGGTAAGAACTTTTCTTGCTCTTTCATAGCCTTTATCTACTATTTTCTTTACTTCTTCATCAATCTTTCTTGCAGTTTCCTCTGACATATTTTGTTGTTTTGTTACGGATCTACCTAAAAAAACTTCCTCTTCATTTTCCCCGTACGCAATAGTACCTAATTCAGACGTCATACCGTATTTAGTCACCATATTCTTTGCCATTTTAGTTACCATTTCAATGTCTGATGATGCGCCAGAAGTTACTTTATCGTGACCAAAAATTATTTCCTCTGCAATTCTACCTCCCATAGCTACAGCAATATCTGCATGCATTTTTTCTCTAGTGACAGATAATTGATCCCTCTCAGGTAATCTCATGACCATTCCTAATGCCCTACCTCTAGGTATAATTGTAGCTTTATGTATTGGATCAGAAGCTTGTTCATTAAGAGCAACTATTGCATGGCCTCCCTCATGATAAGCAGTTAATTTTTTTTCATCCTCGGACATTACCATTGATCTTCTTTCTGCACCCATCATTACTTTATCCTTTGCCTCTTCTATATCTGACATTGTAACTACTCTTTTATTTTTTCTTGCAGCTAAAAGAGCTGACTCATTTATTAAGTTTGCAAGATCTGCTCCAGAAAATCCTGGAGTTCCTCTAGCAATAGTTCTTAATTTTACGTCTGGTCCTTTATTAATCTTTTTGATATGAACTTTTAAAATAGCTTCTCTACCAATAATATCAGGGTTCGCAACAACAACTTGTCTATCAAATCTACCAGGCCTTAATAAAGCTGGATCTAAAACATCAGGTCTGTTAGTAGCTGCTATTAAAATTATTCCTTCGTTTGTATCAAAACCATCCATCTCTACAAGAAGTTGGTTGAGAGTTTGCTCTCTCTCGTCATTACCTCCACCTAAACCTGCTCCCCTGCTTCTACCTACTGCGTCTATTTCATCGATAAATATTATACAAGGTGAGTGTTTTTTTCCTTGTTCAAACATATCTCTCACTCTTGAGGCACCAACTCCCACAAACATTTCAACGAAATCTGAACCTGAAATTGAAAAAAAAGGCACATTAGCTTCTCCTGCTATTGCTTTAGCCAAAAGAGTTTTGCCAGTTCCTGGTGGTCCAATTAAAAGAGCACCTTTTGGAATTTTACCTCCCAGTCTGCTGAATTTTTTTGGGTCTTTTAAAAATTCAACTATTTCTTCAACTTCCTCTTTTGCTTCTTCTACACCAGCAACATCATTAAATGTTACTTTTCCTTGAGCCTCGTTTAAAAGTTTTGCTTTCGATCTTCCAAAACCCATTGCTCCACCTTTTCCTCCTTGCATCTGTCTCATAAAAAATATCCAAACGCCGATTAACAGAAGCATTGGGAACCATGAGAGTAAAATCCCTAAAAGTGATGGCATTTTATCTTCTTGAGGTGAAGCTATAATGTTAACGCCATTGCTAGAAAGCTTATCAATTAATTCTGGGTAGTTTGGTGAATAAGTTGTAAAAGTATTACCATCAGCAAGAACGCCTGAAATATTGTTACCTTGTATTTTGACCTCAACAACCCTTCCTGCGTCAACTTCGTTTAAAAAATTAGAAAAGGCTAATGAGTTGTTTCCAGATTTTATTCTTTCTGGATCTTGAAACATATTAAATAATCCCACAGATAACAGGATTATAATTACCCACATTATTAAGTTTTTGACGTTCATATATTTTAGATAATCATTATTTTAATAAGTACAAGTATATTTTAAGTTATAATAAGTTGTAAATAAGACAAATTTGATCAAAAAAAGTCAATTATTATTACTTTTTTCAATTTTTAAGTATAAAAGATCTTTTTTTTTATCAAATAAACAGCCTCCTAAAGTAGATCTTTTATAATTCCTGTTATTGAGATTATAAATCAAATTTAAAACTTTCTTTGATCTCGGTGGATAATAGTTTTTCTTTAACATTTTTATAGACTTGTTAATCATTTGAATTTTAGTGTCTAAATTTAATTTTTTAAACTCATCAAATTGAATGACGATTTTATTTTTAGATTTTTTAATAATTTTTTGAAATATTTCCTTGAAATATAAATCAAGTGTTTCTTTGCTAGAGTTTAAATTATTAATTGATTTAATTATTTGTTCATAATTAATACCGCTTTTCTTTAATGGATGTTTGAGTCTTCTAATTTTTGTTCTCAAATATTTTTCATTTTTATTTGAAGGATCATTAAAATATTTACCAAATATACCGTTAGAAATATTCACCAAATATTTCTTATTAATATTAAGCAAAGGTCTTTTTAGCTTAATATTGCCGGACAAATCAGTTGAAAAATCCATACCTGAAAGGCCTTTAAGGCCGCTTCCTCTCGAAAGACGGATAAAAAAAGTTTCAACCTGATCCTCTAAATTATGTGCAGTGAGTAAAATTTTGACTTTATGCTTTTTGCAAAAATCTGTTAGTAGTTTATATCTTACCTCTCTAGCTTTGCTTTGAATGTTTCTTGTAATACGCTGATGATTAACAATTATTTTAAGAGCTATTCCGTGCTGATTAAGCAAACCTCTAACAGCTTTAGCTTCTTTGGATGAATTCTTTCTTAGTCTATGATCAATCAGAATGAAAAAAAACTTCTTTTTATTTTCGTTTGAAAACTTTTTTGATAAAGCAACTAAAGCTAGGCTATCTGGACCACCAGAAACTGCTACTGCAAAAGATTTACTTTTTAAATTACTTAATTTTTTTTTAAAATCTAAATAAATTTTTGCAATTTCAGGGTTGCTCTTAAAAATATCTTTAAGAATTACATTTGAATTTTTTTTGCTCATATTGAGCTTTTTGTAACACAGACTTGTTAGCTTTTGGGTATTCTTTTTTCACTCCCAAAATCATTTTACACCCTTGGTCTTTTTCACCTAATTGAACCATAGTTATTCCTAATTTTAAAAGGTTATCAGCAGCTTTTCTACTTTTTGGATAATTTTGATATCCATCGAGATATGCTGTTGCTGCATCTGAATAAAGTTGACGGATTCTAAATGTTTCACCATACCAATATTGAGCGCTTCCGGCTAGATCATGGTCTTTATTTTTATCAATAAATTCTTTAAGCGCAAACTCTGCAGTTTCATAGTCACCAATTTTCATAAAACTTACTGCAAACTCGTACTGCTCTTTTGCAGGTTTATTAGGTAAAAGTGACTCTTTTTTTTCTGGTTCCTCAGTAATTACAGTTTGAGCGCTTTCAATAGATGTAATTTTTTGTTGGTTTGGTAAATTTGATGTTTGGTAACCTGGGTTAGCTCCAAAATCCTTCGGTTTGCTTGTTCCAGGTAAATTAGCTTTTTGATTTCTTAACTTTTCAGGAACTTCTTGTTCAAGATCTGAAAATCTTAATTGAGTGTCTGATTGTATCTTTGTCACTCGGGTTGAAAGTTTATCTAATTTAAAATTAACTTCTTCAAATTTGTTAGTAAGTTCTCTGAATTGATTCTCAATCTCATTAAGTTTTAAAAGATGTTTTGTGAGTATATCTTCATTAAGACCATCTGATTTAAAAGTATTTGATGAAAGAGTGATATCAGATTTTTGGTAAACAGCTTTCTCCAATGTCTTAAGATCCTTAATAAGAACTTGTATTTGATCTGATAAAGACTTTAAATAAATTTCTTCTTCTTCTGCTTTCAAAATAGAGAAAAATATAATTGGTAAAATAACTATTATGTATTTCATTTTTTTACTGATTTGCATAGTTGAAATTTATTTATATAAAATGGCAAAAAAAAGACCCTTCAATTTTATATTGAAGGGTCTTTAAATAATTAAATAAATATTAATTTACTTTCACTGTAACTGATCTTCTATTTTGAGACCAAGATAGAGGTGAAGATTTTGGATTTACTGGTTTTTCTTTACCATAACTTATCACAGAAATTCTTTTTCCTGAGATGCCATAAGTCATCAAATAATCTCTAGCTGCATTAGCTCTTCTCTCACCCAAAGCTAAGTTGTACTCTCGCGTACCTCTTTCATCCGCGTGACCTTCTATTGTCACACTTAAATTTTTATTTTTTCTTAAGTAAGTAGCTTGTTTTCTCAATGTTGCTCTAGATGCAGTTGTTAATGATGATTTATTAGTTGCAAAAAATACTCTGTCCGGTACTCCAGCTGCTAAAAATTCAACTGTCTCTTTTCCAGTGTAAACATCACCTTCAATATCACCAGATTTTTTTGCTGTTGAACAAGCGCTTAATATTAAAGTCGTGAATATTACAAGTAATATGTTTTTTAAATTCGTATTTAGTGTCATTTTTTCCCCTAGTTTTATTTTGGTTATTTCAAATTATTTGAAGTTATTCAAGTATATTTTACATTAATTTCAACCTCACTTAGATAATAATGAAGACCAAGATGGGTCTGAGGCATCAGTTTTAGTGGAAAGTCTTCTCTCATTATATCCTGTTATATCAATAGACCATAATTTTGCAGAAAAACCCTTCCCTTTTTCTCCTGCTTTAGTCTCTCTATAAAAAACTAAAACTCTTCCATTCGGAGACCATGAAGGGGCTTCCTGATAATAATTTTCTGTCAATAATCTTTCACCTGTTCCATCTGTTCTCATAACGCCTATAAAAAACTTTCCCTTATGCATTTTTGTGAAAGCTATTAAATCACCCCTCGGCGACCACACTGGTGTTCCATAAATACCTTTTCCAAATGTTATTCTTTTTACGTTACTGCCATCACTTCTCATTACATAAATTTGTTGTAGTCCGCTCCTGTCAGAGTTAAATGCAATAAATTTACCATCGGGGGAAAAAGAAGGCGATGTGTCTATTGATGAATGATCTGATATTCTCTCTACAATTCTTGACTCGAGATCCATTGTGTAAATATCTGAGTTTCCATCTTTAGCAAAACTCATTATAATTTTTTTTCCGTCAGGTGAAAATCTAGGTGCAAAAGTCATACCAGGAAAATTGCCAACTACTTCTTGAGTTCCTGTTTCAATATCTAACAAATAAACTCTGGGCATGTTTCTAAAATATGACATGTAAGTTACCATTTGATTTGTCGGATTAAATCTTGGTGTCAAAACAAGCTCATTTCCTAAAGTGAGATATTTTGTATTAAAACCATCTTGATCCATAATAGCTAATTTTTTAATTCTTTGATTTTTTGGTCCACTTTCTGCGACATAAATTATTCTAGTATCAAAATATCCTTCTTCGCCAGTGAGTCTTTCATAGATTTTGTCAGAAATAATGTGTGCTACTCTTCTCCAATTTGAAGGAGTTGTTGTAAATGCAAGAGCAGTCATTTCTTGAGCAGCTGCTAAATCCCAAAGTCTAAATTCAACTTTAAGCTTTTCATCTTTAATCAAAAGTTTGCCAGTAACCAAAGCTTGTGCTTTTATTAAACGCCAATCTTCAAATCTTGGTTTTAAATGTGCAATGTCAGGTTTTTGAACAAAAGCATCTTTTTTTAATGGATTGAATAAACCAGTATTTCTAAAATTTTGCTCAATAATTTTAGATATATCTTCTCCAAGATTTTTAACTTTTAAATCTTTGAATTTTTCAGATTTTATATCTACGTGAAGTGGAGAAACAGCTATTGGAAGCGGGTCAAGATTACCACGAGTAATATCTATTTCTATAAGAGCGTTTGAACTGTTTAATAACAAGATATTAATAAAAATAAAATAAAAGAACTTTTTCATTTACCCCTTTAACATTTCTGTTGGGTTAAAATTTAATTGTAAATCTTTCCATTTGTCATACCCAGTTGGAGGAACCTTCAGAGGCTGGCAAAGTCTAACTGCTCTTAATGCACTCTCTGCTAAAACTTTATAAAATTTCTGTCCAGGCCTGTTCATTCTTTCGTGATCTATTATTTCAGATTTCATTATTGTTCCATCTTTTTTTAATTGAAGTTTTATTCTTACTAGTAAGTCTTGATCATAAGGTAAACCTAAAGGTACACTCCAACAACCAAATATTTGGGCTCTTAGTGCATCTTCCTCTGATAGAGTAAGTCCTGTTGCAAATGAGTTTTTTCTTGAGCTTTGAGTAATTTTGTTGCTATCTTTTTGTTTAACTGCTTCTACTTCTTTGGCTTTATCAATTAATGCTGCAATTTGATTTGTATCAATTATCTCTTTTTTTTCAAATTCTGAAGATTGTCTTATTTGGGGTTTAACCTCTTCAGGGTTTTGTTTTTTTTTAATAATTTTTTTTTCTTTTTTATCATTTGGTAAAGGAATTCTATCGGGTTTTTCTTTTTCTTTAGCTGCTGGTGGCGCTTGCTCTGAAACTACTCTCTCTTCCTCTTTTTTCTTTGTTTCCTCAATAATTTTTCTTACCTTAGGCGCATAGGGTATGTTGGTCTTATCGGAAATTTGAATCAATTCTACTGATACTATCGGAGGTAAATCTATTGGATCTCTAAGCATAAATGGCAAAGATAGTACAGTTAGCAGGATCATTATTGAATGAAAGGTTATTGAGTAAAATAAACTTTTTATCATATTTCATCTTAATTTTTATATGGCTCAGAAATAAGAGCAACTTTTGAGAAGCCAGCGCCTGATAAAGTTCCCATTACTTCTAAAACTCTTCCATAATTAATGTTTTTATCTCCTCTTACATAAATTCTAGTATCAGTTCTATTTTTAGCTATAGCTAATAATTTTGGAACCATTTTTTGATAAGTTACCTTATGCTCTTGAATGTAAATTTCTCCCTTTGCGTTGATACTGATAGTAAGCGGTTCTTGGTCATCTGGAAGAGAGTCTGCTGATGACTCTGGAAGATCGACTTGAACTCCAACAGTTAATAACGGAGCGGTGACCATAAAAATAATAAGAAGAACAAGCATGACATCAACAAAAGGAGTAACATTTATTTCACTCATTGGTTCGTTTCTAGAGCGATTAAATTTAAATGCCATTATTATATTATTGAAAGAAATCTTTTTGAAAAATTATCTATTTTTGAGAAATATCTTCTAGAGTCGCTATTAAATTTATTATATGCAACAACTGCTGGAATTGCAGCAAGCAGTCCTAATGCTGTAGCAAATAAAGCCTCGGCTATTCCAGGGGCAACTATTGCAAGACTGGTATTTCTAGAAATGGCAATAGATTGAAATGAATTCATAATACCCCATACAGTTCCAAATAATCCAATAAATGGGGCAGTAGATCCAATAGTTGCAAGAAAAGTAAAATTTTTCTCTACTTTTTTTAATTCATTGTCTGTCGCAATTTCTAAGATTCTCTCAACTCTTGCAGATTGAATTGCAGAAGATTGTCGCTTAGTTTTAATTAATTCTGCCATTGCTGCTTTAAAAATAAGAGTTGCCGGATCACTAGAATTAACCGGAAGATTGTTATTAAAACTTTCTGCTGATTTAGCTTTCCAAAACTTTTTTTCAAAGTCTTCAGTGGATTTATTTATAGATTTAAATAGTTTAAATTTATCAAAAATTAAAGCCCATGAAAATATGGAGCTTGCGATCAAAAGTATAATTACAAATTTAACAACAAAGTCTGCTCTCTTGAAAAGACTCCACAACGTAAAATCTGAAGAGCCACCTAAACCAACAATTTGTGAAGCTATTTCTTGTTCCATTTAAGCTAATTACTTTTAGAATGTGTCATGAATTTGGCGTTTTTTATTAAATAGTCCTAATTTTTATCTTTAAATCGTGTCTCATTAAAGAATCTTGCAATTAATATCGCGTCAGATTTATTTACATCTTTTTTTTTTGATAATTGGCTAGATAGAGAGGGGTACATTTCAATTACTTTTGTTCTACTTGAGTCTTTTGAAGAATTTATAAGTTCAAAATGTTTTTTCCATTTTGATGGTCTCACAAAAAAAATTGATAAATTTAAAGCAGCACATACACCTTTTATAGCTCCAAAAGTTTGTCCAAAGTTAAACATACTAGTTACGCCTTGGCCCGGCATCGCATTAACCTGTTCAACAACAACAGCTATTTCATCGTCAGATCTAATATTATTTTTTATAATATTGACTAGTTGGGCGCTATTAAGTTGTCTTTTGTTTTTTTTTCCTTCAGCCATCACTGGCATGTCATAAATACTAACCACTTTATTATCCTCCAAAATGGCTATAGCGCCACTTAATCCAGGATCTATACCAATTACTTTCATTGTTTAAAAATCTAAATTTGCGTTTGTGAAAATATTTTGAACATCATCTAAATCCTCTAAAGTTTTCAATACTTCTATCATTTTTTTACTTTGATCTTTGTTTAAATTTAAATAGTTATTAGCTCTCCACTCAATGGCTGAATACGTAAAACCATCTATCGATTTTTCAAGCTCTGTTTTGATCTTATAAAAATCCTCTTTTTTTGTGATTATTTCATAAAAATTATTAATTGTGTGACAATCTTTAGCTCCAGAATTAATTGCAATTTCGAAAACAGTGTCCTCGCTTATCTTTTTTTTTTCAATATGAATTACTCCACAATTATCAAACATGTGTGCAGTTGATCCATTCTCGCCTAGTCTGCCACCATTTTTTTGTAAGACCGTTCTTATGCTCGAAGCTGACCTATTTTTATTGTCAGTTAACGTTTCAATTATGAAAGCGGAATTGAATGGTCCAAAACCTTCATACCTTAAACTTTCATAGTTTCTATTACCTGAAATTTCTGATTTATTTATTGCTCTTGAAATATTATCCTTTGGCATATTAGCTTGCCTAGCTGATTGAATTGCAGTTCTTAACCTTGGATTCATGCTTGGATCTTTATCCCCTAGTTTAGCAGCAACAGTTATCTCCCTAGATAATTTTGAAAATATTTTTGACCTTTCTTTATCTGCTCTACCTTTTTTGTGTTTTATTCCTGCCCAATGTGAATGTCCTGCCATAATTAATTTTCTAATTTTCCTCCTTTGATTACTCTAAAAACTTTTTTGGCTAAACCTGTATCTTCATTTGCATCTATAATTAGTCCAGATATTGTTCCTTCACCCTCGGATGGGAAGTGTTTGATAGCTTTATTGTCTTTAAAAAATCTTTTAAGTGAGTTTTCCTTGTTCATGCCGATTACTGAGTCATAATCTCCACACATACCAATATCAGTTTGATAAGCAGTTCCCTTTTCTAAGATTCTTGTGTCAGCAGTTGGTACATGAGTGTGAGTACCCACTACGCAAGTCGATGAACCATCATAAAAATGTCCAATTGCCATTTTTTCACTAGTAATTTCTCCATGAAAATCTATTACAAGAAAATCAACATTTTTTTTTAAAATAATTTTTTTTGATAGTTCTTTTGCAACCTTGAAAACATCTTCTGTCTTTCTCATAAAAACGTTTCCCATTAAATTTATAACTCCAACTTTATATTTTTTATCTTTTGAAATAAAAATTCCAAAACCTTTACCTGGAGATCCCTCAGCTAAATTTGCTGGTCTAAGAAGTCTATTCTCTTTCTCAATGTATTTTAAGGTTTCTTCTTTATCCCAAATATGATTGCCAGATGTAATAACATCACAGCCTAAAGAAAAAAATTCACTTGCGATTTTCTCTGTTATTCCTTTTCCATCATCAGCGGCATTTTCACCATTTATGATTGTAAAATCAATTTTATTTTCCTTAATAATTTCAGAGAGTTTTTGTTTTATTGCTTTTCTTCCAGATAAACCCATAACATCTCCAAGAACTAAAATTTTCATTAAAAGATTCCTTTTTCAGTAATGATATAGTCTAATTTATAATCTTTATTATTAACTGGCAGGTTATGATATTTTTGAAAAGAAAAAGCAACTCCAACTGTTAAAATTCTCCTCTTTTTATTAAGAAATTTCATCAAATACTTATCGTAAAAACCTTTACCATAACCAATTCTATTTTTATTTTTATCATAAGCTAACAAAGGTACTAAAATCATGTCTGGAGTTGTTTTTATTGAATTTATTGGCTCCGGGACTCCATAACTACTTAAATTTAAAGAATTGTTTTTTTTCCATTTGAAAAAATCTAGAGAATTGTTTTTTTTTATTTTTGGTAAAAGAAAATTTATCTTATTAAAAAATTTTAAATCCAATATTTTGAGCACATCTACTTCGTAAAAACTTGGATAATATATCGAAATATTTGATATTGTTTTCTTTTCTTTTTTTAGTAATCTAATTAGGGGATTAAAAAATTTTTCTTTAATTTGAAAATATCTTTTTTTTCTTTTTGCTAAAAATTTTTTTCTAATTAAACTTTTATGACTCATCTACTGTATTTTAGACAGTGATTCCGTATTTGAAATAATTTTTTCTAGCGATTGGGTTGTTTTATCCAACATTGACTCGTAAAGATTATTATTTTCCTCTATCGTCTTTTTAAAATTATCAAGTTCTTTATTTAAATCTTTAATTTCTATGTCTTTATCCCTCTTGTACTCGATAGCTAAAGATTTAATTTCCTTAAATTTATCAGAAATTTGATCTAATTTTGATTTTTGCTGTGCAACTTTTTGTTTTAAATCGAAATACTCATCGATTAATTTGATAGTTGTAATTAATAGGAGTTTATTTTCTCCAATGTTGCCAAGTTTTTCTTTTAGTTCAGAATATTTATTGTCTAAAAATTTTGTTAATTTTTTAAGAGACTCTTCTTGACCATCGTCACATGATAGCAAATAATCCTTATTATTGAATTTAATATTTACATTTGCCATTTTTCTATCTCCGATACAAGATTTTCAGTTTCTTGATTGAGCTCCTCAATTTCTTGATTGAAATTTTCTTCAAACTCTGAGCTCTTTTTTGCCTCTAATTGTAAAGTTTTTATTTTCTCTTTTAAATACTTGTGCTCTCTAAGAAGTTCTTGATTTTTGTTTTCAATTTCGATTTTTTGTCTCAATATTTCGTTCTTTTCAGTTCTAATTTTTTCTACTTCATAAGTTGGTTGTGAATAAGTTAAAGTAAGTGAGTTTAGTTTAGTTATTAATTGATTTAAATTTTTTTCTTTCTTTTCAATTATGCTCATAAAATATTATATCATAATATTGATATACTTTGTTTAAGTCTATATAGGTTATTAAAAGTGAGCATAAATTTAAATCAATTAGCTAATGCAGTAAGATTTTTATCAATCGATGCTGTGCAAAAAGCAAATTCTGGCCATCCAGGTATGCCAATGGGAATGGCTGATGTTGCTACGGTTTTATTTAAATACCACCTGAGGTTTAATCCAAAAAATCCGGACTGGATTAACAGGGATAGATTTATTTTATCAGCAGGTCATGGTTCGATGTTACTTTATTCTTTACTATACTTAACGGGATACGAAAGTGTCTCTATTGAAGATATCAAAAATTTTAGACAACTTAACTCAATATGTGCAGGCCACCCTGAGTATAAAAAAGGCTCTGGAATTGAAACTACAACAGGTCCTTTAGGTCAAGGCTTAGGAAATGCTGTTGGCATGGCTATTGCTGAAGAAATCTATAGAAAAAAATTTGGTTCCACAATAATTAATAACAAAACTTACGTAATAGCTAGCGATGGAGATCTTATGGAAGGTATCAGCCACGAAGTGATGAGTTTGGCTGGACATCTAAAATTAAAAAACTTAATAGTTTTTTTTGATAACAATAAAATATCAATTGATGGTTCTACTTCACTAAGTGTCTCAGATAATTATAAGAAAAGATTTGAGTCTTACAATTGGAATTTTATTGAGATTAACGGGCACAATGAAAAACAAATTTCTAAAGCAATATCTAAAGCTGGTAAATCTAAAAAACCTACTATTATTTCGTGTAAAACTGTGATCGGCTTTGGTTCTCCCAACAAATCAGGGAAAGCTTCCTCACATGGCTCTCCTCTAGGAGATGATGAAATATCATTAGTCAGAAAAAAACTTAAATGGCAAAATAAACCTTTTGAAATTCCTAAAACTATTTTAGATGAATGGAGAAAAATTGGTAAAAATGGTGAACAACAAGAAAAAAAATGGCAAGAAACTATCGAAGAGAAAGGCTCAAAGATAAAGGATGATTTATTAAAAAATAATATAAATTCTGAATTAAAAAAATTAGAGAGTTTGATTGAAAAAGAGAAAAGTAAATATTTTGACACAAAACCAAATCTAGCTACTCGACAGTGTTCAATGGCAACAATTGAGAGTATTTCTTCTTTATTTCCGCAACTTATTGGTGGATCAGCTGACTTAAGTGGTTCTAATAATACTAAAACCAATAATTCTAAGATTATTAATTCTAAAAATTTTAACGGAAATTACATACACTATGGAGTAAGAGAACATGGGATGTCGGCAGTAATGAATGGTTTGGCTCTTTATGGTGGTTTGATACCTTATGGTGGCACATTTTTAATTTTTTCAGACTACAGCAAACCTTCTATTAGATTATCTGCATTAATGGGTTTAAAAGTTATATACATTTTTTCACATGACTCTATTGGTTTAGGCGAAGATGGTCCAACTCATCAACCTATTGAACAGCTTGTAGGTCTTAGAGCAATCCCAAATTTAAATGTTTTTAGGCCGGCAGATATTAATGAAACTCTTGAATGTTGGGAAATAGCTTTAAAAAGTAATGGAACTCCAAGTGCGATCGCGTTATCAAGACAAAAAGTTCCTTACATAAATCCTCAAAATACAAAAGAAAACAAATGTGAAAAAGGGGCATATGTAGTAAATATTACTTCTCACGACAGCAATGTAACAATAGTTGCATCAGGCACAGAAGTTGAATTAGCTTTAAAAGTTCAAAAAAAGCTTAAAGAGAATAATATTCATTCAAAAGTAGTTTCGATGCCATGTATGGAGCTTTTTGATAAACAGCCTGAAGACTTTCGTAATGATGTTATTGAAAAAAATTCATTAGTTGTAACATTGGAAGCCGGAAGCGTAGTATCGTGGCAAAAATTTATTAAAAATAGAGGGGCAAACATAGGCATAGATCAGTTTGGAGAAAGTGCACCTTATAAAGATGTATATAGTCATTTTGATCTATCAGAAGAGAAAGTAACTGATCTAATTCAAAAAAAATTAAGAGAATAATTCAAATAATGGATAAAATAAATTTTTTTCCTGATAATTTGGATATCCAAAATCAGAAAATAATTCTTAGATTAGATTTGAATGTTCCTCTTAAAGACAAAATCATAATGGATGATACAAGGATAGTTATGTGCTTACCTTTTATAAAACAATTGATTGAAAAAAAAGCTAAAATAATAATAATAAGTCATCTTGGTCGGCCAAAAGGAGTAAGGGACACTTCACTATCTTTGTTACCTGTATTTAAATATCTTAAAGATAAACTTCAAACAAATGTTTATTTCTTTATGGGAAATTTTGATGAAGAGGTAAAGAATAAATTTTCACACTTAAAAGAGGGTGAAGTAATATTAGTTGAAAATATAAGATACTTTAAAGAGGAAACAGATAATGATGAGAATTTTTCGAAAAAATTAGCCTCTGTAGGAGATATTTATATCAACGATGCTTTTTCATGCTCACATCGAAAACAATCATCTATTCATAAAATCACAAAATTTATAAACAAAAATTTTGCAGGCCCCCTTTTAAAGAAAGAAATTGAAGCAATAAATCTCGTAATCAATACTAAAAAAAAACCAGTTACATGTATTATTGGTGGCTCAAAAATATCAACGAAAATAAATGTCCTTACAACACTTATTAAGAAAGTAGATAATTTAATTATTGTTGGAGCAATGGCTAACAATTTTTTAATTTATAAAAATTTCGATGTAGGAAAATCTTTAATTGAAAGTAATACTAATAATATTATAAAAAAGATTTACGATGAAGCAAAAAAAAATAATTGTAAAATATTAATACCAGAAGATTGTGTAGTTGGAACTAGTTTCGAAGGGAAGGGAAAAAATAAAAATTTAGATCAAATTAAAAAAAATGAAATTATTTTAGATATTGGTCCTAGTTCAATAAAAAAAATTCAAAAAATAATAGATCAGTCAAATACTGTATTGTGGAATGGGCCCGCAGGTTATTTTGAGAATAAAAATTTTAGTAACGGAACAATATCAATTGCTGAGTCTATTTCAAAAAATACTTGTGAAAACACTTTGGTTTCGGTTCTTGGCGGAGGTGATACTTTAGCTGCAATTAAAAACAGTAAAAATAAACTTTCATTTTCTCACTTATCAACAGCAGGTGGTGCTTTTTTAGAATACTTGGAAGGAAAAGACTTGCCTGGCCTAAGTGTTTTAAAATAAATAATCTCTTATGAACTTAAATGAAATAGCAAAAAAAATGTGTGCCAAAGGTAAGGGTATTTTAGCTGCTGATGAAAGCACCGGTACGATCGCAAAAAGATTTAAAAGTATTAATGTTGAAAATTTAGAAAAAAATAGATTAAATTTCCGTCAAACATTGTTTAATGCAAGTGCAATGAAAAATTTTATCGGTGGTGTAATTTTATTTGATGAGACAATAAGACAAACAACAACTTTAGGGCCGACCATACCTGAGCTAATCTCAAAACATGGTGCTATCCCAGGTATAAAAGTGGATAAAGGAGCTAAACCTTTAGCAGGTTCTAATGATGAAACAGTAACTGAAGGTTTAGATGGTTTAAGAGAGAGATTAAAAGAGTACTATAACTTAGGTGCAAGGTTTACTAAATGGAGAGCTGTGTACAAAATTACAGAAAAATTTCCATCATCTCAGTCAATTAAGTCTAATGCGCATGCTTTAGCAAGATACGCAGCATTAGTACAAGAGGCAAAAATGGTTCCAATAGTTGAGCCAGAGGTTCTGATGGATGGCTCACACAATATTGACAAATGCTATAGGGTCACAACAGATGTATTAAATGAATGTTATAATGAATTAGAGATACATAGAGTTGATTTGAAAGGAACTGTTTTAAAACCTAACATGATTATATCCGGCTCTGATTGTAGAGATAAATCAAGCTCTGACGAAATAGCAAAAAAAACTTTGGATTGTTTAAAAAAAAATGTACCTAGCGAAGTACCTGGAATTGCTTTTTTATCAGGAGGACAAACAGAAATTGAGTCTAGCAAAAACTTAAATGCTATAAATAAAATCAATGATAGTGATTTCTTAATTACTTTTTCTTATGGCAGGGGATTGCAAGCAAGTGCATTAAGAGAATTTGGTAAAAATCAAAATAACATAGAAAATATTCAAAAAGCTTTTAATCATAGAGCTAAAATGAATAGTTTATCTTCAAAGGGAGAGTGGTCTGCAGACTTAGAAAAAGATTCTGCGGCTTAAAACCATTGAGGAGATTAGTATATTTAATTTCACCACCTAAAATAAAAAAAAGCTTTTACAAAGATTTAGATAAGGTTTTATCAAACAAAAATGTAAAATTCTTCCAACTGAGGTTAAAAAATACAAAAATTAAACATATTGTAAAAATATCTAACAAAGTCAAAAAAATTACTAAAAAACACAGCGTTAAATTCATTTTAAATGATAATTTTTTTTTAGCCAAAAAGATACGAGCAGATGGCTGTCATATGGGGCAACATGATGGATCATTTAGAAATGCAAGAAAAAAAATTAAAGGCAAAATTTTTGGAATTACCTGTCATAATTCTAAGCTTCTTATAAAAGATGCTGTTAGGCTTAAAGCAGATTATATTGCTCTCGGATCATTTTTTAAATCAAAACTAAAGCCAAATGCAAAAATAGCACGTCTTAATGTTTTAAAATGGACGAAAAAGAACATTAAAAAGCCAATTGTTGCTATTGGTGGAATTAATAATTTAAATTATAAAAAATTAATGAACTCCGGAGCAAATTATATTGCAATATCAAGTTTTATTTGGGATAACCCAAGATTAAAACCAGAAGTGGCAATTAGAAAGTTCAAATGAAAATAACAGCGAATGAAATCAAACCGGGTATGATTATTGAACATAAAAATGATTATTGGAACGTCTTAAAAACTCAGCATGTAAAACCAGGAAAAGGCGGCGCTTTTAATCAGGTAGAATTGAAAAGTGTTTTGAAGGGAACAAAATTAAATGAAAGATTTAGATCAAGTGAAGCAGTAGAAAAAGCTGAAGTTGATGAAAAAAAATTCAATTTTTTATATATAGACGGGGAAAACTGTTATTTTATGGATAATAAAACTTTTGAACAAGTTGAAATATCAAAAAAGATTACTGGAGAACATTACAAGTTATTGAAAGAGAATTTAGAAGTTACAATCTCTTTTATGGAAGAAAAACCAATATCAATTGATTTGCCTAATAATATTGAATGCAAGGTCGAAACAACAGATGCGGCAATTAAGAATCAAACTGCTTCATCGTCATACAAGCCCGCATTACTTGATTGTGGTATAAAAATTAATGTTCCTCCTTTCATTGAAAGTGGTGAAAAAATCATTATCGATACTCGAACATTAGAATATGTAAAAAGAGTAAATTGATGAGATTAAATTCTCCTCAAATTAATTTAATTACAAATGCATGCGTTAAAGCATCTAGATCTTTAATAAGAGATTTTGGAGAAATAGAGAATTTACAAGTTTCTGCAAAAGGCCCAGGAGATTTTGTTAGTTCAGCTGATAAAAGAACCGAAAAAATATTAATTAATGAATTACAGAAAGCTCATCCAGAATATGGAATTGTAACGGAAGAGGCTGGTACAATAAATAAATCAAATAAAAAAAATAGATGGATAATAGACCCAATAGATGGAACGATGAATTTTTTGAATGGAGTGCCGCAATTTGCGATTTCAGTCGCTTATGAAGAGGATAATGAAATCATTTGTGGTGTCATTTTTAATCCTATAATGAACGAGATGTTTTGTGCAGAGAAAGGTAATGGAGCATACTTAAACAATACAAGAATTAGAGTTTCAAAAGAAAAAAAAATTGAAAATTCTCTCCTAGTTACAGGAGGTCCAAAGAAATCAAGTGCTATAAAAGAGAAAATTTATTCTGAATATATATGTTTATCAGACAAAGTTTCAAATATTCGAAAATTTGGTAGTGCAGCTTTAGATATGGCTTATGTAGCTTGTGGAAGATTTGATGGATACTGGCAAAGAGAATTAAATTACTGGGATATCGCAGCTGGAGTTATAATTGTTAAAGAGGCAGGTGGATTTGTAGATTTTTTTGAACAGGACAAAAAGCTACCTTTAAAAAAGAATATTCTAGCATCTAATGCAAATATTTACGAAGAATTAAAAGGATTAATAGCAAAAAAAGATATTGAGTAAAAACAATTATTCATATAAAACTCCGCAAATGAAAAAAAATATACATCCAAACTACCACAAAATTAAAGTGGTAATGACTGATGGAACAGAATTTGAAACAAGGTCTACTTGGGGCAAGGAGAACGATGTTCTTAAATTGGATATAGATCCGAAATCTCATTACGCTTGGACAGGTGGGGCACAAAAAATTTTGGATAAAGGTCGAGTAAGTAAATATAACAAAAAATTTAGCAACCTAAGATCAAAAAAATAAAGATATGACAGATACACCATTTATGCCAAAAGCAACTGCGGTTTGGCTTGTGGAAAACACAACTTTAACTTTTAAACAGATAGCAGAGTTTTGTAATCTCCATGAGCTTGAAATAAAAGGTATTGCAGATGGTGATGTTGCTAGAGGAATTAAAGCTTATAATCCAATTTTAGCTGGTCAGCTGTCAAGGGAGGAGATAGAGACGTGTTCAAAAAACCCAGAAAAGAAACTCCAGTTAATAAAAAAAATTGATGATGTGGAGGTCAAAGAGAGAAAAAAACCAAAATATACGCCATTATCCAAACGGCAAGATCGTCCAGACGCAATACTTTGGTTGTGTAAAAATGCATCTGAATTAACTGACGGTCAAATCTCTAAACTTGTAGGAAGTACAAAGGGGACCGTTTCGCTTATTAGAAAAAGAAGTTATTGGAATTTTTCAAATTTGAAACCTAGGGACCCAGTAATTTTAGCTCTTTGTACACAGGACGCGTTTCAAAAAAGTTTAGAAAAAGCAAAGAGAAGAGTTGAAAGAGAAAAAAAAGCGAAAATTAGAGCAGAAAAAAAGGCTTCAGAAAGAAGCTTGAGTATAGACAAATAAAGTTGCAAATGTTAACAACCATGAAAATTAACTGGAGGTTTTTATTAAAATAGACGTTAAAGACAATAATGTAGAACAAGCCATTAGAGTTTTGAAAAGAAAACTTCAAAAAGAGGGTTTTTTTAAAGTTATGAAAATGAAAAGTACATATGAAAAACCTTCAGAAAGAAAAAAAAGAGTTCAAACTGAAAATTTGAAAAGAATTAAAAAACTACAAAAACTAAGAAACAGGTACTAAATTTTAAAATGAGAGGATTTATTATGCCATCCGGTAAAGTGAAGTGGTTTAACGCCAAAAAAGGTTATGGCTTTATAACTGATGATGAAACAAAAAAAGATATTTTTCTTCATGTTTCGGCTTTAGAAAATTCTAAGCTAAGAGTGTTAAAAGAAGAACAAAGAATAGTTTACGATATAAAAGAAGAAAAAGACAAGCTTCAAGCTATTAATATTAAAAAAAAATAATTTACCGCGGGGTGGAGCAGTCTGGTAGCTCGTCAGGCTCATAACCTGAAGGTCGTAGGTTCAAATCCTACCCCCGCAACCAAGAAGACAATTATAAGCGAAATATAGCTAGAGGTTAAACTTAGATTTTTTACTATCAGTTAAGAAACCTTTAACAGTATCAAGAGTCATTGATTTAAAGCTTTTACCAAATCCATTTATTTGATTTATTACTTTTGGCGGCATTGTAATAATATTACAATTTAATTGTTTGGCTTGTATATAATTGTACGCCTCTCTTGTACTGGCCCAAAGAATTTCGATATTTTTATATTTTTTAACTAAAGAAATACTCTTTTTAAAAATTGGAACAGGATCCTTTCCTTTATCTGCCATTCTGCCTGCAAAAATTGAGATTATAGATTTTGTTTTTTTGTTCAACTTTTTATAAATTTTTTTAGTTTGCTCAAATGTATATACTGCGGTTATATTGAGTTTAATTCCTTTATCGCTTAATTCTTTGATTACTGATCCTGTAAAAACCCCTTTAGAATTGACTACTGGAATTTTAACATAAACATTTTTTCCCCAAGAATTAATTTCATAAGCTTGTGCAAGCATTTCTTTAAAATTATCAGCAAAAACTTCAAAGGAAATTGGTTTTTTTTTACAAATCTTTAAAATTTTTAAAGAATAATCTTTATAATTTTTTGCACCAGCTAATCTCATTAAACTAGGGTTTGTAGTAAAACCATCAACTAAAGATTTATTATTAAAAAATTTTATTATCTTATGGTCGGCAATATCACAAAATATTTTTGTTCTCATCAATCTAAATTTTTAACAATATCTTCTGTCATCTTTTTTGCATCTGCAAATAACATTAAAGTGTTATCTTTATAAAATAGTTCATTATCTATTCCAGCATAACCAGGTGATAAACTTCTTTTAACAAATAAAACAGATTTACATTTTTCCACATCAAGGACTGGCATTCCAAATATCGGACTCTTAGGGTCTGTTTTGGCTACAGGATTTGTTACGTCATTTGCTCCAATTACAAATGCAACATCAGAATTAGCAAAATCATTATTTATATCTTCTAACTCAAATACTTCATCATATGGAACATTTGCTTCGGCTAATAATACATTCATATGCCCAGGCATTCTTCCTGCAACTGGGTGTATTGCATATGTGACTTTGATATCATTTTTTTTTAATTTATCTACCATCTCTCGAAGAGCATGTTGAGCCTGAGCTACGGCCATACCGTATCCGGGAACTATAATCACCGATGAGGCGTTTTTCATTAGAAAAGCTGCATCCTCAGCATTACCACTCTTAACTGGCTTTTGATCTTTTTTTTCTTTTTTATCATCAGCAGAAATGTCAGCTCCAAAACCACCAAGAATTACACTTACAAAAGATCTGTTCATAGCTTTACACATTATATATGATAATATTGCTCCAGAGGATCCAACTAGCGCCCCTGTGATAATTAAAGCTGTATTTTCTAAAGTAAAACCTATTCCAGCTGCAGCCCAACCAGAGTAAGAATTTAGCATTGAAATTACGACAGGCATATCTGCCCCGCCGATAGGTATAATTAATAAAATACCAATAAGAAATGAGATTACAATTACAGTCCAAAATACATTAGTAGATTGAGTTTTACATAGATAAAAAATTAAAATAAAAATAAATAACCCTAGTAATAAATTTAAGATGTGCTGACCGCTAAATGTAATTGGAGCACCAGACATTATTCCTCTTAGTTTTAGGAAAGCTATAATTGAGCCTGAAAAAGTTATCGCACCTACTGCTGCCCCGATCGACATTTCTATTAAACTTGCTAATTTGATATCGCCAACATTTCCGAGATTAAAAGCTGCGGGATTTAAAAAAGCTGCTATTGCAACAAAAACTGCTGCTAAGCCTACTAAACTATGAAAACCTGCAACTAATTCTGGCATTGCAGTCATTGGAATTTTAAAAGCTATAAAAGCACCGACTGCTCCTCCGATAACTAAAAATATTATTACATAAACTAATGATGTAGAAAAATTTCCGATTGATAAAAATGTCACAACAATTGCAATTATCATTCCAGCAATTCCTAAGTAATTTCCTTGTCTAGAAGTGTCTGGTGATGATAATCCCCTTAGTGCAAGAATAAATAATATCCCAGATACTAAATAAAAAATTGCCGCTAAGTTTGCTGAAATCATTTCTTTTTATCTTTCTTTTTTTTGTACATTTGAAGCATTCTTTGAGTAACCAAAAAACCACCAAATATATTTATCGCTGCTAAAACGATAGCGATAAACCCAAAAATACTTGAGGTATTAAAAATACTCTCTGAAGATCCTGCTAAAGCTGCAATGATAGCACCAACTATAATTACTGATGAAATGGCATTAGTAACTGACATCAGTGGAGTATGAAGAGATGGAGTTACACTCCACACCACATAATAACCAATAAAAATTGATAGAATAAAAATACTTAATCTAAATATAAACGGATCTATTTCCATAATTAAACTTTTTTAATTAAAGATTTTTCTATTATTTCGTCCTCTAAATTAATATTAAAATCTTTCTTATCTTTACTATACAAATTGCGTATAAAACTAAATAAGTTTTTAGCATATAAACTTGAAGCGGTAAGTGGTAAACTATTCATCAAACTTTTAACACCAATTATCTTTATTCCATTAACTAAATTAATCTTACCCACTTCTGAAAATGCAGAGTTTCCTCCTTGTTCAGCTGCTAAATCGTAGATAATTGACCCTGCTGACATCAGCTTAACCAATTCCTCTGTTAATATTCTTGGTGCAGGTTTTCCTGGAATTAATGCCGTACAAATTACTATGTCATTCTTTTTAAGAGCCTCTTTCATCATTTCAGCTTGCTTCCTTTTGTATTCATCTGATGTTTCTTTTGCGTATCCTCCTGCAGTTTCCATATCTTCATTTTGCTCAACTGTTAAAAATTTACCACCTAAACTTTCTACTTGTTCTTTTGATGCAGCTCTTACATCTGTTGCTGAAACGATTGCACCTAATCTTTTAGCTGTAGCTATTGCTTGTAGGCCTGCTACGCCTGCTCCGATAACTAAAACTTTAGCCGCTGGCACAGTCCCTGCGGCTGTCATCATCATAGGTACAGCTTTTTCAAACTCTGCAACACAATCAACCACTGCTCTATATCCGGCCAAATTAGATTGGGAAGACAAGACGTCCATTGATTGAGCTCTTGTAATTCTAGGTAATAGTTCTAAAGAAAAAGGCTTGACGTTTTTATTAATAATTAGATCGATTTTTTTTTTATTTTTTGATGGATTAAGCATGCCCACTAAAATTGTATTTTCTTTCAAAATTACAATTTCATCCTCCGAAGGACAATTTACTTTTATGATCAGATCACTCGAGTCTAGTATCTCTTTTGGGGATCCTTTTATCTCAACACCTATATCTTTATATTCATTATCGTTAATTCCCAGGTGGAGTGCATATCCTTTTTCAATACATACTTTTAATCCGAGGCCGATGATATTTTTCGCCGTTTCAGGAGTTAAAGAAACTCTTTTTTCTAATGTGGTATTTTCTTTGATTGATCCAACTATCATTTTATAAATTCTAAAATTTTAGAGTAGTGTGATTGCGAGTATTACTAGCACTGCAATAACCGCTATTGTTCCCCAAAGCACCAATTTTGTGAAACCATCATATGTTTTTTTGAAATCATTTTCGCTCATTGTTAACCTTGACGAGCTTTAAATTTTGGGTTTTTTTTATTAATTACGTAAAGCTTTCCTCTTCTTTTAACAATTTTAGAGTTTAAATCTCTTTTTTTTAGTGATTTTAAGGAACTTGCAACTTTCATAAATTTAAAGCCTGGCAATGTCCTACTCTTCCATATCTTAAGACAAAGTACCATCGGCGCTGAAGGACTTAACTTCCGAGTTCGGAATGGGATCGGGTGTAGCCCCTTCGCAATAATCACCAGGCATCGCTTTATAATATTTTTATATAAATAAGTAAATAGTTAAAAACTTCTTTATAAAAGGGCTTGGTGGGCGTGATAAGAATTGAACTTATGGCCTCTTCGATGTCAACGAAGCGTTCTACCACTGAACTACACGCCCTAATTGTTAAAATATTGAAAAATAAATATATTTCAATATTCTTTTAATGATTAAATAATATAAATAAATTCTTTCACTTAGAGACAGTTTAAAATTTTTTAGAGAATATAAGTTATTTTTCACCATTTCAATCTCTCTTACTAGCTTGAGACTTTTAGAATTAGTCATGTTGGTTTTTAAAACTCTTGATTTGGTCAATATGTTTGGCAAAATATAAATTTTACTTTTTGCTAAAAATTTCAATATTAAAGCGTAATCTTGAGCATATATAAAGTTTTTTGGATAAAAAGATCCAACTTTTTTTAAAAATTTTCTTCTAAACATAACTGATGAATGTGGCAAATAATTATGAAAAATCATTCTTCTGTTTAATTCCTCGTTATTTTTTGGAATAAAAAAATTTCTTATCTTTTTACCATTTGAATCAATTAAAATTGTTTGGGTTCCTATCATATTTGTATTTAAGTTTTTTTTTAAATAATTTATTTGCATCGAAAGTCTATTTCTCAAAGAAATATCATCAGAGTCTAAAATTGCAATAAATTCACCTTTGCATTTTTTTAATCCAAAATTTAAAGCTGGCGTTCTACCAATATGTTTCTTTAAAAAAAATTTCTTAATTCTATTATTTTTAAATTTTTTGAGAATTTTTCCTGATTCATCAGTTGAAAAATCGTCTACAATAATTAATTCAAAGTTTTTAAATTTTTGGTTTAAAATTGAATTTATAGATTTAGCTAAATATCTTTCTGTATTATAAACTGTCATTAAGACAGATACTCGTTTCATTTTCAATTAATTGCTAATATAACTTTCTAATTTTATTTTTTGGCATTTCGTTAATTGCTCTAAGCAGATCCTGTTTTACATTAACACCAAAACTTGAACTTTTTGCTTCAAAAGTTCCAATTGAAAGATCATTTTCTATAGCTCTTAACAATTCAATACCTTCTATCTTTTCCATTTTTCCTGGTTTAAGCTTTGAGAATTTTGTTAAAGCTTTAGGTTTGAATGAAATCACAGATAAATCTTTAAAATAGTTTAAGTTTTTTTGATTATAGTTAAAAGGAATTTTTGCACGACTGAAGTATAAAATTCTATTTTTTTCAGAACTCACAACCTTTATAAGCGATTGGTCATCAGCATTAGAAGTTTTTTTTATGGGTAAAACAATATCAAAATTTTTATTTTTTTTGTGGAATTTAATTACGTGGTTTATATCATTTGGGTCTACTAATGGTTCATCGCCTTGAACATCAATTATAAGTTCTGCTCTCTTAAATTTTTTTGAAACTTCGGCAATCCTTTCAGTTCCATTTCTGTGTTTTACAGAAGTTAAACAAGCTTCGCCGCCATGATCTTCAACAACTCTTTTTATTTCCCGACTATCAGTACAAACAATTACTTTATCGACTTTTTTACAGAGCTGAACTCTTTTTAATGTATGAATTATAATTGGCAAACCATCTATAACTAGAAGTGGTTTTTTATTTAATCTTTTTGAATTTAATCTTGATGGAATAAGTGCAATAATCATCAATTATAAAAATTTTTATTTAAGTTTTTTTCAAATTTTATGAAGTAACTATTTAATAACTTTTTATTCAAATGATTTTTCCTAGGTTTAGCTTTTAAGTATAATTGAATATTTTTGATTAAACTTGTGCTATCAAAACAGGTTTTAACAAATTTCTTATTTGAATTCATAAGTGGATTTAACATAATTTCTGAATTATTTCCTACAAGAATAATATTTTTGTTTAATATTTGAGCCTCTATGGTTGCTGTGGTGCCTCCACCCACAACAATTGCTGCATTTAAAATTTCTTTATAAATAGATTGATCTGAAATGAAAATATTTTTTGCTTTTTTAATAAAAGGGCTAATTTTTGAATTAGGGTGAGCTTTAAGTCTTATTTCCAATTTTTTATGATTAATTTTATAATAGATCTCTTGAATAATTTTATAAATAAATTCAGACTCTTCTTGATTAGCACTTAAAATAAAAAGAATTATATTTTTATTGATAAATTTTTTATTTATTTTTGGTCTTAAATTAAAAATTTGTTGATTTCTCGAAGAAGGAACAATTTTATAGTTAGTAAGTTTTTTATTTTTTTTAAATTTTTTCAATATATTTTTATTTAATAGAAGAATTTCATCTGGAATACATTTTAACTTTTTTTCTAGTTCTGTGGGATAGTAATAATGAATATTCTCAAAATCATTTATAAATCCCATATGACCTTTAATTTTCGAACTTTCAAAAAATTGGTTTTTACCCATTGAGACTCCCTTGTCTATTATTTGATTCTCGTACCAGTCTAAAATAAAATTAACATTTGTTCTATTGTTTCTTAATCGTCTTAAGAAATTATAATTTAAATTAGAAAGAAAGGTTGAGTAATTGAAATATGAGTAAAAATTGTAAGACTTAACAATACTTGTAATTTCATAATTTTTAAAATTAATCGGTTTATTCTTTATTTTTCCTAATGACGGAATTAAAAAAATTGACTCGATATAATCACTTAGTTCTAGAAAATCTAAAGGGTGTATAAATTTAATTTTCTCATTTTTAATATTTTCTAAATTACTTCTAATTTTTAAAATTGATAGATTAATTGGGAAAAAGTAACTATCTCTTTTGAGAGACTTGGGAAACTTAAGGTAAGCTTCTTTATTATATCTCTCAATAAAATTATTTTTAGATACAAGGTTTTTTGAAAAAAATGTTTCAACAAGAATTATCTTTTTATCTTGAAAGTTTTTTTTTCTTTGATTACTTTTTGAAAAAAGCATCAAGCAAGAACAAATTATCAATTTAGAGAAGTTTAAAATTATTCCGAGGTATTGTAATAAATTTCTTTTGAAAGCAACTGATAATTTTAATTTAACAACTAAATTTGGAAACCTTTTTTTTATGATTTTTTTTAATAAAAAACTATTTACTATAATTTTTTGTATTTTTTTTTTTTTTACTAAATAATCAATTAAAGTTAAAAAGTTTATATCAGAAAATAACTTTGATTGAACAAAATCTCTACTAAATATTGGAGTCATGATCCATTTTTTATTCTCACTCGTTGATGAAAAAAATTTTTCTAATAACTTAACAAATTCTTTTTTATTTGCTTTGTTTAAGCGATTAAGTAATTTAGTTTGACTAGAACTAAGTTTATCCTGATTTAAGATTTTATGGTATTTCTCCATCCTAATAGAGTATTAAATGAAATTTAAGATTTTTTTAAAATTATCAACTTTGGTTACTTTTTTTTGATTAATTTTTCCATATCCATATTTGCAAAAAATAAATTTTATTTTACAATTTTTTGAAAAATTTAAATCAATTAATGTGTCACCGATGTAATAACAGCAGTCTTTTTTGTGATGAGTTTTTTTTAATAGATTATTAAGTAAAAAAGGATCAGGTTTCCCTTTTTTACCATTAATTGGACATTGGATATAATCAAATTTTAATTTCAACCTTCTTAAGATTCTAATAGTTCTTGACCTTTCTTTTGAGGTAAGCACGGCCAATTTATAATTTTTATTTTTTTTAAGATAAAGAATTGTCTCTTTTACATTCGGATATGTTTTTATAAGATTAAAATTCTTAATTGACTCTTCTCTAAAAATTTTTTTAGCTTTTTTAAAATATTTTTCGTTAATTTGAAGTTTTTTTAAAATATTTTCAAAAGGCATACCAATCTTTTCGAAATATTTTTTAAAACTTATCTTTATATTGAGATTTTTTTTTACAGCGTTCCAAGAAACTCTCATATTCTCTCTTGAATCTATAATGACTCCGTCTAAGTCAAAAATTACTAATCTTTTCATTTAGATTAAAGATGGAAAAAGTTTAAGCTCTCGTTAAAATCTTTATTGAATTTATTAGGATATCTTTTCCAAGATAGTATGCAAGCGCCCCCACAATTATTGATATGAAGCTTTCTTTGTAAAATACACCTAAATAAATTTTCCGATGTTTTTAAAATTAGTAAATTTTTTTTAGAAATATTTTCACCATTTATTTTTTTTAATTCATTTTTTGAGGGATTTACTAAGTATTTTTCTTTAGACGATAAATTGATAAATAATTTCCAATTATCAAAATATTTAATTTTAAAATTATATTTTTTTAATCTAAAAATATAATTTTTAAAACTTTGATCCATAAGGTCAGATAGTTTAGATTTAAAATCAGCTTTTGGTATAATTACTTTAACGTTTTGTCTTAATCTTGTTCTGCTTTTTTTGGATGAAGAAATTTGTTCATGAAAAATTTTTCCATCATAGTACAAAATATCATCTTCATATAAAGGAATACATCTTATTTTTGAGATTTTCTCGATTCTCTCAGAGTAAAGATCTTTTTCCATAAATTCACCAGAGTGTAAAATACTAAATTCTTTTTTTCTTACATTTAAAGAAAAGTCGGAAGAATGAGGTATTATAACTTCTGGCTTAATTTTTTTAAAAAATTTTAGTAAAGCTTTCTCCCTGTTTAAACATCTTTTTTTTGTTATAGTTTTTTTCTGTTTAATTGAAAGATTGTCATAACAAAGAGGATAATCATCAATACCGTTATAAGGAAAAAAACATGAGGTAATTTTTAAGTTACCAAAGTTTTTTTGGTAGATATTGTAATTATATGGAGTGTTGTCTGTTAAAATTAAATGATTTTTTTTGTCATTTTGAGTTTGTACTATCAAACTTGCATCGATACCAGGAGGATTGTCTTTTTTATAGTGTCTAATTTTTTCTTGACCGTCTTGATTAAGTGCAGGCACTACACCAAATTTATATTCACTTGAAACTTTGTAAAGTTTTCCAAATTTAAGATAATTAAAATTTTTAAAACCTTCTGCCCTTAATCGTTTTTCAATAATTCTATTATAAATTAAATCTGGTATAAAAAATTTAACATTTTTGTTAAAAACCTTTATCGTCTCTATATCCCAATGATCTGGGTGTATATGAGAAATAAAACAATACTTTATCTTTTTTAATTTTTTTCTAGAATATTTTGGGTCTGGATAAGGACTCCAGGCTGAGTAATAAACATCTCCATAAATCCATGGATCAATTATAAGATTGTCATTGATAATTGTTGTTGCATTAGTGATAACTTTAAAGTTATTCATAATTTTTATAATTCAAAAATTTTTTTATAGTATTTATTTTTTTCTTTTTCAAAAAATTTTGTAAATTTTTTTGAAAATTTTTCAATTCTAACAAGTTTTTTATATCTTCTAAACATTTTCTGATTCCCGTCCCATAGCTTTCCTCTTATTTTTTTTAAATGTCTATAGTCTTTTACGTGACATGCAATAGATACAGAGTCGCTCTCATTATCATGCTTATAAAATCTTTTGCTATGCAGGCCCTCTAGCTTATATCCCGCTAATTCCATTTGGTTTTGCCATTTTTCAAGTTCTATGTGCTGGCCCGCTGATATAATCCTCATGTTCATATTTTCGAAAGCATGCTCAGTCATAAATGAGATTGATTCTAGTGAAGACAAGGGTGAAGAAGTTTTGCTTTTTTTTAGATCTCTTACTATGGCTAATTCACATGTTTTTTTTTTATTGTTAATGTTTGATAATGAAACAACGCCAACATAATTTTTTGATTTTTTATCCTGAATTATTAATACAATTCGATTTTTAATTGATAAGAAAAAATTTAATTGATCGTTTTGAGTATTAATTTTTTCTCCTTGATCAAGATATTTGGTATTTTTTGGGTCATTAAACCAATCAAACCAATCTGATTCTAAAGCAAATTTTTCATCGGGTTCACATAAGTTTATATTCTCCCCTGATATAAAGATTTTGAGATCAGTCATTTTTCTTTTCACCTATAAACTCATAAACAGGAGGATGAACTTTTTTTGAAAAAAAAATTGGTAAACCAAATAAATAAAATCTATGGGTATAATCCCATTTATATAATTCAGAAATATTAAAATAAATTTTTTTAAAATTGCTAAGTTTCAGATCTAAAATATCAATTGGTTTTTCATTTTCATCAACTGCTGGCCTGCTAAAACGATTCATTAGAAACAAAAATTTTGTAGTTTTGTAAACATCACTTTCAGTATATTTATTGAACCAAAATCTGTTCATTTCATTAAAAGATGCAATATTAATTGTTAAATCTACGATATTTTTTTCCAGTTTAGATACCCAGAAACAAGGCAGTAAAATAAAATCGTTTTTTTCTACAAAATGTTTATCTATTTTTTTTAAATTTTTTAAATCTTCAAAAGTAGCAATTTTAGATGAAGGATATTCTTTCTTAAGAAAATAATTTGCTGTAGATAAAGCTTCAGGAAAATCGATTAATATAAATTTAAGTTTTTCATTATTCTTTTTTAGTAAATATGATAAAGCACCATAGTTGCTTCCAATATCCATTATTACTTTAATTTTCTTTTCGTTTAAGAATTTTTTGTACAAACTCAAGAGCCAAATATGCCTTATCCATCTATGAGTAAATTTAACATTATTTTTTGAGTACAATTCTGGATTCCCAGTTATGGGTGAAGAATTTGTTTTTAATAATTCTAAAAGGTCTTTAGATTTTAAGAAATCATAGAAATCTTCTAACATGCAAATCTTGGGATGATATTTTCTAATCTTTTTTGGTAATAATAAAAAAAAATTGTAAAATATCTTTTTAAAACCATTCATATCTCCTGGGACATCAGTAATAAAGTAATTTTTTTTTCTAAAACTTTTTAATACGTCGAAATTATTATTCATATCTTTCAGGATATTTGTTGACCAAGTACTCCAAATTTCAGTTTTATTTATTACTCTAATAGAACTAAACTTCGAATTTCTAATATCCTCCTGATAATCCTTGTGGTTATTAAAATAATCAGACTGATTATTAAGTTCTTTAATAATTTTTTTTTCTAATTCGTTCTGAATCACTTGATTTAATTAATTATTTTATTGCCAAAAATCCTTCAAAGCATAGATGCTTCATAACTGTTAAAATATCTTTAAAACCAGCTCTTTTTAATAAATCAAGATTTCCTTTTGTTGAGAAAGGTTCTAGCACTCCTTTTAAGCTCCTTGACTTACTAATTATATCTTCAGGAGTATATAAATTTTTAAGTTTAAACTCATTGTACACAAGTGAGATAATGTCCTGAAATCTTGCATCTGGTGCACGAACTTTTTCAAATAATAGTAAAGCACCTCCCCAATTTAGAGAATTGTAAATTTTATTTATTAAAATTTGTCTAGACCTGGGATTAACAAATTGTACGGTGTAATAGGCAATAATTAAATCAGATTTTTTTAATTTTTGCTTTAAAAGATCATTGTTATAAATTTTACAATTTTTAATTTTTTTTGCTCTTGCTTTTTTTACCATTGGAGTTTCTACATCTACTCCAAAAAATTTAACATTTTTTTTAAATGAGTTTCTATTAGAAAGTTTTTTTAATAATGTTCCGGTTGAGCAGCCTAAATCATAACAATTGCTATTTTTTTTAAGAAAAAAATCACTTAATTCACATATTATTTCGTGACCTTCATTATAAAAAGGGACTGATTTAGAAACATGCTTTTCGAAGTTTTTAGCTACTTTTTTGTCAAATACCCAACCTGCATTTGAAACCTTTATTCCATCCCCTGCTGATTTTTTTTTTATTTTCATATTACTTTAAAAAAAATTTTAACCATGTACTAAACGTATTTTTACCACTTAAAGCAAATTCATCACAGAATAATTTAATAGCTTTTTGAGTTTTTTTGGAAAACCACCATTCTATAGAGTTATTATCAATTTTTTTGGCTGCTTCTAATGGGTCATAAAAAACGACACCTGCTTTGTGTAGTTCATTAAATAATTTTTTTGCTTTATTGGTTGAGTCCCAACAATTCTTCTCACAAATTAAAATTGTTGGCAAATTCATAGATAGTGATTTAAAGAAGAAAGTTGAATAATTGTTCATTATTACCAATTTAATATCTTTAATATGTTTCTCAGGTTTTTTATTTATAAAATTAATCTCTTTAAATTTATTTTTAAAATATTCTTTTTCAGAAAAATGTCCGTAAGGAGAATCTTTATAAAATATGTTTCTACGAATATCTTTTCTCAGATTTTTTAATAGTATAAAAGAATTGCAAATTCGTTTTCTGCTCTCATTAAATGATCTCATCTTTAAATATTTAGGTTGAACAAATAAGTTTGAAGTTGATACAAATAAGATCTTGTTTTTAAATTTCAATTCTTCACGCTTAACTTTGTATCTTAATTGAGGAGATGGAAGAGGTTGAAATTTTACATTATAATTTTGGTGTGAAGATTGTCCCCAACTTATAAATTTATCATACAAGTATTCATGTCCATGATGAATTGATACACTAGCATCTCCGTAAGCACTACCATGCTGAACTGAAATGATTTTACCACCTAATTCCCTAAATAATAATAACCTAAATTTCTCTTTATCATCTAACAAAGAAGATCCTGATCCCAAAAAAACTTTATTTTTGCAGCTTGTAAGAAAAAAAAATTTTTTCTTATAAATATTTAAAAAGGACATAGGCATAAATTGTTTTACCATACCAAAAATTTCTTTATCTGATATAGGCGGTGTAATGTTGCTTGGTTTGATGAGTGTTTTAAATGTATTTAATTTATTATATTTAAGCTTTGGTCTAATAAAAACTAATATAAAAGATAAAAAGACCCTTTCAATTATACTGAAACCATATACTAAACTTATTCTCGAAATAATAATTTTTGATAAAAAAGATTTTATTTTAGAAAAAAAATTATTTTTTTTGTTTATTAAGAAATTATCATTAGCTGTTTTTTTTTTTAAAATTTTCCATTTATTTGGTTTATTTTTTAATATAAATAAAAAAACGAAGTTAGAAAAGAAATCAGAATTTTTATATGTTTTGGCCAGGTAATCTGCTGTGTCGTAAAAAGTAAAATCTTTTATTTGTTTGTTAATTACTAACTCAATTTTTTTATTTGCTAAATTATTAATATAGAGGTTACTTAATCTTTTAGAATAATGTACTAAATGAATAAAGTCTAAGAGCCAGTAACCAATATAATTTTCAAAAAAATTTATTGAAAACTTAGAATTATTCTTTTTTTTTAAAAATAAAGCAGTTTTCTTCAATATTCTTTGATATTGCTCTTCGCAACATTTAAAAGCTTTGATTTGATCAATTTTATCTTCAAAATAAAATTTAGAAATTTTATTTTTAAGTAAGTCTTCAATAGAGATTTTATTTTTAAAACACCAAGGCCCTAATGCTATTTCATTTTTAGGGTCAAACCTTTTAGATATTTGGTCAATTACTAATTTTTTCACTTGACGAATTTTAAAAATTTTGTGAAAATTTTTTTATAATCTTCTTTAAATTATCAACTGATAAATATTGGTTGTTATCAAGACTATTATAATTAAAGTTATCCGGGCAGTACTTGCCGCCAGGGAATTTTTTAAAATATTTTTTTTTATCCCAATGTAAATAAGCTGAATTTGGTGCTACAACAAAATGGTTTTTAAAACTAATTGTATTCAATGACTCAGATTTAGATATCATTTCTTCATGTAGTTTTTCACCAGGTCTAATTCCAATAATCTTAAATTTTGGATTTTTCGATATTGCCTTTGCCAAATCGATAATTTTAAATGATGGAATTTTAGGAACAAACAATTCCCCTCCCAACATTTTATTTAGGCAAAATATGACAAAATTCACACTCTCTTCTAAAGTAATGTTAAATCTGGTCATTCTTTTATCGGTAATAGGAAATAAATTATTTTTTTTACATTTTAAAAAGAAAGGTAATATTGAACCTTCACTTCCCAAAACATTTCCGTATCTTACTACTGAGAACTTAATGTCTTTTTTTCCTTTATAATTATTTGCTGCTATGAATAGCTTATCGGAAGTAAGCTTAGTTGCTCCATACAAGTTTACCGGTGATGATGCTTTATCAGTGCTTAATGCAATAACTTTTTTCACTTTATTAGAGAGAGCAGCTTCAATTACATTTTGTGCACCTAAAATATTTGTCTTTATTACTTCAAGAGGATTATACTCTCCTTGAGGAACATGTTTCATTGCAGCAGCATGTATCACTATGTCAACATCTGTCATTGCAAAACTTAGTCTACTCAAATCTCTTACATCTCCAATTAAGAATCTTAAATTTTCGTGTTTTTCCCAGACTTTTTGTAATTTAAAATGTTTCTGCTCGTCTCTACTAAAAATTATTACTTTATTTGGATTATGTTTTTTCAATATAAAATTAACAAAATTTTTACCAAATGAACCTGTGCCGCCTGTAATTAATATATTTTTTTTATTAAGCATTATTATTTAGGTTTTGAATTTTATAAATTATTTATTTTTTTAATAAGTACATCAGAAATTTTTTTTGCCATCAATTCATATCCTTTATCATTAGTATGAACTAAAGTAAAAAAAATATTCTCATTAGTATCTTCAAACATATTTTCAAGATTGTAGCATTCAATGTTGTCTAACTTTTTTATACCATCTTGAATTTGATTATATAAACTGTTATTTATTAGAAAATCACTAAATTCCATCCCGCCGTAAGCTGGACGAACATGATCATATAGTTTTATAACTTTTTTTTCGTTTTCTGTGAGATTTTTTTTCTTGTAAATATGGGGTTGTAAAAATTGTATATACTCAAAATTATATCCCTTTGACATTAAATAAAACTTATTAACATGTTCCAAAAAAATGGTTGAGGATAAATTAATTTGGTCATTAAATTTTTTTTCTTCAAATAAGTTTTTATCAGAACCTAATCGGGGACCCTGTTCTTCATCCTTTTTTAAAAATGATAAAATTCTAGAGTTATCTTTGACATATTTTTTTACTATTTTTAGAAATAATTCTTTTCTATAGCTTGGTAGATTAATGGGCCCTAGGTCGCCAACTTCTTCCATTAAATAAGTTCTAAATTTTTTGATTTTTTCTTGATTTTGCAAATAAGAAGCTGCTATTTCGTTCCATCCTGCAAAAGAAATTACAAAGTCTGGTTTTAACTTATAAAAGAAAGTATTCGCAATTAATAAATCCTGTGAAATAAAATTATTTATTTGAGATAAATTATAACATTCAACTGTAGATCCACTTTTATTTCTTTCATTGAGAATTTTTTCCAAATTTCCTGAAATAGTGTTTTCGTTGTCACTAGCCCCACATCCGTACGCAACTGAACCTCCTAAAAGTACAACTCTTATGACATTTTCTTTTTTATTTGTAAATTCAGGACATCTAAAACCTAAAGAATTGTTCTTTACACCAACGATTTTTTCGTCATCATTAAAAAATCTAATGCCTATTGGTAAGTACTTAAACAATGGTGTTTTGCTTTCAAATCGTTTTAAATAGTTATGATACTCAGGATCAAGAAAATGCTTTCTGGATTTTTCTTCAAAAAAAAGAAGACTCTTTAACTTTGGTACAAAATTTAATATTATTTCTATTAAGATAACAATTAACACTAGATAAAAAATAATTTTTAAAAATTCTATGAACATTGAAATATTTTTTTTACTGAAAAATAATCATCGTTTAATCAATAAAGAGGATATATATCGTCTTTATTAATTTTCACTTTTTCTTTTTTTTTAAACTTAAGCTTTGAAAACAAATATTTAAAAAATTTGATTATTTTTTTCATGGTACTTTCCTGTTAAAATTTAAATCAATTATTGTCAAGTTTTATTGTTCAATTTTATTGTAAATAACCTGCAATTATTTTTTTTACTTTTTGTGTATATTTTTTATCTTGATATGCAATTTTTTTTTTGTAGTTTTTTAATTTTTTTTGCCATTTACGATCTTTATATTCAAAAACTTGTGTAATCATTATTCTTAGTTTTTTTATTGAAAAAAACCTTAACCAAAAAAACCCATCTTTTCTAAATTTTCCAGGCCATCCAAATTCATCATAATAATTTCCAAAACTAGGCCCACTTATTGGAAGAAAAACAGTTTTTTTTTTTAATGATAAACTTTCATAACCCATTGTAGAATTAAAAGTAGTAACTAATTTAGCATCCAAAATATTTTGATAGCTTTCGAAAGAATTTTTTGGAATTAGAAAGTTTTTATTATTAAAACCAATTCTTTTATAATATTTTTCCTCTTGAAGTGTATCTGAATAATTTCTACTTCTAAAATTTATTTGAAAAATAATATTTTTTGATTGGCAATATTTTTTTAAAAAACTTAATATAAGCTTATCCCGAGGAAAAGTTCTTTTTTCCAAACTTTTTTTGTATTGAGATACATAAAGAATATTTTTAAGTTTTCGGTTTTTTTTTTTAAATTTAAATTTATCTAAGAAATCATTAAGTCTTAAAGATCCAAGAACATGGTATTTAGCTTTAACATATTTTTGGTATTTAATTTTTATACAATCGTTAAAAACAATAAAATCATCAACTTTATATTCATTATATTTTAAAAAATTCTTAAAAATGTCAGTTTTGTGTCCCCTAGTTGCATTTTGAATTAACAAAATCTTAATAGATCTAATTTTCTTTTTTAAAGACAGTAAATAATAGTAATTATCTAAATCTGATATAATTACTTTAATATTACCAAATCTTATTAAAAATTCTAAATAATTATGAATAAAAAACTTTTCTTTTGAAAAAATTGATTTTATTAGTGCCAATAAAAAAATGAATAAGTTGTAGTCATTTACAAAGGAAAAAATAAATTTATGCCTAAAATTTTTTTTGATAAAGTCGAAGTTTACAGAATTTGTTTTGTAGGTATATATCAGTATCCTTTTTTTATTAGATAAAAAATTAAAGTTTAAATTTAAATTAATGTCCAATATTTTTTTAAAAAGATTCATAATAAATTAGAATGAAATTTGTTGTGATATAAAATTTATTTTATTTTAAATATTTAATTTACTTTTAAAAAAGCTTTTATAAGCTTTATTCCATTCAATCCGCTTTTTTCAGGATGAAACTGTGTGCCTAATACATTGTCTTTACCAATTATAGCAGTTATCTTCTGATTGCCGTAATTATAATAAGCAAGTATTTCATTTTTATTTTTTGGTAAAGCATGAAATGAATGAACAAAATAGAAGCCTTTATTATTAAAATTAGTCAAATATTTAATTTTATTCTTAAGATTTTTTTTTTTTGATACAATATTATGCCAGCCAATAACAGGTATCTTGCAATATGGTAATTTTTGTTTTTTTATACTTTTTATATCACCTCTAATTATTGATAATCCAAAATGTTTTCCAAATTCTTCGCTTTTTGATAATAACATTTGCATTCCTAAACAAATTCCCAACAAAGGATTACCTTTCTTTACGTGTCTTAGTAAAATATCAAATATACCACTTTTCTTTAATTGGTAAGAAGCGTAACTAAACGATCCATCCCCAGGAAGAACTAAAAAGGATGCATCCTTAATTTTTTTTAAATCAGAAGATACCTCTACAACTGCGCCACTCTTCATAAATCCTCTTCTTGCACTTAAGATATTTCCAGCGCCATAATCTATTAATGTTATTTTTTTTTTCACTTAAATTTAAGATATTTTTTTATAATTTTAGGTTTTAACTTATTGTAATGCAAAACACTGGCTGCTGCTAAAGCATCAAAATGAGAGGACTTTATTAATTTATTTATGTGATCTGTTTTGCCAAGACCGCCAGAAACGATTAATGGAACTGAACAAATTTGAGACACGTTTTTTATTAGGTCAAAATCAAAACCTTTTTCTGTTCCCTCTGAGTCAATTGAAGTAAGCAAAATTTCACCTACGCCGAGCTTAATAGCTTTTCTAATCCAATCTAAAACATCTAGTCCAGTTTTTTCTCTTCCATTGTGAGTAAAAACCTCCCATCTGTTATTCGAAATTTTTTTAGCCTCTACTGATAATACTATACATTGAGATCCAAATCTTTTTGCCAATTCTGTTATCAATTTAGGTCTATTAACAGCAGCAGTATTAATACAAACTTTGTCTGCTCCACTATGCAATAGTTCTGATGCGTCACTTGCACTTCTGATTCCGCCTCCAACAGCAATCGGAATAAATATATCCTGTGCTGATTTTTTAATTACTTCTAATAAATTATTTCTTCCATAAAGACTTGCAACACAATCCATAAAAAGAAGTTCGTCTACACCTTGTTGATAATAATTTTTTGCATACAAATTTGGGTTTCCAATTTTTCTCAAACCTTCAAGATGAATTCCTTTAATAAGATTTTCACCTTTGATGTCTAATCTTGCAATTAGCCTGGGTTTAAACATTAAGCTTTTATTTAAGACGTCTTATAATTGTAAAGTTATTGATATTTAAAATATCTAAATCAGATTTTAAAAATGTATTTACAGCTTGTTCAGCAGTTTCAACAATTGAGTCTCCGTGTAAATTGAATGATGTATTAAGTAAAACCGGAAAACCAGAAATTTTTTGAAACTCCTTAATCAAATCATAATAATCTGGATTATCCTCCTTTTTAAGCATTTGAGGTCTTGTCGATTTGTCCGAGGGATGTATTACACCGGGTAATTTTTCAACATATTCTTCTTTAAGATCAAATGCAGCAGTCATGAACGGCGAGTATATGTTTTTTGGATTTTTAAGAATTTTTTTAGCTCCCTCGATTGTCATACTTGGGGTAAATGGCATCCAAAAATCTCTATATTTGATCTTAGAATTAATCTTTTCTACTGAAACTGTTAACCTTGGATCAGCTAAGATAGACCTATTGCCAAGTGCTCTTTGGCCAAATTCCATTCTTCCTTTGCATCTTGCTATCACAAGACCCCTTGATAACCACTCAGCAAATTTTTTATTATTTACATCTTTAAGCAATTTGAATTTTTTACATTTTTTGTAGATTAGTTTCTCTAAATTTTTGTTCGAGATACTTGATCCTAAATATATATTTTTTAATCCTTTAATAGGATTGTTTTTGTCAAATTTTTGTGCAGCTAACCAAACTGCTCCAAGGCTTAAAGAACCATCTCCGCTTATAGGGCCTGACCAGACACTATCAATTTTTTTATCATCTTGTAAAAATTTAATTGCTTTTATATTTTGTGCAACTCCGCCGGATAGAATAATATCTTTTATATTAAATTTTTTTATACAATTTAAAACCCATTTTTTCAGAAAGTTTTCAGTAAATGTTTGAAGGCCCCATGCGATTCCATCAAATCTCTCACCGTGTAATGCATCTCTAGTTGAATAGTATACATCTTTAAAAGTATTTTTTTTTATAATTTTTGTACCCACTATTTTATTAAATTTTTCAAAATGCATTAGTGATTTATTTCCATGATAAGGTAGTCCATAAGGTGCTAAGCCCATTACTTTATATTCATGCTGGCCAGGCTTCATCCCAAGAAGTAACGTAACATATCTATATAGTCTACCAACCATTGCATTATTTGTTCTATAAATTTCTTTTAATTTATTATTCTTAGCTATACTAATTGTTGCTGAGCTATCATCACCCATTCCCTCTAGGGTTAAAATTAATGATTTATTTTTTTTTTGTTGTTGAGAAAACAATCCATAATATTGATGGCATGTTTCATGGCGAAATACCTTAATTTTTGCTTCATCAATTTTTAAATGTTTACAAATTACTTTTTTTCTTACTTCATTAAATATTTTTGTATGGTGGCGAATATTTTTTTTTGTTGCGCGTTTAATTAATTCTTTATAGATGTTGTTTTTAATTTTGGGATATTTTTTTTTCCAAATCGAAAAGTCATCAATCTCACCAAGCTTTTTATTTTCATACAACTTTGGTTTCCAATATTTTTCATTTTGTTCTATCCAATCCTGAATTGTAAATAATGCACCAGGTTTATATATCGATTGGAACAAACCATTATCATATCCAGCAATAGCGACTATATCAATTTGATGAGGCTTGATTTGACAAATTTCCAAAACTTTATCAATTGATTTTTTTGGGTAACCTGCGTCTGCTTTAATTCTTGTCAATCTCTCCTCTGATATTGCAGCTAGTAATTTGCCGTCCTTTAGTAAACAGGCGTGGCTCTCAACGCTATCACATAAACCTAATATTATCATTTTTCTTTGAAACTAAAAAATTCAATTATTAATTAATTTTGTTATTTCATCAACCATGTTTTTTTATCTACAGAAAAATAAACTAATTTTTTTTTTCCATATTTTCTCTTTATCATTCTGGATTTAGTTTTTTTAAATCCATTTTTTTCTAAAACTTTTATTGAAGCAAGGTTTTTCTCCTCAGAGTTAGCTATGACTTTTTTTAATTTTTGTTTTTTGAAACTGTAATTTAATATTTTATTAATCGCTTCACTCGCAAAACCTTTATTTTGAAATCTTTTAACACCTATAATATATCCTATGTTTCCTGTTTTTTTTTTAAAGTTTATAGGGCCTAGTTTTATATTCCCGATGTGAGATTTTCTAAAATATATGCCGAACAAAAATTCATTTATTGAATTTTTTTTAACTAAAACATATCTCTGTAAATCTTTTTTTTTAATTTTTGTTTTTCCAGACTCCAAAAATTTTAAAATCTCTTTATTGTTCATCCACTTTAAATAGTTTTTGCCTACATCGGTAGGAGATAGTTCCTTAATTACAATCTTGTTTGATTTCATTATTAATTTTATTTTACGTATAATTTAGAAATTTTTTTACCAATTTCTTTATATAAATTAATATTCTTTTTTATTAATATTGGTATGGCGATAGAGTTTTGAAGAATATCAAAAGTTTTTTTGCAATGATTTACCTCATTAGCAGGTAATGCATGTCCCCAGTAGGAAGCGCAATGCCATTTGATAGCATCTGGCAAATTTTTAGTTCCAACACCTTTTTTATAAAGAAAATTAATAATTTGTTTTTTTTGTTTTTTATTTTTTATAAAAAATATAAATGTATCATATACAGGTTCAGAGTGATCAGGGATTTTTCGGATCTCTATTTCTTTTGAAAGATTATTTTTTATGGCATTATATCTTTTTTTATTTTCAGAAAGAATACGATTTATTTTTGTCAATTGAACTTTTCCTACTATGCCTTGTAATTCGGTCATTCTATAATTAAATCCATAAATTTTTCTAGTATCCATGCCCCTTGGATAGTTTGAGTTATTTTCATGCCCATGATCATGATATTCTCTACAAAACTTATCTATTTTTTTTAAATTTGAAAAAATCATTCCACCCTCACCACATGTTATTGTTTTTGCATGGTCAAAGCTTGCGACACCTACTTCGCCAAAATTACAAAGATATTTCTTTTTATATTTTGCTCCAACAGACTCACAATTGTCTTCCAAAATTGGAACTTTATACTTATTTGCAATTTTACAAACTTTATTTAACTCTACAGGCACTCCTAACATATGAACAGGTATTACAGCTTTAATTTTAGAATTGATTTTTCTTTCCAAATCAATGGGACACATGTTTAAAGTTTTGTCTACATTCACCATTATTGGTTTTGCATCAAGGTCTAATATTGCTTCTATTGTTGCTATAAAATTAAATGCTTGAGTAATTACCTTATCACCTTTTTTGACCCCTAAAGCTTTAAGGCCAATTTTTATAGCAGCAGTTCCACTTGTTACAGCAAGAGCATTTTTTGATTTAAAGAATTTTTTAGCCCTTTGCTCAAATTCTCTTACATGATAATTTTTCCTATAATTATTAAAGCCATGTGCAAGTAGCACACCTCCGTCTTTAAAAAGTTTTTTTAAAGAATTACTTTCTTCTTTTCCAATTATTTCCCATCCTGGCATATTATTTTTCCCTTAAATCTATTTGATCTTGAAGTTTTTTTTCATATTTTTTAATTAAAGAAAGATTATATTTAGATTTTTTCGACTTAAATTGAAAAGTTAAACCCTTTCGAGACATATTACTTTTGTTTTTATGGCTTCCATGGACCACAAGGCAACTATGAATAAGTGCATCGCCAACTTCAAGTTTAGGATAAACTTTTTTAAATTTTTTTAATTCGCCTAAATTTTTGATTGTTTGAGAGCTACCTTTTGCGTATGACGGTTTATGGGGATAAATGCCTTTTCTATGAGATTTATTAAAATAAAAAATCCCTCCATTTTTTCTTGAAGAGGGTGACAATGCAATCCACACTGTGAGTGCATTACCACCTATCACATTCCAATAATAATTATCTTGATGAATTGGGACTTTAAGTCCGTAGTTTTTTGGTTTTGCAAAAAGCTCGCTAGCTCTAAGCTCAAGATTTTTTGTAGTGAGTAGTGATTGAACGGTTTCTTTTATTTTGTTTTCTTTTGCTAAATTTTTAATCCATTTATAATCGTGTAATCTATGAAAAGTATTAATCCTGGAGAATTTTTTTTCGTCTCCGACAAAATTAATGTCTCTTCCTTTGTATTTTTTATAATTTTTTTTAAGGAAATTATTAATCTTTTTTTTAGCATCTCCAACTTCTTTTTTTGAAAAGAAATTTTTAATTATTATCCAGCCATTTTTTTTATAATCCAATACAAATTTGTTTAACTTTAATTTGTCAATGATTAGTTCCATATTTTTTTTCTCAACTTCCATTTATTTTTTTCTAATTTCCAAATATGTGGTGACCTAAACTTATCTGTTAATAAATTAAAATATTTCAAATCTAAGATTGGTTTTTCAAAATTTTTGGATGCTTGAGGAAATTTCTCTTTATCTAAACTTAAGTATTTTAAAATTTCCTTTAAAAACCTATTAGGAAATTCTCCGTCATATTTTTTAACCAATGCTATCCCTTCCTCTCTGTCGATCTCATTATTTCTAATCTCTTGTGCGCTATCGTATGTTGCTCTACCGATACCAAATTTAATATAGGTTGTATAATAATGAAAATCATCTAATTTATCATCTATAGAATTATATTTAGAATATGTCCCTGCGGTACGTTCTGGAGATGCCTGAAATCCACCTTTATCAACCGCAAAATAATAACATTCTTGCGGATGCCACTTTAAATAATATCCAAGATAATGAACATTTAATTGGCTTTTTTTTAGTTCTTCCTTATGTAACGGCATAAAAGGAAGTAAATCTTGCTCACTGATCTCAAATTTTGAAATCAATTCTTTTACCGGAGTACCTGCAATAATAATATCCGAATTTTTGTTAGTAGAAAAATACTTAGACTCTCTACTTGGATTTTCATAATCATCAGGGCTTCCAAACTCCGCGTTCATATCTCCGTAAAAAACTAAGGGAATTTTAAATAGTTGAACTGCTGCTCTTGGAGGAAAATGTTGTTGACCTAACATAAAAGGCTGAAATGGATGAAATAATTTTTCTAGGGCCAGTCTAGTTAGAATCCTATGAGTTTTTCCATTTGGTGTTAATAAGTAATTTGCAAATCCTGCTTCAATCCAAGAATTAAAATTTTTCCAACCCCAATCTGTATATAAATGTGGGGACCATGTAACAGTTAACGGATTCATATTAAATTCATATTTTAATTTGTACGCAGCATAAAAACTATCTTTTCCACCAGATCCTGGAACTAAACAATCATAGCTTCCATTTCTACTCCTGAATTTGTCACAAAGTTTTTTTAATTTATGTCTCCTCAAATCCCAATCTATTTTTTCTTTTTTCTCTAAAACTCTACAGGCAGAACAAATACCCTCATTATCAAAAAATATAGTATTTTTTTTGGTATCTTTCTTGTGTTTATATTCTTTTTCAGATGTAGGCTTTTGATTACTATAAGTACACCTCGAACAAAATTCAATTTTCGTATTCAATCCATAAAGAGTTTTTGGATTTTTTAAATTTTTAACAAAAAGAGATTTATTAATTTTTTTGGGGTATTTTATCATTTTTTATTTCTCAAAAGTGCAGATGCTACAGATAAATCTTCTAAATTATCAATGTCAACTGGCCAATTTCTTTTTAACTTAAATAATTTTGTAAAATTTTCTTTAAGAAACGTTTTTTTATTTTTCAAAAAATTTCTTCTAACAAGATAAAAATTTCCATCTACGAAATAAAAATCTTTACTAAATTCTTGCCTTCTAATCACTTTTTTTTTTGGTTTTTTTATAAACCTCCACTTATTATTTTTTTGTTCTTCTATTATCTCGAATGGATGCTCTTTTACAGGTGAGACACTTGCAAGAGATTCTATTCTATTTTTTTTAAAGTAATTAATTGCTTTAGTTATCTCGTCTACTTTTCTTATTGGACTTGTTGGTTGTAAAAGAAGTATAGCATCAACTTTATTACTGATTCTATTTTCATACCATTCTAAACCATGTAAAACTGTATCTACAATATTACTCTTAGAGGTAGAAAGCTTTTTTGGTCGATTATAGTTAACTTTAAAACCTTTTGCTTTACAATATCTTTTTATTTTTTCATCATTAGTAGAAATAAAAATGGATATTCTAGTTTTTTTTTTTAATTTTGTTAATACATCCAGTGTATACTTTATCAATGGATGCCCATTTAATTTTGTAAAGTTTTTGCCTGGAATACCTTTTGAACCTTTTCTAGCAGGGATAAATCCTAGGATATTCATTTCAAATTTAAAAGAAAATTTTCTAGTGTAATTAAATCTTTCAGAATCATATTGGAATTTACTACAGGTATAAGTGAAACTAGGTGGTTCTGGAAAATTTTTTTTACTTCATCTTTGTCTTTTGTTTTAAGAAATTTAAATGATTTATTCATTAATTTTCTTGCAGTTATATTTACATCTTTTTTATAAAGAAGAGCTTTCAAAATATCTCCTTCACTGATTGATCCTAAAACTTTTTTTTTATCTACTACAATTACAGTTCGATGCCCGTTAAGGACTATCTTTTCAACTATGGATTTGAGTCTTTCCTCTTTATGTACTAAAAAATAACTTTTTATCATGTTAATAAGTAAGTTTTTTAAACATTAGTTTATCATCGATTTTTGTATTTAAAATAATTTTTAGGATTTTTTCTGCAGAGTTACCGTCCCCATATGGATTTTTAATATTTTTTATTCTTTTTTTAAACGATTTTGACTGACTTAATCTGAAGGCTTTTTTTAATTTTTGTAAAGTAATTTTTTTAACATCAATAATATTTTTAGCTCTTAGTCTTCCGAATTGTCTATTTCCAATATTTATACAAGGAGTTTTAAAGGTAGGGCTCTCTAATATTCCTGAACTAGAATTTCCAATAATGCAATTGGTATTTTTTAGTAGAGTGAGATATTCCTCTCTAGGCAAATTATCAAATAAATAATCCTCTGATTGCCTTTTTTGAAAAAATTCATTTTTTATAATTGAAGATCCTGCATCATTGTTAGGTGATATCCAAATTTTCTTCATTTTAATTTGTTTTAAAAATCCAAAAATTGAGTCTAAATCCTCTTTAATAGACTCTATTCTAGCTTGAGGAGGATGATAAATAACCAAAACATAACTTGAATTAAAATTTATGTTGTACTTTTTACGTAATTTCGACAATTTATTAAATTTATTATTTTTTAAGTCGTCTAATTGAGGCGCTCCGACTAACTTAATTCTAAATTTTTCCTCTCCTAGTTTTTTTAGACGAAGTGCAGCATCTCTGTTTGAAGCAAAATGCAAGTTTGAAAATTTTCCTATAGCATGTCTAGCTTGGCCATCTATTATTCCAGATAATTCTCCAGCTTGTATATGAGCAATAGGAACATCTGTGTATGCCCCAACTATTGAAGCGACGAGCGTCTCACCTCTATCACCTGCGAGAATTATCCAATCCGGATTAATTCTATTAACAGTGTCTACAAATGACGACATAAGAATACCCATAGATTTTGTAACTGTATGATTATTATATCCATCTAAAGCCATATAAATTTTGTCATCAACTTTAAAACCGTCTTTTTCAATTTCTTTTAGGGAAAATCCAAAATTATCTAGCAAATGCATATTAGTAGCGCAAAGATTAAATTTAATTCTCATTTTTTTACATTTCTCTAAGATTGGTCTTAAATACCCCCACTCACCTCTAGAACCTGTAAAAAATAATAATTTCATATTAAAAACTTATTTGTGATCTTTTTATTAAAGTGTTTTTCTTGATAAATTTTTTGGCTCTTTTACCTATAACTTTACTCATAAATCTTGAAGGAATTCCTGTCCCAGGTCTTTTTGACCATATATCATCTGCACTAATTTTTTGGTTTTTATGTATATCTCTCAAACTCACAATACTTCTAGTAGCCCACCTCCTAATCTGTTTTTCTTTTTTATAAATTCTTTTTTTAGTGCCTAAAGATTTTTCTAACTTCCTTATGCCTTTAACCATTTCTGCAAATTTTTTAAATGAAATAGATACATGCCTATCTGGACCATAATTCTTATTATCAAGATTAACGTGTTTCTCTATGATTCTTGCACCTAAAGCAACTGCTGCAAGAGAAGATAAAATATCATTTGTATGATCTGAATGGCCAATTTTTATATTTGGGTATTTTCCTCGTAAAATTGGAATGAATCCTAAGTTTAAATCTTCTAATATTGGAGGATATTCACTAGTACAATTCATCAACGCAATTTTTCTATTTTTTTGTTTACTAATAACATTTTGGACCATTTGAATTTCTTTCACAGTCGACATGCCTGTTGAAAAAATTACAGGTTTTTTAAATTTTAAAATTTTTTTTATAAAAGGCGTATCAGTAAATTCACCTGAACCAATTTTAAACCATTTTACTCCAATGCTATTCAATTCTTCTGCAGCCTTATAACTAAATGGAGTGCAAAGATATTCTATACCTATCTTTTGGCAGAAAATTTTTAGTTTTTTGTGATCACTTAATTTAAGAGAATATTTCTTCAAAAAATCGTATAACGACATTTTAAAATTGCTCGACTTAGGAACACTTTTAAGCATTTCTTCATCTGGTAGGTGATGTTGAAACTTAATAACATCTGCTCCAGCTTTTTTTGCAAGTCTTACCATTTTTTTCGCGTAATTAAGATTTCCAAAATGATTATCGCATGCTTCTGCAATTATTATTACTCTTTCGTTAAAGAAAATTTTAGACATGTTATATTTATATTAATGACTTTAGTTCTCGATAATTTGTCTCTTTAAATAAATTATTTTGTAAAAGAAATATATTGTCAGAATATTTGCAATGATCAATTTCATGCGTAACGTTAATTATAGTCATTTTTTTTGATATTTCTTTAAAATATTTGTTGATTATTTCAGAAGATCTTAAATCAATTGAACTCAGAGCTTCATCTAAAATTAATATATTTGGTTTTTTTGCTAATGCTCTGGCTAGTGCAATTTTTTGTCTTTGACCTCCAGACAGGTTAAGTCCTCTTTCTCCTACATTGGTCTCTAATCCGAGAGCAGAACTTTTGATAAAACTGTCAAGATCTAGCTTATTTAAAATCTCTAATATTTCACTATCTGATAATTGTGGATTTGCCCATTTAATATTATTCTTGATACTAGTGTTAAAAAGAAGAGGATCTTGCGGAACTAAACCAACTTTATCTCTTAACGTTTTTATATTAATTTCCTCTAGAGAATCTTTGTCATAATAAATTTTGCCAGAGACCGGTGATTGAAGTCCAAGTATTAAATCGATAATTGTTGATTTACCAGTGCCAGTCTTTCCAACAAAAGATGTGATCTTATTTTTTTTTATTTTGATATTACAGTCCTCTATTAGAACATTCCCATTAGGGTATTTAAAACTTACACTTTCCAATCTTATTTCGTCGTGAAAAGAATTAAATTTCTTACCTTTTTCAGACTCTTTATTAATATTACTTTTAGTTATAACATCGTCGATTTGTTTAAAGCTTGGATAAAAATTACTTGTTAACACAATATTGTTTAAAATTGTAGAAACTAAAGGTATAGCCCCATACATTCCCCAAAAGATTCCCACGAATTCAGGTATTTTAGAAATTGAGAAGCTTCCACCAAAAAAAATTAATATAACTACAATCGCTGCAGGTTTAAAGGTAAAAGGGATAACATATGAAAGCATTACTGCTTTTAATTCTAAATTTTCAAGAGCTTTAATTAATTTTAAATTATTTTTTTTTGTGGGGTCTGATAAATTGAATCCTAAAATTAATTTTATTGCATTGTACGTCTCACTTAATTTATCAATTGTATTATTCGCTTGCTCTGTTCTTTTTTGCCCAACCTTTTTAGCATAATTGCTCAAATACAAAAAAGGAATACCAATTAAAATAAAAGTAATTATAACTTGTAAAGTAAATTTAGTATTTATTAAAAAAGGTATATATAAATAAATGAATAGCTTAAAAATATTAGAAAAAATTTGAGCTGTGGCTCTTGTAGCACTACCCACATATTGAATTTCTTTAGTGAATATATTTAAAATTAGACCCTGTTTAAGAGAATCTAAATGGCTCCACTTGGAATATAAAATTGATTTCAAAAGATCATCTGATAACGATACTTTTAGATCCATTACAATCCTATAAATTTGAAATAATATTAACGCAGAAAATAAAGAGGTAAAAACAACAGTACTCACAAGAAGAATTGAAAAATTTAAATAATTCAAATCTAAGTCTAAAGAATAAAAGATTGATACGATAAATTCTGTAAATTTGTTAACATTTTTTAATTCAGGATCTACTATAAAGTCAGCAAAAGGAACAATAGCTGCAAAAGAAGTCATAACAAAAATTGACTCTACAATTACTAGAAAAATTAAAAAAATAAATTTTTTAGGATTTCTCTCAATATTCTTTTTAAGAAAAAAAATTAATGAATTTAGAAACATTTTACGTTATTCCATAGCTCCGCACTTTGCCTTTTGGTGATACGGAAAGACATACATATTTATTTTATTATAAAGGTCTAAATAAACAAACGCTATTTTTTGGTATAACTGTAATTACTCTGTCTACTAGAACTTTTAGTTTATTCTTCTGCACTTCAAGAATTTCGAAAATCATATTAGTAAAAGGTCCATCAATAAAAATACCTTTTCTCTCTTTAATTAAATTAAAGAAACTTTGATTTAAAAAACCATCTTTATCAGAATTTTTTTTGCACAAATCTATAAAATCAAGAATATTTTTTTGAGAACTTTCAGAATAATCAACCCAAGATTTTAACCCACGAAGATTTTTTATAGTGGAAAAAATTTTAGAAGATTTAAATTTGTCATGAAAAATAATAAGATAATCACCAAGTATAAAACTTGTCTCTTGAATAATTCTTTTTCGAATTATTCTTTTTATTTTTAATTTAGGTATAAACATTTTTGGTTCAGATCCTAGGTGATCCCGTAAATCATTCTTAAGTAAATTGAGTTTATTTTTTTTGAATCTTAATACTGCCCACATATGTTAGCCTTCGACTTCCCTCTTTAATTCGTCATATTCTCTCATTTTTCTTTTCATAAAATTAATTGTTAATTGGGTCTTTTTAGAAATTCCTTTTGGAGTAAGAACGTAAAAATAATTAATTTTATTTGGATTTTTTTTAAAGTTATCAATCTTCACTAAGCCTTTATCTTTTAAGGCTTTTAAGCAATAATTTAGCTTTCCTAAGCTAAAACCCAAATTTTTAGCCATCTGTCTCTGTGAGAGCTTAGGCTTATTTTTTATTGCTCTCATTAAATTTAATAAATCTTGACTGTCTTTCATAATTGTTCAATAATTGAACAATATTTAATGTTCATTTATTGAACAGTCAAGTAAAATTGAAAAATTTATGAAAAAAATTAGTTACAACAAGCAATTTATCGACTCAAACGATGTCAAAATAGTGGCTAGATCACTTAAAAATGATTTCATCACAAGCGGTAAAGAAGTTGAGAACTTTGAAAAAAAAATAAGTAAATATTTAAATGTTAAGTATTCAGTAAGCTGTATAAATGGAACTGCTGGTTTAGACCTTGCGTTTAAAGGTATAAAATTAAAAAAAAATGATGTGATTGTAATGCCAGTAATTAATTTTATAGCTTCTTATAGTATGGCTGAAAATTTAGGAGCTAAAATTTTTTTAACTGATGTTGATCCCCTTACAGGCCAAATGACACCAAATCATTTAGAAAAATGTATTAAAGAAAATAATTTAAAAAATATTAAGGCTGTAGTTACAATGTATCTTGGAGGTTACCCAGAAAATGTTAAAGAATTTTATAAGTTGAAGAAAAAATATAATTTTTATTTGATAGAGGATGCTTGTCATGCATTTGGTGCAAGTTATAAAGTTAACAATAAAATATACAAAATTGGTTCTTGCAAACATGCAGACATAAGTGTTTTTTCTTTTCATCCTGTTAAAACAATTACGACTGCAGAAGGTGGAGCTGTTACTACAAATATAGGAAATATAAATAGAAAGCTAAGGTTAATTAAAAATCATAATATTTTAAGAAAGAAAAATTACTGGGAATATGACATTAAAGAATTATCTGGTAATTATAGATTAAGTGATATCAATTGTGCGCTTGGAATTAGTCAATTGGCTAAAATAGAGAGATTTATCAAAGCGAGAAGAAAAGCATATCAATATTATAAAAAAAAAATTTCAAGTTACTCCAAGTCTATTTCTACTCCAAATTATAAAACAGTAAACTATTCAAGTTTTCATTTATTCTTAATTAAATTAAATTTTAAAAGACTTGGCAGTAATAAAAATAAATTTTTTAAATATATGAATAAAAATAATATCTTTCCTCAGTTTCATTATAAACCAATTAATACTTTTTCATTTTATAAAAAGAGAAAAAAAAATTTTCTTGGTGCGAGACAATACTATACAGAGTGCCTATCTTTACCGCTCTTTTATGGTATTAAAAAGAGCCAACAAGATTTTGTTTTAAAAAAAATATTAAAGTTTATTCAAAAAAAAAAATAAATTGAAAAAAATAAGTAAAAGATTAATATTTGGTACAGCAAATTTAAGCCGTTACTACGGTATCAATTCCAGCAAAATTAAAGATAACATAACGACTAAAAGTATTATAAAATTTCTAGTAAAAGAGAAAATAAATTATATTGATACCGCTTATAGTTATGGAAATGCAATTAAGGATTTAGGAAAAAATAATATTCAAAAATTCAATATAATATCTAAATTACCAGACCTAAAATCACCAGATATAAATTTATTAGAGAAGATTATTTACAAAATAACATTCAATACTTTAAAAAATCTTAAGATTGAAAAATTGTATGGTTTGTTGATACATAATACGCAAAATCTTAAAGGAAGTAGAGGAAGTGCCATCTATAATACTATGAAAAAACTTAAAAATGAGGGGCTAGTGAATAAGATTGGGTATTCAATTTACTCAACCAAAGAACTAGAAAAATTTTATTTAAAATTTGCACCGGATATTGTTCAGGGTCCTTTAAACTTATTTGATCAAAATATTGTAAATTCAGGATGGCTAAACAGATTAAATAAAGATAAAGTTGAATTTCATCCAAGATCAATATTTTTACAAGGCCTTCTTTTGAAGAAAGAGCACGAATTACCTAGGAAATTTAATCGTTTTAGGAGAATTTTTCAAAATTACTACTCTTTTTTGAAAAAATTTAATCTTGAGGCTTTTGATGCATGTTTATTGTTTATTTGTTCTATAAAGTTAATTAATAAGATTGTGATAGGTATTGATAATCTTGATCAACTAAAAAAAATTGTGAATTTTAGAAATAAAAAAAAGAAATATTATTTTAAAAGTTTAATTTGTAAAAATGAGAGTTTAGTAAATCCAACTAAATGGAAAAATTTATGAAAATTCAAAGGAAGAGCAAAGGTCAAAAAATGTACTCTACAGCAAAAAGGATAATTCCTGGAGGAAATATGTTATTATCAAAAAGACCCGAATTTTTCTTACCAAATGGTTGGCCGTCTTATTTTAAAAAAACCAAAGGTTGTGTAGTTTGGGATTTAGATGGAAAAAAATATTATGACTTAAGTTTAATGGGTGTTGGAACCAATATACTGGGATATTCGAATAGCAAAATCGATCGAGCAGTTTCTAAAGTAATAAAAGCAGGAAACCTTAGTACTTTAAATTGTCCTGAGGAGGTCATGTTAGCTGAAAAATTAATAGAGATTCATCCTTGGGCTGATATGGTTAAGTTTGCAAGAACTGGTGGTGAGGCAAATTCTATTGCAATAAGAATAGCACGAGCTGCTGCAGGCAAAGACAATGTAGCTTTTTGTGGTTATCACGGATGGCATGATTGGTATCTTGCGACCAACCTTTCTGGTAAAGGTAATTTAAATACTCATTTACTTAAGAATCTACCTATAAAGGGTGTTCCAAAAAATTTATCTAATAGTATTTATCCATTTAATTATAATAATTACGAGCAACTTGAAAAGTTAGTTAATCAAAAAAATATTGGTGTAATTTGTATGGAGGTAATAAGAAATGAGGAGCCAAAAAATTCTTTTTTACAAAAAGTCAGGAAACTTGCTTCAAGAAAAGGAATAGTTTTGATATTTGATGAATGCACTTCCGGTTTTAGAAAAAATCTTGGAGGTATACATAAGCTATACAATGTAACTCCGGATATGGCCTTATTCGGAAAAGCTTTAGGAAATGGATATGCTGTAACAGCTGTGATAGGAAAAAGAGATATTATGGAAAATGCACAAGCATCATTTATAAGTAGTACTTTTTGGACAGAAAGAATTGGACCTACAGCTGCTTTGGAAACGCTTAAAGAAATGAAGAGAATCAAATCTTGGAAAATTATAAATGAAAATGGAAAAAAGATAATTAATGGATGGAAAAAACTAGAAAGAAAATACGAGCTTAAAATTAAAATAGGTGGACTTCCATCAATTTGTAATTTCAGTTTCCTGAGTAAACAAAATCAACTTTATAAAACACTTATAACACAAGAGATGTTGAAAAAAGGATTTTTAGCTTCTAATTCCGTTTACTCTTGCATAGCACACACCCCTAAAATTATTAATAATTATCTTCAAGAATTAGATAAAGTATTTTCTTTAATTCAAAAATGTGAGGAAGGTTATAGTATAAAAAAACTTTTAAAATATCCAGTAAGTATTAGTGGATTCCAAAGACTTAATTAAAATGAAATTATTAAAACGTCTTTTAATTATTCCTGCGCGCGGCGGCTCGAAGAGAATTAAGAATAAAAATATTAAAAAATTCAAAAGCAAGCCAATAATTTATTACACAATTGAAAATGCAATTAAAAGTAAGCTATTTAATAAAATTCACGTTTCAACTGATAGCAAAAAAATTGAAAAAATTGTGAAAAAGAAAAACATAAAGATAGAGTTTATGAGGCCAAAAAATCTTTCTGGAAGCAAAGTACCGCTATTTGAAGTTTATAAATTTGTTGTAAAAAAGTTTGAAAACTTAGGATTCAAATTTGAGGAAATATGGTCAATAATGCCTTGTAGCCCCAATTTAAATAGGCATGATTTAATTAAGATAAGCAAATTTTATAAAAAACTTAAAACTAAGGTACCAGTTTTATCTGTATCTCGATTTAGAGTACCCGTTCAATGGGCCTATAAAATGGAAAAGTCAAAAAAGCTAGTTCCTCACAATACGAATTTTCAATTAAAGAGATCTCAGGATGTTGATAATAGTTACTTTGATGCTGGTCAATTTTGTATTTACCCAGGATCAAAGTTTAAAAAATTAAATTTCATTTCAAAAAATTACTTTTACAAAGGATATGAACTGCCCATAAAGAAATCAATTGATATTGATGATATTGAGGATTGGAAGTTAGCAGAAAAACTAAATTAATCTATGAAAAAAGAAATTTTATATAATTTATTAAAAAAATACAAAATTAATAATAAAGACTTAAATTATAATATTTTTTCAAGTGGTGATCTGGATTCACTACAAATAATGAATTTTATTATTGATTTAGAAAAATTAACAAAAAAAAAGATTGATCCTAGTAAATTAAGTATTATTGCAAATCAAAATATTAAAGGATTAATAAAACTATTAAAGATAAAGTAAGTGAATATTTATTTTAGAACTAATTGTGATGATAAAATTGGATTAGGCCATTTATCCAGAACGATAAAAATAGCAAATTATTTTAAAAAAAAAGGTTTCAGCTGTATATTTTGTATTGATCGACTTGAAAACCTAAGAAATTTTAAATTGAAGTTTCCTATATTTGAAATTGAAAATAATTATAAGTTAACAAATGAAACCGTAGATGCGCGAAAGTTCATAAAAAAAATTAATACATCAAAAGGATATGTTTTTTTAGATGATTACAGATTGGGGGATGCATGGAAAAAAATAGTAAAAAGAACTGGCCTCAAATTAATTTATTTAAGCGATAAAATCAAAAGAGAAAAAATAGCTGATTTTGTAATTAATTATAAAATTAACGCTTATGAAATTAAGAAAAATATAAAATATAATGATAAAACTAGGTATCTTTTAGGAACAAAATATGCCTTGGTTGAAAATCAAAAAGCCAATTCTAACTCAAGGTTTAAAAAATTTAATATAATTCTTTATCTTGGCGGTTCAGGTGATTTTAAAATCTTAAAAAACCTTGCTGAAGCTATTGATGTCTTTTTTAATGAGAAAAAGGTAAAAAAAACTTTAATAAAAATAATAGTCGGACCCCTTTTAAAAAATTCTGATAATCTTAATTCAATTGCAAAAAAAAATAAAAATATAGAATTGATTAAAAATGAGCAAAATTTAATAAACATTTATAAAAAATCTCAACTTTTCATTGGATCATCTGGTACATCTATTTATGAAACAAATTATGCCAATATTCCAACAATTTTATTTAAATATGTAAAAAATCAAGACGATAAAATTGAAAATTTAGAAAAGTTAGGTCATTTCATCCATTTAGAAAAAAATGAAATTAAGAAATTTAAAAAAGTTGCTCAATTAGCATATTTAATTTTTAAAAATTATAAGAGAATAAAGTTCTTAACTAATCAAAAAAAAATTAAAATTGATAATTTAGGTCCTAAAAGGATTTTTACTGAAATTTTTAATAAAAAGTTAAATCCAAAAAAACAAGTGGTTAAAAAAAATAGGGGGAATAAATTAAATTTTCGTAAAGCAATTGACTCGGACTTAAATAAAATTCTTTATTTAAGAAATCAAAAACAAAACAGGTTCTCAAGTTTAAATAATAAAGTAATAGACAATTTAGATCATTATATTTGGTGGTTTAAATCGAAAAGAAATTATTACTTATTACTAGATCGAAATTTAATACTAATGTCATTTTGGAAAAAAGTCTGCGATATTGGTAAAAATAAAATAATGTTAACTGGATGGAACTCCTCAAAAAATATTAGTTTCTTAAATGTTCTTAATGGTGTCATTAAATTTAATAGAACAATTGGTAAAAAATATAGCATCCTTTCAATAGTAAAAAAAAATAACAAGGTAAGTTTAAAAATCGATAAGTATTTAGGTTACAAAAGAATAAAAAAGCTTGATTTACCAACGGCTAATTTTCTAAAATCTTTAAAGGTAAATTTGAATAAATTTATAATTTCGGTTAGATGAACAAATCGAAATCTTCTAGAATTCTTTGCTCTTCTCCTTTTATCATTCTATCTATCAATTGATTTGACTTGTGTCTTATACAATGAAATCTACAGTGGGTTTTCGGATCTAAAGAGTCAATTACTTGTTCTTTTCGTTCACTCGACCATATTTTTGATAAACTATCTTTTGTTGCATCTCCTATTTTCATTTGATTATTTCCTCTATGGTAAGGGCAAACATATACACCACTTGGACTTACAACTGTCCTTATTTTTGAAACGTTGCACGAATCGTAATTCTTTACTTGAACGTTGGTATTAGTTAAGGCATCACCTAATGTATATGGTGAAATAATTCTAAAGTTATTATCTTCTAATCCTTTACATTTCTCTAATTGTTTCTCTACGGTATGGTTAATCTCATCTTGCTGTTTTTGTAGAAAATGCATTATGTCGAAAGCGGGCTTTACCTCAAAATAATCACAACCAATATCTTTTGCAACTTCTGCAGCTCTCGCAATATCGCCAACATTAGTGCTTATTAGATTATGTTTTTTATCTTTAATTGATAAGATTAAAAAAGAGTAACCGAGAAGCCCTTTCTTATTTTTACCAAATTCTCTCATGTTGTTAATAACTAAGTTAAATTGAGACTTTCCACTTTTGTGAGGCCTGAATTCCTGAAAAACTTCTTCGCTCCCTGCATCTACAGAAACTCTAAGCCATTTTGTTTTCAAAGAAGATTTCATATGTCGATTTAGAAGTGTTCCATTAGTGGTTACACCTACGTGAATATTATTATCATCCAAGTAATCAATTAAACTTGAAAATTCTGGATGTGCCATCGGTTCTCCGCCACCAATTAATACGACAGCTCTTACTCCTATATTTTTAAAATCTTCCGCAAGTTCTCTTAATCTACCTTTTACAAAACCACCTTGGTTAAGAAGATTGGCACTTATACAGTCGTGACATGCCAAATTACATGCTGTAGTAGGATCAAGTTCAACAACCATTGGTCCCTTAGAATTTTTTTCAATAAAAGTGGATATAATTTTTTCTCTCGAACTTTTTTGTAAGAGTTTTTCTTCTAGTTTTAAAGCGCGTGTCATTTTCAATAATTTGAATAGTTTATAATATAAAAAGATTTAAAATCAAACAATTTGTCCTTATTAATTCATTGATATTGTTGATTTATTAACCAAATAATTTTTTAAACCCTGATTGCTGGTCTCTGATCCATATCCTGAGTTTCTAAATCCCCCAATAGTTAGGTTGGTATTCCAATATTTTAAAGAGCAATTAATCCAAACTCTTCCATATCTTATATTTTCCTCAAAAAATTTTATTTTACTCTTATTTTTTGAATATAAGTAGACTGCCAATCCATATTTATTTTTATTTATCTCGTTTACAATATTCTTAAATGATTTAAAACTTTTAAGAATTAATACCGTACCAAATATTTCTTCTAAAAATAATTTTTCATGTTTTTTAACACCCTCAAGAATAAATGGTTCTAAAGCGTTATTAGATTTTAAACTTTTTTTATCTCCATAAACAATTTTAACTCCATGTTTTAAAGAGCTTGAAATAAATTTTTTGACATTTTTGTTATGAAGTTTTGAAATTGGTTTCTGGAAAGTTTTAATTTTTTTTAATTTTTCAATCAAAATATTTTTAACTTTATCATAAATTTTACTTTCTATGAATAGAATGCTCCCAGCAATGCATGCTTGACCAGCATTTTCTAAAAAATTATCAATTACATATTTTAGACTTTTCTCTAAATTTGCATCAGACGTTATAATCATTGGATTTTTTCCGCCTAACTCCAAAGATAATTTTTTAATACTCGAACTTGAGTTTTTTATTATATCTTTTGCAACATTGGTAGAGCCAGTAAAACTTATCATATTAATTTTATTATTTGATACTAATAATTTGCCTATTCTTTTACCTTTACCATGTACTAAACTTATTAATTGTTTTGGAGCGGATGTGTTGCTAATAATTTTCACAATAATAGAAGCGCTTGCTGATGCGTACTCACTTGGTTTTAAAATAATTGGACAACCTGCAGCAATGATAAAAGGTAATCTTTCACAAGATACAATAAATGGATAATTCCAAGGAATAATTAAACCAACTAATCCAATAGGCTCTAAGGCGCTTATTAGACTGTGATTTTTTATTTTAGTTTTTTTTTTAAAATTGGTTTTTTTTAAAATTTGTATTGCAGATTTCCACAGTTCAATTCCACTATGAATTTCTTTTGAGGCATCTTGATAAATTTTACCAGTTTCAGAAACTTCGGCATCAATAATTCTTTTGCTATTTTTTTTTAGTTTTAAATATATTTCCTTTAGAACTTTTATTCTTTGGTTTTTATTTTTAAAAAAAGAATTTTTCTCAAAAACTAACGCTGTTGATTTTATCGCTCTGTCTAAATCTATTTTGTCTGAATCTGGATATTTTGAAATTAGTTGGCCATTAAAGTTTTTGACATAATAATATCTTTTTTTTTTACCGTCGATCCATTTGCCGTTTATGAAATTTTTTGATATTTTCATTGGTATAAAAATTTAATGTTTTTACCTGTAGATGTCTTTATAATTTCATTTTTAAAAATAACTTCATCAGGTTCCTCATTTTTAGATAAAGATAAATTAAAGACATTTTGTATTTTGTTTTTAATATCAAGTTTTGATTGTTTGTCGTTAATTTCTATAAAGAGTTTTATTTTAAAACCATAAATTTCATCTTTGTAAGGGACTGCCATTGCATTTTTAATTCCATCAATATCTATTACGAGATTCTCAATTTCAGATAATGATACAAATTCACCATTTTTTTTTACGTTGTCTCCAGTTCTGCCTAAAACAAAGAGCTTTCCTTTTTTTAAATATCCAATATCTCCAGTATCGTAAAGTTTATTTTTTTTAAGCTTTGCATTAATTAAATTAGACATAAAAAATTTTGAATTTATATAAATTTTTCCTGGTGATTTTATTGATCCCTTACAAAAAACTTTCGTATTTTTTGAAAATTTTCCTACACTAAAGTCACCTTTTGAATTAGGTTTCAAATCGACAGTAAGGGACCCTCCTAATTCTGTTACTCCATAACATTTTAAAATATTTTTCTTAAATATCTTTTTAAATTTTAAAAAAGTGGATGGATACAAAATACTTGCAGTCGAAATTATTGAGATATTTTTTTTAAACTTAAAATTTTTAAGTAAATCTTTCCTAAAATTAATTGCCATAGAACACATTGTTGGAGACAAGTATAGTTTTGTAACGTTAAACTTATTCGTTTCGGTAAATAGTTTTCTTAAAAGAAAAATTTTAAATTCATCGGATAATATTATTTTAGAAGATGTTATCAAAGGTACAAAAAACAAATTAAATATGCCAGTCATGTGATGTTGAGGCCAAAAAGCATGAAAGATATCAGTATTTTTAAATTTTGATAGATTGCTAAAATTTTTTGCGCTTTCAAGTATATTACCCAAAGTATGAGTTATACCTTTAGGCTTTCCAGAAGTAGTACCGGATGAAAAAATAATTAAAAAATCTTGATTGTAATTGGTTTTGGCATATATGTTTGGCAAAGAGTCTCTTGTACTTAAAAAAATTTCTCTTTCAGAAAAAATTATCAATTTAGGCTTAATTAAATTTTTTATTTCTCTAAATCTTTTAGATGTAATGGATTGTGCTATTGGACAAACAATAATTCCAGTTATTGCACAAGCAACAAGAAATTGATAAAAAATTATATTATGATTTATTCTAATAATTACTTTATCACCTTTTCTTAAATTTTCTTTGTCTATTAAAAAATTAGCAATTCGTTTTGATCTTTCAAAAAACTCCTTAAATGAAATCTTTTTTTGATTTTTGACATCCTCAAAAAAAATAGCATTAGGGTTTTTGTTAAATATTTTTTCTAAATCATTTTTCATTATTGAAAATTACTTAATTTAATTCTATCTCCTGGAAATAAATTTTTTTTCGCTTTTTTTCCCATAAGTGTCTTAAAAAATTTTGGATGTAGACTTTTTCCTGGTCGCACTACTTTTATATTCTCACGAGTGGCTTTATCTCCTTTTAAGATTTTTTTACTTACATAAATTGATCTTCTTCCCTTAAAGTTTTGTTTTGAACTCTTTGATAATATATATTTTTTCTTACCTTTAACTTTGTTTACACTCCTTATATCTGTTACCAAATTCTTAAAATTCTTTTCTGGGGTAGAAAAAAAAGAGTCTAAGGTTTTTTTGTTATCATTTAAGTTAATGTGTTTTTCAATAAGCACAGACCCTAAAGTTACTGCCACTATTGAAGAAACGCTTGAAGTAGTATGATCGGAGTAACCAACATCTACTTTAAATTTATTTTTGAGATATTTTAAATTTAGTAAATTTCCTTCATCTATAGGTGACGGGTAAGCTGTGTTACATTTCAATAGAATAATTTTTTGATTAAATTTTCTTACTGTTTTTAAGGCTAACAAAATATCTTTTTCCTCGGCTAGACCTGTTGAAATAATAATTGGTTTTTTTGTTTTCGCAACTTTTTCTAGAAGAGGAATATGAGTGATTTCTGGAGAAGCAATTTTGTATGCGGGGCAATTAATAGTTTCAAGAAAGTCAACCGCGCTTTCATCAAATGGACTTGAAAAGATTTCAATACCAATTTTTTTTGCAAATAAAAATAATTTTTTGTGCCAATTCCAAGGTGTTGTTGCTTTTTTGTAAATGTTAAAAAAAGTATTAAATTTTCTCCATTTACTTTTCTTACTTAGGTGACTCATTATAAAGTCTTTATTTTTTGATTTAAGAGTAATTGTCTCAGGGGTGAATGTTTGTAATTTTACCGCATCTGCTCCACAATTTTTTGCAGCTAGTATAATTTTCTTTGCTCTACTAAAACTTCCATTATGATTTGCTGACATCTCAGCAACGATGAATGTTCTACCTTCTCTAATTTTTTTTTTTCCTATTTTAATCATTATGCGTTGCATCAATTTGTATATTTGCGACCTTAAATCCTTGGTCTTCAATAATATAAGTTTTATTTAATTTACATTTTGTAAATTTTTTTATTGTATCCTCAATTAAATTTTTATGAAAAGGTTTGTCAAAAGGTATGTTTTTATTAAATTTTTTCTTTCCCTTGAGTATGGTTACATCATTACTAAAATTAAGAGAAAAAATAACTGATCCTTTTGTTCCAAAAATTTCAAACAAATCTTGGGTTTTGTTGACCACAGATGACCATATAGCTTGTCCTATAATTTTATTTTTCAATTCTATGTTAGTTAATAATGTTTCTTCAACTTTGTAAAAATTTAATTGGTTATTTTTTATTGTTTGAATTTTTTTTATATCACAGATTAAATATGAGATCATGTCTATTGCATGAGCTCCCATATCTAAAAAATTTCCTCCGCCGCTAAATTTTTTTTGAAAGCGCCATGGTAAATTTTTCATATTTTTTTTTGGTTTAAATGGAGCGGTAGGATGAGTACTTGGAGAGTGGAAGAGTCTATAATTGAAGGTAATAATTTTACCTAGCTTACCTTTATCTAATATTTTTTTTATAAATTTAAACCTTGTTAAATATCTTCTGTAGAATGATGTAATAAGAGAAATTTTTTTTCTTTTACAAATTTTCAAAATATAATTTAATTCTTTCTTTGAGAGTGCAAGAGGCTTTTCACATAATATAAATTTTTTTTTCTTGCTAAATATCTTAATATATCCAGCGTGTAAATAAGGCGGTGTAGCTATATAAACTGAGTTAACAGTATGATCATTGAGAATTTCAGATATTGATTTTGCAACTTTTCCATAGTTATACTTTTTGTTTAATTTTTGAGCCTCTTTTAAATTTTTTGAAAAAATATATTTAACTTTTGAAAATCCCCTTTTTTCAAAAGATTTTCCAACCAATCTATTCACTACATCACCTGATCCAATTATAGCCCAATTTAACATTATACCTTTTCTCTTTTTTTAAGCGAGTTAACAAAATTAATTATACCTTGTTCTAAACTAAATCTGGATTTCAAAAAAGAGTAATTGTAATTCGTTTTAAGCGGGCCCCTCACAGTGCTATCATTTGACCAGGGATGAATACCCTTTTTAAAAATGACTTTTTTATTTTTAAAAATCTTATTGAAAATTTTACTTAAATAAAAATTATCATAATTTTTACCTGATCCAAAATGGAGTATGGGTTTTGGAAATTTTTTTAATTCAATCATTCTTTCTAAAGACTCACATATATCATCTATGTAAGTGTAGGAGGCTGCAAAATTTCCTCCACTTTTAAATTTAATAAACTTTTTATTTTGAACAAATAATTTGTAAATAATAAAAGGTATTGGTCCTCTTTGAGGAATAATTTTTTTTGTTATTAATGACGGCCCATAAACCCAAGATACTCTTAAAGCGCAAACTCTTTTTTTGCTTTTAATAAAAAAGGTCTCCAAAATTTTTTCACCTAGTCTCTTTGATAATGAATATATGGAATTTGGAGAAGCCCAATTTGTCTCAAAAATTTTCAATTTTGAAGATTTTATATTTTGGAAAACTGAGCCAGTACTAATATAAATTAGTTTTTTGAAGAGACCATTCATTTGGGCTTCTAAAAAAAAATTTAAGCTAAGACAATTGATTTTAATAGTCTTATTTACATCTTTTTTTGCTAGAGAGTTGTGAGAAACACCTGCTGCAAATATACATTCTTGTATTTTGTATTTTTTTAATATTCTTTTAATTTGATCTTTGTTTTCTAAATTATTTTTTATTAAAGTTACCTTGTATGATCTAAGTTTTTTTATTTTTTGAATATTTTTATTTTTATTATAAATACCAAATATATGGTGTCTTGTAGAGAGTTTTTCTGCGAGTCTATAACCTATGTGACCCATCACACCGGTAATTAGAATTTTTTTATTGTTTCTCAATTTTAACAAAATTGTTTTTACCTAATAATAAGAAATTAAATCTTAAAATTTAAGTTTTATCCATTAATAAAAAATTTATTTTATTTTTGATATGACTAGAAAATTTTTTTCAGTGCATAAATCAAGCCAATTGAGCTATTAGTACTGGTCAGCTGCACGTGTTGCCACGCTTCCACACCCAGCCTATCAACGTAGTGGTCTACTACGGCTCTATAGGAAGAACTAGTTTTGAGGTGGGTTTCCCGCTTAGATGCTTTCAGCGGTTATCCCGTCCATACTTAGCTACCCGGCACTGCAGCTGGCGCTACAACCGGTCCACCAGTGGTATGTTCATCCCGGTCCTCTCGTACTAGGGACAAATCCTCTCAATTCTTCTACACCCATGGCAGATAGGGACCGAACTGTCTCACGACGTTCTGAACCCAGCTCACGTACCACTTTAATTGGCGAACAGCCAAACCCTTGGGACCTGCTCCAGCCCCAGGATGTGATGAGCCGACATCGAGGTGCCAAACACCCTCGTCGATATGGACTCTTGGAGGGTATCAGCCTGTTATCCCCGGCGTACCTTTTATCCGTTGAGCGATGGCCCTTCCACTCAGAACCACCGGATCACTATGACCGTCTTTCGACTCTGCTTGACTTGTCAGTCTCGCAGTCAGGCAGGCTTATGCCATTGCACTCTACGAACGATTTCTGACCGTTCTGAGCCTACCTTCGCACGCCTCCGTTACTATTTGGGAGGCGACCGCCCCAGTCAAACTACCCACCATACAATGTCTTGCTGCCGGATTACGGCAAGCAGTTAGATGTCAAGAATAATAAGAGAGGTATTTCACTGGTGACTCCATTTCAGCTGGCGCCAAAATATCAAAGTCTCCCTCCTATGCTA
>CACNZU010000004.1:70000-90945 GCA_902624885.1 uncultured Pelagibacteraceae bacterium
GAAATTAATCTTTATAATTTTAAATTTAATAATGAAGAAGAGTATTACGACATTAAAGGGAAGAGTATTACTAAATCCTTGATGAAAACTCCAATTAATGGTGCAAGACTTTCCTCATCTTTTGGAATGAGGAAACATCCTATATTAGGATATAATAAGATGCATCGAGGAACTGACTTTGCTGCACCTAGTGGTACACCCATAATGGCATCTGGGTCTGGCACGGTTACAAGAGCAAGATGGTGTGGTGGCGGAGGGAACTGTGTAAAGATTAAACACAATTCTACTTACGAGACTGTATATGCTCATATGAAATCATTTGCTAAAGGTGTTAAAGAAGGCAGAAAAGTTCGTCAGGGTCAAATAATTGGCTACGTTGGTTCAACAGGTTTGTCGACTGGACCACATTTGCATTATGAGGTTATTGTTAATGGAAAAAAAGTGAATTCACAGAAATTAAAACTGCCTTCAGGAAAAATTCTCAAAGGTAATGCCAGGGAAGAGTTCGAACTGGAAAGAATTAAAATTGATTTGAAACTTTCAGATTTAAGATGAGAGATTAATTATTGGTTTGTTGAAAATCTTTATCGTTTTCTTTTATTTCGTTCTGATTAAGACTTGACTGAGATACTTTTGGTTTTTCATTTGAGCTTTCTTTTTTCTCATTAAGTTCATTATATCTTCTCAAATAATGATCAGCATGCTGAAGGTAATTTTGTTGTAAAACAGGATCTCCATTACTTTGAGCATCTTTTGCAAGTTGTTGAAATTTTACCATCGCTTTTTCCACACTATGAACATTGTTCATCGAACCATTTCTATTAAAATTCATATTTCCATTGTTAAAGTTTGCACTATTACTTGAAACTATAGAAGGATTTCTTCTCCTAAAGTTGTTTTTTTGAGTTCTTTGTCTGAAGCTTCTTCTTCTATGATTATTCATTATTTATTGTTTAATTTTTTGTGATATAAAACATCTAATATTATTTTTATAGTCTTTAATAGCCCTTATTATTTTAAAGTCATTATTTATTAATATTTTTGAAACTTTTAAGTGCTGCTTATTACCAATTTCAATAGCTAGCTTACCATTTAACTTTAAGATATCCTTCGCTTTGTAGATAACTTTTTTAATCAGGTCAAGCCCATCATTTCCTCCATCTAGGGCTATTTTGGGTTCAAAATGTTTGATGTCATTGTCTAAATTTTTTAATTCTACTCTTTTAATATAAGGAGGATTTGAAACAATTAAATCATATTTTTTTGTAAAATGATCGTTAAATGATTTCTTATAAAATTTTATTTTGTTACAGATATTATGTACTTTAGCATTAATTTTTGCAGTTTTTATTGTATTTGGCGAAATATCAATACCATCGCCTGAACAGTTCTTCAACTCGGCCAATAAACTTATTAATATACAACCGCTGCCAGTTCCAATATCTAATATTTGTACTCTTTTATCTTTAAAAATTTTAATAAGTTCATAAATCATTAATTCTGTCTCAGGTCTAGGAATTAATGTAAATCTATTTACATAGAATATTTTACTCCAAAATTCTTTCTGTTCTAAAATATATGCGATTGGTTCGTTAAGCGAGCGTCTGTAAATTAACTCATTATATTGATTTATTTGTTTTTTATTTAATTTTTGGTTTGATCCTAAAATAATTTCCTCTCTTTTTTTTTTTAATATTTTTGACAGTAAGATCTCTGAGTCTAATTTATGAGATAAAATGTTCTTATATGCTAGTTTTTTTGAACCCAGATTTATTAATTGTAAAATTTTCATTAGTTTAGGCTCTCAAGTTTTAAACTCTGTTCTTTTAGTCTAAGCTCCTGATTCATTTCTTCATGAATTTCTCCGCTTAAAAATTCATCGAGTTTATGAAGTGTTAAATTGATTCTATGGTCGGTAACTCTTCCTTGTGGAAAATTATAAGTTCTAATCCTTTCAGATCTGTCTCCAGTTCCTATTTGACTTCTTCTATTATTTGATCTTTCTAAGTCTTTTTTTCTTTTTTCCGCTTCGTATACTCTTGACCGGAGGATTTTAAGTGCTTTCGCTTTATTTTTATGTTGAGATTTTTCATCCTGTTGGCTTACAACAACACCACTTGGTATGTGTGTAATTCTTACTGCGCTGTCAGTTGTATTGACTGATTGACCGCCTGGTCCACCTGCTCTAAAAACATCAATTCTTAAGTCTGAGTCTTTAATATTAATATCTACTTCCTCTGCCTCAGGTAAAACCGCTACTGTAGCTGCAGATGTGTGTACTCTTCCCTGTGTCTCAGTTTCTGGTATTCTTTGAACTCGGTGTACACCTGACTCATATTTTAAATAAGAATAAATATCATTTCCATTAACTGAAAATATTACTTCTTTAAATCCTCCAGCGTCACTTTTAGAAATATTAATAATCTCTAATTGCCATTTTTTTTTAGAGCATACCTTTTCGTACATCTTAAACAGATCGGCACAAAATAAAGATGCTTCTAAACCTCCGGTTCCAGCTCTAATTTCTACTATTGCATTTTTATCATCATCCTCATCTCTAGGTAAAAGAAAAATTTTTAATTCATTTTCATATTTATCTTTTTTTAATTTTAGTTCACTTAGATCTTTTTCTGCCATTTCGATTATTTCTTTTTCATTAGATTTGTCATTTACTAGCTCCTCTAATTCCTTTTTTTGAGACTCAAAGTTTAAATAATCTCTTGCTGATGAAATTATATTCTTTAAGGTAGAATACTCTTTTGATTTTTTAGCAAACATCTTTGGGTCTATTTTACCAGAAGAGAGTTCTGATTCTAAATTATCGTGCTTAGAAATTATCTCTTTCACTTTCTTTAAAGGGAGCATGATTAATTTTTTTCTTTTACTTTTTCCTCTACAAGTTTGACAACTTTCTGAATAATTTCTGAACTTGCGACTTTGGTATGTGGAATTCCCGATAAATAAAGTAAGTTGCTATCTTGGCCTCCTCCAGTCAAACCGATTTCGGTTTGAGTGGCCTCACCTGGCCCGTTCACTACACAACCAATTATTGAGAGGCTAATTGGTTTTTTTATATGAGATAAACTTTTTTCTAATTGCTTTACAGTTTCTATCACTGGAAATGCCTGACGTGCACAAGACGGGCAAGAAATTATATTTACTCCTCTAGACCTCAAACCTAAAGATTTGAGAATTTCAAATCCTGCTTTTACTTCGTCGACTGGGTCTGAGGAAAGCGAGACTCTAATCGTATCACCTATGCCTTCCATTAATAATTGACCTATGCCTATTGAGGATTTTATACTACCTGTAAAAAGGCCTCCAGCTTCAGTAACTCCTAAATGTAGAGGGTAGTTAAAATTTTTTGATAATTTTCTATAAGCTTTAACTGTAAGGAAAATGTCTGAAGATTTAACACTTACTTTAAAATTAAAAAAATCGTTGTCTTCTAGAAGTTTAATATTATTCTCTGCACTTTCAACTAAAGCATCTGGACAAGGCTCTTTATATTTTTCTAATAATTTTTTATCAAGCGATCCTGCATTAACTCCGATCCGGATTGAGCATCCATAATCTTTTGCAGCTTTAACAACTTCTTTAACTCTTTCATCTGAACCTATGTTACCTGGATTTATTCTCAGACAACTTGCACCCATTTTTGCAGCTTCTATTGCCCTTTTGTAATGAAAATGTATATCCGCAACTAATGGCAGTGTTACCTCTTTTGTTATCTCTCTTAATGCTCTTGTTGACTCTTCATCAGGACAAGCCACTCTTACAATATCTGCACCAGCTTCTTCTAAGGATTTTATTTGAATAATAGTTTGTTTGATATCTGTAGTTAATGTATTTGTCATAGACTGAACACTTATTGGAGAATCACCACCAACTAAGACTCTACCTACTTTAATAGATTTTGTTTTTCTTCGATTTATAATTCTATGAGGTCTTATTTCCATTTTAATCTAAGTCGAATACAGTGTGTAATTTTTTTATAGAATTGAGGATATTTTTTTCATCTATTATCACAGACAATTTTATCTCTGAGGTAGATATAGCCAGTATATTTATTTTTTCATCAGCTAGCGCTTTAAACATTTTATAGGTTACACCTGGAGTTGAAACCATTCCCGCACCCACAATTGAAACCTTAGCTACTTTATCATTTTTAGTAATTTTTTTATAATCAATTTTTTTATTTTTTTTTAAAATATCTATAGTTTTTAAGATATCTTCCCTTTTGACTGTGAAAGTAATATCTGTTGTTTTTTGATCTGAAGAAATATTTTGAATAACCATATCTACGTTTATTTGTGCATTGTTAAGAGGTTCAAATAGATTAGCTGCTACTCCGGGTTTATCCTCAACACCAATTATTGTAATTTTTGAGTCATCTTTAGAATAGGCAACACCTGTAACACTTTTTTTATAATCTATATTTTCTTGTTCAAAAATTTGAGTACCGTCTCTGTTTGTAAAGGTAGATTTTACCTCCAGAGGAATATTATACATCATTGCAGTTTGAACAGCAGAAGATTGCATTACTTTTGCTCCTAAGGAGGACAATTCGAGCATTTCATCATAAGAAATTTTTTCTATTTTTTTTGCTACAGGAATTTTATTTGGATCTGTTGAATATACTCCATCAACATCGGTATAAATTTCACAAATGTCAGTTTGAAATATTTTAGCTATAGCGACTGCAGTAGCGTCTGATCCACCTCGACCAATTGTTGAAATGTCACCATTTCTCATTATGCCTTGAAATCCTGGAATGACAGCAACTCCTTTTTGTTTTAAAAAATTATTTATTTGTTCAACGTGCATATTTATAATCCTAGCGTTAGAATGTTCTCCCTCTGTTAAAATGGGGATCTGCCAATTTAACCAAGATTTAGCATTAATGTTTAAATTTGTTAACGCGCCTGCTAATAATGCAGATGTGATTTGTTCGCCAGTGGATAGTAGAACATCTAGCTCTCTTTTATTAAAATCAGTTGATATGTTTTTAGATAAATTTAATAATTCATTGGTTTTTCCTGCCATAGCTGAAACAACTGCAATTACACTGTTGCCTTGTTTGATCTCTTTTTCAATAATTTTTGCCACATGACGAATTCTCTCAATCGAGCCAACTGATGTCCCGCCAAACTTTAATACTTTTTTAATCATTTTTAGAATTTAATATAATAAAATCAGATTATAATGTAATTTAATAAAATAAATAATGATATGACTACAATAAATAAAGAGGAAATTCAAAAGTTTTCAGATCTAGCAGATGAGTGGTGGAACCCAGAGGGTAAATTTAAACCATTACATATGTTTAACCCAGTCCGGATTGAGTACATAATAGAAAAAATTAAACAACATTTTGATATTAAAAATCAAAATGATTATATTTTAAAAGATTTAGATATATTAGATATCGGGTGTGGTGGTGGATTGATAAGTGAACCAATGTGTCGTTTAGGAGCAAATGTAACTGGAATAGATGCATCTGAGAAAAATATAAAAGTTGCAAAATTACACGCAGCTAAAAACAATCTTAAAATAAATTATCTAAATAAATCTCCTGAACAGCTAAATGAAAGTAAAAAATATGATATAATTTTAAATTTAGAAATAGTTGAACATGTAGACAACGTAAAGCTGTACCTAAAATCTTGTAATGAACTTTTAAAAAAAAATGGCTTAATGTTTACTGCTACATTAAATAGAACAATAGTATCTTATCTCAAAGCAATAGTAGGTGCAGAGTATATTTTGAGATGGTTGCCTATTGGTACACACAATTGGAATAAATTTATTAAACCGGAAGAGCTTGAAGTTTTGCTAACAAATGAAAAATTCTTAACAAAAGATATTAAGGGATTAGAATTTAATCCATTTTTTAGAAAGTGGAAAAAATCTGACAATCTCTCAGTAAATTATGTTATTTGTAGCACAAAGAATTAGTTGTCTTTATCAACCCAAGGTATAGAAAGCAGTTCTATTCCCTCATCAGCTAATTCTTTCCTTTCCTCTAAAGTAGTGGTTCCATAAATAGTCTTGTTATTTTTTTTATCGTAATAAATTTCTCTTACTTTTGTGCTAAAATTTTCTCCAACATACTCAAAATTTTTTTCGATGAATTGCCTAATTTGGATAAGTTTATTCTTTTCTTGAAATAATCTTTCCTCATATTTTTTTTTTTCATCTCCTAGCCTACTTTTTCCAGCAACCATTGGAGACATTATTGATTTAGTAATTTTTTTTGAGGAACAGTATATACATTCAAGTAATTTTTTTTTGTTTAAATTGTCAAACTCTTTTGAATTAGAGAACCAGCTCTCAAATTCATGATTTTTTTCACATTTTAAGTTATACTTAATCATTCTAGTTTCTATAATCAGCGTTAATGTCAATATAATCATGAGTAAAATCACAAGTAAAACATTTAAAAGCATCGTTTCCAAGTTTAAGATTTACCTCAATTTCTATTGAGTCCCATTGCATATATTCTTTCAATTTTTTTTCGTCATAGTTATCAGCAACCTTTCCATTTTCTGCTACCAAAAAATTACCAATCTTTATTTTTAATTTTTTAGGATCAATCATCTCTCCAGATTTTCCAATTCCCATTATTATTCTTCCCCAATTAGGATCTTCTCCGGCAACAGCAGTTTTTACAAGTGGGGAATTAGCTATTGAAAAAGCTATATTTTTTGCACTGCTTAAAGTTTTTGCATTAATAACATTTATTGTGATAAATTTTTTTGCCCCCTCTCCATCAACAACTACTTGTTTTGCTAAATTAAGGCATAATTTCTTTAAAGCTAATTCAAATTTTTGTATAACTTTATCAGTTAAAGACAGGTTTTGCCCAATTTTAAGGTATCTTGTTGAGAATATTGAAACCATATCATTAGTTGACTGGTCATTATCTACAGTAATAGCATTAAATGAGTTAGCAGCAGCCCTTTTTAAAAGAGTTTTTAATAAATTTGAATTAATATCAGCGTTAGTAAAAATGAAAGATAGCATTGTAGCTAAATTAGGAGCTATCATTCCAGATCCTTTTGCTATCCCGCAAATTCTGATCAACTCGTCTCCTACTAAAATCTCTTCATAAGCAACTTTTGGTTTTGTATCAGTTGTCATTATCGCAGAGGCAATTTTCAGCCAGTACATTTTATTTTGTTCACCTCTTAATTTATCAACTAAATCTTGAAGTCTCTCTTTAATTCTTTCAACTGGAAATTCCTCGCCAATCACTCCGGTAGAGGCAAAAATAAGATCCTTTATTTTAACAGTTTCACTTGTTCCTTTTTTCGATTTTGACTCCTTTATAGTCAATATCCTTGATAAATTTTTTGCTAAAATGTCAATACTGTCTTTTCCTTGCTTACCAGTAAATGTATTTGCATTTTTTGTATTAACTAATAAACCTTTTATAATTTTTTTATGAGAACTGTTATTCCAAGGTATGAATTCAGAAGTGATAGAGTTTGTTGTTGTTAATGTGGCATAATTAGCTCCTTTGCTAAAATAGAATAACGCTAAATCATCTCTTCCATCTCCATACAAATCTGCAGAAATAGACGCAATTTCAAGCCCGTTTATTTGCTTTAAATTTTGAAACTCTCCCATTTTAGATAGTTTAGATTTATCACTGAGAAAATTTTTAATATTTATTGTCATAATTACTATTTAATTTAAATTATAAATACATATATAGAAGTATAATGAATATATTTACAAGAACTTTAAGTAAGATATTTAAAAGCTCTAATCAACAAGAATTAGATAATCTTAAAAGTTTAGTTTTAGCAATAAATAATAAAGAAAAAGAGTTAAAGTCTTTAGTTGAAAGTGATTTTAAGGAAAAAACGGCGAACTTTAAAAAAAATGTTCAAAATGGTTCTATAAAAATTGATGAAATTATACCAGAAACATTTGCTTTAGTAAGAGAAGCAGCAAAAAGAACTCTAGGGGAAAGACATTACGATGTTCAACTGGCAGGGGGTCTAGTACTGCACAGTGGAAAAATAGCCGAGATGAAAACAGGTGAAGGTAAAACTTTGGTCTCAACTTTACCTGCATACTTAAATTCACTTTCTGGTAAAGGTGTACATATAGTTACAGTAAACGATTATTTAGCGAGAAGAGACTCTGAATGGATGGGAAAAATTTATAATTTCTTAGGTATTTCCACTGGTTGTATAACTAACGAATTGAGTGATGATGAACGAAAAAGGAATTATGGTTTTGATATTACTTATGCAACTAATAATGAGCTTGGATTTGATTATCTAAGAGATAATATGAAGTATGAGATAAATGATATGGTACAAAGAAACCATAACTTTTGCATAGTAGACGAGGTTGATAGCATTCTAATAGATGAGTCCAGAACTCCCTTAATAATTTCTGGAAAGATTGAAGATAAAAATACTTTATACTCTGTATCAAATGACTTTGTTAATTTTTTACAAAAAAATGATTATGAACTCGATGAAAAAAACAAAAATGTAATTCTTAATGATAATGGTGTAGACAAAATTGAGAGACTTGCAATTAAAAAAAATATTTTAAAGAATAACAACTTTTATGATCCAGAAAATTTAAACCTTGTGCACCATACTAACCAGGCTTTAAAAGCTAATTTAATTTTTAAAAAGGATACGGATTATATTATTAGAGACGGGAAAGTTCAGATAATTGATGAATTTACAGGAAGGGTGCTTGAAGGACGAAGATTCTCAGATGGCCTGCATCAAGCAATTGAGGCAAAAGAAAATGTTAAAATTGAAGAAGAGAATCAAACACTTGCCTCTATCACTTACCAAAATTATTTTAGACTTTATAACAAGTTAGCAGGCATGACAGGAACTGCGATGACCGAGTCAGAGGAATTTTATGATATTTATAAACTTAATGTAGTTTCAATCCCAACAAATAGAGCAATGTTGCGTAAAGATTTTAATGATAAGATTTTTAGAACTGAGAAGGAAAAGTATAGTGCTATTGCAGACAAAATTATTGAGTGCAATAAAAAAGGTCAGCCAGTATTAGTAGGAACAACTAGCATTGAAAAATCAGAAAAAATTTCTAATATTTTAAGCCAAAAAAAAATTAAACATAATGTTCTAAACGCAAAACAACACGAGAAGGAAGCTAAGATAATTGCAGAAGCTGGTAAAACAAGTGCGGTTACAATTGCTACGAACATGGCAGGTAGAGGAACAGATATTAAACTTGGTGGAAACAAAGACTTTGTTGAAGAAGGTATGAAAAATGATGATGCGTTATTCAAAAAGGATGAAAATCAAGTTAAAAATTTAGGTGGACTTTTTATAATCGGAACAGAGAGACATGAAAGCAGACGAATAGATAATCAGTTGAGAGGAAGATCTGGAAGACAAGGAGATCCGGGAGCAACTATTTTTTACATAAGCTTACAGGATGAATTGATGAGAATCTTTGGGGGTAGCTCTATAGATGGAATGCTGGAGAAACTTGGTCTTAAAGAAAATGAGTCTATTGATCATCCTTGGATTAATAAAGCAATGGAAAGAGCCCAGAAAAAAGTTGAAAGTAGGAACTTTGATATAAGAAAAACTTTAATCAAATTTGACGATGTTATGAACGATCAACGGCAAGTGATTTTTTCTCAAAGATTAAAGGTGCTTAAAGAAGATAGTATTGCAACAATTTTAAATGATTTTTTTGATGAGTTGATTAAAAATTTTGAAATTACTTATAATAAATACAAAAAATCCAATGATAATAAATATTTAACAGAAATAAAGAATATCACTGGAAATTCTATAAATGATGTTCAATTAAAAGATTTGATGTCTAGTAAAAAAGAAGATTTTGTAAAAAAGTTAAAAAACCTTTTTGATGAAAAGAAAAAATCAAGGGTTGAAATATTAGGAGAACAACAAAATAAAATTTTAGAAAAAAAGATATTTCTTCAAATAATAGATTTTTCCTGGAGGTCTCACCTGCAATATTTAGAACAATTAAGACAAGTAATTGGATTAAGACAATATGGACAAAAAGATCCTCTGTCAGAATTTAAAAAAGAAGCTTTTATTTTATTTGAAGGATTGCTAGAAAAAATTAAAAATGATGTAATTAAATTGCTCTTAAATTTAAATATTGTTTTATCAACAAATGAAAAAGAAAATGAAAAAACAAATGAGAGTAAAAGAACAGAAGATTTTAAAAAAGTTGGTAGAAATGAAAAATGTCCCTGTGGCTCGGGTAAAAAATTTAAGTATTGTCACGGAAACATATAGATTAAATTTTTTTAAAAGCTTCTAATGCTTTTAATCTAGCTTGTTCATGAACTACTATTGGAAAAGGGTATTCTCTACCTATGTTAAGTATTTTATCATTTTTGAGTTCCCAAGGTTTGTGTATAAATTTTTTTGGTACATTTTTTAATTCAGGAACCCATTTTTTTACATAAAGTCCCTCTCTGTCAAATTTCTCACCCTGAAGAATTGGATTAAAAATTCTAAAATAAGGTGCAGCATCTGCTCCGCAGCCCGCTACCCATTGCCAACCGGAAATATTATTAGCTTTGTTGTAGTCTAATAAACAATTTTTAAAATGTTTTTCACCCTCAATCCAATTAATCAATAAATGTTTAACTAAAAATGAACCAACGATCATTCTAACCCTGTTATGCATCCACCCAGTCAAGTATAATTCTCTCATGCCTGCATCTACTATCGGGTAACCCGTCAAACCTTTTTTCCATGCATTTAAAAATTTTATATTTTTGTTCCATGGAAATTTATCAAATTTTCTTGAATAATTACCATTTATCATGTGTGGAAAATGATTTATCAGGGAGTGATTAAATTCTCTCCAGCCTATCTCTGCTAAAAATTTATCTACTCCTTTTTTTTTTATCTTTATGCATTCCTCCCAAATAGTTTCTACATGAATTTGACCATGTTTAATATAGGGAGATAATTTTGAGGTACCTATAACATTTGGGAAGTTTCTACTTTCAGAGTACTCTTCAACTCTGTTATTAATGAAATTTTTTAGTTCGTTTATAGCTTTTTCCTCACTAGGAACCCAAAGTTTTTCAAATTTTTTAAACCAATCTTTTTTTGGTAAAACTTTATCTTCGTTAATAGTATTATTAAAGAAAGAAACTTTTTTATTACATTTTGAGATAATGCTTTGTTTTTGAGGAATTTTGTCCATGAAAAATTTCTCAGCGTTTCTCCAGAAAGGTGTGAATACTTTAAAAGGAGTTCCGTCCCCTTTGCTCACCTCATTAAATTCATTAAGTATATTTCCTTTAAAAACGTTAAATTGAATATTCTTTTTTTTAAAATTTGTTGTTAAATATTTGTCAAATTCTATGAAATCTGGTTCATAAGTTTTGTTCCAGTAAATCGAAAAGTTTTTTTTATCAAATAAACTTTTAAAAAAGTCTTTGTAAGAGTCTACTTCTACTATTTCAAGACTGATGTTATATCGATTTAAGCTCTTCCTAAAAATTTGTAAAGATTTGCCTACCCACCATTTTTGAGCCTCTTGTTTTTCAAATAATTTTTTTTTATATAAGTAGAAAACGACAACTTGATCGTGTTTTTTAGTTGCATTTGATAAACCAAAATTTTTTTTTATTCTAAAGTCATCTTTAAGCCAAAAAAGACCAATTTTATTTTTCATACTATTTAATAACAAATTTAATTATTTATAGAAGTTTAAAAACGTCTCATAAAAAGTTCACACGATACAAGATTTAATGTATTATTTGCTATGTATTTAATCAAAAAATTCTTTCCTTTTTTGTGTTTAGTCTTATCTTTATGTGTTTTTTTTTACGTTTTTTATAAAGCGCAAATCTATTGGGATGGTGAAAATAACAGATACTATCTTCTTTACTATGTAGTTTCTTTAAGTTTTGTAGCTTATTCAATTTTACTTTTAATTTTAAAAAATGAAGCAAAATTATACATCACTATTATTGGCTTAAGCATCATATCAACGATATACCTTTTTGAAGGGTATTTAACTTATAAAGAAAAGATACAAAACAATAATAATAAAAAAATAAGAAACCAGATTTATGAAACAAAAACTGGAAAAAAATATGATAATCGGAGTAAATTTGAAGTTTATATTGATGAGAAAAAAACAGATAAAAATGTAGTAGTTGGTTCTTATCCTAGAGCAAATTTAAACTACTTAAGTAAGAACTATAAAAATTTTTTACCTTTATCGGGAGTTTCTAATGCAAAAACAATTTACTGTAACGAAAATGGTTATATGTCTATCGATAAAACTGATAGATTTGGATTTAATAACCCTGATGATGAATGGGACAAAAAAAAAATTGATATTTTAATCGTTGGTGACTCTTTTGCCCAAGGGGCATGTGTCAATAGACCTAATGATATAGCATCGGTAATAAGAAAGTTTTCAAAAAAAAACGTAATTAATATTGGAGTCGGTGGGAACGGACCATTGCTTGAATATGCAACATTAAAAGAGTACTTATCTCCAAAAGTAAAAAATATTTTTTGGCTCTTTAGCGAGTGGAATGATCTAGAAAATTTAGAAGTCGAGAAACTTTCACCGATACTTCAAAAATATTTAAATGACACAAGTTTTTCCCAAAATTTAAAACTTAGACAAAAGGAAATAGATGATATTACAATTGAAATAATTGAAATAGAAAAAGAGAAAAATATTAACACAAGCCAGAATTTAAAATTATATGTTATAAAAAATTTCATCAAACTTAGGAAATCTAGAACGATTATAAATAATATTTTACCAAAAACATTTCAACCTAGTGTAGTTGGGCCAAAGAAGTTACAAAATGATTTTAAAAAAATAATGATTTTAGCAAATGAGTTAGCTAAAAATAATAAATCAAATTTATATTTTGTTTATTTGCCGGAATATAACAGATATTTTAATAGTTATGACAATAATTCTTTTATAAATGTAAAAAAGATTATAGATGAAATCGGAATACCCTTTATAAATATTCATAAAGAAGTTTTTGAAAAGCAAGAGAATCCTCTTGAGCTTTTTCCCTTTCAAATGCCAGGTCACTATAATATTGAAGGGAATAGAAAAATAGGAGAAGTGTTATCTAAAATTCAAAATTAAAATTAAATTATTATTTTTATGGTGGTGGCCTTGGTAAGAATCGCACTTACGACACATACCTTTTCAGGGTACTGCTCTACTACTGAGCTACAAGGCCTAAAATCGAAAAGTTATTCTGCCTTTAGTGAGATCGTAAGGCGTCATTTCAACCATTACATTATCACCAGCTAATACTCTTATTCTATTCTTTCTAAGTTTTCCAGCTGTATGAGCTAAAATTTCATGATTATTTTCTAATTTTACTCTAAACATTGCGTTAGGCAACAACTCCGTAACTTTACCTTTAAACTCTAATGTTTCTTGTTTAGCCAATTAAATTTCCTTTTTAAGTCTAATCTTAACTGAGTTAGCATGTCCTTCTAAGTTTTCGTGCATTGCTAAATTTATAACCAATGGACCTAATCTTTCAATACCTGTTTTTGATATTTTTATTAAGGAATATCGTTTTAAAAAATCATTTACAGATAATCCCGAAGAAAATTTTGCTGAACCAGAAGTTGGAAGAACATGATTTGGTCCTGCCATATAATCTCCGATAGCTTCAGGAGAAAATTTTCCAATAAAAATAGATCCTGCGTTTTTAATTTTTCTAATCATACTTTTGTAATTTTTTAAATTTATTTCTAGGTGCTCAGGAGCTATTAGATTAACTATCTCAATAATTTTAGACTGGTTATTAGCATATATTGCTAAACCGTAATTTTTAATACTTTTCAATGCAATTTTTTTTTTTGGTAATTCCTTTAGTTGCACTTTCAAGTAAGAATTTACAGATTTTATAAAATTTCTATTATTACTAATCAAAATTGATTGAGCAAATATATCGTGCTCAGCTTGTGCGATTAAATCTGCAGCTATCCATTTAGCATTAGAATGTTTATCAGCTATAATACTTACCTCCGAAGGACCAGCGATCATATCAATTCCAACATCACCAAAAACTTCTTTTTTTGCTGAAGCAACGTAAGAGTTTCCAGGTCCAACAATTTTATTTACTTTTTTAAAGGTTTTAGTGCCGTACGTTAAAGCTGCAATTGAGTGTGCGCCTCCAGTTTTATATATTTCTTTAACGCCGCATTTTTTTGCAGCATAAATAATAGCAGGATTGACCAACTTGCCTAATGCAGGAGTTGTAAGGTATATTTCTTTAACACCGGCAACTAAAGCCGGTACACAATTCATTAAAACTGTGCTTGGGTAACTTGCAACTCCTCCTGGTACGTAAACGCCAACTCTTTCAATAGGTAAATATCTATATTCAAGTTCGTTTTTAAGTTTATCTTTATACTTAAATGCTGAGAATTTTTGTTTTGAGTGAAATTCTTTAATTCTTTTGAAAGCTGTATCAATAGATTTTTTTAGTCTCATATCTACTTTTTTTGAAATTTGATTGATTTCTTTTTTTGTAAAAATGATATTTGCTTTTTTGGATTTAATTTTTGAAAACTTTTTCTCATATTTGATAACAGCTTTATCACCGTTTTTCTTTACAGTAGAAATTATTTTTTTAACTATGGATGATTTGTTTTGTTGAGATAATTTTCTTGAGTTTAAAATTACCTCCAATTTTTTTAATGAATTTTTTTTATTTGCGTTAAAAAATTTTAGCATTATATTTCTTTGTGCTTAGGCATATTTTTTGTTTCCCAGGCTTCTCCTTGATCATCTAAAGTTACCTCAATAACTTCTGAAACAATTTTGATCATTGAATTTCCGGCAAATACTATTTTCATTTCGTAGTTATTATCAGGCATCAGATTAGTTTCAATAGTAAGAAAATCTAAAAAACTATTTTTTTTCAATTGATTGATATTTTTAGAGTACACTTTGACTATATTATCGAATTTAAGGACAGATTTTATCCTCTTATTTTTTCTGAATACTCCTTTTTCAACATCTTCCCACATGAATCTGTTCAGTTGTATAAGAAAAATTTTGTTATTTTGCAAATTAGCAATATCTGAAATATTTACAATAGCGTCTTGTAAATATGCTGAAACAACTCTCAAATCTTCTGTAGTTCTAGCAATTAATTTCAAATTTTTAGCCTTCATATTAAATTCTTTTTATCTCTGCATTACATTTTTTTAGTTTAGTTTCTAAAAATTCATATCCACGATCTAAGTGATAAATTCTATTAATAATAGTTCTATTATCTGCAACTAATCCAGCTAACACCAAGCTTACTGAAGCTCTAAGGTCAGTTGCCATTACTTCCGCGCCAGTAAGTTTAGTCAAACCAAAAATGTGTGCCGTTTTATTTCTAATTTCTATTTTTGCACCCATTCTTTTCAGTTCAGGAATATGCATAAATCTATTTTCAAAAATATTTTCTTTTATTTTAGATATGCCCTCTGCTTGGGTCATTAAAACCATTAATTGTGCTTGCAGATCTGTAGGAAAACCTGGATAAGGTTTTGTAGAGATATTAATCTTCTTCAATTTTTTATTTTTAGATACTAACAAAGTTTTATTTTTGACTGAAATCTTTACTCCCATTCTCTTAAGCATATTTATTTCACACTTTATTATTTTTGGAATAATTTTTTTAATTACTAATTTTTTTCCTAAAAGAGCTCCAGCTATCAAATATGTACCTGCTTCAATTCTGTCAAATATAACTTTATGATAAATTTTTTTTTTACTAAAACTTTTTCCATTAACCGTAATTTTTCTTCCTGAGATCATAATTTTACTTCCTAGTTTTCGAAGAAAATTAATTAAATCTATGATTTCTGGTTCAACTGCACAATTTGAAATTATGGTTTTTCCTTTTGCGGCGAAAGCCGAAAGTAAAGCGTTTTCAGTAGCCCCAACTGAAACTGATGGAAAATTTATTCTTGCTCCGACTAATCCATTTTTTGCTTCAGCAATGATATAACCATTTTTAATTTTAATATTTGCACCAAGTTTTTTAAGAGCAAACAAATGTAAATCAACCGGCCTGGTTCCGATAGCACAGCCACCCGGTAAAGATACTTTAGCTTTTTTATATTTTGTTAAAAGTGGCCCTAAAACCAGTACTCCAGCTCTCATCGTCTTTACAAGTTTGTAGGGAGCTAAAGTATTAATTTTTTTGTTTGTCTTTTTTAATTCGATTAATTTTTTTTTTTTAATTATTTTAGACTCAACTCCAATAAACTTCAAAAGTTCTAGCATTGTAAATATATCTTTAACAAAAGGAACGTTTGATAACTTTACTTTATCTCCTAAGATTGAGGCGGCTAAAATAGGCAAAGTAGCATTCTTAGAGCCTGATATTGAAATAGTTCCTGTTAAATCTTTTTTACCTTTAATTAAAAGTTTTTGCATTAAAGAAGTCTAAACTTTTGGAAGTGTAACGCCCTTTTGTTTCATATATTTACCTTTTCTTTTCGCGTAAGTGATATCTGGCTTTTCATTTCCTTTTAAAAATACAAACTGTGCAACTCCCTCATTTGCATAAATTTTTGCCGGTAGAGGCGTTGTGTTTGAAAATTCCAACGTAACATGTCCTTCCCATCCTGGTTCTAAAGGAGTTACATTCACGATAATGCCACATCTTGCATAAGTTGACTTTCCTAAACAAATAACGAGTACATTTTCAGGAATTTTAAAATATTCAATGGTCCTTGCTAAAGCAAAAGAGTTTGGTGGAATTATACATTCTTTTCCAATTTTAGTTACGAAACTTTCTTTTTTAAATACTTTTGGGTCCACTATTCCTGAATTAACATTGGTAAAAATTTTGAATTCGTTTGAGACTCTTGCATCATATCCATAGGAAGAGAGACCAAACGAAATTTTTCCTTTTCTAACTTGTTTACTGACAAAAGGTTTGATCATACCTTTTGCTTGGGCAGTCTTTTTAATCCATTTATCTGATAGTACTGGCATTATTAGGTTTGTTAGATGTTTTTTTATTTTTTCTCTTTTTTAAATTTCTTTTTAGTGCAGCCTCACGTTTCTTGAGTAATAAATCTTTCTTCTCAAAAGATTTCATTAGGCAGTTAATTTTTGTCTGGATTTGTTAAATCCTCAAGAGTGATAGGTTTATTTATATCATGCATTGTCTCCTTTGATGACTCTTTTGGATTAGCGCTTAATTTCTTTGCTCTTCTTTGTTCAATACGTGCTTTTCTTTTAGCCTCTTTTTTCATAGCTTTATCTCCACGCGTTGATTTATAATCGTAATGAATTCCCATAAAAAGCGCTCCTTCATTTTTCAATCGAATTTACTTCTTGAACTGTTTTTTTTCAAGTATCTTGATTGAAGCAACTGGATAATTATAAACAAAATCGACAGAAATACGGCAACCATAACATCCTGCAAAGGGGTAGCTTGTGGAAATCCATAATTCCATAAGATTACGAAAACTAACCAAATAGTCCAATTAATTTTTTTAAGCATCTATCTTACAACCTTGCTCGTTACAATTTTTTCCGTCATTAACATTGTTAAAATAATCTATAGCCTTTAATGATGTCATCATATGATTTTTATAAATGTTAAGATATCCATTTAAACTCTCAGATAATTTTTTTGCCTCATCCATCATCCCAAGCCTTGTTAAATTTATTAGCATTATTGCGTTTCCATTAGGAATTGTATTGTCTCCTATATCAATAGGTTTTAAAAAAATATCTGTGTTATTTTTCGGACTTTTTTGAAAAATATTTTTATCATCTAAATAAAATTTTGTTATAGCTTCATAAGATAACTTTTTAGCTAAATCCTTAAATTTAAAATTCATGGTTTTATCTGATAAATCATTTAAGGCATTAATTAAATAGGCGTAGTCTTCGATAAATACGACATCCTCTGAGAAACTATGATAAATTTTCTTGTTGATATATTTTTTTTCAATTTTTAGAAACAAATCTTCAGCAAGTTTTAAATATTCGTTATCTGGTAATATTTCATTTGCAGCAACTAAAGCACTTATCATTAAACAATTTAAATCTAATTGAGTTTTATCGTCAAAAAATGGTTTAGTTCTTTTTGATCTTATCTCTAGAAGTTTTGTTAAAATTTCTTTTGGTGGTTTTTCTTTCTCAACTAAAATAATTTTTTTTTCCCAATTTCCCTCAGGTTTGATTTCAAAAAATTTTTCAATATTCTTTATTTCTTTAATTTCATTATAAGAAAAAACATAATATTTTCCTTCCTCTCCATCGCTATCAGCATCGTAGGCAGAGCCTAGAAAACCCTCTTTATTTAAAAAATTTCTTTTTAAAAACTCTATTGTTTGCTCTAATTTCTCTTTGTAATACTTGTCAGATTTAATTCTACAGTATTTTGATAGCAATAAAATGAATTGGGTGTTGTCATAAAGCATTTTTTCAAAATGTGGAATAATCCAATTCTCATCTACTGCGTATCTGGCAATACCACCTTCTACATGATCGTATATTCCCTTTGAACAAAGTTGTTTCATAATTAAATTAATTGGGTCTAAAAATTTTTTATCTCCAGATTTATTAAAGAAGTAAAGAAGTGTTTCATATAAGTTGAATGTTGGAAATTTTGGTGCACCTTTATAACCTCCTTTCAATTTATCTAGACTATTCAAAGATATTTCTAAAATAGGCTCAAGTTCTTGGCTTAACACTGGATTTTTTTTTAAAACTAAATTTTTAATAATCATATCTTTTTGTTTAATGATATTTTCTCTTTGATCTTTATAGGCGTCTGAAACTTTTTTAAGAATTTCTTTGAATGAAGGTAATCCGTGTTTTGGCTCTTTTGGAAAATAAGTGCCTCCCGTGAATGGAACTCCATTCTCATCTAAAAACATAGTTAAAGGCCAGCCTCCTCCAGTCTGATTAAACAATTGAAACGAACTTTGAAATATAAAATCTAAATCTGGTCTTTCCTCTCTATCTACTTTTATATTTATAAATAACTCATTCATAATTTTTGCGGTATCTTCGTCTTCAAAACTCTCATGAGCCATTACATGACACCAGTGACAACTTGCGTATCCAATACTTAATAAAATAGGTTTTTTAGTTTGCTTTGCAGTTTCTAAAGACTCTTTCGACCATGTTTGCCAGTGTACGGGATTATTTTTGTGCTGTAGAAGATATGGGCTTAAATTTCCTGATAAAATATTTTTATTAGTTGGCATTATTAAAAAACTTTTTTTTTATAAAAAATGATAAAATCATCAAAATACTAAACATAAGAATTGGTAAATAAATCTCTTTGGTGAGTATTAAATCAATTGTACTAAATTCTTCTGCTTGTTCTAAATAAGAGTTTAATCCGGCCCCGATCGTATTTATAATAAAGAAGCCAGGAATGAAGCCAAGTAAACTTGAAAAGAAGTAATTAATTTTTTTCATTCCAAATAATATTGGTATCAAATTTTGTAATCCAAAAGGAACTCCTAGTCCTCCGATAAACCTATAAATAAAAAAATAGAAAAATTCATTTTTTTGAAATAATTTGATATAATTTTCAAATCTATTTTTAAGAATCAACTTTACAAGATCTCTAAAAAAAAAATTTCCAATCGAATATAAGACTACTGCACCAACTGAAATTGAAATTACAGAAATTAATGTACCTAGAAATTGACCAAATAATAAACCAGAGATTATCAAAATAGGTGATCCAAAGCCAAGGAGCGCTACCCAAATTATAGCAAATAAAAAGAAGTAAATTAAGTTTGTAATTAAATTTGCGCTTATGAAAGCATCTAAATTTGATTGAATTTCTTTATAGTAAGTGAAATCATTTAACCTGTTTATTTCAATAGCCGTGAAAATGAAATACAAGAAAGAAAACAATATGAGCAAGTAAGAAGCACCTAAAAATATTTTTAAATTTTTACTCATAATTTACCTGTACAATAGACGGCAATTAAAATATATACCTTAAAATATTTATGAAAAGAACTTATCAGCCAAGCAATTTAGTAAGAAAAAGAAGACACGGTTTTAGGGCGAGAATGGCTACTAAGACAGGAAGACAACTCATAGCTCGCAGAAGAGCTAAAGGAAGAAAAACTTTATCAACTTAATTATAAATGGTAAAGCTTGAGAGTCTAAAAAAAAGCAACCAATTCAGAAAAACTCTTAGAGAAAAAAAAATTCATACAGATTACTTTTCTATTTTTGCTGCAAAAAACTTTTATAAGCCAAGACAAAAATCAAATTTACTAATCAGTTTTGTAATGAAAAAAAAAATTGGAAATGCGGTCAAAAGAAACAAAATAAGAAGAAAATTAAAAGCAATTGTTCAAAAATTAATAAAAAAAAAGGGTGCAATTAATAAGGATTACACTTATATAGTTTTTGGAAAGTCTAATGCTTATACTCAAAAACAAAATGTGCTTTTGCCGTTAATGGAGAAAAGCTTAAGTAAGTTAAAAAAATAAAATGAAAAAAATTTTAATCTATTTAATAAAATTTTATCAATATGTTATTTCACCATTACTAGGTAATAGATGCAGATTCCTCCCAACTTGTTCCGAGTATTTTATTGAAGCAGTCAAAACCAAAGGTTTATCTCAAGGAGTTAAATTAGGTGTAATAAGAATTTTAAAATGTCATCCTTTTAAACATCTGGGTGGCAGTTACGGTTTAGATTTCGTGCCTGTTTCAAAAGGTAAAAAGGATAAGAATAATGGATAGAAATGTTTTTGTAGCAATCGCTCTTTCAATGTCAGTTTTACTTTTCTGGGGTGCTTTTTTTGAAACTCCCAAAAAAAATTCTGAACAACAAACGAGTCAAAAAGTAGAACAAAAGAGCGAGCAAAACTCTATCGCACCAACAATTAATCAGCCGCAAATAATAAAAAAAATTACCAGAGAAGAGT
>CACNZU010000005.1 GCA_902624885.1 uncultured Pelagibacteraceae bacterium
GAAACCCATGAGGATCCAGATAACGCACCTTCAGATGGTCCAAACATGGTTCCATTAAATGAAGTAAAAACTTTATTAAAAAAACTTACTGAGATCGATAAGATAGTAAAATAAGAATGGCAAAAATTAAAAGTATAAAAGGCAGACAGGTCTTTGATAGCAGAGGTAATCCAACAGTAGAAGCAGAAGTTTTTTTGGAAAATAATATTTCTGCTACTGCAATTTCTCCATCAGGCGCATCAACCGGTGCATTTGAAGCTCACGAACTAAGAGATCAGGATAAGAATAAATTTTTAGGCAAAAGTGTAAATATAGCAGTTGAAAATATAAATAATAAAATTTCAGATAAACTTAAAGGTTTCGAGTCAGACGACCAAAAAAAGATTGATAAAGCTTTATTAGATTTAGATGGAAGTAAAAATAAAATAAATTTGGGAGCTAATGCTACTCTAGCAGTCTCACTGGCTAATTCAAAATGTTCAGCTTTATCAAATAAAAAATCATTATTTAAATATCTAGGAAGCACTTTTTCTTTACCCATACCATTAATGAATATTATTAATGGCGGTGCTCATGCCGACAATGACCTAAATATTCAAGAATTTATGATTAGACCTGACTCAGCTAAAAATTTTATGGATGCTATTGAAAAATGTTATGTTGTTATTCAAAATTTGAAGAAATTATTAAAGTCAAACAATATGCTTACAAATATTGGAGATGAAGGTGGATTTGCTCCATCAATTAATTCAAATGAGCAAGCTTTAGAGCTAATTGTAAGTGCGATAGAAAAGTCAAATTTAAAACCAGGAAAAGATATAGTTATTTGTCTAGATGTAGCAGCTAATGAATTAATTAATGAAAAAGGGGAGTATTCAATTCAATCTAAAAATTACACATCAGTTGAAGATAATATTAGTTATTATAAAAAACTAACATCTAGCTATCCAATAAAATCAATAGAGGATCCTTTTGCTGAAGAGGACTGGGATTCGTGGAAAAAAATTACAAACGAAATAGGTAAAAATATTCAAATTGTAGGAGATGATTTATTCGTTACAAACGCAAAACGTTTAAGCAAAGGAATAAAAGAAAAGTCAGCAAATTGTATTCTAGTAAAACCAAATCAAATAGGTACTTTGACTGAAACTTTAGAAGTAATTTCAATGGCAAAAGCTGCAGACTTCAATACTATCATCTCTCACAGATCAGGAGATACTGAAGATACATTTATTGCTGATTTGGCGTCCGCGACTATGTCTTCTCAAATTAAAACTGGATCTTTGGCGAGATCTGAAAGAGTAGCGAAATATAATAGGTTATTACGCATCGAGGAAGAACTTGGAAATCGAGCAAAAATGGCTAGAATCTAACTTATGCGACTTATTGAAAGTTTAAAGAAAAGAAAATTTATATTATTAAATATTTTTTTAACTCTTTATATTGGAATTAATTTAATTGGAGGTGAAAGAGGGTTAATTTCTTATTTTGATAAAAAAAAATTATACGAAGAACTAGAAATTAAAGAAAAATTATTGACTAACAAATTACAAGATTTGGAAAAAAAAATATCATTAGTTAAAAATAATGATTTAGATTATTTAGATACGCTTTATAGGGAAAAATTTAGATATGGCACAAAAGATGAAATTATTATTAAGTTAAAATGAGCTCAAAACCAAGACATCCAGAAAAAGTTAATAAGCCTTTTAATCCAATTAAAAAGAAACCTGAATGGATAAGGTCAAAAATAGTAGACTCTCAAATTTTCTTTCAAACTAAACAAGTCGTTAATCAAAATAACCTAGTCACTGTCTGTCAGGAAGCTAACTGTCCAAACATAACTGAGTGTTGGAGCAAAAAACATGCTACATTTATGATTATGGGAGACACGTGCACTAGAGCATGTGCATTTTGTGATGTCAAAACTGGAAAACCAACAGAGTTAGATATTTTTGAACCAGCTAAAATTGCTAAGGCTGTCCAAAGCTTAAATTTAAAACATGTTGTCATTACTTCTGTGGATAGAGATGATTTAGAAGATGGTGGATCAGAACATTTTTACAAAGTTGTAAAATCTACTAGAGAAAAAAATCCAGAAACCTCTATTGAAGTTTTAACACCAGACTTTTTAAGAAAAGGAGATGCGTATAAAAAAGTTTTGAAAGCGGATCTTGATGTTTTTAATCATAATATAGAAACTGTTCCTAGACTCTACACAACAGTCAGACCAGGAGCACGTTATTTTGCTTCATTAGAACTTTTAAAAAATGCAAAAAAATTTAACAAAAAAGTTTTTACTAAATCAGGAATTATGGTTGGCTTGGGTGAAAACAAAGAAGAAATAATTCAAGTTATGGACGATTTAAGATCTGCCGAAGTGGATTTTATTACTATTGGTCAATACTTACAACCATCTCCCAAACATCATCCACTTAATCGTTATTATCATCCTGATGAATTTAAAGAGTTCGAGCAAATTGCAAAGACAAAAGGTTTTCTACTTGTTTCTTCATCACCTCTTACAAGATCTTCTTATCACGCAGATGAAGATTTTAGAAAATTACAAGATGCAAGAAATAAACAGCTTGAATGTCTTCCGCATCAATAAAAAAAATTATTCCCTGTAAAAAAGAACAATTAGTAGAAATGGTTCTTGATATTGAAAAATATCCAGAATTTGTTCCTTGGTGTATTGAAGGTAAAGTTTTTGATAGAAATGAAAGTTCAGATCTCATTACGTTTAATGGAGATTTAAAAGTAGGGAAGAGCATCCTGAATGAAACTTTCTCAAGCCATGTGTCTTATTATAAAGAAAAAGATACAATTATAGTAACTAATCTTAATGGACCATTAAAACATTTAAAAAATGAGTGGAAATTTAAGGAAGTAAACAATTCGACACAGTTAGAGTTTTTTATTGATTTTGAATTGAAAAATCCAATTTTGAATGGGATAATGAAAAAATCTTTTGAGCTTGGCTTGAATAAAATTGCCAAGGCTTTTGAAGAAAGAGCGATTAAATTATATAAATAATGTTTACAATATCATCTTTATTAATTTTATTTATTTTAACTTTTAAATTCTTATCTTCATATATTAAAACAATTAGAACGGGTGATCCTAACGAAACTAACTTAACTTATTGGATGTTTTCTTATGATTTTAAGTCTAAAACTAAAGAGTGGATACCTGAAGATAAACAACTATTACAAAGAAAACGGGCTAGAAATTTTTTAGTTTTTATACTTTATTTGACTGCTTTTGGTATCTTTTTGTTGCTTAACAGTTTTACTGCACATCTTTTAGATGTAATTGTTAACCCAGAATTTAGCTATCCCGTTTAATTAACATCACTAATAAATTTAAAGTTTTTTTTACAGTTTGTTTTTGAATAAAAATTCTTCCTTTATTCTTAAAATTATATTTATTAACAACAACCTTTTTTCCGATCTTAATTCCAATATAAACTAAACCTATTGGTTTTTGTCTAGATCCTCCTTTAGGACCAGCAATTCCCGTTATTGAAACACAGATCTTTGATTTACTAATTTTACTCAGGTTATTAACCATAGCCAAACAACATTGAACACTTACAGCTCCATATTTTTTAATTATTTTTAGAGGAATTTTTAATAAAGTTGTTTTGGCTTGATTTGAGTAAGTGACTAATCCCATCGTAAATACTTTTGATGATCCACTCACCGACGTAATAGCACTAGAAAGCATTCCACCAGTGCAAGATTCAGCAAAAGCAATTTTTAGTTTTTTTCTTTTGAGTAATAAAACTATTTTTTTATTTAAAGTCATTACAAAAACTTAGATTTAATTATCATAAAGATGATTAATGTAAGAACTACATATAAACCAGCCACTACATCGTCTATTATTACTCCAAAACTATTCTTAAAATTTTTATCAAAAAAATTTATCGGGAAAGGTTTTTTAATATCAAAATATCTAAATAAAACAAAAATATACAAATAAAATAAAACTGCCTCTCGAGAGTCTTTCACTGTTCCGTGCGAGATCTCATATAGATAAATAGGAATAGATTGACCGATAAATTCGTCAATAACAACTTCTTTAGGATCTTTATTTTCATTAAATTTTATATATTCAGACACTGCATAAAAAGAATAAATAAAAACAACTAATAAAATTATTGAAATAGTGCTGTTTGATAGATTTATTATGTGAAATAAGCTGTATAAAAAAACAGTCGTTATTAGAGACGTTATTGTTCCTGGTGCAAATCTAATCGATCCAATTCCTAAACATGTAACAAATAAATAATTTAATCTTTTAATCATATTTTATAACCGAACATATTGTTTCACAAGCAATGGCCTTTTCTTTTCCAATTAAACCCAGCTTTTCCGTCGTCTTTCCTTTGATGTTAATTTGATTTTTAGAAATTTCACATAATTTAGAAATATTATTGATCATTTTATTTTTAATATTTTTAATTTTTGGTGTTTGAGTAATTATATTGATATCGATGTTATTAATAAAGTAGCCTTTTAAATTTATCATATCTATTACTTGCTGAAGCAAAATAGTTGATCTAATGTTCTTAAATTTTTTATTTTTATCAGAAAACATTTGACCAATGTCTCCCATTTTACAAGCTCCTAAAATTGCATCTGTAACAGAGTGTAGAACTGGATCACCATCAGAATGACCTAATGTTCCAAGTTTTGACTTAATCTTTAACCCAGCTAAAAAAAGTTTTCTTTTAGCAACTAATCTGTGAATATCAAATCCAATTCCAACACTTTGTTGTGTTCTATAGATTTTTTTTAAATTTTCTAAATCTGATTTATCTGTAATTTTAAAATTATTTTTTTCACCATCTATAAACTTGACTCTATTTAAATCCATGTACAAAGAGATATCATCATCTTTATATTTGTCTGAATTTTTTTTGTGTAAATCATATATCTCGTTCAAATTAAAAGCTTGCGGTGTCTGAGTTAAAAATAGGTTATCTCTTTTTTTACTAACTATATATTCTTCTTTACTTGAGTCGATTATTTGTTTGATTGCATCTTGAATATTGATTTTAGGAACTACTGACCTAGAATTTTTCATATTTTTCATTATTGAATTAAGTAGTTTTGTAGAAAAATTAGGTCTAGCAACGTCATGAATTAAAACTTTATTTGGTCCGTTATGATTTATTAGAAATTTTAAAGCATTTAAAGTGGACTGCTGTCTACTTTTTCCACCCGCTATAAGTTTTACATTTTTAAGTTTGAGCAATTTGATAAGTTTTAGGTCTTTTTTATTATAGACTAGAATAATTTTTTTTATTTGATTGAATTTTTGCGCCTTAATAAGGTTGATTTCAATCAATGATTTTCCACCTATTTTTTGATAGGGTTTGCCAACATTAGACCTAAATCTGCTGCTATTACCAGCTGCGAGAATAATTAAACAAAAACTCATGGTATTAACTTATATTATATTTATATAGATATTTAATGCTTAATTAAGATGTTTAAAATTATTAAAAATTTTAATTGGATTATTTTATCCTCATTTTTATGTATTTTTATGGGGATAGTAACTTTTTTGACTTTTATTAATGAAGGATTTGTTCCTCTAACTGATAAAAACCTTCAAACTTTATTAATTATTGATATTTTTTTATTACTAATCTTTTTTGGTCTAATTTTTAAAAATTTCTATAGATTTTATTATACAGGTAAAAAAAATAAAAAAGGCGCACAAACAAATTTAAAATATATATCAGTATTTTCGTTATTTACGGTAATCCCTTCTTTGATTGTTGCGATATTTTCTCTATTTATTTTTAATTTTGGAGTACAAAATTATTTTGATAAACAAATAACAAAAGCAGTAAATAACTCTTTTGATGTAGCAAAGAATTATTTAGAGGAAAGTAAAGAAAATGTTTTGTCTGACGTTATATTGATGAGTGTTGGTCTTAATAGAGCTTCAGGTTTTTATTACTCTAATCCTAGCCGATTCAAAAATATTATGAGATCTGAAAAGTTATTAAGAAGAATTGACGATGTTTATTTAATTGATAGTTTAGGGAATATTTTATTATCAGATGTAAGGGATATTACGGAAGAATTTGTTGTGCCCTCTGATGAAGATTACGATCAAGTGCTAGAGGGAAAACCTGTTTTTATTTCAGATAGTTTAGAAAACAAAACTACTGTTATGACAAAATTAAACACTTTAGTAGATACATATCTTTATATTTCGAGAAATATTGATCCAGAAATATTGAGATACTTAAATGAAACTGAACAAGCAGTTAGCTTTTACTATTCTGTTGAGAATAGTCAAACTGGAATAAAAGTTACCTTCGCTATAATTTATATAATTGTTGTGACATTATTATTATTTTTGTCTACCTCTATTGCTATAACTTTTGCCTCAAGATTAACCAAACCAATAGTAAATTTAATAGGAGCATCAGACTCAATTAGCAAAGGTGCTTTAGACGTTAAAGTTCCTGAACTTGAAACAGATGAAGAGTTCAAAGAATTGAATAAAAATTTTAATTCAATGATCCAAAGGTTAAAAGAGCAACAAGATAAATTACTTATTAATGAAAGATACGAAGCCTGGGAGTCAGTAGCAAGAAAGCTGGCTCACGAAATTAAAAATCCTTTAACACCTATACAGTTATCGATTGATAGTCTAAGAGAAAAATATAAAAACAAATTCAATAATCAAAGTCAGGAATTTGAAAAATATTTAGAAACTATAAATAGACAAATAAAAGATATTGAAAAACTAGTTAATGAATTCTCAAATTTTGCTAGAATGCCTAGACCTATACTAAAAAAAGTGAATTTAGTAAAATTGATGAAATCTTCGCTAGAATTTATAAAAATTTCTAATAAAAATTCGATAAATTTATTAGTTAAAGAAAAAAATGCTTATATAAATGGCGACGAAGATCAACTTAATAGAGTGTTTATCAATTTAATTAAGAATTCAGATGAGGCAATTGAAGAAAAGTCAAAAAAAAACAATGATTTCAAAGGTAATATTGAGATAGAAATTAACAGCAATAATGACTATATAGTTTGTAGGTTAACTGATAATGGTCCAGGTATTACTGACGCTAAAAAAGCAATGACTCCTTATTTTACCACAAAAAAAACTGGTACAGGACTTGGTTTACCAATCGTGACAAAAATTATCAATGAACACTCTGGAAATTTTTCAATTAATAATCTTAAAAAAAATAAAGGAACTTTAATTACCATCTCAATCCCAAAATTAAATGCATAAAGAAATTTTAGTCATAGATGATAATCCTGATATTCGCTCATTAGTTGGCAACATACTCAAAGAAACTAATTATGAAGTAAGGACAGCTGCTAACTACGATCAAGCTGTTTTTGAATTAAACAAAAAATTACCTGATTTAGCTATTATAGATATCAAGTTGGATAAAGCAGATAAAGATGGAATTGATTTATTAAAGTTAGTGACAAAAAAAGATAAGTTTACTCCAGTTATAATGATTTCTGGCCATGCAACTGTTCAAATCGCAATAGAGGCTATGAGACTCGGAGCTTATGAATTTATCGAAAAACCTTTCTCAAAAGAGAAAATTTTAAATTATGTAAACAGAGCATTGGAAGCTTCAAAATTAAAAAAAGAAAAAGAATTAATTGAGGATAAACTGTTTCACTCTTTCGAACTTGTTGGAAAAAGCCCATCAATATTGAAAGTAAAAAAAATAATTGAAAAACTTTCAACTTCTGAAAGTAGGGTTCTTATATATGGTTCCACTGGAACAGGTAAAGAATTAGTAGCTAGAAAAATACATAAAAACTCATTTCGATCAAAAGAACCATTTATAATAATTAATGCAGCGTTATTAAAAGAGTCAACTTACGAGAAGGAATTATTTGGGGAGGAGTTAGAAGATGGAAAAATCTCTTATGGTGCACTAGAGAGAGCTAACAAAGGCACTTTATTAATTGATGAGGTTTCAGAGATACCATTTGAAACACAAGCGAATGTTTTAAGAGTTTTAATAGATCAAAAATTTAAAAGGTTAAATGGATCAAAAAATATAAATGTAAATATAAGATTAATATCATCAACATCAAAAAATCTGGATGAACTTGTTAAAAAAAATAAGTTCAGGGAAGACCTTTATCATAGACTAAATGTAATACCTATTGAACTTTCAGATTTAAATTCAAGGACAGAAGATATTCCTATTTTAATAAATTATTTTAAAGAAAAACTTTCGGAAATAAATGGAGTTCAACAAACAAAAATAAATATTTCCAACGATAATTTATTTACTTACGATTGGCCTGGAAATGTTAGAGAATTAAGAAACTTAGTTGAAAGAGTAACTATTCTTTCAGCTAATGAGACCCAATCTAATATTGATAAACTTATTGAAGATATTTTAAACCCATCCTCTTTGAAACAAAATAAAAACTTACTAGAAAAATCTTTTGCATCACCTTTAAAGGAGGCCAGAAAACATTTTGAAAAAGAATATCTTACAACTCAACTTAAAAAAAATCATGGCAATATTTCAAAAACAGCTGATTTTATAGGCATGGAAAGATCAGCTCTACATCGTAAATTAAAAGAGCTTGGAATAAAAGGCATAAATTAAAATGAATATAATTATATGTGGAGCTGGCAAAGTCGGCTTTTCAATCAGTAAACAATTATCTGCACAAGGTCATTCAGTTACTGTTATCGATCAATCATCTGAAGATATTAAAAAAATAAATGACACTCAAGATGTGAAAGGTATTGTTGGCCGCGCAACACTTCCAAATGTTCTAGAAAACGCTGGTGCGGAAAATGCAGACATGATTATCGCAGTTACTAGGAATGATGAAACAAACATGATAGTTTGTCAACTAGCAAGTTCTTTGTTTAATGTTTCTAAAAAAATTGCAAGAATAAGAACAAAAGAGTTTTTAGAGGGGAAATGGGGAAAACTCTATAATAAGTCCAATATACCTATTGATGTAATCATATCACCAGAACTTGAAGTTGCTAAATCACTTTATAGAAGATTAGAAGCACCAGGTACTTTAGATAATGTTCCATTTGGTAAAGATAAAGTAAAAATGTTGGAAATTTCTATTGAAAAGAACTGTCCTATAAAAAATATACCACTTAAAAAACTAACTGAGAAATTTCCTGATTTTAAAGCAAATATTGTAGGGGCTGTTAGAAAAGAAAAGTTTATTTATTTAAAAAAGAATGATCAAATCTTAGAAGATGATAATGTATATGTTGTTATCAGCAGCGACCAACTCAACGCAATACTAAAAGCTTTTGGTCATGAAGAGAAAGTTTCAAAAAATGTTTTAATAATTGGCGGGGGAAATATTGGTTTAAATTTAGCGAAAATGCTTGAGAAAAATTTTGAAGATTTAAGGATTAAAATTATTGAAAAAGATAAAAAAAGAGCAGAAGAACTGGCAAATGAACTATCCTCATCAATTGTGATAAATGGAGATGGACTAGATGAAGAAATACTTAAAGAGGCAAACCTTGAAGGCTCGGAAACAGTATTGGCACTTACAAACGATGATGAAAATAACATGATGGCCTGCGTCTTGGCAGAAAAGTCTGGTTTAAAAAAAAGAACAATCGCTATAGTTAATAAATCTAATTACAATCTTTTACAGGACTCTTTGAACATTGACGATTTAGTAGATCCAAGAATGACAACTGTATCTAGAATCATGGAACATGTACATAGAGGAACTATCGGAACTGTTTATTCATTACTAGATGGTGAGTATGAATTTATTGAAGCTAAAATTTTAGAAAAGTCAGATTTATTGAATAAACAAATTAGGGACTCAAATCTACCTGAGGATATAAGAATAGGAGCTATTGTAAGAAAAGATAAAGTTATTATTCCAAGATCAAATTTTATCTTTGAAAAGGATGATTTAGTAGTTTTTTTAGCCAAAAGAGAGCAATTGAAAGCTGTAGAGAATATTTTTAGTGTAAGCTCCGTTTAACATTAAATGAATTTAAAGAGTATCAGTTATTATCTTAGTTTATTTCTTTTTCCATTATCAGTTCTATCATTTATAAATATACTTTATTCTTCATATTTTAATTATTTTTTGAGTATTGAATCTTATTTAATTACATTAGTTGTATCTTTGGTATTGGCGTGTGGACTTTATCTTTTTGGAAAAAATGCTGAAAGAAAAATAACTTATATTAATCAATTAATTTTAATTCTATTCGTATATTTTATAGTTGGTATTTTAGTTTCTGTGCCAATCTACATGAGCAATTCTCAAATAATATTTGTCAACGCCCTTTTTGAGTCAATATCAGGTTTAACTGGTACAGGGTTTTCAACCTTCACATCTGTAAAATATCTTGATCCAACTTTAATATTATGGAGATCATCTTCTCAATGGCTAGGAGGTTTATATTTTTTAATTTTTTTAATTCTGATTTTTTCGAACAAGACTTTTAATTATAAAATGACAAGTCTGACTTTCACCAGTGAAAGCGCTTTTAATTCTGAAGAAAGTGTAAAAGGGAATATTTTTAAAATACTTATATTTTACTGTATAATAAGTTTTACCATACTAATTCTTCTAAGTTTTTCAGATGTAAGACTTTTTAATTCTTTAAACTTAACAATGACCCTAGTATCTGCTGGAGGTTTCTTACCAACAGATAATTTGAACTCCATAATTTCTACAAAACTGCAAAAAATAATTTTGATTTTTTCTTTACTGTTCTCTTACTTGAATTTTTATTTTTTATTTAATTTATTTAAAAGAAAAATTTTCATCAAAAATCATAGAGAGGATTTTTATTTATTGTCCATAGTTATTCTTTCTGTTTTACTAACTTATTTAAATAATTTTGATGGGCTTAATACCATTATAAATGTAACAAGTAGTTTAGCAAATTCTGGTATTACGCTTATTGAAGATAATAATAATTTTAGTTTATTTTTCTTATTTCTCACTATTATAGGCGGATCATTAATATCAAATACCTCTGGTATAAAATTTAGTAGGTTTTATATTTTACTAAAAATTACCACTGCAGAAATACTTAAATTGATAAGCCCAAATAGCATAATTAATAAAACAATATTTAACTCTGAGAATAAAATTACCGATGAAAATGTTAAAATTTCATTTTTAATATTTATTTCATTTTTTCTAAGTCTTTTAATTTTATCAAGTTGTCTAGTCTTAGACGACATAGGTTTTGAAAGCTCCTTCAAATTAGCTATTCTTGCTTTAACTAATACCGTCAATTCAGAAATGCATGGTTTAGACAATTTAGTTTTTGCAAATATGTTAACATCTTCTAAAATAAGTTTGATTATTTTTATGATAATTGGAAAAATTGAGTTAATATCAATTTTTTTAATTTTCAAAAAGTTTTTTTTTAAGGATTAAATGTCTAAAATTATAGTAATTGGAGCAGGTGCTATGGGTTCAGCTTTTGCTTTACCATGCTTTGATAACAAGCATGATATAAATATAGTCGGCACTCATTTAGAAGATGATTTTATAGATAAACTAAAAAAAAATAGTAATTTTCATCCAGGTTTAAATATCACAATTCCAAAAGAAATTAATATATTTAAATTTGAAAATTTTGACAATCTACTTAGTTCAAAAGTAGATTTGATAGTTCTTGGTATTAGTTCTAAAGGCATTGAATGGGTTGCAGGTCAATTAAGTAGACTTTTTAAAGAAAAAAATGTTCCAAATATATTAATGCTAACTAAAGGATTGAGTATCTTTAATAATCAATACGAGTTATTAGTAGATAAACTAGAAAGACTTTTGTCTACAAGTAAGATAAAAAATATTAACATTTCTGCAGTAGGAGGACCTTGTTTAGCTTCTGGGTTAGCTAATAGAGTTCATAGCAGCGTTGTTATAGCAAACAAAGATATTAAAACTGCAAAAAAAATTGCGAATATGTTAAATACTAATTATTATCATACTTCATTTACAGATGATTTAAACGGAGTAGAAGTATCTGCTGCAATTAAAAATATTTTTTCTATGGCTGTTGGTGCGGCAAAAGGATTGTGTAGTAAAAATATTTCAGATGAAGTCAGAGAAAAAAATTATTTGAACACTGCTTCAGCTCTCATAAAACAATCAATTTTAGAAATGGAGATATTTGTAGAACACTTAAAAGGTAAAAAAGAAACTGTTAAAGGGTTAGCCGGATTAGGGGATCTATACGTAAGTTCAGGAGGAGGTAGAAATGCAAAAATGGGCGCTTATATTGGTGAAGGTTTAACATTTTCAGAAGCAAAAAAAACAAAAATGGAAAAAGTTACAGTTGAAGGAGCAGATTTAGCAAAAGAAATCGCAAAAAAAGTTAATGAAGATTTTGATGAAAAACAATTACCTTTAATGCTTGGTATGATTAATGCTATTGTTGAAAATAAAAAACTCGAGTTGAATTGGGAGGCATTTAGATGAAAAAGTTTATTATTTCAATTGATGCCGGCACCACATCTAATAGATCAATATTGTTTGATTTAAAAGGTAAGCCAGTTTTTTCTTCACAAAAAGAATTTACACAATATTTTCCAAAAAGTGGTTGGGTTGAGCATAACCCTGATGAAATTTGGAAAACTACAATTAAAACTTTAAAAGATGTAATTCAAAAAGTTAAAAAGCTTAAAGGAAAAATACTAAGTATTGGAATTACCAATCAAAGAGAGACTACTGTTTTATGGGATAAAAAAACAGGTAAACCAGTTTATAAAGCTATTGTTTGGCAAGATAGACGCACTGAAGAGTTTTGTAAAAAGCTAAGAAAACGAAATAAAGAAACAATGGTTTTTAATAAAACAGGCCTTTTAATTGATTCATATTTTTCTGGAACAAAAATTAAATGGATTTTAGATAATGTGCCAAAAGCACGGCATTTGATGAATAAAAAACAATTGTTATTTGGAACGATTGACAGCTTTTTAATTTGGAGACTTACAAAAGGAAAGGTTCATGCAACAGATGCAACAAATGCAAGTAGAACAATGATATATAATATTTCCTTAAATAAATGGGACGACAATATATTAAATCTTCTTAAGATAAAAAAACATATTTTACCAGAGGTGAAGGATTGTGCGGATGATTATGGTCAAACCCATTCGTCAATAACAGGCAAATCAATTCCAATTAATGGAGTTGTAGGTGATCAACAGTCAGCAACTATTGGTCAATGCTGTTTCGAACCTGGCTCTTTAAAAAGCACCTATGGGACTGGAGCTTTTGTTTTGTTGAATACTGGCACTAAAAAAATCTACTCAAAAAATCGACTGTTAACAACTATCGCTTATAGAATCAAAGGTAAAACAACTTACGCAATGGAGGGGTCTATTTTTATAGCTGGTGCTGGTGTGCAATGGTTAAGAGATAGAATGAAATTTTTTAAGAAAGCACCTGAAACAGAAAAAATAGTCAAATCACTTCAAAACAACAACGATATTTATTTAGTTCCAGCATTCACTGGATTAGGAGCTCCGTATTGGGACGCCAATGCTAGAGGAGTTTTAAGCGGAATTACTAGAGATACCAGCCCTAAAGAAATAGTCAGAGCTACGATCGAAGCAGTTGCTTATCAAACTCACGATCTTTTTGAAGCTATGAAACATGACGGTTTAAGACCTAAAATTGTAAAAGTTGATGGTGGGATGGTAATGAATAATTGGTTTTCACAATTTTTATCAGACATAGTGAATGTAAAAGTATTAAGACCAAAAGTTCAAGAAACTACTGCTTTAGGTGCAGCATTCATGGCCGGTTTACACTTAGGGGTATATAAATCATTAAAAGATATTTCTAAAAATTGGAACTTAGATAAAAAATTTTCACCAAAAATGAAAAACAAGTCTAGAACAATGTTAATTAGCGGCTGGGAAAAAGCCGTCAAGAGAGCCTTAATAAAATAACACACACTTCAGAGTTGTAATTTCGAAAGTTTCTGCACTGTACTTTTCACTTTTATTTTGGTTCAATATAGAAACTAAAAACAACAACAACGAGGGAAATAATCTATGTTAAAAACATTTAAGAATATTCTGGCTGTTGCTGTTTCAATTTCTCTAATTACTATTTCAAATGCTGTAGCTGATGGACATATGGCTGCAATAAAGAAATGGTCAAACGGTGAGTTTAGTCTTTCAACTATTTCTTCAAAAGAAAGAGAGAAAGAACTAAATTGGTTTTACAATGCTGCAAAACCATTTAAAGGAATGGAAATAAATGTATTGTCAGAAACAATTCCAACTCACGTATATGAATCAAAAACTTTAACTAAAGCTTTTGAAGAGATAACTGGAATTAAAGTTAATCACCAGTTATTGGGAGAAGGAGAAGTAGTACAAGCAGTACAAACTCAGATGCAAACTGGAAGAAACTTGTATGATGCCTATATCAATGACTCAGATTTGATTGGTACGCATTCAAGACTTCAGTTAGCAGTAAACTTAACAAAGTGGATGAAAGGTGAAGGTAAAGATGTAACTTTACCAACATTAGATATCGATGATTTCATCGGTAAATCATTTACTACAGGTCCAGATGGTGATTTATACCAATTACCTGACCAACAATTTGCTAACCTTTATTGGTTTAGAAAAGATTGGTTTGATAGACCTGAAATCAAAAAAGGTTTCAAAGCTAAATACGGATACGATCTAGGTGTTCCAGTAAACTGGTCTGCTTACGAAGATATCGCTGAATACTTTACAAAAGACGTAAAGAATATCGACGGTGTTAGAGTATACGGTCACATGGACTACGGTAAGAGAGCTCCTGACTTAGGATGGAGAATGACTGACGCGTGGTTATCAATGGCTGGTGCAGGTTCAGTTGGTAAACCTAACGGAGTACCAGTAGATGAGTGGGGAATAAGAATGGAAAAAGGTTCTTGTAATCCAGTTGGTGCTGACGTAGCAAGAGGTGGGGCTGCAAATGGTCCTGCTGCCGTTTATGCAATCAGAAAATGGGATGAGTGGTTAAGAGCTTATGCACCTCCAGGTGCTGCGGCGATGGACTTCTATCAGTCTCTGCCAGCTTTATCATCAGGAAACGTTGCTCAGCAAATTTTCTGGTATACAGCGTTCACGGCATCAATGGTTGCTCCTAAGAGTTCTGGAAACAAAACAGTTGATGATAACGGTAATCCTTTATGGAGAATGGGACCATCACCAAAAGGTCCTTACTGGGATGAAGGTATGAAGCTTGGTTATCAAGATGCTGGATCATGGACTTTATTTAAGTCTACTCCAGTTGACAGAAGAAAAGCTGCATGGTTGTACGCTCAGTTTGTAGTATCAAAAACTGTTGATCTTAAGAAAAGTGACGTTGGTTTAACTATCATTAGAGATAGTACAATTAATCACAAACACTTTACTAAGAGAGCTCCAAAACTTGGTGGACTTGTAGAATTCTACAGATCTAAAAACAGAGTATTGTGGTCACCAACAGGTATCAATGTTCCGGACTATCCGAAACTTGCACAAATCTGGTGGCAACAAATTGGAGATGTAAACTCAGGTGCGTTTACTCCACAACAAGCTATGGATCGTCTTGCAGAAGAGATGAACTTAGTTATGTCTCGTATGGAAGCTGCTGATAAAGCAAACAATACATACGGTGGATGTGGTCCAAGATTAGCTAAACCGAAAGGTGCTGATTATTGGTTGAAACAACCAGGATCACCAAAAGCTAAACGAAATGAGAAACCTAAAGGTAAAACAGTTCCATTCGAAAGAGCTTGGAAGTAATTTAGGTTTAATCTAAATTTAAAGGGGGCTTAACGGCCCCCTTTTTTTAAAACAGATTTCAAAAAATATGAGCTTAGAATTAAAAAATGTAGAAAAAAAAATAGGGTTAGATACTCATATTTATCCAACAAATTTAAAATTAGAAAAAAATACAATTAATATTCTTTTAGGATCAACACTTTCTGGTAAGACAACACTTATGCAAATCATGGCTGGTTTGGACAAACCCACCAATGGAGAAATTTGGTTTAATGAAAAGAATGTAACTGGAATGAAAGTGCAAAAAAGAAACGTTTCAATGGTCTATCAACAATTCATAAATTATCCTAATTTTACTGTTTATGACAACATTGCATCACCTTTAAAAATAACTGGTGTTAGTTCAGATGAAATTAAACAAAAAGTGGGTAAAGTTGCCGAACTATTAAAATTATCCGGAATGTTAAATAAAAAACCCAATGAATTATCAGGTGGGCAACAACAAAGAACAGCTTTAGCAAGAGCTTTAGTTAAAGACTCCGATCTAATACTATTAGACGAGCCACTTGCAAATCTAGATTTTAAACTTCGGGAAGAGTTAAGAGAAGAACTTCCTAAATTGTTCGAGGATAGAGATTGCATAGTTGTATATGCTACTACTGAACCATCCGAAGCTCTTCTTCTAGGAGGAAATACAGCTACTTTATTGGAGGGAAAAGTAATTCAGTATGGAAAAACCTTAGATGTTTACAATAAACCAAATTCTTTAGTATCAGCACAAGTATTCAGTGATCCTCCAATGAATATTACAAAAATTAAGAAGTCTGGTGAAAATTGCTCTTTTTTAGATAACTCTGTTAATTGGAAAACTAAAATAAATATTAAAGACGGTGAATATAAAGTAGGTATAAGACCCCACAATATTACAACTTACAAAGAAGGTAATAACTCTCTAGAAATTAAAGGGAAAGTTTTAATTTCTGAATTAAGTGGATCTGAGAGTTTAATTCACTTTACTAGAGGAAATTTGAATTGGGTTTCTCTATCTAATGGTGTTTTTCAAAAAGATGTTGGGGATGAAATGAATTTATATATGAACGCAGACGAATTTATTTATTTTGATGAGAATGAGAGGTTGGTAATTAATGGCTAAAATTACTTTAAAAGATTTAAGTCATAGTTATTTAAAAACTCAATCGTCTGATGCTGATTGGGCTGTAAGAGATGTGAACATTGATTGGGAAGACGGCGGAGCTTATGCTTTATTGGGCCCTTCAGGTTGTGGAAAAACAACTCTATTAAATATTATTTCTGGTCTAATCAACCCAACTAAAGGTGATATTTTGTTTGATGATAAAATGGTATCAAATTTAAATCCCGTAGAACGAAATATAGCTCAAATATTTCAGTTTCCAGTTATTTACGACACAATGACTGTTTACGATAATTTAGCTTTTCCATTGAAAAATAGAAAAATAGAGGAAGATAAAATTAAAGCTAAAGTCCATGAAATTGCAGAGATGCTTGAATTATCTTCAACATTAAACAATAGAGCTTCAGGACTAACCGCTGATGGAAAACAAAAAATATCTTTGGGAAGAGGCCTAGTAAGATCAGATGTAAACGCTATCATGTTTGATGAACCACTTACCGTTATTGATCCACATTTAAAATGGATTCTAAGATCTAAGCTTAAAGAACTTCATCAAAAAATAAATAGAACAATGATTTACGTTACTCATGACCAGACAGAGGCATTAACATTTGCTGATCAAGTGGTCGTAATGCATGAAGGCCAAATCGTTCAAACAGGAACACCAGTTGATCTTTTTGAAAAACCAAAACATACTTTTGTTGGATATTTTATTGGATCTCCAGGTATGAATTTACTCCCATGTGAATTTAAAGGAGGCGATGTTATGCTAAATGGAAAAAAAATTGAGACCCACACAAAAGTAAAATCAAATAACTTCAGCAAGACTGAAATTGGTGTAAGACCAGAATTTATAAATTTTAGTTCGGAGGGCATTCCAGTAAAAGTACTTTCAGTAAGTAACACTGGTAGACACAAAATTGTAGACACTCAAAGTCAAAGTGGAAAAATTAAAATGATTGCAAAGACAAGTGAAGATATTCCCTCAGGATCTGCGTTTTTGAGTTTTAAGAAAGAATACACCTATGCCTATGGAGATGATTGGATTATAGAATGAATAAAACAATAAATCAAAAAGCCTGGTTCTTTGTAATCCCAGTTTTTGTACTGGTAGCTTTTAATGCAATTATACCATTAATGACAGTAGTGAATTATGCTTTCCAAGAAACTTTTGGAAACAATGTTTTTATGTGGGAAGGAACAAGATGGTTTAAACAAATTATGCTATCTGAAAGATTTCATGCCTCATTAGGTAGACAGTTTTTATTTACGTTTATAATTTTATTTATTCAAATACCTTTAGGAATAGCTATAGCGCTTACAATGCCAAAAGAGGGAATAGGTGTTCCGATTTGTTTAGTATTAATGTCTATGCCGTTATTAATTCCGTGGAACGTAGTGGGAGCAATGTGGAATATATTTGCACTACCTGATATCGGTTTCTTAGGATACTCGTTAAATGCATTAGGATTTGATTATAATTTTACTCAACAAATTGGAGATGCATGGTTTACGACAATCTTAATGGATGTATGGCATTGGACTTCATTAGTAGTTTTATTATCTTATGCAGGCTTACAATCAATTCAGCCAGCGTATTATCAAGCTGCAGAAATTGATGGGGCAAGTCGGTGGGCTGTATTTACAAAAATAGAATTACCAAAAATGAAGAAAGTACTAACTATCGCAATACTTTTAAGATTTATGGACAGTTTTATGATTTATACTGAGCCTTTTGTTTTAACTGGTGGCGGACCAGGAAACGCGACAGCATTTTTATCTATAGATTTAGTAAAAATGGCTTTAGGCCAATTTGATTTAGGCCCGGCAGCAGCAATGTCACTAATATATTTCTTTATTGTATTATTGGTGTGTTGGGTTTTCTACACTTTGATGATGAGAAATGAGGGCAATCAATGAAAAAAGCTAAGTGGTTAGTTCCAACAATTTATATTATTTTTTTAATGCTTCCAATTTATTGGCTATTAAATATGTCATTTAAAACAACTACCGAAATCATTAATACTTACACTTTATGGCCGCGAGAATTCACTCTAGAAAATTATAAAACGATTTTTACAGATAGTACTTGGTATACTGGTTATCTTAACTCAATTTATTATGTTGTGATGAATACAGTTATATCTGTCGCTGCAGCGTTACCTGCTGCTTACGCTTTCTCAAGATATAAATTTTTAGGAGATAAACACTTATTTTTCTGGCTTTTGACAAATAGAATGGCACCACCCGCAGTGTTTGCTTTACCGTTTTTTCAATTTTATTCTTCAGTAAATTTATTTGACACCCACGTGGCTGTGGCTTTATCACATTGTTTATTTAATATCCCACTGGCAGTATGGATTTTAGAAGGATTTATGTCCGCTGTTCCAAAAGAGTTAGATGAAACAGCTTATGTGGACGGTTATTCATTTTGGAGATTTTTCTTTAAAATATTCATACCAACTATTACTGCGGGCATAGGTATTACTATGTTTTTCTGTTTTATGTTTTCTTGGGTAGAATTATTATTAGCTAAAACACTTACGGCCGTAGCAGCTAAGCCTATAGCTGCTACCATGACTAGAACAGCTAGTACATCTGGTTATGAATTAGGTCTTCTAGCAGCTGCAGGTAGTTTGACAATTATACCTGGTGCAATTGTAATTTATTTTGTAAGGAACTATATAGCGAAAGGATTTGCTTTAGGAAGAGTATGATTATGTTTAATGTTTTAAATGCCGCCACGTGGGGTGATATGGCTAAAAAAAAGGAGAAAGGATTCTTTGATTTTGAGTTCATAACATGGATGGCATGGACTTGGCAAACTGCTGCATTTTTTATTTTTATAGTTTTATGTTTAACAGCAATGGTTATTTGGGAAAAAAAATCACCAGGAGGCGGTCCAAGAAAAGGTATTTTAGGTTTAGACACAACAAGAGGTGACAGATTATTCATTTCATTATTAGGTAGTGCTTTTATTCATTTATTTTGGCTAGCTTTAATAGGTAGTTTTCTTTGGCTAGCGACAATTTTATGTGTAGGATATGCTGTAATAGTTTTTAGATACGTGTAAACTATTATAATGTAGAGTTAGGTTTCCTTAAAAAAAAATTGATTTATCTAAAAAAGAATCTGTAAGTCAAAAATAAAATTAATTGAAAGATAATTCTTAATCTCATTTTACTGAATCCTTTATCCCTGCTTTTAAAATTTATAAGAAATTCTTTTATTCTGACTGTTTTTGGAGAACAGATTACTATATCAAGCAAAATTTTATAACCAATTAAAAGTAGTTTTTTTTCACTGATTTTAAGAATGTTTTTTCTAATGATAAAAAAACCAGACATTGGATCTTTAAGGCTGAGTCCAAATAAAAAATTTGTCATTAAATTTAAAAGTTTAGAAACATAAAATCTTAATGGGCTTAAATTTACTTTTTTATAATTTATCATATTTCTTGAACCAATTAATATGTCACAATCGTTTTTTTTAAATTGTCTAATCATTGATTTTAGATCTAAAGGATGATGTTGCAAATCTCCGTCCATAACTATTAAATTATCATATTTTGACTTTTTAAAACCGTAAACAACTGATTTTGATAAATCTCTTGGTTTCTCCTTCCGAATGATAAACCTCGTTTTACCGGTTTTATTTTTGTTATAAACTTCATATGACCCATCATTCGACTCATCATCAATAAAAATTATTTCATAATTAATTTTTTGATTTTTCAATGCTTTGGTTAAAGAAATAATTAACTTAGGAAGGTTTTTTTTTTCTTTATAAGTTGGAATTATAATTGAAAACTTCATTTAATTTGCAGTAATTAATTTTTAAATATATTATATTACATTTAATGATTAAACTTTTCTCGAAAAATATCTATATTTATGTAATAATATTTCTAATTTTTTTAATAGGTATTTACACTTATAAAGATTACGGCGTTGGTATAGAAGAACACTTCCATAGAAAATCCGGTTTTTATTGGTTAAATTTTTTACTCAATTTTACAGATTTTGAATTCATAAAAAAAACAACCGAAATTAAATTGGAAGAAATAAAAAATTTTACACCAAGATTATTTCCTATAGAAAATTTTGGTTTTTATGGAATTTTATTTGATGTACCCTTGGCTTTTATCGAAGTCTTTTTTGAAATAAACGAATCTAAAAATTATTTTTATTTAAGGCATTTTTCAATTTTTATGCTTTTCTTAACTAGTGCATTTTTATTTTACAAAATAATTCTATTCAGATTCAACAACGTGTATTTAGCTTTGTTTGGATTTTTAATTTTTGTTTTTACCCCTAGAATTTATGGAAATATTTTTTTTGATAATAAAGATATATTTTATTTATCAATTTTGACCATAAATATGTTTTTTTTTGTAAGGTACCTTAATAATAAAACATCTTTGAACTTAATTTTCTTTTCTATATTTTGTGCATTTTCTACTTCTTCTCGTATCATTGGATTACTAATCCCTATTTCATTTTTTTTAATTTTATTTTTTGAATATCTATCTTTTAGAAAATCTAATTTTTTTTTTAAAAGAATATTTATTTTTTTATTGTCTTATTTAATTACTTTGATAATACATTGGCCATATTTGTGGACACTTAATATACACACATTACTCAACTTTTTTGATCCATTTTTTTATGCAATGAATCCTGTTGTTTACTTCAATGGTGATTTTTTCCAATCAAAATTTTTGCCATATTCTTACTTACCTATTTGGATTTTTATCAGTACACCTGTTTTTCTTTTTTTTCTTTTCCTATTTGGTTTTTATTCGTGCTTTAGAAGGATTTTTTTCCGTTTAATAAGCATTAAAGAGGACGCTAAAATTATTAGTAATGATTTATGGAAATCTAAAAATGAGAACTTTGATGTATATATATCTATATTATTTTTACTTACTATAATTATTTATTTTTCCATCAATCCAGCTTTATTAAGCGGATGGAGACATTTTTACTTTTTAAACTTCTTTATGGTCTTTTTTGCATGTTATTTTATAAATGTGGTTTATTTAAAAAGTAAAAAAAAACCATTTTTAAAAATATTTTTATTTATTTTATTTTTTTTCAGTTCATTTACCATATATGATTTATACAAATATCATCCTTTTCAAAGCGTTTATTTTAATAAATTAGTGAGTGACATAAAAAAAAATCAATTTGAAATTGATACACAATCTTTGTCCAGAGTGCATGCTATCAAAGAGCTTCTCAAAGAAGATGGTGAATTGATAATTGGCACCGCATCATGGACTCCTCTTGAAGACGCACGATCAATGATATCAAAAAAACATTGGGAAAGACTCAATTTTGTAGGAACAGAATTTGAAAAAGCAAATTTTATCTATTCAAATTATTATTATGAAGTAAACACTAATTATAATAAAAAGTATGAAATCCCTCAGAATTTTTCGTTATATAAAACTTTAATTATTGATGGTACAAGAATATATTCAATTTATAAAAAAAATATTTAGATGAAATTATTTGTTTACAAAACTTTAGTAGCTTGTTTTTTAATATTTGTATTATTTCACTTAACAATCGGTTATACATTAAGAAGTTACGAAAATGAAATTAAAAACTACTTTTCAAAAGATAAGATTAATTTTTTTAAAGATAAGATTAGAATCGAGATAAAAGACGGATTAGAAAAAGAACGAATTTTATCTAAAGAAGACTCTATTCTTATGAATAAATTTTTCGAAAAAATATCAAAAGAGCTAAAGAATTCAAAATAATTTAAATGTTTTCTAAAAGAACAAGACTTTATACAAATTTTAATTTATTGAATTTTTTTCAAATTATAAAATCCTTTTTTTTTAGAAAAAAAAGTTTTCATAACCAGCTTCAAAATCACCTGGGTACAAAAAATATTTCACTAACATCATTAGGAAGAACTGCTTTATACGAAATAGTAAAAATTATAATTAAAAAAAACAAAAAGAAAAAATTTTTTATTGCTCCCTATACAATTCCCGCTGTAATTCATGCGATTAAATATGCAGGAGGTGAAGTTATTTATGTAGACTTAGATAAATCTACGGGCTTGATTAATGAAGAGGAGTTGGAAAAAAAAATTGATAATAACTCAGCAGGTGTAATAATTACTCACTTATACTCAACCTCAAATCATATTGAAAAATTTTTGAGTAGATTTAAAAACAAAATAACAATAATAGAGGATGCTGCAATTAATTTTGGCGCTAAATCGAATAACAAATATCTTGGTACTTTAGCTGATTACGGTTTTTTTAGTTTTAATGTGGTGAAAAATTTAAATACTCTCAACGGCGGAGCTATATATATAAAGGATAATCAACTATTTGATGAATACATTTCAGAAAAAAAATATAAAAAATTTCCAATTATAAATACTATTAATCTTTTATTAACAATTTTAATTTTAAAATTTTTTTTTAACAACTTTATTTACCAATTTTTTCATTACTTTTTAGTTTTAGTTTACAAAAAAAAAATTAATTTTATTTTAAAAAAAATATATCCGATACTTTACCATAATTATGAAAGAATAATTCCAAAAAGTTATTCATATGACTTCAATTGGATAATGAATGATGTAGGAGTCTACAATTTAAAAAAAGTAAAAAATGATTATCTTGATAGACGTGATAAAGCAATGCTGTATTCTCAATTAATTAGTGACCAAGTAGCAACTAAATTTGATTGTTTTTCAGAAGACAATGCATTGTTAGAGTATACTATCGTTTTAAAAAATACAGATAATCAGAAAGCTCATGCAAAGCTTATGGAAGAAGGTTATGACATCAGACACACTTGGTACATTAATAACCATTTAATAGATGGAAATGATGATAAAGCAAATTTTAAAGATACTTATTTTGTTGAAACTAAAATATTTTGTCTCCCGGTTCATAAAAATATTAGTAAAAAGGATATTCAAAAAATTTCCAATATAATTAATAATTTCATTTGAAATGTCCTTTAAATTACAAAAAAATAACAAACATTTAAGTAAAATTTTCGACATAATCAGTGAAAATATTCAAGATAGTGTTTTTAAAAAATTGGGGCTTAGTTTTTTTGTTTATTTGGTCTCTAAAAAAATAATACATGTTTATAGTGTTAAAAAAAAAGGGAATATCTCAGCTATTGTCACTGTCATTGATTACAAAAATTATATTTCTATGAATGAAAAAATGATTAATTACTTTTTTCAACATCCAATACAGCTTTTTATTAATTTAATTACAGTGTTAAGTTCAATGTCTAAAAAATCTACTATAAAAATTAAAGCGAATTACCTTCATTTACTACATCTAATAATTATTAAAAAAAATTTTTCTAATATTTCTATTGAAAGAAAAGACAATATTCTTAATAATTTTTATAAGAAAATTCTTAATAATCATAATGCAAAAGTTTTATTTCTTTGCTTTGATAAAAAGAATAAAAAAGCGCAAAATTATTACAAAAGAAATAATTTTGAATTTCTCCACAAAGTTAAAAATTTAATATATTTAAAAAAAGATTTTTATAAATGACTTATATCAAAAATATTTTGTTAGGTTCTGGAATGAGTTCATTTGTGTATTTTCATATTAAAAAAGGTAAACCAAAAGTCGTGACTGGAGATCAAAAAAAAATTTTAAAAAGCAAAAATTTTTATGAATTTGAAGCATTAGGGGGAAATAGTAATATTTGGGGTGGCTATATAAACTTTTCCAGACACAAAAGATTTTTATCAAATAAAAATTACAAAGAATTATTTGAAAAAAAATTATTCAAAATTCAAAATATATTTAGCAAGAATTCTCATTTTTCTAACACGTGTAATCTTGTAGATAAAAATGATAATATTTTTAGATTAAAAAAAGAAAATTTCAAAAACAAAGCCTTATTAAGTAAGGTGAGAAAGATTAATATTAAAAAGAATAAAATAGAATTAGTATCTGATAAAGAAATATACTCTACAGAAACATTAACACTTTGTATTGGGAATCTTAATCTAATAAAGCTTTTGTATAATTCTGAAATAATAGACTCTAGAGATATTATTTCTTTCGAGGATGGGAATTGTGCTTATGTTCCAAATCTTTTAATCGATAAAAAAAAGAACTACTATATTCCAATGCCTTTATTTTATATATTTGAAAAACTTTTAAGAAGAAAATCGAAAAATTACAGATCAGTTAAATCATCTTTGATACTTCAAAAATTCTCATCAAAAACTAAAAATATTGAAATCTCATGTAAGGAATTAATGAAAATGAAAAGTTATAAATTAAGATTTTTTTTATCAAACCATATAGCTAATTTGAGAATAAACAATGAACCAGTACGAAAGTTTATTTCAAAAAAATCAAAAAAAATTAATATTTTCTGCAGTGGAACAGTCAATAAATATATTCCAGGGCCAATTATTCAGGATTTAATTTTTGATATTGCAACAAATAGCTAACTTATATTCTATTTGCTTCTAATATTAAAATAGAATAATAAATTATTATCAATTTTATAAAATGATTAACATAGGCATCAATGGTTTTGGAAGAATAGGCAGATTAATTCTTAGAGCTATTTTAGAGAATTATAGAAATAAAATAAAAGTTGTAGCTATTAATGATCTTGGTTCTATTGAAACTAATGCACACTTGATTAAATATGATAGTACACATGGTATTATCAAAGAAGAAATTAATACTTCAAATGAAGGATTTAAATTAGGTGATCAAGAAATAAAAGTTTTTGCTGAAAAAGACCCTGCTAATATCCCTTGGGCAAAAGTAGGTGCGGATGTTGTTTTAGAATGCACAGGTATATTTTTAGACAAATCATCTGCAGAAAAACATATTAAAGGGGGAGCAAAAAAAGTAATAATTTCCGCCCCAGGTAAAGAGGTAGATTTCACTATAGTTCAAGGAGTTAATAGTAAATATTTAAAAAAAGAGCACAATATTATTTCTAATGGTTCTTGTACGACCAATTGTTTAGCCCCTGTTGCTATGGTTTTAGAAAAAACTTTTGGTATTAATTATGGTTACATGACTACAATTCACAGTTATACAGGCGATCAAAAGCTTTTAGACACATTGCATAAAGATTTGAGGAGAGCTAGATCAACGGAAGGTGCAATGATACCTACCTCAACTGGTGCAGCGAAAGCTATGAGTCTAGTTCTTCCAAGCCTAAAAGGCAAATTAGATGGTACGGCTATTAGAGTTCCAACTCCTAATGTTTCTTTAATTGATTTTACTTTAGTAACTGAGAAAAATGTAACATCTGAAAGTATAAATGAAGCAATGACAAAGGCTGCAAAAGGTGAATTAAAAGGTATTTTAGATGTAAATCAAAAACCTTTAGTATCAAAAGACTTTAATCATAATCCTCATAGCTCTATCTTTGATGTAACACAAACACAAGTAATCAAAGGAAAATTTAGTAGAGTACTTTCTTGGTATGATAATGAATGGGGCTTCTCAAACAGAATGTGCGATACAACTCTACAAATTGCTAAGTTAATTTAACTTTTAGATTTTTCAGCTTCTTCAATTAATCGAAGAGTATTTTTTGGTATATCTGCATTATCATGTTTAGAAAGTGAATCTTTTGAGAATTTATTACTTTTTTCTTTTTTGAAACTTTGGAGATCACTTACTGCTGAAAGTATCTCATCTATACTAAAATTATCTTTCATTAGGAGCCAACTTTGTATAACCTAACCATATTAGTCATGCCTGCTTTACCGAAAGGTAAACCTGCAGTAATAACAACAAAGTCATTCCTTTTTATAAATTTAAGCTTTTTTATTATTACTTTAGATATAGACATCATATCTTTCCATCCATTTGCATCTCTGCTATTTATTGATTGTACACCCCAAAGCAATGATACTTGTCTACTTACGTTAATGTTAGGTGATATAGTTACTATTTTTGCAGCAGGACGCATTGCCGAAACAAGTTTTGCAGACTTACCAGAATTAGAAAATACTATGATAGCTTTGACATCTGGATTATAAGCCATATCTTTCACAGATAGAAGAATAGATTTTACTGGATCTTTATTTGTAATAATTGAATTTTTAAAATCTTCTATATGTTCTCTTTTATATTTTTCAGTTGATAAAATAGTTTGAGTCATAGTCGAAACAGCTTGGGTAGGAAATTTACCAATAGCTGCTTCCGCAGACAACATAACAGTGTCTGCACCTTGAAAAATTGCAGTTGCGATATCATTTATCTCAGCTCTAGTTGCAGTGTTATTTTCAATCATGCTTTCTAACATCTGAGTAGCAACTATTACAGATTTAGAAAATTGAGAACATTTTTTTATAAGACTTAATTGAACCTTAGGAACTTCGCTATGACCAATGTCAATTGCCAAATCTCCTCTGGCAATCATGATTGAATCTGTCGCTTGAATAATCTTTTTGATATTTTTAAGCGCATGTTTATTTTCAATTTTTGAGATAATGCCCATATCTTTATTTATAAGTTTTCTTGTTTCTACTATTAGCTTTTCATTTTGCAAATAAGATAATGCAATCCAATTACAACCTAGTTTAACTGCGGTCTTGATATCTTTTTTATCTTTTTCTGTTAGTTTATTAAATGTAATATCTAAATTTGGAACATGAAAACTCTTATTACTCTTTAATACACAATTTTGACTTAGACATTTTGTAACAACTGAATTTCTTTTTTTACCAATTACTGTAAAAAAAAACTTTCCATCATCTATTAAAATTTTGTTACCTTTTTTTAATTTTTTTATTATCTTTGGATAAGGAAAATTTACTCTTTTAGTATCTCCGGGGATTTTTTTACTGTCAAATACAAATGTTTGTTTGAATTTGATTTGTTGGTTCTCATTTTTAACTTTACCTATTCTAAGTTTTACTCCTTGAAGATCAGCTATCAGAGATAATTTTTTTCCTTTTTTTTTTTCGACTTTACGTATCTTTGAAATTATTTTATTTATCCCATCAGTATTATGACTAAAATTAATTCTAAATGCATCGACACCAAGATCTACAAGCTTTTTTAACTTATTTTCACTATAAATTGCTGGGCCTAAAGTAGCTATAATTTTTGCTTTTTTTTCCATTAAGAGATTTTTATGTTATAACACCACTTTCCTTAAAAAAAAATATTAAAGAAAATTAATTTAAATGAGTAATAAAAAAATTGGAATTTTAACAAGTGGTGGTGACTGTGGAGGTCTTAATGCAGCAATAAGATCGATATTTTATAGAGCAAAAAATAAGTATAACATGGATGTATACGGAATAAGAGATGGTACAGCTGGATTAATAAAACGTCCAGTTGATGCGATACAACTAACTTATAAAACCTTTGGGGGGTATTTATTAAGACAAGGAGGAACTTTTTTAGGATCAACAAATAAAGGAAATCCATTTAAAATTCCCACTCCAGATGGCAAACACGTCGATAAGTCAAAAGAAATAATTGAGGGTTATCACTCAATGAAACTTGATGGTTTAGTAATTATAGGTGGAGATGGTAGTATGCAAATATTAAAGAAACTTGCTAAAAATGGTGATATGAAAATTGTAGCTATACCAAAAACAATTGACAATGACGTTGGAGCAACAGAAAGTTCAATAGGTTTTCATACTGCAGTTGATGTTGCTACTCAAGCTTTAGATAATCTTCAATCTACAGCCGCCAGTCATAGAAGATCTATGATACTTGAAGTTATGGGTAGAGATGCCGGACATATAGCTCTTAATGCTGGTATTGCAGGCGGTGCAGATATTATTTTAATACCAGAGATTAAATATTCGATAGATGGAATAATCAAAAAACTTAATTCAATGAAAAAACATGATGTTCCACATTCATTAATTATAGTTGCAGAGGCGGTTAAAAAAGAAGATGGGTCTCGAGTATTGCACAAATATATGGACGGTGAGCAAAGGCTTGGTGGTATTGGAGATTATATAGCGCAAGAACTCATGAAAAAAACAGATGTTGAATGTAGAGTAACTTCACTTGGTCATGTTCAAAGGGGAGCTCCTCCAACAGCTAGCGATAGAATTCTAGCAAGCGCTTTTGGTGTATATGCTGTAGATTTATTAAATCAAAAAAAATTTGACCGAATGGTAGCCTGGAAAGATAGAAGAGTAGTTGATGTTCCTATTGACGAAGGAATCAAAACTTATAAAAATGTCGAGAGAAAAGATTCTTTGGTTGAAACAGCCCTTTCACTAGGGGTATATTTGGGAGATGATTTATAATGAAAAATAAAAATATAAATTCGGCTGCTAACAAACTTGTAAATGCTTTTCTTAAAAATAAAATTATAAGTCCTATTTCAAGCAATTATACAAAAAAACTCTCAAATGCTCAAAAGTTTAGAAAAATTTGTGAGAGTAAAATTAAAAAACCAATTATAGGATTTAAAGCGGGCGGGACGGGCATACCTGTTATCAAAAAACTGAGGGAAAAAGAACCTTTTTATGCCTCAGTGTATGAACACAATGTTCTTAAAAATAATAAATCCGTCAAGATAAATAAATATACTTTAGGTATAGAATTGGAAGTCTACTACTATCTAAAAAAAAGTTTTTTTAATTTTAAGAAAAAAATTTCAATAAAAAATATGAAAAATTTCATAACTCATATTGGACCCTGTATTGAGGTTGTTGGTTATAGGCAAAAGAAAAAAGGGATTAAAAGTTTTGGGGATTTATGTTCTGATTTTGGAGCTAACATGAAATTTATCATTGGTCCAAGAAAGAAATTTAAAAATAACAATGTTAAAAACTTAAAAACTAATATTTCTAATTCAAAGATTAAACAGTCTGTAAATGGAAATACTAATACAGTATATATAAATCCTATGAATTCTTTATTATTTGTTTTAAATAAGCTTCAGAAAGATAAAATAAAACATGACAAAGATTTTTATGTGTTTACGGGTTCCTCTGTTGGAGTTGTTCCAATTTTGAACAAAGGTATTTATAAAGGTAGAATTGAAAGATTAGGATCTGTAAAAACTAAGATTAATTAGAGAGAAAATATCCACCAACAACTAATAATGTAATTGCAATTATAAATTTTACATTTTTAATGAATGTTTGTCTTTTTTCACCCTGAAATTTTCTTTTAGAAAGAAAATAAATATTTGTTTCAGCTTTATTCCTAAATTTTGGTCTTAGAGGAGATGGTACTGTTTTGTTGTGAATTTGTTTAAATTTTTTTGGATTAATTTGTAACATACCTCTATTAACTTCATTTTTGTAAAGTTATCAACATCATATACCACTAGGAGGTGCGTCAATTATGCTAATGATAATCATTATCAATATATCGTAAATGATAATCATTATCAAATAACGAGGGAAATAATGAAAAAAACTATAATAATAAGCTATCTATTTTTAGTTGCATTTGCAGGAAGTTTATTTGCAAACGAAGTTAATATATTTAGCGCAAGGCATTATGACTCTGATGTTCAACTTTATGAAAAGTTTACTGCTAAAACAGGAATTAAAGTAAACGTTGTATCAGGAAAATCAGGTGCTTTAGAAAAAAGGATAATTGAAGAGGGAGCTGATAGTCAAGCAGATCTATACATTACAGCAGACGCTGGAAGATTAGGTGCTTTTGAAGCTAATCTTCAAGGGGGACTTACTAGTGCAGCTATTAAATCTGCTGTGCCAAGTAATTTTAGAACATCAAAATGGACTGGTATAGCGAAGAGAGCCAGAATTGTATATTTTGCTCCAGAAAGAGTAGATGGTGCAGAGTTAGCTGGTTTAACATATGAAAGTTTAGCTGATCCAAAATGGAAAGGCAGATTAGTAATTAGAGCTTCAAATAATATCTACAATCAATCACTTGTGGCTTCATTAATTAAAAATAATGGAAAAGGTAAAGTTGCTGATTGGTCAAAAGGTATGGTTTCAAATATGGCTAGATCACCTAAGGGCAATGACAGAGCGCAAATACTCGCTGTCGCTGCAGGAGAAGCTGATATAGCAGTAGCTAATACTTATTACCTTGCACTAATGTTGTCTGGAAAAAAAGGACCAGAACAACAAGCAGCTGCAAAAAAAGTAAAACCTTTCTTTCCTAATCAAGATGGAAGAGGAACTCATATGAATATTAGTGGTGCTGGACTTGTAAAAGGTGCGCCTAATAAAGCTAATGCAATAAAATTAGTTGAGTTCTTATTAAGTGAGGAAGCACAAAATCATATTGTAAATAATACTTTTGAGTATCCAATGATAAAAGGTGTGTCTCCACATCCACTTGTTGTAAATATGGGATTAGATTTTAAACAAGATCTAAAAACAAAAGTTGTTAATTACGGAAAAAGACAAGCAGATGCTTTAGAAGTAATGACAGCAGCAGGCTGGAAATAGTTATAATAATATGAGGCGGGCAATAAAAAAAGAAATTAACTTGAATAAGTTAAAAACGGGTTGTTCGCCTTGTATGTCGGAAGCTAAAAAAATGGAGCAGAAAATTTCCAATAGAAAGATTTCTGAAATTAAAATTGAGGAAGTAAAAGTAATTGTTTCCTCAATGTTTAAAAAGGATTAAAAGTTTGACGTCAATTTCTCTGGCTTTAAATGCTAGCTATATCTACACTCAAGCCGCTTTAGCCAGAGAACCTAATTTTAATTAATGATACTAGATATTTTATATGCCACGCAGACTGGAAACGCAGAAACAGTAGCAAAAAAACTTCAACTGTTAGCAAAAAACCAAGGATTTAATGTAAATTTAGTTGAGATGAACTATCATAATATTAATACATTTAGGCAATTAAGAAATGTTGCAATAGTAACTTCAACTTATGGAAATGGAGAAGTACCTGATATGGGAATAGATTTTTGGGAAGAGCTGAAATCGTCAAAAGTTGAAATGACAAATTTAAGATACGGATTAATTGCTTTAGGTGATAAATCCCATGAAATATTTTGCGGAGCCGGTAAAGCAATCTCAAAAAAATTAGATGAACTTAAATGTACAAAGGTAATACAAAATTTAGAATGTGATGGAGATACAGAAGGAACTTATGAATGGAGTATCAAATTTTTAGAAAAGCTTAAAATAAAAGCTTATTATAATGACAAAGTATAATATATGGTTTTTCGGTTCATTGATGGTGGCATCGATAGTTGCTATGCCCATTATTACCGTTTTTTTTAGTTTTTTTTCTGAAACAAGTGACTATTTTTACTTATTAAAAGATACATTTTTATTCGAGTATATTTTTAACTCTATAACAATCTTATTTTTTGTTATTTTTTTTACATTCATTTTAGGAATTTTTTCTGCATATTTTGTATCTTTTTATGATTTTCCGTTATCCAACTTTTTTAGTTGGGCGTTAATTTTATCATTTGCAGTTCCTGGTTATATCTATGCATTTTCAATAATTGCCTTTTTTGAAAATTATGGAACAGCTTTTTCATTCTTAACTTTTCTTTTTGGTGAAGGTAATTATAACGCAATCATACCTAAAATAGATGGATTATATGGAGCCATAATATCTATATCTTTTTCTCTATTTCCATACGTTTATGTATTAACGAGAGCGTCATTTTATTATCAATCGAATAACTATATCGAAGTGGGAAAAAATCTGGGACTTTCGTCTAATGAAACTTTTTTTAGGATAGTTTTGCCATCTGCAAGACCAGCAATCATTGCAGGGTTAGCTTTAGTATCAATGGAATGTTTATCAGACTTTGGTACCGTATCATTTTTTAGTGTTAATACGCTGACTACTGGAATTTATAATTCTTGGCTGTCTTTTGATGACTTAAACACTGCAAATCAGATATCTTTTATATTATTGATCTTTATTCTTTTGCTTTTTTCGGTTGAAATTTATTCAAGAAAAGAAGCAAGGTATCATCAACCAGGCAGAGGGTTTAAGCCAATTACCAAAATCAAATTAACTGGAAGAAAGTCTATATTCCCAGTTTTAATTTGTTCTTTAATTTTTCTGTTGAGTTTCATTTTTCCAGTCTCACAGATGATTTATTGGACTGTGAAGTTTCCTAAATATATTCAAGACATAGATATATTTAAAATAAATTTAAATACTTTAACTTTAGTCCTGTTAGCTAGCGCTTTTATTGTAACTATCTCTTTATTCATTAATTATGGAAGTAGAATATCAAAAAGCAAAATTTTAAATTACCTTACCACCTTTTCAATTTCTGGCTATGCAATACCAGGAGTTATTTTAGCAGTTGCATTCATTACTTTTTTTTCAAATTTGAGTGACTTTTTTACCAATAATTTTGATTTTAAAAGTTCAAAAGGTTTATTTATTGGATCTATTTTTGGATTATTACTAGCATATTTTATAAGATTTTTTTCATTATCTTTTAATGGAATAAAATCAAGTTACGAAAAAATTAATAATTCAATTGACGAAAGCGCTTACCTTCTTGGTTACTCTAAGATTAATACGTTTTTAAAAATTCATATTCCTTATTTAAGTACAAATATTATTTTGATAGTTTTGTTGATCTCTCTAGAGGTAATCAAAGAACTACCCATGACAATGATTTTAAGACCTTTTAATTTCGAAACATTTGCTACTCAGGCTTATATATATGCTTCCCAAGATTTACTTGAAGCGGCTGCGTTACCATCTCTTTTTTTAATATTTTGGTCTACAATTTTGATACTTCTCTCATCTAGATATATACTTTCAAAAAAAAATTAATATAATCAAGTTTATGGCCAATAATTTTTTTGAGATTCAAAATGGCAATTTTGCTGCAAGCGAAAAAGATAAAGTAAATAACGTAAACCTAGTAATAGAAAAACAAGGTGAGATTATTTCTTTGTTGGGCCCTTCTGGAATTGGCAAAACCACTATACTAAGAACGATTGCCGGTTTACAAAAACTTAGTGGAGGTAAAATTAAACTTAGAGATACAATCTTAGCCTCTGATGAAATTCATATTGAGCCAGAAAAAAGAAATATAGCTCTTTCTTTTCAAGATAATTCTCTTTTTCCCAATTATAAAGTTATTGACAATATAAATTTTGGAGAAAAAAGATCTAATGGCCATGGATCGAATATAGACGTTAAAGAAATTGTCAAATTATTAAGAATTGAACCTATATTAGAAAAATATCCTCATCAAATAAGCGCTGGGGAGGCTCAACGGGTTTCATTAGCTAGATCATTAATGTCTAAACCTAATCTACTTTTGTTGGATGAACCATTCTCAAATATAGATCAAAGTTTAAAAGAAGAAATACAGGTGTCTGTTAAGAAGCTTTTAAAAAGAATTAATTTAACAACCATTATCGTGACACATGACTCATATGAAGCTTTTTCGATGGCTGATAAATGTGGAATTATTCTAAACCAAGAATTAAAGCAGTATGATGTGCCTTATAATGTGCACCATGAACCTAATTCAATTGATGTTGCTAATTTTTTAAATAAAGGAATTTTTATTGATGTACAGGTAGTAGATAGTGAGTGTGCAGTTCATAGGCTTAAACATGAAGAACTAGGTGAAATAAGAGGGAAATTATCAAATAATTTTCCATCTGGATCAAAGGTTAAATTACTTTTACAGCCTGAGGACTTAATTCACGATGATCAAAGTAAACTAAAATTAGAAGTAGTTGACAGAAAATTTAGAGGAACAAATTTTATTTATACTTTAAAGACTAAAAAAGGTGAGCATTTACCGGTATTTGTTCACTCCCATCACATTCATCAACACGAGAAGTCAGAACAATTCGGTGTTAAGTCACCGATTTATATTGACCATCTAGTATGTTTTTAAGTAAATATAATCATTTAGCGCCCTTAGCTCAGCTGGATAGAGCATCGGTTTTCTAAACCGAGGGTCGTAGGTTCGAATCCTTCAGGGCGCGCCAATCAATATTATGATTAAAAATATTTTAATTACTGGTGGAGCTGGATATATAGGTTCCCATATTTCAGAAGTTTTAATTAAAAATAGAAAAAAAATTTTTATAGCAGACAATTTGTCTACCGGTCATAAAAGACTGATAAATAAAAAAGCTAAATTTTTCAAAGTAGATATTCTTAAAAATAAAAAAATTAGGGATATAATTGTAAAAAATAAAATAGACTCAGTTATTCATCTAGCTGCAAATTTAATAATTAGTGAAGGTGAAAAAAATCCAAAGAAATATTTTAGAAATAACGTTTTAGGAACCAAAAGTTTGTTAAAAGCATGTGAAAATACAGGAGTAAAAAACTTTGTTTTTTCTTCAACGGCAGCTGTTTACAAGGATGGTCAATATAAAGTACATGAAAAATCTGTCATTAAACCAAAAAGTTTTTACGGGAAAACAAAAATTAAGGCTGAAAAAATTATCAAACGATTTTGTAAAAGAAATAAGATTAATTACTGTATTCTCAGATATTTTAACATCGCAGGCTCAAGCCCTTCTGGAAAAATTGGATTAATAAATAAAAGTGACCATTTATTCAAAAATTTTTCTCGAGAAATTATAAAAAAAAGACCTATTCTTAAAATTTATGGAGATAATTATAATACAAAAGATGGATCTTGCATAAGAGACTTTATTCACGTTTATGACATAGCAGAAATTCATTACAAAGTTTTGGAAAAGATAAATAAATTAAAAAATTCTATAACACTTAATTGCGGTTACAACAAAGGCATTTCAGTTCTTGAAGTTGCAAAAGCGTTTAAAAAGCAAACCCTCAAAATGGTAAAAATCTTAGTTTTAAAAAGAAGAAAAGGTGATTTAGTGAAAATTATTGCCTCGAATAATAAATTAAAAAAGTTTATTAAATGGAAACCAAAATTTAATAACTTAAATTTAATAGTTAAAAGCTGCATTAATTGGGAAAAAAGACACTAATGTCATTGAACCTTGAAAACTCTTTTAGTGAATTTTGTAATAAAAATAAATTCGAGATAAATAAAAAACAAACGGAAATATTAAACAGTCTTGAAAAATTTATTTTTCCAAGAAATAAATTACTTAATTTTTTTTCAAAAAAGGAGGACCTTAGTTGTTTCTATCTCTATGGAAATGTGGGAGTTGGCAAAACTATGATAGCTAATTTTGTATACGAACAAATAAACATTAAAAAAACTAAATTTCATTTTAATGAATTTATGATAAATTTTCACGATTTTAGACATAAAAAGAAAAATGATAATTCCGTTTCTAAATTTGTAAAAAATCTTAAACAAAAATCTGATTTTGTATATTTAGATGAATTTCAAGTTACTAATATTGTCGATGCGATGATTTTAGGCAAACTATTTGAAAATATTTTCTTAAATAATGTAAAAATTCTAATTACTACAAATACTAAATTAGTTGATCTATATAAAGATGGTTTACAAAGAGAGCAATTTCTCCCATTTATTAGTTTAATTGAAAAGAAATCAGTGCAAAAAGAATTGTTTTTAGAAGATGATTATAGAACTCAGCACCATGACAATAATCAGAGAATTTTTTACCCTCTAAATGAAAAAACTCTATTTAAAATTAATCAAAAATTTAGAATACTTACAAAAAATTTAAAAAAAGAAGAAAAATTAATTAGTACGAAAGGAAGGGTTTTCAAAATTAATAATTTCTATGGTAGTTTAGCCAGATTTAATTTCAAAGAATTATGTGAGCAAAACTTAGGCGCTGAAGATTATCTTAATATTTCTCAGATATGTGAACATATCTTTATCGAGGAAGTGCCAGTATTTAATGAATATAATTCTAATCAACAATCAAGATTTATTACATTAATAGACATTCTATATGAAAAAAAAATAAGTCTCACGCTTTCAATGGAGACAGATTTAAGTAGAATAGGAACTTCAAAAAAAAATTCTGAAATTTTTAAAAGAACTACAAGCAGAGTTTACGAAATGACTACGTCAAAAAATTCTTAATTTTGGTTGTAAATACACATATTTAGTAATCGATTATATTACCAAACTATATATTGACCATCATAAAATTGAAGTAAGAATAAAATAAAATTATATTATTGTAATTTTGAATTCTAAATTCAAAAATATTGTTAACAATAACTAAAAAGGAAATCATAATATGATTAAATCTTTAAAAACTTGGATTTTAGTTGGATTTACTTCTTTGCTCTTGGTTGCATGCGGTCAAGGCGGTGGAGGAGATTCAAAAAAATCTAAAACTTTAGACAACACAAAGAAAGCTGGTTTTGTTAAGTGTGGAGTTTCTGAGGGAGTCCCAGGATTTTCGAATGCAGATGCATCAGGAAATTGGTCGGGGATAGATGTTGATGTATGTAGAGCTGTAGCAGCAGCTGTATTAGGAGATGCTGATAAAGTTAAATACACACCATTAAGTGCTAAAGAAAGATTCACTGCTTTAAATTCTGGTGAAATAGATATTTTATCAAGAAACACTACTTGGACTTTATCTAGAGACGCAGACATTGGTTTAACGTTTGTTGGAGTCAATTTCTATGACGGACAAGGTTTTATGGTTAGAAAATCTTCTGGAATAAATTCTGTGAATGATTTCAAAGATGGTATAGTTGCATGTACTAATATAGGTACAACAACTGAACTTAACATGAGAGATTTTTTTAATTCAAAAAATGTTAAATATGAACCACTTGGATTTGAAAGCGCAGATGAAGTTGTTCAAGCTTACGACGCAGGCAGATGTGATACTTACACAACTGATAAATCTGGTCTAGCTGCGCAAAGAACAAAAATGAAAGATCCATCTGAACATAAAGTGTTACCAGAAACAATTTCAAAAGAACCATTAGGTCCTGTTGTAAGACAAGGAGATAATGTTTGGGAAGATATTGTAAGATGGTCTTTAAACACATTTATTGAAGCAGAAGAATATGGAGTTACTTCATCAAATGCGTCTAGCTTAAAAGACTCAGATAACCCTGCTATTAAAAGATTAGTTGGAGCAGAGGGAGAACTTGGAGCTGCTTTTGGTCTAGACAACGAGTGGAGCTTAAGAATTATTGAGCAAGTTGGAAACTATGGTGAAAGTTACAAAAAACACCTTGGTGATACAGGAATTATGCCTAACAGAGGTCCAAATCAGCTTTGGACTAAAGGCGGAATTCTTTATGTTCCACCTGCAAGATAATCTTTAAATAAGTTAAAAAGGGCTGGATTTATTCAGCCCTTTTTTTTATTCTCAATATATAATCTATGAACTTTAAAAATATTCGTTTTCAAAATAAAAAAATAAGAAATTTAATACCGCAATTCATAACGGTTGCAATATTACTCTCAACAATAATTTATTTTGTCACTAATGCTCAAATTAATATGGGCAACAGAGGTATAGCCTTTGGATTTGGTTTTTTAAAACAAGAAGCTTCATTTGATATTACTTTTTCACTTATAGATTATGATGGATCGTATTCTTATGCCAGAGCATTTCTTGTTGGATTATTGAACACGATTTTAGTATCTGTAATTGGAATTTTTTTTGCTACTCTACTAGGAGTAATCATTGGTGTTTCAAGATTATCTGACAACTATTTGATTGCAAAAGTAGCTGAGTGGTATGTTGAGATTTTTAGAAATATTCCTCTTATATTACAAATATTTTTTTGGTATTTTGCAGCTCTGAGGGCATTACCACTTCCTAACGAAGCAATAAACTTTTATGATATTTCTTTCTTAACAGTAAAAGGTTTTTACGTTCCTAAATTTATCTGGACAAATTTTAATATTTTTTTAATTTCAATAATTTGTGCAATTATAGCAATTTATTTTTTTAACAACTATTCAAGAAAGCAAAGAGAACAATTTGGTAAACAATTACCGACTACTTCAATATCATTATTAATTTTTTTAATATTTCCATTATTATCTTTTACATTATTTGGAGTAACACTCTCTTTTGAATATCCTGTTTTAAAGCAGCTTTCACCTACAATTTTCACATTCGATGGAGGTTTAAATATAATTCCTGAACTTATAGCATTGGCTTTATCTTTATCCATGTACACAGCAACTTTTATCGCAGAAAATGTAAGAGCGGGAATATTGGGAGTAAGCAAAGGACAAAAAGAGGCTGCCGCCAGCATAGGATTAAATAAAAATCAAATATTAAAGTTAGTTGTGATGCCACAAGCTTTGAGAATTATTATTCCTCCTACAACAAATCAATATTTGAATTTAACAAAAAATTCATCTTTAGCTGCAGCAATAGCTTATCCAGATATAGTTTTAGTTTTTGCTGGAACAGCTTTGATGCAAACAGGTAGGGCTATCGAGATAATATCAATTACAATGCTTACTTATTTAACTTTAAGCGTTTCTATCTCGATTTTTATGAATTGGTATAACAAAAAAATGGCAATTAAAGAAAAATAATGAATATTCTTAAACCTTCTAAACATAATATTAAAACTTATTTACCAGCTGGAATTATTTTTATTTTACTGGGTTTTTTAGATGTAACTATGAATTCTTTCTTTAAAGTTAATTTAGTAGCTTTCTTTCCAGGGATAATAAGTTACTTTTTTCCATTAATAATAGGCTTTATTGGTTTATATCTAATTAGGTTAGAATATAGCGGTATAAGAAATTTAGATATATTGAATAAAAATATTAATTCAAATAATTTTAATGCTATCTTAAGTCTTCTTACATTATTCATAATTATAAAGTCAATTTCACCTTTAATTAACTGGTTTTTTTTAGATGCAAATTTCATTGGTAATTCCAAAGAAGATTGTACTGGTGATGGCGCTTGTTGGGTATTTATCAAAGTTTGGTTTAGAAGATTAATTTACGGCATGTACCCTGATCCAGAACAATGGAGAATAAATACTGCTTTTTTATTACTTTTTACTTTAGTAGGGATTACTTTTTTTGCTCCAGCAAAATTTAAAAAATACTTTATTTTATTTCTTATATTTATATATCCTTTCATAGGTATCAAATTAATTGGTGGCGGCAACTTTGGTCTAACCTATGTAGAGACAGCAGCTTGGGGCGGATTATCACTTACCTTTATAATTTCAGCTTTTGCAATAATCTTTTGTTTTCCTATAGGAGTTTTTTTAGCCTTAGGCCGAAGATCAGATCTACCTGCAATTAAATATATATCTATTGGTTTTATTGAACTTTGGAGAGGGGTGCCTTTAATTACAGTTTTATTTATGGCCTCAGTAATGTTTCCAATGTTTTTGCCCGATGGTACTTTTATTGATAAATTAATAAGAGTTCTGTTTGCGATTACTATGTTTGAGGCCGCTTATATGGCCGAAGTTGTAAGAGGAGGTCTACAAGCTTTACCAAAAGGTCAATATGAAGCGGCGAGATCTTTAGGTATGGGTTATTGGAGGATGAACTTTTTAATTATATTACCACAAGCATTAAAATTAGTGATACCTGGGATCGCAAATACTCTTCTAGCTCTAGTGAAAGATACACCTTTAATCTTTGTCGTAGGGTTGATGGAATTAGCTGGCATGATACGATTGGCTAAAACTAACCCTAAATGGCTTGGAATGGCTATGGAAGGATATGTTTTTGCAGGTTTAGTTTTCTGGATAATATGTTATGCAATGAGTAGATATAGTCAAAATTTAGAAAAAAAATTAAGTACTGAAAGATAATTATGGGTAAAATAATAGAGCTAAAAAAAGTAAATAAATGGTTTGATAAATTTCAAGTGTTAAAAGACATTGATCTTGAAGTTGCTTCACAAGAAAAAATAGTTATTTGTGGGCCATCAGGGTCAGGAAAATCAACTTTAATTAGATGCATCAATAGATTAGAGGAACATCAAGAAGGAAATATAATTATTGATGGCACGGAGCTAGCAGAAAATACTAAAAACATTGAAAAGATTAGAGCTGAAGTTGGAATGGTTTTTCAGCAATTTAATTTATTTCCCCATCTTTCAATTTTAGATAACTGCACATTGGCACCTATTTGGGTAAAAAAATTACCTAAAAAAGAAGCTGAAGAAGTTGCAATGAAAAATTTAACTAGGGTTCAGATTGATGATCAGGCTCATAAATTCCCAGGACAATTATCTGGTGGTCAACAACAAAGAGCAGCGATAGCACGAGCGCTTTGTATGGAACCAAAAATCATGTTATTTGATGAGCCAACTTCCGCATTAGATCCTGAAATGATAAAAGAGGTATTGGACGTAATGGTCGATTTAGCTAAAGGTGGAATGACTATGATAGTAGTTACTCATGAAATGGGTTTTGCTAAGGAAGTCGCGGACTATATGATTTTCATGGATGAAGGAAAAATAGTTGAAAGAGCAAAAACAAACGAGTTTTTTGAAAATCCAAAGTCAGATCGAACAAAGCTTTTTTTAAGTCAAATATTATAACCATTTTGGTATTGGCAAATTTTTACTTTTTAAAAATTCTTTATTAAAAATTTTACTAGCATATCTTTTCCCATGATCACAAAGTATAGTAACTATAGTTTTACCTGGACCCATTTCTTGAGCAAGTTTAATGGCTCCAGCAATATTAATTCCTGAAGATCCTCCTAATACAATTTTTTGCTTTTCGATTAAATCATATACTATATTTAAAGCTTCAGTATCATTTGTTTGAAAAGCTTCATCAACTAATGCCTTTTCAAAATTTTTAGTAATTCTTGCTGTACCAATACCTTCTGTTATCGAGTTTCCTGAACTTTCTAATTTATTATTCTTAATATGAGAGAATAGCGACGAACCCATCGGATCTGATAGAGCAATCTTTATATTTTTGTTCTTGTTTTTTAATCCTATAGATACACCAGCTAAAGTTCCACCTGTTCCTACCGCACAAGTAAATCCATCAACCAAGCCGGCAGTTTGGTTCCAAATTTCTTCTGCAGTAGTTTTAATATGAGCATCTGTATTAATTACATTATCAAATTGATTTGCCCAATATACTCCATTTTTGGTTTTTTTATTTAAATCTTCAGCGATCTGTTTTGATTGTTTAATATAATTTTTTGGGTTAGAATAAGGAACAGCATCTACTTCAATTAATTCAGCACCTAATTTTTTTAGTGTCTCTTTTTTTTCAATTGATTGCGTATTTGGAATTACTATTTTTAGTTTAAGATCATATTCTTTACAAACAACAGCTAAACCTATCCCAGTATTTCCAGCTGTGCCCTCTACAATAGTACCTCCTCTTGAAATAAGTTTTCTTTTTATTGCATCTTCAACGATGAATAATGCAGCTCTATCTTTTACTGACTCTCCAGGATTAAAATATTCAGCCTTTCCATAAATGTTACAACCAGTCAATTCTGAGGCTTGTTTTAATCTCACTAATGGTGTATTTCCAATTTGCGATATTATAGACTTTGTAACCATATCATTAAATATATGAAAAAATTTTTACTTTCAATTGCTTTAATTTTAACAGTAATTTCAGAAAACCAGGCTCATGTTGAGCATTATTCTAAGTATAATTATTTAGAGTATGAATTATTCAGAAATAATAAGCTTATTGGCTACCATAAATATAGTTTTAAAAGAAATAATGGAAAATTAACTATTGATAATGAGGTCAATTTTAAAATTACTAAGTTGGGAGTAGATTTATATAAATATTATGCTTCAGGGAAAGAAAGGTACTCAAAAGGAGTGTTTGTTGGGTTCGAGTCTAAAACAAATCAAAACAAAAAAGAAAAATACGTGAAAATTTCCATAGATCCAAAAGATAAAAATTTAATTATTGATGGTTCATCCTATAAAGGAAAAGCTAATAAAGAAATAATAATTGGAACATGGTGGAACCACGAAATTGTTCAAAAAAAAGCTCAAATTAGTGCAGTATCAGGTAGAATAATTGAACAAAAAGTTGAGTTTCTTGGAAAAGAAGATGTAAAAATTGGTGATAAAGTTTACAAAACTTTAAAATTCAATTTTAGTTCTTCTGACCCAAGTTTATCCAAAGATAAAAAACTAAATACGAATATCTGGTATGAGGAAGACACATATCTTTGGGTGAAAGCATCTTTTGATAAGACTGGATATTGGGAATACAGGTTGAAAAAAGCTGAATAATATAATTTTTATCACTTCATTTTAAGGCTTTAGTCAATAGCAAAAAACAGTTTTTTTTGACTTTTTGAGCCTTAAAATAAATAATTATATGTATTGCCAAAAAGTTCATTTTGAGGTTTTATTATTAAAAATTTAGGGAGATCTATGGAAGAAAATTTCAATATTCATTTAGGTAAAAAATTAAGAATGCGAAGATTATCTCTAGGACTAACACAAACAAAAGTTGCACAGGCCATAAACGTTACTTTTCAACAAATCCAAAAGTATGAAAAAGGAACAAACGGTGTTAGTTCTAACAGGTTGATGCAATTATCTCAGTTTTTAAAAGTTCCAATTATCTATTTTTTTGAAGATTTTAAGGAATTTAAAGATATAAACTCAGGAGAAGAGTCTAATGACGATTTAAACTACTCATTTTTAAGTAGGACATTTTCTTCACTATCAAGGGCTCAAAAAGATAAGATATTACAAATCTTGAGTAATACTTCTAAATTTGAAAAAGTTGGATAATTGGCTCCTCGGGCAGGACTCGAACCTGCGACCAATTGATTAACAGTCAACTGCTCTACCAACTGAGCTACCGAGGAATAAATGGGAACATACTTTTTTTAAAGGTATAAAACAATAGATTTTTTCGTGGAGGCCACGCCCAGAATCGAACTGGGATAAAAGGATTTGCAATCCTCCGCGTAACCATTCCGCCACGTGGCCATAAATCATTTTATTTAAATCATTTATTAGTTTTAATAAAGCAAAATCTAACTATTTAAGCTTTTTGCACTTTTGATATAAAGTAATAATTGAATTTATCAAATAAAATGGAATTTAAAAAATACAACCACGTAAAAGAAGAGAAGAAAATCTCAGATTTTTGGATAAAAAATGGATTGTTTAAACCTAAAAAAACCAAATTAAATAAAAAATTTTCTGTCGTAATACCACCTCCAAATGTGACTGGAAGATTGCACATGGGTCATGCTTTAAATAATAGCCTACAAGATGTTTTAGTTAGATTTAATAGAATGAAAGGCCTTGAAACTCTGTGGCAGCCAGGAACAGACCATGCTGGAATTGCAACACAAGCAGTCGTTGAAAACAACCTTTTAAAAGAAGGAATTAAAAAAAATGATTTAGGAAGAGAAAAATTCATCAAAAAAATATGGGATTGGAAAGAGGAGTCTGGTGGAATAATTTTAGATCAACTTAAAAAATTAGGTTGTTCGTGTGATTGGTCAAGAACGAGGTTCACCATGGATAAGGATCTTTCTAAAGCTGTAGTTAAAGTTTTTGTTGATCTTCATAAAAACAAGTTAATTTATAAGGACAAAAAATTAGTCAATTGGGACACTAAACTTCAAACTGCTATTTCTGACTTAGAAGTAAACCAAAAAGATGTTCAATCTCAATTGTATTACATAGATTATACGATAGAGAACTCAGATCAAAAAATCACTATCGCCACTACCAGACCAGAAACAATGATGGGAGATACCGCGGTTGCTGTAAATCCAAAGGATGAAAGATATGTAAATTTAGTTGGAAAAAATGTTCTTATTCCAATTGTTAATAGGACTGTCAAAATTATTTCTGATCATTACGCTGACCCGGAACAAGGTTCAGGAGCAGTAAAAATTACACCGGCACATGATTTCAATGACTATGAGGTAGGTAAGAGAAATAAACTAGAAATAATAAATATTTTTGGTGAGAATGGTAAAATAAATAAAAATGGGATTAAAGAGTTTCATGGTTTAGACAGATTTGAAGCAAGAAAACTTATAATTAAAAAATTGAAAGAAATAGGTTCCCTAGTAAAAATTGAAAATATTAAAAATAAAGTTCCATATGGAGATAGATCAAATACTATTATCGAACCTCTTTTAACAGAGCAATGGTTTGTTGATGCCAAAAAATTATCCAAAAAACCCATTAAGATAGTTAAAGAGGGCAAAACTACTTTTTTTCCAAGCAGCTGGTCAAAAACATTCTTTCAATGGATGAATGATATTGAGCCTTGGTGTATATCACGGCAGATTTGGTGGGGTCATAGAATACCTGCTTGGTATGATGAAAATGGAAATATTTTTGTAGCTGAAAGTGAAAAAGATGCAGTAAAACTAGCAAAGAAAAAAAATAAAAAAAAACAATTTAAATTAAGACAGGAAACAGATGTTTTAGATACTTGGTTTTCATCAGCTCTATGGCCTTTTGCGACACTTGGATGGCCAAACAAAACTGAAGAACTTATTAAATTTTATCCAACTTCAGTTCTTGTTACTGGTTTCGATATAATTTTCTTTTGGGTAGCAAGGATGTTGATGATGGGAAATTATTTTAGAAAAAATACACCTTTTCATAAAGTATATGTTCATGCCTTGGTAAGAGATGAAAAGGGGCAGAAAATGTCAAAGTCAAAAGGTAATGTGATTGATCCATTAGATTTAATAAATGAATATGGAGCAGATAGTTTAAGGTTTACTTTAATTTCGATGGCCTCTCCAGGACGAGATGTAAAATTATCAAGAGATAGAGTTACTGGAAACAGAAACTTTATTACAAAAATTTGGAGCGCAAATAACTTTTTAAAACTTAATAATTGTAAATTAGATAAAAAAATAAATTTGACCTCAATTAAACTACCAATAAACCATTGGATTTATAACGAATTTATTAAAACACAAAATTTAATCACAAAAAACATTGAAATATTTAGGTTCGATGAGGCTGCAAGGTATGCATATCAATTTGTTTGGCATTCTTATTGTGATTGGTATTTAGAGTTTTTAAAACCTATTTTTAATTCAAAAAATAAAAGTGAAATTAAAGAAGCTAAAGCTTTCTCATCATTTATGATGGCAAATATTCTTAGAATTCTGCATCCCTTTATCCCTTTTTTCACTGAGAACTTATGGTCTTTAAATGCTTATAAAAAGATTTTCAAAAATTATTTAATCAGTTCCAGTTGGCCAAATTTTAAGATAATTAATAAATTCAGCAAAAATCAAAATAATGTAAATGATATAATTGAATTAATTTCTAATATTAGATCTGCAAAAGCTGAATTAAAAATTACACCTAAGCTTTACAGTGATATTTCATTCGATAAAAAGTCTAAAAAAGTAAAAAGGCTGTTTACTTCAAATATAAATTTAGTTAAGCAAGTAGGCAGAATTAATAGTGTTTTAAAAACAATAAATAAAAATAAAAATACAATTAATATAATAGCCTTGAAGGAAAAAATTTCTCTTTCTTTCAGCGAAGAAGTTGATTTACTTACACAAAAAGAGAAAATTTTAAAAAAGATTAATAACATTAACCAACAAATTCTTAACCTTAAAAATAAATTAAAAAACAAGAACTATTTAATTAATGCCCCGAAAGAAATCGTGCAAAAGGATAAAAATTTAGTAAAAGAATTAAGTATTGAAGATAGAAAATTAAGAAGTATTGTATCAGGCATAAGATAAATACTTTCTTATAAAATATAATAACCATGATAATTAAAATTTTTTTATGAAAAAATTTGGCACGCAGCGGAAAATTGATTTATCTTATCTAAGACAAAATTTTTATAATAAACCAAAGCAAATCCATCTAGATATTTCTAAAAGTTTAAAAAAATATTTTTCAAAATCTAATAAAAATAATATTACTTTGGTCGATCATGGATGTGCAGATGGTCAATTTTTGAACGTTCTTTCTAATGATAACTTTTATAAAAATTTTCAATTAATAGGTACTGATGTCCATAGTAAACTATTAAAAAAAGCAAAGAAACAAATTGGAAAAAGGCTCAAAACTAAGATTGGGACAATTGGTAATTCAAAACTTTTTAAAAAAAAATCAATTGATGTTTCAAGTGTTTGCGGCGTTTTACCTTTATTTAAAGATTTAAAGATTTTAAAAAATTGCATTGATTGGTCCAAACCTAAAGGTGTTGTTTTTGTTTCATCAATATTTAATGACAATGATTATGATGTATTTGTTAATTATAACGACTCTACTTCAAATCTCAAAAAAGCCAAAAAATTATCAGGATGGAATATTTTTTCTAAAAAAACTGTTTCTAAATTTTTAAAAAAGATTAAAAGAATTAAGAAATTTAGATTTGTTAAATTTCAGTTGAAAGTTAATATTAAGCCAAATAAAAAGATGCCTTATAAATTATGGACTCTAAAAACAAAAAATGGCAAAAATATTTGTGTAAATGGTCTTTCATTAATACTTAATCAAGAATTTTTAATAATAAATATAAGATAAAAAATTAACTATTGAAGATAAAAAATTTACAAGTATTGTATTAATCATTAATTAAAATGTCTAATATAGATAAAAAAAAACTACCAAGTCGTCATACTTCCTTAGGCCCTGACAGGGCACCACATAGGTCTTTTTATTATGCTATGGGGGAAACCGAGGAAGATGTTGCAAAGCCATTTGTTGGAGTGGTCTCAACATGGAATGAGGCGGCACCATGTAACACAGCATTAATGAGACAAGCTCAATCTGTAAAAAAAGGCGTTAAGAGTTCTGGAGGAACACCTAGGGAATTTTGCACAATTACAGTAACCGATGGTATTGCGATGGGTCATGAGGGTATGAAATCATCTTTAATTTCAAGAGAGGTCATAGCCGACTCGGCTGAACTTACAGTGAGAGGACATTGTTATGATGCATTAGTTGGTATCGCTGGATGTGATAAATCTCTACCAGGCTTGATGATGTCTATGTTGAGATTGAATGTTCCTAGTGTATTCATTTATGGTGGATCTATTTTGCCAGGAAAATTTAAGGGAAAAGATGTTACAGTTGTTGATGTGTTTGAAGCAGTAGGTAAACATTCCTCAGGTAAAATGTCTTCTGAAGAATTAAGAGAATTAGAATTAGTAGCTTGTCCAAGTGCTGGAGCTTGTGGAGGTCAATTTACAGCTAACACAATGGCGTGTGTATCGGAAGCAATAGGATTGGCTTTACCTTACTCAGCTGGAACGCCAGCTCCCTATGAGGAAAGAGATAAATATGCTTTCGAAAGTGGTCAAGCGGTGATGAATTTATTAGAAAAAAAAATTAAACCTAGAGAAATAGTAACTAAAAAATCGTTAGAAAATGCAGCAACAATTGTGGCCGCAACTGGAGGCTCTACTAATGCGGCCCTTCATTTACCTGCACTTGCTAATGAAATAGGAGTTAAATTTGATTTAATGGACGTTGCAAAGATATTTAAAAGAACCCCTTATCTTGCTGATTTAAAACCTGGAGGAAAATACGTTGCAAAAGACATGTGGGAAGCTGGCGGCGTTCCTATGTTATTAAAGACTTTATATGACGGAGGATATATTCATGGCGAGTGTATGACTGTTACAGGTAAAACTATGAAAGAAAATTTAGCTAATATAAAGTTTAATGCTAATCAAAAAGTTTTAAGAGAATATAATAACCCTCTTTCTCCAGATGGTGGAGTTGTTGGATTAAAAGGTAATTTAGCTCCTGACGGAGCAATCGTAAAAATTGCAGGACTAAAAAAATTACAATTCACAGGTAAAGCCAGATGTTTTGATAATGAAGAAGATGCAATGAAAGCAGTACAGACAAAAAAATATAAGGACGGTGATGTAATAATAATCAGATATGAAGGCCCAAAAGGTGGTCCAGGAATGAGGGAAATGCTTTCAACAACTGGAGCTATTTACGGGCAAGGCAAAGGTGAAAAAGTTGCACTTATAACAGATGGAAGATTTTCAGGAGCTACTAGAGGGTTCTGTGTTGGTCACGTTGGTCCAGAAGCTGCAATGGGTGGGCCAATTGCACTTCTAAGAAATGGAGATTTAATAGATATAGACGCAAAAAAAGGATCAATTAATGTAAGGCTAACTAGAGCACAATTAAAAGCTAGAAGAAAAAAATGGAAAGAAAAAAAATCAAGTTTTGGATCGGGAACAATTTGGAAATATGCTCAAACAGTAGGTCCTGCTTATCTCGGCGCACCAACACATCCAGGTAAAAAAAAAGAAGTTAAAGAATATTCTAAAATTTAATGAAAATACGTCCAGTAATTTTATGTGGCGGTTCAGGTACACGACTCTGGTCTGATAAAAAAAATCATCAACCAAAGCAGTTTATTGATTTTGGAAATTGGACATTATTCGGAAAAACTCTAGAAAGAATAAAAAATTCTATATTTGATTATCCAATTATTAGTACTAATAGAAAATATATAAATGAAATTAAAAAACATTTAAGATTAAAAGGTTTTAAGAAATATAAAATTATTCTTGAACCAGCAAAAAGAAATACTGCTCCCGCTATACTTAGTTCAGCATTAATAAAAGAAATACCTGAGAAACAACCCTTAATTTTTTTAACATCAGATCATTTAATTGAGAAAACGAACCAGTTTAATAAATCTATTAAAAAACATCAAAAATATCTTAATGATAAAAATATATTTATATTTGGTATTAAACCCTCTTATCCTTCATCTGATTTTGGTTATTTTTTATCAAAACGAGCTACTAATAAATATAAGGTTTCAAAATTTATTGAAAAACCAAATTTAGAAAAAGCAAAAAAAGTCATTAAAAAAAATGCTTATTGGAATTCAGGAATGTTTTTTCTTACAAAAAAATCAGTAATAAATAATTTCAAGACACATCAAAACAAAAATTTTAATTGCTGTTTAAATTCTGTAAACAAATCAAAATTTAAAAATAATGTTTATTATCTTAATAAAAATAACTTTTTAAAATGTAAGACGATTTCTTTTGATCACGCAATATTGGAAAAATCAAAAGATATATATGCAATAAATTTAAATATTCCCTGGTCTGATCTAGGTAGTTGGAAAGAAATTTGCAAAATTTATTATAAATTAAAGACTAAATATAAAAAAAAGAAAAATATTTTTTACAGGCCTTGGGGTAGGTATACAAATTTGTATAATGGTAAAAATTTTTTAATTAAAGAACTTTATGTAAAACCTAAAGGAGTTTTAAGTCTTCAAAAACATTTTCATCGTTCTGAACATTGGGTTGTAACCCAGGGAACTCCAAAAATAACTCTCAACAAAAAAAAATTTTTTTTAAAAACTAATGAAACTATTTTTATACCAGTTAAAACTATTCATAGAATAGAAAACCCTCATAAAAAACCGGTAAAAATAATTGAAGCACAGTTAGGGTCAATTTTAAAAGAAACTGATATAGTTAGGTATCAAGATATATACGGTAGAGTTAAATAATTTCAAGTTCGATTGGGGTGTGATCAGATGGTTTTTCTTTAGATCTTGGTTTTTTATTTATATTAATTGATTTTATATTTTCAATTAAACTGTTTGAAAGTAAAAAATGATCTATTCTCATGCCATAATTTTTTTGCCACGAACCTGCAAAGTAGTCCCAAAAGGTATATTCTTGTTTTGTTTTATTCTTAAATCTATAAACATCTTTAAAACCTAAATTGATCAATTCTCTATATTTCTTTCTTATTTCTAATCTACCTAAAGCATCGTTTTCATATCTTTTAAAATCATGAACATCTATTTCTTCAGGAATAATATTAAAATCCCCAGCGATAAGTATATTTGAGTTTTTTTGAATTTTTGTTTGAATATTTGATATAAATCTTTTTAACCACTCTTTTTTATATTCATATTTTTCTGTATCTACAGGATTTCCATTTGGAACATAAATATTAATAAGTTCTATCTTTTTTTTTTTTAATTTTAACTCAGCGGTAATTATCCTAGATTGTTTAAAATCATCTTTAATAAAGTTATTATTAATTTTATCTAATTTTTGTTTAGATATAATAGCAACACCATTGTAACTTTTTTGACCGAAAACATAAGAATTATACCCAACCTTTTGAAAATCTTCATAAGGAAAACTAATATCTTGAGTTTTAATTTCTTGGAGTAATAAAATATCAGGATTCGATTGTTTGATATAATCTAAAATGTTTGTAATTCTTGCTCTTACTGAGTTCACGTTCCATGAAATAATTTTCATTAAACTGAAAAAGAGAGACCACAACCACAGGAAGCCGAAGCTTTGGGATTATTTATAGAAAAAGACTCACCAATCATTTCTTTTTTAAAATCTACTGTTGAGCCCGCTATAATATCAAGCGACTGCTTATCTATTACAGCTTTGTTAAACAGGATATCATCTTTCTCTATTTTATCATCAAAGCTAAAATTGTATTTAAATCCAGAACATCCGCCACCTTGAACGGCAATTCTAAAATATTTTTGCTCTTCACTTTTGGTGATTTTTTCTATCTGGTTTTTTGCACTATCAGTAAATTCTAATTTTTTTTCCATAATTATTTAGTATATAATCTATATAGTGAGCATGCAAAAAAATTCAATCCAAACTTTATCTAAATTAGCTGTTCCATTAAAGTCAAAGGGTAGGTTTTTTAATGAAAAAAAAACTCATTTAAGGTCTGATTTTCAGAGAGACAGAGATAGAATAATTCATTCAACTGCTTTTCGAAGACTAAAACACAAAACACAAGTATTTGTTAATACTAGTGGAGATCACTTTAGAACTAGAATTACTCACTCTTTAGAAGTGGCTCAAATTGCTAGAACCTTGTCTAAATTTTTTAATCTAAATGAAGATTTATGTGAAACCCTTAGTTTGGCTCATGATTTGGGTCATACACCCTTTGGACATGCAGGTGAAGAGGCACTTAACGATTGCATGAAAGGATTTGGAGGATTTGATCATAATATACAAACTTTAAGAACGATTTTATTTTTAGAAAATAGGTATTATGCATTTAAAGGTTTAAATCTTACTTTAGAAACATTAGATGGATTAATCAAACACAATGGACCAATTAAAAATTTAAAAAAATTTAAGGAGATTGTAGAAATTAACTATTTTAAAAACAAGATAAATTTTTCTGAAAGCCCTTCACTAGAAGCGCAGATAGCCTCCATCTCTGATGATATCGCATATAACAGTCATGATTTAGAAGATGGATTGAAATCTAATTTATTTTATCTTGCTGATTTAAAAAATATTCCAATACTTAACAAAATTGTTATTAAGCATAAAAAAAAATTAAAAGATTATTCAATAGATTTGGTAATAAGACAGATAGTAAGAGAAATAATAAATGAAATGGTCAAAGATTTGATAATCACCACTCAAAAAAATATTAAAAAAAATAAAATTAAGAATTTAAAACATGTTTTAAAATCTAAATATCCTGTAGTAACTTTTTCTAACAAAATGAAAAAATTCGATAAAAGAATAAAAGGTTTTTTGAAAACAAATATGTACTATCATAGTAAAGTAAAATCTAATACGAATGATGGAAAAAAAATTATAAAAAAATTATTTTTTTTAATAAAAAAAAATCCAGGTAAATATATAAATGTGAGTAAGTACGATAAAACAAATGTTGCTAGATCAATTTGTGATTTTATAGCTGGAATGACTGATAGATATGCAATAAATCTATATAAAAAAATAAAATGAATATATTTGAAAATTATTTATCGAAAATAAATAAGGTTATTTTAGATAATAAAGATAATTTAAAGATAATGGTTTTGGAAAATTTAGATAATATAAATTTAGAAGTTCCACCTAATCATTTTAATTATGATTTATCTTCAAATGTTTCATTAGTATTAGCCAAAACAAATAGACTTAATCCAATTAATTTAGCAGAGGATATAAAATATTTATTGTTAAAAAAGATTAATCATTTTGAAAAAATTGATATAGCAGGTCCTGGTTTTCTTAATATAAAACTCTCAAAAAATGGTTTTATTGATAACATTAAAGATATACTCAAAAATAAGGATAATTACGGATCAAAAAAATCAAATAAAATTTATAATGTAGAATTTGTTTCAGCCAATCCAACGGGGCCAATGCACGTAGGTCATTGTAGAGGCGCAGTTTTTGGTGATGTTTTGTCAAATTTATTGTTATTTAATGGAAATAAAGTAATTAAAGAATATTATATAAATGATTACGGCAACCAAATAAGAAATTTTGTAGAGTCAGTTTATTTAAGAATAAGAGAAATTAAATATAAAGAAGAATTTATTTTAAAAGAAAATTTATATCCAGGTGAATATATTAAGGAAATTGCAAATAATATAATAAAAAAAAATAAGAATATTAATGTTGAAAATTTAAATAATTCATTCGATGAATTAAAAAAGCTTTCTTTGCAAGGATCAATGAATTTAATTAAAGAAGATCTTAAAAAACTAGGAATACAACATGATAATTTTTTCTCTGAAACCGAGCTTATAAAGAAAGATTTAGTAAACAAAACAATAAAGCATTTACAAAATAAAAATTTGGTAGAAGAAGGCTATTTAGATCCTCCTAAAGGCGAGAGGTCAAAAAACTGGAAAAAAATAAAAAGACTTATATTCAAATCAACAGAATTTGGAGATGATACAAATAGAGCATTGCAAAAAGATGATGGATCATGGACTTACTTTGCAAACGATGTTGCTTACCACTCTGATAAAATTAGTAGAAAATATAATGCTTTGATAAATATTCTTGGAGCTGATCACACAGGTTATATTAAAAGAATTAGCGCTGCAGTATCAGCACTTTCTGATAAAAAAGTGAAGTTGTATTGTAAAGTTTGCCAACTGGTTAAACTTTATAAGAATGGACAACCCTTTAAGATGTCAAAAAGAGCGGGTGATTTTATCTCTGCTCAAGATTTACTTAATGAAGTCAATAAAGACTCAATAAGGTTTATGATGTTAAATAGAAGCAATGATGTAGAATTAGATTTTGATTTTGAAAAAATAAAAGAGAAAACCAAAGATAATCCTGTTTTCTATGTTCAATATGCATATGCAAGAATAAACTCAATTTTAAGAACACTTAAAATAAATTTTAATAATCGAATTACAGTAGACTCTAATACATTTCAACCCAATGAGTATGAAGTAAAGATACTAAGGAAAGTTTTTGAATGGCCAAAAATAATAGAGTCTGCAGCTTATAAATTAGAACCACATAAAATACCTTTTTATTTATATGAACTATCAACTCTGTTTCACTCTTATTGGAGCAAAGGAAATGAAGACAGTAAATTTAGATTTATACAAGATGGAAAAATTAAAAAAAATGATTCTTTAACTTATATCTACCTTGTTGCAATAGTAATTAAAAATGGGATGAATATACTTGGAGTGTCACTTCCTAAAAAAATGTAATGTTTAAAATTATAAATATTTTAATGTCTTTCTTAGTGATTTTTTTTGTTTTTAAAGTTTTTAGTTTTTATTCTTCTAACAAAAATATTAGTTTTAAAAATTATAATCGTTCAAACATTGATTTAATCCTTAAAGAAAAAATCAAGGATTTACCTAGTTTAGCAAATGATACAAGTAATATAATAGAATTTAATGACTCTTTCGATGAGGAAGACAATAATTATAAAAAAAGAAGTTTTTGGGATTTGCTGAATAAAAAATGAAATGTAAAGCTTTAATAATAAGTTTAAGTGGCACAGAACTTACTAAAATGGAAAAGATACTCTTATCTAAGGAAAAACCTTGGGGAGTTATATTGTTTAAAAGAAATTTAAAATCTTTTAATCAAATAAAGAATCTAACATCAAAAATAAGAAAATTGACAAAAAATAAAAAATTTCCAATCATCATTGACGAAGAGGGGGAAAACGTATCAAGGTTAAAAAATATTATAAAACATAATATATCAGCAAACTTTTTTGGAAAATTATACAAAGAGAATAGAACTTTTTGTTTAAAGCTTTTCAAACATTATATTTTTTCAATCAGTAAGATGCTAAAAAACCTTGGTATTAATATAAATACAATCCCTGTACTTGATGTATTAAGAAATAATACTAATAGAGTCATTGGAAATCGAAGTTTTTCAAAAAATAAAAAAATTGTAAAAGAACTTGGAGCTTTAACGGTTGAATATTTGCGATTAAATAAAATTTCTGGGGTAATAAAACATATTCCTGGACATGGAGCATCTGTATCAGATAGTCATAAAAAACTTCCTAGAATTTCACTTAGCTTTAAAAAATTAAATAAAACAGATTTTTATCCTTTTAAGCAATCCAAAGCAAAATTTGCTATGACTGCTCACATTCTATACTCAAAACTAGATAATAAATACCCTGTTACACACTCAAAAAAAATAATTAAAAATATTATTAGAAAAAAATTAAAATTTAGAGGAATATTAATTTCAGATGATATCTCAATGAAAGCTTTGAAATATGATTTGATTGCTAATGCAAAAAAATCTTTAGATGCTGGATGTAATCTTGCTTTATATTGTGCTGGAAATATTAATGACAACCTAAAATTGATTAAATCTTTGCCATATATCGATAATTTTACCTTTAAAAAAACTTCAGAATTTTATAAATTTTTAAGGTAAAATTAACAATGGAATCAAAAAACTTGAATCAGATTTCAATTGATATACCAAATTATAATGGTCCTTTAGAAATTCTTCTTGGATTGGCAAAAACTCAAAAAGTAGATTTAGCTGAAATTTCTATTACAAAACTAGCTGATCAATTTCTTGAGTTTATTAAGAAACATGAGGATTTAAACCTAGAAACCGCTTCAGAATTTTTATTAATGGCAACTTGGTTAGCATATCTGAAATCTAAGTTATTACTTCCTGAAAGTGAAGATGATGACTTTAAAGCTTTTGAGGTAGCAGAAAAATTGAAGCTTCAATTAAAAAAATTAGAACTTATTCGTATTTTATCAGATCAAATGTTAAAAAAAAAAAGATTAGGGGTTCATATTTTTTTAAGAGGTATGAAAGGGGGCATAAGATCCATTAATACCCCAATGTACGATGTTTCTCTGTATGAGTTATTAAAAACTTACTCTAATATACAAATGCAAAAAACTTATCAAAGTATAAGCATCCCCAAACTTCCTGTTTTTACTTCTGAAGAGGGAATAAAACAAATCAAAAGTAATTTAGACAAAATTACTGAATGGAAAAATATCGTTGAATTAATTCCAAAATTTTACTTAGAAAAAAAAATGAAAAAAACAGGAATTGCCGGATTATTTGCTGCTAGTCTTGAATTAACAAAAGAAGGAATAATTTCGATTTCTCAAAATAAGCAATTTCATAAATTATTAATAAAAAAAATGTAAATGAAGAATAAAAAAAAAGATAATATAATTGATTTTCCATCTTCTCCTACAAAGATTGAAAGACAAGTTGAAGCAATCCTTTTTGCTGCCTCAGAACCTCTTGATCTAGAAACTATTGAAAAGCGAATACAAACAACTACAAATTTGAAAAAGATATTAGAAAATCTTCAAACAATATATAAAAAAAGAGGTATTAATTTAGTATGTATAAAAAATAAGTGGTCTTTTAGAACCGCTGAAGATTTATCAAAATTAATGTCATTGCAAAAATCAACACAAAAAAAATTATCAAAAGCTACAATAGAAACATTATCAATTATTGTATACCATCAACCAGTTACAAGGTCTGAAATTGAAGAAATTAGAGGAGTAACTTTTGCTTCTAATACTCTTGAAATTTTACTTGAATTAGACTGGGTCAGACCGGCTGGGCGTAAAGATGTCCCTGGTAAACCAATTCAGTATGCTACAACAGAAAATTTTTTAAATCATTTTAATATTCAAAAATTATCTGATTTACCTACTATAGATGAACTCGGGTCTGCCGGTTTAATAGATACATCTAGTATAGATAAATCTATTTTTGGCACAGGAAAATTCTTCAAAGAACAGTCAATATCTGAAAAACAGAATATTTATGAGGAAATTGATGAAGCTATAAAAAAAGCTCCTGAGGAGGAAAAATAAAGATATTTATTTAAGCCTTTTTATTGTATATAATTTAAAATATGGGAATTAGTTTCTGGCAAATAGCAATAGTAGTAGTGCTTGTTGTTCTACTTTTTGGTAGAGGAAAAATATCTAGTTTGATGGGTGATGTTGCAAAAGGTATCAAAAGTTTTAAAAAAGGGATGTCCGATGATACATCAACAAACAATCAAGATGATAATTCTAAGTCAGACAATTCTGACTCTGAAAATAAATAATCAAAATGCCTCAAATTGGATGGTTAGAGATTTTATCAGTAGTAATTATTGCAATTTTAGTTTTAGGCCCTAAGGAATTTCCTATTGCGTTAAAAAAAATTGGTTCATATATAGGAAAAGCAAAAAATACATTAAGTAGTTTTCAAAAAGAGGTATCTTCAGTCACTAAAGATGTTGATTTAGAGGAAGAGATCTCAACTACAGATAAAAAAACCCAAAAAAACACTGAAAAAAATGGCTGAGAATAATTCATTCACTAGCCATTTTGTTGAATTACGAACAAGACTTCTACACTCTTTAATATTTATTTTAATAGTATTCATAGTTTCTTATATTTTTGCAGAAGAAATTTATAATTTTTTGGTGGAACCTTATGCCAACGCTGTTAAAGATGGGACAACATCAAGACGTCTTATTTTTACAGCTTTACACGAAACATTTATCACTTATATTAAAGTTGCTTTTTTTTCTGCCATCTTTTTAGGTAGCCCAATATTATTAATTCAAGTATATAAATTTATTGCTCCTGGGCTTTATAAAAATGAAAAAAAAGCAATTTTACCTTATTTAATATCAACACCTGTACTTTTTTTACTAGGCGGACTCCTCGTATATTATTTAGTTATGCCATTAGCAATAAAGTTTTTTTTATCGTTTGAAACTTTGGGGTCAAATACAACATTACCCATACAACTTGAGGCTAAAGTGAATGAATATCTCTCCTTGATTATGAGATTAATTTTTGCCTTCGGTATAAGTTTTCAACTTCCAATTCTATTAAATTTATTAGCACGAGTAGGTGTTGTTAACTCTGAATATTTAAAATCAAGAAGAAGGTACGTAATTGTCATCATCTTTGCTTTTGCTGCTATTTTAACTCCCCCTGACCCTATTACACAAGTTGGACTAGCAATACCTTTACTATTACTTTATGAAGTATCCATATTCACAGTAAGATTTATTGAGAAAAAAAAAGTAAGTGAAAATTTAGAAGATGCATAATATTAAATTATTAAGAGAAAATATAAAAGACTTTAAGAAAAAACTTTCAAATAGAAATTTTGATTTTAATGAAAAAGAATTTGAAGATTTAGATAAGGATAATAGAAAATTAATTAGTCAAAAAGAAAAACTCGAACAAGAAAAAAAAATATTATCTAAATCTAAGGATAAATCAAATTTTGAAAAGTCTAAAAAGATATCAGAAGAGATTACTAAGTTATCCAATGAACAGATCATAATTCAAAATAAAATTAATAAAATATTACATTTTCTTCCAAATTTAGCTTTAGACGATGTGCCAGTTGGTAAAGATGAAAAAACAAACAAATTAATAGAACAATTCGGTAGTATAAAGAAATTTAATTTTAAACCCAAATCTCATATCGACCTAGGTTTAAAAAATAAACAGATAGATTTTGATACTTCAATAAAGTTATCTGGCTCAAGGTTTGTTGTGCTAAGAGATAAGATAGCGCTTCTGGAAAGAGCATTAATAAATTTTATGTTGGACATTCACACAACTGAATTTGATTATACTGAAATTTCTCCACCATTAATAGTAAACGAAGATGTCATGTTTGGAACTGGACAAATTCCAAAATTTGAAGATGATCAATTTGAAATAAAGTTTGAAAACTCAGAACAAAGAAAATTTTTAATTCCAACAGCTGAAGTTTCATTAACAAATTTAATAAGAAAATCATTAATTAAAAAAGAGGATTTACCACAGAGATTTGTAGCATCTACGCCCTGTTTTCGTAAAGAGGCAGGAAGTTACGGTAAAGATACAAAGGGTATGATTAGACAGCATCAATTTTATAAAGTTGAATTAGTAAGTATAGTTGAACCAAAAAATTGTAATTCTGAACTTGATAGGATGTTAAATTGTGCAACAAGCATTTTAAAAAAACTTTCAATACCATTCCAAACCATTTTATTATCTACCGGTGATATGGGATTTAGTGCTGAAAAAACATTAGATATTGAGGTTTGGATTCCATCTGAAAATAAATTTAGAGAAATTTCAAGCTGTTCGTCATGTGGTTCGTTTCAAGCTAGACGGATGAACGCTAAGTATAAAACAGAGAAAGGCAATGAATTTGTAGCTACCTTAAATGGCTCCGGTTTAGCTGTTGGAAGACTAATTATAGCTTTATTAGAAAATAATCAAAATGAAGACGGTTCTGTTACGATTCCGAATGTATTAAAAAAATACATGAATAATTTGGATAAAATTTGATTAAAATTTAACTTGTTAATTTAAAGCATTTATTATAATTATTTCTGCATGAGTGGACAAGGAATAGCGCAGTTTATACCTTTAATTTTAATATTTGTAATTTTTTACTTTTTTTTAATAAGACCCCAGCAGAAGAGGGTAAAAGATCATAAAGCTATGGTTGAATCCCTAAAGAGAGGAGATGAGGTAATAACATCAGGCGGTATTATTGGTATTGTCGATCGTGTTATGGAAGACGACAGAATTGAAGTGACAATAGGCGAGGGTACGAAAGTTCAGATTATACGATCAACAATCACAAGTTTGTTAAAAAAAGAAGAAGTAAAAAAATAATTCTTTTTTGTGTTAAATTTTTCTAAAATAAACATTCTTATAATCTATTTTATATTTTTTATTGTTTCTATATTTTCCTTTTTAAATTTTCAAAATAAAAACAATCCAATATTGGACAAGAAAGTTAATCTTGGTTTAGATTTACAAGGAGGATCATATCTTTTATTAGAGATAAATTCTGACTCTCTTGTAGAGGAAAAAATTCAATCCAAAGTAATACCTATAAAAAAATTACTCAAAGAAAATAATATTAAATTCAATAATTTCAAAATAAAGAATACATCATTAAATTTTACAGTTGATGATTTAGATAAATTTGAATTAGTTTTTTTTTCAAAAAAAAATAATTTAGTAAACCCATATATTGATAATTATAGGTCTCATGAGTTAGATTTCAGGAAATTAAATGAAAATTTTATAGAAGTAAATTTTTCAAAATTTGGATTGTTAACTATCAATAATGCTGCATTAAAACAATCAATTGAAATTGTTAGACGAAGAATTGATGATGTGGGTACAAAGGAACCAACTATTCTTCAGAGAGGTGAAAAAAGAATACTAGTTGAATTACCGGGCTTAAAGGATCCTGAGAGGATTAAAAAGCTTTTAGGCAAAACTGCTCAATTAAATTTCAGATTAGTCCACGATAATTCAGAATTTGGAACCGATGAACTAATCTCTGAAACTGGTGAAAAATTAAAAATAAGTAAAAGAATTGTAATGAGCGGAGATAACTTAGTTGATGCACAACCAAGTATCCAAAATCAACAAAATGAGCCAACTGTTTCATTTACTTTAGATAGATTGGGAGCGCAAAAATTTGGGAGGGCAACAACTGACAATGTTGGAAAAAGATTAGCAATAGTTTTAGATGGAAAAATCATCAGTGCACCTAACATAAACGAGCCAATTACCTCTGGGAATGGTGTTATTTCAGGAAATTTTTCTTTTCAAGAGGCAACAGATCTATCTCTATTACTGAGATCGGGTGCTTTACCAACCCCACTCGACGTAGTTGAAGAAAGAACCGTAGGACCAGATTTGGGAGAAGACTCGATAAAATCAGGGATTACTTCATTAATTGTAGGATTTATTTTAGTAATTTTATTTATGTTTTATAAATATAAAATATTTGGATTAATTGCTAATACAGCTCTAATTGCAAATTTGTTAATGTTGGTAGGTGTATTAACAATTTTAGAAGCAACATTAACTTTACCTGGTATCGCGGGAATTATCTTAACTGTAGGCATGGCCGTGGATGCTAATGTTTTAATATTTGAGAGAATCAAAGAGGAATTAAAAACCGAAAAATCAATCATTCACGCTTTTGACACAGGATATTCAAAGGCAAAAATTACTGTATTAGATGCAAATATTACCACTTTAATTGCCGCTGTTATATTATTTGCTTTTGGATCAGGCCCAGTAAAAGGATTTGCTATTACATTAGGGATAGGAATTATCACTACGCTTTTTACTGCTTACTTTTTAGCAAGACATTTAACTTCATTAATAGTTTTAAGAAATACTAATAAAGAAATAAAAATCTAATGATTAGAAATATTAACTTTGTTTCCAAATTTAAAAAAGCAAATTTTATCTCTATAATAATTTTTGTCTTAAGTATAATTCTAATATCTTTTAAAGGTTTAAACTACGGGATTGATTTTAAGGGCGGAACTTTAATTGAACTAAGAACTGAAACATCTATAGACACATCTTTAATAAGAGAGTCTTTAAGAACCATGAATTTAGGAGATGTTAATGTTAAAAAATTCGGAAAAAAAGGTGATTACTTGATAAAAGTAGAGCAAAAAAATTCAAATAATAGCAATCTTATTCCAGAAATTAAAAAGACTTTAAGCGATTACTTAAATACCGAGGTTGATTTTAGAAGAGTAGAGAACGTGGGTCCAAAAGTAAGCTCTGAATTACTACAATCATCAGTTATTGCAATAACTTTAGCTTTAGCTGCAATGCTTTTTTATATTTGGGTGAGATTTGAGTGGCAGTTTAGTGTTGGTTCAATAATAGCTCTTTTCCATGATGTCACTATCACCTTAGGTATCTTCTCATTATTATCATTAGAAATAAATTTATCTATTATAGCTGCTGTTCTCACGATAGTAGGTTACTCCATGAATGATACAGTAGTAATTTATGATCGAATTAGAGAAAATTTATTAAAATATAATAAAATAAGCATAAGTGACATTGCAAATTTATCAATTAATGAAACCTTAGCTAGAACGATTATAACCTCTGTAACTACTTTACTGGCATTATTTTCAATATACATTTTAGGCGGAGAAATCCTAAGAGGTTTTTCTTTTGCTATGATATTAGGAGTAATAATCGGAACCTATTCCTCAATATTTGTTGCTTCTCCAATACTTAAATTTTTTAAAGTTAGTTATAAAACTTTAGAAAAAGAAGAAGAAAAAATTATTCCTTAAATTAGTAAAGATTTTGAGCTGCTACCATAGACAGCAACATAGGAAAAGATAAGAGGGTATTAGCTCTAGAAAATAGCATTGCTGTTTTTGCAGACTTTGCTTTATCTTCAGGTGAAGACTCGACTATTCCTAAAGCTTTCTTTTGATTAGGCCAAATAACAAACCATACGTTATATGCCATAATAATTCCTAACCACATTCCAATTCCTATTGCAGTTGTTTTTGGATCTCCACTTCCAATACCTAAAGTCATCGCTTGATGAACATAGCCTTGAAGATAAGAAACAATTAATCCCGTAATTATTGTACCTAATGCTGCCCATCTGAACCAAAATAACGCTTTTGGTGCTATAACTTTTCCTATTGCAGGTTTTTGCTCATCTGGAATATTTGGCATTGAGGGAATTTGTACAAAATTAAAATACCACAGCAGTCCTATCCACATTATTCCTGTCAATACGTGTAGATATCTGAACAACCAACTAAAAAAATATCTATCAAATGCAAATCCATCTCCAAAAAAATGTAATCCAAGCAGAAGCAAAATTGCAATTCCTAAGGACAAATGTACAGTTTTTGAAAGAGATTGTAATATTGTTGTCATGATTCTTTATATCACATAAAATTTATTTAAGCTGTCTTTTTCATTGACCCTGTTCCAATTATTTCTTTGATAAATTTACCAGTATAACTCTCTTTTACAGTTGAGACTTTTTCAGGGTTTCCCTCAGCTATAATTTTTCCTCCATTTATTCCACCCTCAGGTCCCATATCAATAATATGATCTGCTGTTTTAATTACATCTAAATTATGTTCTATTACAACTACTGTATTTCCTGTATTAGCGAACGCTTGTAAAATTTCTAGTAATTTTTTAATATCATGAGAATGTAATCCAGTTGTTGGCTCGTCTAAAATATAGAGAGTTCTTCCTGTGGGACGCTTTGACAATTCTTTTGCCAACTTAATTCGTTGTGCTTCACCCCCTGAAAGAGTTGTTGCTTGTTGACCAATCTTCATGTATCCCAAGCCCACATGTTTAAGGGTAATAAGTTTGGATTTTATACTTTGAATATTCTCAAAAAATTCACAACCCTCATCGACAGTCATATCTAATATATCTGCAATATTTTTGTTTTTGAATCTAATTTCAAGAGTTTCCCTATTATATCTTGCACCCTTGCAAGTATCACAAGGTATGAAGACATCTGGTAAAAAGTGCATTTCATAAGTTAAAACACCATCTCCTTCACAAGTCTCACATCTTCCTCCTTTTACATTGAAAGAGTATCTACCAACTTTATAGCCTCTAGCTTTTGACTCTGGTAATCCTGCAAACCATTCTCTTATTGGGCCAAATGCACCAGTGTAAGTAGCTGGATTTGATCTTGGGGTACGTCCTATCGGTGATTGATCTATATCAATTATTTTATCAATCAATTCAGTTCCTTTGAAACCAGTGAAAGCTTTAGGAACTTTTCTGCTTTTATTCTTATTTAGCATTAAATTAAATGCATTATAAAGAGTATGTAATATTAATGTTGATTTTCCACTACCAGAAACACCAGTGACACAAGTAAAGGTTCCGACAGGTATTTTTAAATTTACATTTTTTAAATTATTACCACTTGCTCCGCTAATTTCTATAAATCTCCCGTTTTTAGCAGTTCTTCTTTTTTTTGGTATCGGAATGAATTTTTTTCCAGATAAATAATTTCCTGTAATACTTTTTTCATTCTTAATTATTTCTTTTACTTCACCTTCAGCTACTATTTGACCACCTTTTAAACCAGCTTCAGGCCCTATATCAATTATATGATCAGAGCTTTCCATTGTTTCTATATCATGCTCTACTACAATGACAGTATTTCCTAAGTCTCTTAATTTTTTTAGTGCAGTGATTAATTTTTTATTATCTCTTTGATGTAAGCCAATTGAAGGTTCATCTAATACATAAAGAACTCCTGTTAGACCTGATCCAATTTGAGAAGCAAGCCTTATTCTTTGAGCCTCTCCTCCTGATAATGTACCTGACTCTCTTGAAAGTGTAAGGTAATTTAAACCTACATTGAGAAGAAAATTTAACCTTTCATTAATTTCCTTTAAAATATGTTGGGCAATTTTATTTTCTTTTTCGCTAAAAGTATTTTCCAAATTTGCAAACCATTTCTGAGCTTCATCGATCGATTTTTCTGTAACTTCACTAATATTTAGTTTATTTATTTTAACACATAAGGCCTCATCTTTTAATCTCATGCCTTTGCATTTTTCACAATCAGTCTCACTTTGATATTGTGATATCTCTTCTCTTTTCCACTCACTATCAGTTTCTAGATAACGTCTTTCTAAGTTATTAATAACACCCTCAAAACTTTTTTTAGTTGTATAAGATTCATAACCATCATCATAAGCAAACTTAATTTCTTCATCATCTGATCCATATAAGATTACATCCTGTATTTTTTTTGGAATTTTTCTCCAAGGTTCTGACATTGAAATTTTGAAGTGTTTTGCAACCGAAGCTAAAGTTTGTGCATAGTATAAAGACGTTGATTTTGCCCACGGTTCAATAGCACCATCTTGTAAACTTTTTTTTGGATCTGAAATTACAAGATTAGGATCAACATTAAGATTATGACCTATACCCTCGCATTCTTCACAAGCCCCATAGGGTGAATTAAATGAAAACAGTCTGGGTTCTATTTCTTCAATAGTAAAACCACTTTCAGGACATGAAAATTTGGATGAAAATGTAATGGACTCTCTTTTTCTAAATTTTTTTGGCAAAGTTTCATTTTCGTATTCTACTACTAACAATCCATCAGATAAATTAACAGCTGTTTCAACACTATCAGCTAGTCTATTACCAAGCTTTGAATTTAAGATAATTCTATCAACTATTATCGATATGTCGTGCTTAATTTTTTTGTTAAGATCTGGAAATTCATCAATATTTAAATATTTTCCATCAACTTTTATTTTTGAAAAACCACGTTTTTTATAATTTGATATCTCTTTTTTATATTCACCTTTTCGCCCTCTTACTATCGGGGCTAATATATAAATGGTATTATTTTTGGGTAATTTATTTATTTTATCTACCATTTCACTAATAGGTTGTGACTTTATCGGCTTTCCTGTGAACGGAGAATAAGGCACCCCAACTCTTGCAAATAAAACTCTCATATAATCGTAAATTTCAGTCACAGTTGCTACTGTTGATCTTGGATTTTTTGAAGTATTTTTTTGTTCTATAGATATAGCGGGACTCAATCCTTCTATGAAATCCACATTGGGTTTTTTCATCTTATCTAGAAATTGTCTGGCATAAGAGGAGAGACTCTCAACATATCTTCTTTGACCCTCAGCATAAATGGTGTCAAATGCTAAAGACGATTTTCCTGACCCAGATAGGCCAGTTATAACAACTAATTTCTCCTTTGGAATTTCGAGAGAAACATTTTTTAAGTTGTGTTCTTTGGCGCCTTTTACAACGATTTTTTTCAACATTTTATTTCCTTCAAATAATTATCATCTTATATTTAGCAATCAAATATGATATAAAATTAGGTGTTTTAACAATAAAAAATCTAATTGTAATCAAATTATTATGGCCGGAAGTTTAAATAAAGTGCAATTAATAGGTCGTTTAGGCGCAGATCCAGAAATTAAACAAATGGTAAATGGTAAAAGTGTAGCTAGATTAAGTATAGCAACAAGCCAGTCTTGGAAAGATAAGTCTAGTGGAGAGAGAAAAGAAAAAACAGAGTGGCATAGAGTTGTTATATTTAATGAGGGCCTAGTAAATGTTGTACAACAATATGTGAAAAAGGGTGCTAATGTTTATGTTGAGGGGCAGCTAAGTACTAGAAAATGGAAAGACGAGGCAACTGGTCAAGATAAGTATTCAACAGAAGTAGTTTTACAAGGCTACAATTCAAGTTTAACCATGTTAGACAGTAGAAATAATTCAAATAATTCAAATTTAGTTTCAGAAAATAAAAGCTCACTTCCAAATGATAATTTAAATCAAGATAATTCTGATTTAGATGACGAAATTCCTTTTTAAAATTTCATGCAAAAAAATTCAGTAGAATCATCTAAAACTTTCAAACCTATATTTGTTCAAGATGAGATGAGTTCTTCATATCTATCTTACGCCATGAGTGTAATTGTTAGCAGAGCTTTACCAGATGTAAGAGATGGATTAAAACCAGTTCATAGAAGAATTATCTATGCAATGTACAAAGGTGGGTATGACTGGTCCAAACCATTTAGAAAATCAGCAAGAATAGTTGGTGATGTAATTGGTAAATTTCATCCTCATGGTGATCAGTCTGTTTACGATGCTTTAGTAAGGTTAGTGCAAGAATTTTCAATGAGTGTGCCTCTTATTTCTGGACAAGGAAACTTCGGCTCAATAGACGGGGATCCCCCAGCTGCGATGAGGTATACTGAAACTAAGTTAGGTAGAATTTCCCAATTTTTAACAGAGGATTTAGAAAAAAATACTGTAAATTTTAGAAGTAATTACGACGAAACTGAGAAAGAGCCAGAAGTTTTACCTTCACAATATCCAAACATTTTAGTTAATGGTGCAGGCGGTATTGCAGTAGGCATGGCTACAAGTATACCTCCTCATAATTTAGGTGAAGTGATTAATGCTACAATTGCTTTTATAAATAATAAAGAAATTACAATTAGCCAATTGATGAAACATGTCCCTGGTCCAGATTTTCCTACTGGGGGTATTATTATAGGAAAGGACATAATAAAGCAGGGTTACAACAAGGGAAGAGGCTCTTTCAAAATTAGAGGTGAAATTGAATTTGAGGAAAAAAAAGGTGGAAGAGAGAAACTTATAATTAAATCAATACCTTATCAAGTAAACAAATCTTTATTGATTGAAAAGATAGCCCAATTAGTAAGAGATAAAAAGATCGAGGGTATTAGAGATTTAAGAGATGAGTCAAATAGAGAGGGAATAAGAGTTGTGATTGAGCTAAGAAAAAATGTAGAACCCGAAACTATAAGACGTCAATTATATAAGTTAACTAATATTGAGAGTTCATTTGGTTTTAATACTCTAGCAATAGTAGACAATAAACCAAAAATTTTAAATTTAAAAGAATTTATAATTGAATTTTTAAAATTCAGAGAAGATACTGTAATTAAAAGAGTCAAATTCGATTTAAAAAAAGCTGAAGAGAGAGCCCATATATTATTAGGATTGGCATCTGCCGTAGAAAATATAGATGAGGTTATAAAAATTATAAAAAATTCAAAAGATAGCGATACAGCAAAAAAAAATCTTTTAACAAAAAAATGGAAAATTAAAAAAAGTATTAAACTAATTAATATTATCGAAAAAAAGAAAAATATTTCAACATATCAACTTTCAACCAATCAAGTAAATGCTATTTTAGAATTAAGGTTGCAAAAGCTAACAGCTTTTGGCATAGGAGAAATAGAGTCTGAAATTTCTAAACTTTCTAAAATGATAATAGAATTTAATAAAATAATAAATTCTAAAAAAGCTCTTTATGATTTAATAATTAATGAGCTAGAAAAAATTAAAGATAAGTTCTCAACTCCTAGAAAGACAAAAATTATAGATGCAGTTCTTAATTATAACATTGAGGAAACAATACAAAAAGAGTCAGTAGTAATTAATATAACTAATCAAGGTTATATCAAAAGAGGCCCTTTAAGCTCCTTAAAGGCTCAAAAAAGAGGCGGTAAAGGAAAAGCAGGAATATCAACAAGAGAAGATGATTTCGTAATTCAAATTTTTACAGCCAATACTCATACACCAGTATTATTTTTTTCTACTCAAGGATTAGTTTACAAAATAAAAGCTCACAAAATACCTGAGGGAACATCGGTCTCAAAAGGTAAATCAATTTTTAATATACTTCCTTTAAAAAGTCATCACTCAATTAGCTCAATTATGCCGTTACCCGAAGATGAAAATGAGTGGAAGAATTTAACTGTAATATTTGCTACAGCTAATGGAAATGTCAGAAAAAATTCTTTAGAAGATTTTGTTAATATAAATAATAGCGGAAAAATTGCTATGAAATTAGATCAAGATGATAAGATAATTGGTGTAAAAATTTGTAAAGATGACCAAGATGTTTTGCTAAGTTCAAAGTTCGGTAAATGTATAAGATTTAAATCGAAAAAATTACGTTTATTTAAAGGAAGATCGTCTAAAGGGATAAAAGGCATCAAATTAAACGATAAAGATAAGGTAATTTCATTATCAATTTTAGATAATTCCTCAATAAGCCCAAAGACGATTGAAAAAGATAAAAAAATTAAAAATGCTTTAGAAAGATTTATCTTGTCTGTTTCTGAAAATGGGTATGGTAAAAGATCATCCCATCGAGACTACAGAGTTACAAACAGAGGTGGAAAAGGAATTATAGGAATAATTAATTCGCCTAGGAACGGTAATATTGCTTCATCAATAGTTGTTAGTGAAGAAGATGAAATATTATTATCTACCGATAAAGGCAGTATGATGAGATGCGCAGTTAAAGAAATTAGAACTGCCGGAAGAAATACTCAAGGTGTAAGAATAAAGAAACTTTCAGGATCTGAAAAAGTTGTATCTGTTATTAAGATAGAGGATAATATAAGATAAATGAGCTCGGCAGTTTACCCAGGTACTTTCGACCCAATTACGTACGGTCATATTGATGTGATCAAAAAATCTTTAAAAATATTTGATAGGCTAATTGTAGCAGCAACTGATAACTCAGATAAAAACTATTATTTTTCAATTGAAGAAAGGGTAGATATTATAAACAATTCTCTATTTAAGGATTTAAAGTTAGATAAAAAAAAAATTAAAGTAATTTCCTTTAGTAGTTTAACGATAGATCTGTGTAGAAAATATAATGCTTCAGCAATAATAAGAGGACTACGAGCTGTTTCAGATTTTGAATATGAATTTCAATTAGCAGGAATGAATAAAAAATTAAACTCTAAAATTGAAACAATGTTTTTAATGTCTGATGTTGAAAATCAAATCATATCTTCTAAATTTGTAAAGGAAATTGCTAATTTAGGTGGAAATATTGACAGATTTGTTACAAAATCAACAGTTAAAATGTTAAAAAACTAATACTAATGAAAAAATATTTTTATTTATTTATAATTTTTTTTAGTTTAGTAAGTAACAATTCAATGGCACAAGATATAATGATTTTAAAACTGCAGCACGGAGAGGTAGAAATAGAACTATATCCACAAAAAGCTCCAAATCATGTAAAAAGATTTAAAGAGCTCGCAAATGATGGCAAGTACGATGGAGTAGTTTTTCATAGGGTAATTGATGGCTTCATGGCTCAAACAGGTGATGTAAAATTTGGAAACTCTAATAGTCCTGATTTTAATTTGTCTTTAGCTGGTACAGGGGGATCAAATTTACCAGATTTAAAAGCAGAGTTTACTGATATTGCTCATACGCGTGGAGTAATATCTGCGGCTAGATCTGCCAATCCTGATAGTGCTAATAGTCAATTTTTTATATGTTTTGACTCAGCCCCTCATCTTGACAGACAATACTCAGCATTTGGCAAAGTCATAAAAGGAATGGAGTTTGTGGATAAAATAAAACGAGGCGATCCAAACTCAGGTGCTGTAAATAATCCAGATAAAATAATTTCATTAAGATCTAAATAATTAAATGAAAAAAAACGATTTTTCTTTTGAGTTAATTACTCAAGAGGAAGATGCAAGACTTGGTAGAATTAATACTTCACGAGGTTATATCGACACTCCATCTTTTATGCCTGTAGGTACTCAAGGAACTATTAAGGGTGTTTTTACTGACGATATTTTGAAAACTGGCGCTCAAATTATTTTGGGCAATACTTATCATTTGTTATTGAGACCAGGAATTGAAATTTTAAAAAAATTCAAAGGTTTGCATAATTTTATGAATTGGGACAAACCAATTTTAACTGACTCAGGAGGTTATCAAATAATGTCATTATCTAAATTTAACAAGATAGATTTAAAACTTGGAGCGATTTTTAAATCTCATCTTGATGGAAAAAAGATAATTTTGAGTCCAGAAAAAAGTATACAAGTTCAAAAATCTATTAACTCTGATATAATGATGGTCTTGGATGAGTGTCCAAAATTAACAAAAGATAAAAAAACTTTATCTAGTGCAATAAACACATCCACTGAATGGGCCAAAAGATGTAAAGTTGAATTTGGAAATAATAAATCTAAAGCTCTTTTTGGTATTACACAAGGAGGTCTGTATAGCGATCTCAGATTAGAAAGTATAAGCAAACTAAAAGAAATTAATTTTGATGGTTATGCCATGGGAGGTTTAGCTGTAGGGGAAAAACAAATGGATATGTTTAAGATTTTAAATGAAACTGTAAAATATCTTCCCAAAAATAAACCAAGATATTTAATGGGTGTAGGGACACCCTCTGATATTTTAGGGGCTGTAAAAGAGGGCATAGATATGTTTGATTGCGTCATGCCTACTAGGTCTGGAAGAACAGGTTTAGCGTTTACTTGGGATGGGAAACTCAATTTGAAAAATTCAAAGTTTCAAAAAGACAATAAACCATTGGACGAAAACTGTGAGTTAAGAGATTTAAACAAATATTCAAAAAGTTATCTTAACCACTTGATCAAGTGCGATGAAATGCTCGCTTCTATGCTTATTTCTTTAAATAACATATATTTTTATCAACAATTTATGCGGGAAATTAGAAAAAATATCAAAAATGGCACATTTAATATTTTTTATAAAAAATATATAAAATTTTTCGATTAACTATTTGAATTATTATAAATTAATATATAAAAGAACTTTTTTAGGGCCCTTAGCTCAGTTGGTAGAGCACCTCCCTTTTAAGGAGGGTGTCGATGGTTCGAGTCCATCAGGGCTCACCAATAAACTAGACCTTTATTGGTGGATATTTTATAATAACTTCAGAAATCCAATTATTTAAATTTTCAATTCTTTTTTTACTACTAGGGTGTGTACTTAAAAAAACTGGCGGTTCTTTACCTTTGTTTTTTTCTGCCATTCTCCTCCACAATTTTACAGACTCTCGAATATCATAACCAGACAAAGAGGAAAAAATTAAGCCAAGATAATCAGCTTCGGTTTCTTGTTTTCGTCCAAATGGGTTCATTATACCTAATTGAAATATATCCATTCCAGTATTTTGACCAACGGTATTCCTTGTTCTATTAATAGCTCCACCTAAAAAAATATCAGCTACTGTTGTACCTAAATTAATAGTCATTGCGTGGCTCATTCTTTCTACAGAGTGCCTAGCTACTGCATGGGCTATTTCGTGACCCATAACAATTGATAATGCATCAGTATTCTTTGTTACCTTTAACAATCCTGTGTACACTGCAATCTTACCTCCAGGCATACACCAAGCGTTAACAACCTTATCATTATCTACTAAAATATAATCCCATCCGAAGTTTTTTGTTGGATCATCTTTGCCTTCTTTTAAAAAAAAGGCGCTTACAGATTTTTCCATTTTTTTTCCTATATTTTTTATTTCTTTAAGTTTTCTTCCTGAAGTAATTAATTTTGTTTTTCGTCTAAAATTTTCATAGGCAGAAGCAGCCTGTTGATTGATTCTATATTCAGGGATTATACTTAATTGTTTTCTTTCTGTTATAGGAACTGTTGAACAAGATGGGAGCATTAATGAGCAACATCCACAACTAAATAAGCCAAGAAATTTTCTTCTGTTTATGTTATACATAAAGACTCATGATTTTAAATAATAAATTATTAATTGCAATTTTTATATTAATCATAATATTTATAGTTTATTCAAGCTATTCTTAAATAATGGATAAAAAAAACTTAAAAAAATCAATTTTTTCTAAAATAAGAAACAATTTTATTGCTGGGGTAGTTGTACTTATACCAATCGGTATTACCCTTTACTTAACACTTTTTTTCATTAGAATTACCGGCAATATTCTTCCTAAAGAAATAAATCCAAACAATTATCTTCCATTTAATATTCCAGGAGTTGAAATCTTAATAGCAATTATTTTTATAACTCTAATTGGATGGATATCACTTTCTTTCTTAGGAAAAAAATTCTTTGAATTATTTAATAATATTTTGAAAAAAATTCCAATTTTAAGAACTATTTATTCTGCTATTGGACAAATGACTGAAAGTTTTACTAAAACTGACAATAAACAAAAAAGCGTAGTTTTACTTGAATATCCAAGAAAAGGTGTATGGGCTGTTGGTTTTGCCACCAAACAGAATGAGGGTTTGATTGAAAAAAAAATAAATGAACAACTTATTAACGTATTTGTTCCCACTACCCCAAATCCTACAAGTGGTTTTTTATTGATGGTTCCTAAAAAAGATTTGATTTATTTAGAGGTAACTTTTGAACAAGCTTCTAAATTTATAGTTTCTGCCGGCACAACAAATATTAATTAATAATCATTTACATTTATTATTTCTGCCTTATCGAATAATTTTAATAAAAAATTATACTTATTATGATTTAAATCCTTATTTATGTTTAAAACAAATTTTTCAGCTAGTTTAAATAGATCTTTATGTAATAATGGATCAGCAAATCGAAAACTTTTAAGACCACTTTGTTGATAGCCAGTCAAATCCCCAAAACCTCTAAGTTTTAAATCTTCCTCTGCAATATAGAATCCATCATTTGATTGTTTTAGTATTTTTATTCTTTTGATTGCTTTTTTACTCAATGAATTTTCTTTAAATAAAAGAATACATGTTGCAGGTTTATTACCTCTACCAACTCTTCCTCTTAATTGATGTAATTGAGATAAACCAAATTTATTAGCATTTTCAATTATTATTATATTGGCATTAGGAAAATCTATGCCAACCTCTATAACTGTTGTTGAAACCAAAATAGAAATTTTTTTATCAAGGAATCTTTTTAAAATATTTTCTCTTGTATTTTTGTCTATACTCCCATGAATCATATCTACTTTTCCAGGAAAAATTTTTTTTATTATTTCAAATTTTTTTTTTGCAGAAGAAAAATCCATAAATCTTGATTCTTCTATTAAAGGACAAACCCAAAAAATTTGATTATCTTCATTAATTTGTCTTTTTAAGAAAGACCATAACTCATGAATTTTATT
>CACNZU010000006.1 GCA_902624885.1 uncultured Pelagibacteraceae bacterium
GAAATTTTTGAAACTATTAAAATTACAACTTCCTCAATAGCTTATGATCCATTTAATAAACTTGCAGATATACCAAAGAGTCCAAAAGAACGATATGAAATCATGACAGCTGAAATGCCAAAAGGTGGCAAATTAAGTTTAGATATGATGTACAAAACTGCCGGTATTCAGATTAATTATGATTACACTTCTGAAGAAGATTTTGAAAAAAAATTTAAAATTGGAAACTATTTAGTTCCCTTAACTATTGCTCTTTTTGCAAACTCTCCTTTTAATGGAAATAAACTTTCAGGTTTTTTATCTTATAGAGGAAAAGTTTGGCAAGAAACTAATAGAGGTGGAATAATGCCGATTACTTTTGAAAATATTAATTTTGAAAAATATATTGATCATGCAATAAATTACCCAATTTTATTTCTTAAAAAAAAAGGAAAATACTATTTGCCGAATGGCCAGACTTTTAGGGATTTTTTAAATGGTAACTTAAGTTTTTTAAAAGGAGAAAAACCAACTTTAGAAGATTTTGAAAATCACTTAGGTACAATTTTCACAGAATTAAGATTAAAACAGGTTATAGAGTTTAGATCTTTAGATACATGTAATTTTGGTTGTATTTGCAATGGTCCTGCCTTCTTTACAGGATTAATTTATGGATCTTTAGATGAGACTTATGAAATAATCAAAAATTGGAAAAAAGAAGAGGTAATGGAAGCGTATTTAAACGCACCCAAACAAGGATTAAACACTGTGCTAAATAATAAAAAATTAATTGATTGGGCAAAGATATTCTTTGGTCTTTCTAAAAAAGGTTTAGAAAAAAGAAATGAGGTTAATAAAAGTGGAAACAATGAGACGATTTATTTAAAACATATCGAAGAAATAATAAAAAATAAAAAAACAAGAGCAGAAATGTTAATTGAGCAATTTAACAAAACTAAAAATTTAAACTTCTTGGTAAATCATAATGAAAATTTTAGCTATACAGGGTTCTGATCTTAGAAGAGTAAATATAAAAACAGATACAACCATAATCTTAGCAGCAGAGGCACAAAAAAGAGGATATAAAATATATTATTTTGAACCAGAAAATTTAAGTTTTTTAAACGGTAAAGTTATAGCTTCATGCAAGCATATAAAGATCCACAATAAAAAAAAAAAATTCTACTCATTGATAAAGACAATTAATTTTAACCTTGAAAAATCAAAGGTAATTCTAATTAGAAATGATCCTCCTTTTGATAATCGTTATTTATATACGACTTTCTTGCTTAACCATATTTCCAAAAAAGTTAAGATAATCAACGATCCATCTGCAATAAGAAATGTCTCTGAAAAGCTTTTTTCTATCAATTTTATGAGGTATATGCCTCCAACTCTAATTAGTGAAAACCTTTCAGAAATTAGAAGTTTTTTTAAAAAACATAAAGCTGTTATAGCTAAACCTATTAATGGTTTCAGTGGTAATAATGTAATTCTACTGAAAACCTTCAACATTAATAAAATTAGAGAATTATTAAAAATTCATAATCATTTATTTTTTCAAAAGTTTTTACCCGGAGTTTCTAAAGGAGATAAAAGAGTCTTTATTGTTAAAGGAAAGATTGTAGGCGCTATTTCTAGGGTACCTAGAAAAGGTAGTATTTTATCTAATATGAGTAAAGGAGCTAAAGCAAAATTAACAAAGCTCACAAAAAAAGAAATTAATACAGGCAAAGCGATTGGTAAAATGTTAGTGAAAAATAACATATATTTTGCAGGTGTAGATTTTGTACAAGAGAAATTAATTGGTGATATTAATGTTACTAGCCCTACTGGACTAGCTGCATATAAAGATTTATCTGGAATAAACCTTGCAAAATTGTTTTGGAATAACATTTAATTGATAGTTGACAAAATCCTGAATTTCTTGCTATAAATTACATAGCGCTGAGTTAAGGCAACTTGCGGGCGCTTAATAAATCCAGCTAAAGCGCATAAGTCTTCAGACCACCGCTTTAGCCGGTGGTTTTTTTTTGGAATAATCTAAAATTAAACCGGGTATTTGAACCATATTGTACACCTGGCATATGCCGAAGTACTAAAAAGGAGAAGATGAACAGAATTAAACCTCGTTCATTCTTCTCCAGAAAGACGGAGAAAAAATGAGCGAAACGACAAGAGAAACAATAAGGGGGAAAATCAATGGCTGATTTTAAACATCCGGAAACTATTGGCTTACATGGTAGTGATTATAGAGCTGATCCTACTACAACAGCTGTAGCAGTTCCTATTTATCAAACAACTTCTTACCAATTTAAAAATGCAGAACATGCTGCGAATTTATTTGGTCTAAAAGAGTTTGGTAATATTTACACACGTATCATGAACCCAACTGTAGATGTGTTAGAGAAAAGAGTTGCAGCGCTTGAAGGCGGTGTAGCAGCATGTGCAGTGGGATCAGGTCAAGCAGCTTCGGCAATGTGTATTCAAAACTTAGCACAAGCTGGAGATAACATAGTTGCTTCGACTGATTTATACGGTGGTACAGTTAACTTATTCAAAAATACTTTAAGACAACAAGGTATTGAAGTTAGATTTGCAGATCCTGCAGATCCAAAAAACTTTGAAAAAGTGACTGATGATAAAACAAGAGCTTACTACGGTGAGACTCTTCCAAATCCTTATCTTCGTGTTTTTCCAATAAAAGAAGTTTCAGATATTGGTAGAAAAAAAGGTATACCTTTGATTATCGATAACACAGCTTCACCAGTAATATGTAAACCTTTAGCTCATGGAGCTGCAATTGTAATGCACTCTTTGACAAAATATATCGGTGGTCATGGTACTTCAATTGGAGGAATAATTGTTGATGGAGGAAATTTTGATTGGATTAAAGATAGAAAAAGACAACCTCTATTAAATGAACCTGATCAAAGTTATCACGGCGCCGTTTGGGCTGACGCAGTTCCACAATTAACTGGAGCTAATATCCCATTTGTAATCCGAGCTAGAGTGGTTTTACTGAGAGACCTAGGTGCTCCTTTAAGTCCTTTCAATGCTTTCCAAATCATTCAAGGTTTGGAAACTGTAGCGCTAAGAATGAAACAACATTGCAGTAATGCAGAGAAAGTTGTGAACTTCTTAGATGGTCACAAAAAAGTTAAAAAAGTTATCTATCCAACTAATTATCAAGGTGAAATAAGGGATAGAGCTAAAAAATATATGCAAGGTGGGTACGGATCTTTAATAGGTATGGATCTTGGAACTAAAGAAGCAGGAGCTAAGTTCATTGACAACTTAAAAATGCTTTACCATGTGGCAAATATTGGTGATGCTAGAAGTTTAGCAATTCACCCAGCAACAACAACACATAGTCAGCTTACAGAGAAAGAAATGTTAGCTGCTGGTGTCACACCAGGTTATGTCAGATTATCAATTGGCATTGAACATCCAGACGATATTGTTGCAGATATCAAGCAAGCTTTAGCTGCTTAAAAATTAATTAGGTGGTCCCAATTTATTGGGGCCATCATCGAAGAAAAGTTGGAATTACCTTCTGTTATAAATTATTGATTTTTTTGCTATCTTTTCAATTTTAGATATTTCTTTAATTTTATTTTTTTGAAATTCTCTCACAATGTCTGTAGTCTTTTCTATAATAGCAGTACTTTTCATCTTAATTTGTTTTTTTGCAATTGTACAAAATTCAGACCTTGTTATTTCAAAAGAAGAAATGCAGGTTTCTTGTTTTCTCTCAGGATTTTTTTTCTCTGCGTAAGCGATAGCATGTTCGAGAGGGGTTTTTCCTGTTTGTTTTTTAACTCCATAGCTTATCGCTGAATTTAAACTGGATTGAACAAATCTTCCATTCGAGGCACCTGGACCTAATAATGCTAGCGATTCAGCACAACCGTTCAGCAAAAAAAGAGTTGATAATAAAAGCAATATTTTTTTCATGATTAAAACTAGTTTTAATTGGTCCCATATATCCGCTTATTCTTTAAATAAAAGTTAATTTTGAATGTGAAAATTTTTATTAACACAACTTATGGTAGTTAAAACTTATGTTTTTTGATTTTAAATCTTTTGAAATTAACTAATCGAGTAGCTTTATTTTAGATTTTGTCAAAATTAATTGTTTTTTTACAATATAACAAATCTCAGAGTTTGTTTTTTCCAGAAAAGAGTGGCATGGCTCTTTTTTTTTCTCAGGATTCACTTTTTCAGCATAATCCTTTATATGCTCTAATGGACCTTTGCCAGTTTGTTTTTTGACTCCATAACTGACTACAGTATTGAAAGATGATTGAAGCATTTTACCATTTGTAGCTCCGCCAATAGAAGGACCAAGAAGGGCGACGGACTCAGCACAACCATAAAGTAAAAAAAATGTTGTTAATAAGACAAATATTTTTCTCATGCTCCCTCTAAATTTTCCCCCAGGTTATTGAATTTATGCAAACATAAATACAATTATTCCGTTCAATATGAGTATATCAAATACAACCTGTAATGGAAGAGTAACTTTTAAGAAATTAACCTTATTGGCTTATTATTTAGACAACTATCTAGGTTTTCAATCATTTGATTATAAAATTTAGAATAATTTTCTGCGGTTACATAACCAATATGGGGCATCAGCAAAGCATTAGGTAAAAATCTTAATTTATGATCTTGTGGGAGGGGCTCTTCATCATAGACGTCGAGTCCTGCTCCAGCTATTTTTTCATCTTTTAAAGCCTGAACTAAATCTTTCTCATTAATTATCTGTCCTCTAGAAGTGTTTATTAAAAAAGCAGTCCTTTTCATCATATTAATTTCCTTTTTTGTAATTAAACTTTTGCTTCTCTCACCAAGTACTAAATGAATAGAAATAATATCAGAATTTTTTAGTAATTCTTCTTTGTTCATAGGCAAAACTCCAATTTCATTAGCATGCGAAAGATTTAAATTTTCACTCCAGGCGCAAACTTCCATACCAAAGGCCTTTCCTACTTTTGCAACTTGAGTTCCTATCTTTCCAAGCCCAATTAGGCCAAGCAATTTTCCTTTTAATTCATAACCGATTGTTGTTTGCCAATATCCTTGAAACATATTATCAATTTCTTGCTTCATATTTCTTAAAAGACCTAGGATCAAAGCCCAAGTTATTTCTGCGGCAGGGTTTGAGTTTATTTCAGTCCCGCATACTTTAATTCCTTTTTTTTTAGCTGCCTCAAGATCTATAGCTTTATTTCTCATACCTGAAGTCATGATATATTTTAAATTTGGCAAATTCTCTATTAAATATTTGGTAATAGGTGTTCTCTCTCTCATTATAAATAATACATTGAACTTCTCTAAAGCTACAATCGCATCTTTTTCTTCGCGAAAGCTTTCATTAAATATTTCAAATTCATATTTATCTCTATACTCTTTTAGATCTACTATTTGCCTAAAAGCATCTTGGAAGTCATCTAGTATAGCAACTTTAATCATTAGGTTTTCCTATTTGATAAATAAATACCAGATATAATAAAAGATGCTCCAATAAAATGGAATAATTGAAATTTTTCTTTGAAAATTATAATTGCCATTAATGCACTAAAAAGAGGCATTAACTGAATAAACATAGACGATCTATTAGGCCCTATTAATTCAATAGCTTTTTGCCAGCAATAATAAGCTGCGATTGCAGGAAAGATAACAACATAAATTAAAATTAGAATAGAAGCTTTATTTATTTTAATATCTAGTCCCATTGATTGTTCATACAAAAATTGTGGAACTAAGAATATTAATCCTACAGTTACCATAATTTGAATTAAAGAAAATTGAGATAATTGAAATTTATTTTTTTTAAGTAAAGTTGAGTATAACGACCAACTTAAAACACAAACTAGCATCCATATATCTCCTTTGTTAAAACTTAAAGATATTATTTTTTGAATATCTGCATTGGAAATAATTGTTGCGACTCCAAGTATTGATAAGAATAATCCAGATAATTGAAATATATTTGTTTTTTCAATTTTCATAAGTGACGAAAAAATTATTATCATTGGCGGAATAGCTGCCAACATTAAAACTGCATTGATAACTTGAGTAAAGTTTAAAGCAAAATACACTACAGAATTAAAGGTGCTAATTGATAATATCCCCATTAAACCAATTGCAAAAAAATTTTCTTTAATATAGTTTTTCTTTGCTAAAATTTCTTTTATTGTAAAAGGTATTAAAATAAACCATACCATCACCCATCTTAAAAAGTTTAAAGTTAGTGGCGGAACTTCAAACAAAGTTGCAAATTTTCCGATAATAAAATTCCCTGACCAGAATAAAGCTGCAAATGTAAGAAAAGTATAAGCTATATAATTTTTTGACAAAAAAATCCTAATTAAACCTTTTTGAGCTGTAAGGAGTTAAATCTAAATTAGTTTTTTCTCCAGCAACTATTCCAGAAATAATTTTGCCTGTTATAGCACCTAAAGTCCAACCTAAATGTTGGTGGCCAAATGCGTATATAATATTCTTATTTTTTAAAGAAGGTCCCAAAATAGGTAAAAAATCGGGTAATGTAGGTCTAAAACCTAGCCACTCATCGTCATGATTACCCAATTGAGGAAGTAATTCTTTTGCACAATTAATAATATAATTGATCCTTTTTTTTGAAAGAGGATTTTCTAGTCCACCCAGCTCTACCGTTCCTACTGCTCTTAATCCTTGATTCATTGGCGTCATTCCAAAACCTCGATCAAGAAAAATTACCGGTCGGGAAATTAAATCTTGTTGGTTCTTAAAATGGACATGGTAACCTCTTTCAGTATCAAGGGGAATTTTTTCACCCAATTGGTCTGTAAATTTTTTTGAAAATGCTCCAGATGCAATTACAGATTTTTCAAATTTGTATTCTTCACTATCTGTCTTAATTAATGTTTCGTTATAACTCGTTTGGCTTAAGCTTTTTACATCGCTTTGAATAAATTTTCCTCCATTTTCTAAAAATAACTTAAATACTTTTCTTAATATGCCATGAGGATCTCTTGCATGCATTGCGTAATCAAAAATTACTCCTGCATCAAAAACGGGATTTAAATTCGGCTCTAATTTTATAATTTCTTCCTTTGAAAGAAGCTTTTGCTTTATACCCAAATCTTTTCTAACTTTTATTTCAAGATTTCTGCTTTTTAAGTTTTTATTTGTCCAAACGTATATGATGCCCTTTTTTTCAACTAAGTTAGTTGTGTCAATCTCTTTGAAAATTTCCTCATAGGCATCTAAAGATAAATTAAGAATTTGATGCATATATTTTGCCGTGTGAAGCATCGATTTTTTGTTACAATTTTTAAGATAATTATAAAACCAAGAAAACATTTTAGGTACATAATTCCATTTTAATGCTAAAGGACCATATGAACTTAAAAGCATTTTAGGAACATCATATAAAATATCTGTTCGATTTAGTTGTAAGACTGCATAGGGTGAAAAATGACCTGCATTGCCATAAGAGGCTGGCTTAAATTCTTTTGAGAGGGGATCATTTCTATCGAAAATTGTAACAGGTATTCCTTTTTTTATTAATTGCAAACCTGTACAAACTCCTTGGATACCGCAACCAACAATACCAACTGATTTACACTTATGATTTTCCATTAGGAAATTATATTGTAATCGTGAAAAATTTTAAAGTGCGGTAGATTAGGCTAAAGCTTCTTTATTAACTACTTCCGGTCTTTCTTCACTTTCAGATTGCTCTTTTTTGTCTTTTTTCTTGAATAAGAAATCACCAGTTATTGAAGTTTTTGATTTATTTGTTTTTTTAATATACCCGTCAATATCAGCACCGTTCTCAGTTTTTAAGTTATTTCCAAACTCGATGTCGCCTTTGACAGTGCCTGTAGATCCAATAACAACATCTGCGCCTGATACTTTTCCATCCATGTGGCCGTGGATTTCGATACGATCACCTTCCACTGATCCAGTGATAGAGCCAGTTTCTCTAACTATAATTTCTTTTGAATATACCGGGCCTTTGACTAACCCTGCAACATCTATAGCCCCAGAACTATTAATAGTTCCTTCAATGCTTACGGTTTCGCTTATTAAAGACCTTTCAGAGTCAGTGAGTTTTTTTTTCTTATCTCCAAACATATAATTCTTCATAAATTAACCATCTATTTAGATAATATACAAGTAGATAAAAAAATCAAATTGGTCCAAATTAGGTTTAATTTACAGGAGTATCCTTGTAAACTTTGCAAGACATAACAATACCTAAACCTAGCATTATAGCCATCATTGATGATCCTCCATAGGACATAATTGGTAATGGTGAACCCACTATAGGTAAAAGTCCTAAAACCATCATCATGTTTACTACAACATATATGAAGAATGCAGTTGCGAAACTGTAACAATACAATTTTCCAAAACTACTTCTGGTTAAATTACCTATTTTAACTATTCTCCAGACAATTATTGCATATAAAAATAAGATAAATAATGAACCAAAAAAACCAAATTCTTCTGAAAAAAGTGTAAAAATAAAATCTGTATGTTTTTCTGGAAGATAATCAAGATAGCTTTGTGAACCTTGTAAAAATCCTTTGCCAAACAATCCACCAGAACCTATTGCAATTTTTGACTGTATAATTTGATAGCCTGCTCCCAGTGGATCTCTTTCGGGATTTAAAAAAGTAAGTATTCTTGACTTTTGATAAGGCTTTAAAAAAGATATCGCTATAGGCAATAATGCTAAAAAAGCCAAACCCGAAAAAGCAAAAAACTTTACTCTTACTCCTGCAAGCCAAGCAACTGTTAAACCTCCGGCAGCTATAAGTAACGCAGTTCCAAGGTCTGGTTGTGTTGCAACTAGAATTAATGGAGCAATGAGAACAACAATAGGTAAAAATAAAAAACGAATTTGATTTATATTTTCGATCGAAATTCTATGATAATACTTTGCTAAAAATAAAATTAGACCAATTTTCATTAATTCGGATGGTTGAAGATTCATAAAATAAAGATCTAACCATCTCTTTGAACCTGATGATGTCAATCCAAAATATTTAACACCTAGTAATAAAATAAAACATAAAATATATATAAGGTAACTTTGACTATGCCAAAATCTAATCTGAATAAAAGATAAAACTAGAAACATTCCAAAAAAAATAAAAAATCTAAGAATATGGCTTTTTGTATGATATTTAAATTCTCCTCCATCAGTCGAGTACATTGCTAATATGCTTACAAGACCTAAGATAAAAATTGAAAATATAAGTAGATAATCTAAAGATAAAAATTTATCTTTAATACTTAAAGATGATTGAATAGATCTTGCTCTAAACATTAAATTGTCTCCCCTATTAAACTATTAACCCTTTGTCTCAAATCATGACGTTCTAGAACTTTTTTTATAACTTTTTTTGCAATAGGTGCTGCGGCTTTACCGCCCGAACCGCCGTGTTCTACTAAGACACTAATTGCATATTTTGGATCATCGTATGGTGCATAAGCAACAAATAAAGCATGGTCTCTATCTTTGTAAGGCAAACTTTCTTGTTTAACTTCCGCCTCTCTTTGTGCTTCAGTGAATCTTTTAATTTGGGAAGACCCAGTTTTTCCAGCAAAAGTAAATTTTTTATTTTCCCACCTATGTCTATAAGATGTGCCGCCTGGCTCATTAGAAGAAGAAAACATAGCGTCTTTAATTAAGTTTATATGTTCTTGATTTTTGAACAAAGGTTTTAATTCAAAATTTGATATCAATAGATCTGTTGGTAGAGGCTCATTAGGATTTTCGTTTTTATATTTTATGTAATCTCTCAAATTATTATTTTTCTTATCAAACAATATTCTCGGCTTAATTTCAAAACCCCCATTCGCTATTTGAGCTGTCATCAAACATAATTGAAGTGGAGTACTTTGAAAATAGCCTTGTCCTATACCTGAGTGCAAAGTTTCTCCTAGATACCAGTTTTGACCAATAAATTTTTTTTTCCATTTTGTATTTGGGACAACTCCTGCTCTTTCTTCAATAAAACCAGAAAGAACTTTTTTACCTAACCCAAATTTTTTAGCTGTTTCATATAGTCTATCTACTCCTAATTTACGAGCAACTTCGTAAAAATAAACGTCGCAAGATCTTTGTATTCCTTTCCTAAGGTTTACAATTCCGTGCCCTTCTTTTTCCCAACAATGAAATTTTTCACCATATAGTTCTATTTTACCCTTACATCTAAAAGTATCTAATGGTTTAATTACTCCATTTTCTAACGCACTAAGAGCTACTAAAGTTTTGATTGTTGAACCAGGCGGGTACAAGCCAGAAATAGTTTTATTAGTTAAAGGTCTCATTTTATCTTTTAATAAACTATTCCAGTATTTTTTATCTAATCCATGTACAAACTCATTCGGTTCAAAAGTTGGTGAGGACACTAAAGATATAATATCTCCATTATATACATCCATTACGCAAACAGCTGCTGCTTTATCTTTTAAAAGTTCACTTGTGAATTTTTGTACTTCAAAATCTAAAGTGGTTTTAAAACTTTTTCCAGCTTGGCCCTCATTGACTTGAATTTGTTTAATTCTTTTTCCAAAAGCGTTGACTTCATATCTTTGAAATCCTATTTTTCCGATAATTTCTTGATCAAGTTTTCTTTCTAATCCTGTTTTTCCAATTGACATTCCAGGAACATGTAATTCTTTTAAATATGTTTTGGTTTGAAGATCTTTCGCGCTTACTTGAGATACATAACCTAAAATATGAGCAGAAGAATTATCGGGGTATGTTCTAGCAACAGATACAACCGGCTTTACCCCCTCTAACTCGTGTAAAAACAAATTTAATCTGGAAAATTCTGACCATGTTATGTTATCTGATACAATTATTGGTTCCCAAGGTTTTTGTTTAGCAATAATTTTTTTTAAAAAAAATAACTTTTTATCTGTTATATTTAATATTGTTTTTAATCTAACAAATAATTTTTCAATATCTTTTGAATTTTCAGGTATTAAATGAACTTGATAAACTTGCTCATTAGAAGCAATTTCTTTATCAAAAAAATCTTTTATTACACCTCTTTCTGGAGCTAGTTTCCACTCTCTAAATCTATTTTTGTCAGATAAAGTTTTGTATTTTTTTCTTTCATTAATTTGTAAAGAAACCAATCGACCAACTATTCCAACTAGAACTACAGTTTTTGCAGCGGTTAATAAAAACATTCGTCTGCCAATTAATTTTGATTTTATAACAGTATTTCCAGAACTAGGACTAAGCATCTCTGCTACCTATAAAAGTCATTTGGTAAAGATTGAATAATAACCAAAAAATAGGAAACATAAAAAAAGTAAAAAACATGTTGTATCCTATTTTGGAAATAGAAAATGATAAATCAGAAAAATTGTTTAACAATGAAAAGAATAATATATTTGAAAATACCATTGCCATAAAAAAAGTTACCCAATCTGAAGCAATAGTTGTATTAACACTTTTGTTTCTAACATAAGTTCCTACAAAAATAATTATCAAATATGATAAAGAACTTATCCCTAATGGAAAACCCATAACAACATCATTTATCAATCCAGCAAAAAATATATGTCCGTTAGCCATAATTTCTGGTCTTTTTAAAACCCAAAAATAAATTAAAATAATTTGAAAATTTAGAGTAAAGATTTCAAAAATTTTTTCAAGATTTGAGTCTACTTCGCTTATACAAAGGTAATATAAAAGCAATAGTGGCCCGGTGTTATATAATTTATTTATGATTGAAGTTTTTGCCACTAAAAGTCACCCTTTTTTTTAATATTGCGATTAACAGTCACAAATGAAAGTTGATTAGGATCAACGAAAAGTTCAACTTCTCCCTTTTCATTTGTATTTCCTATCGGAGTTCCTGAGATAAATATTCCATCTTTTCCTGAAGCAAAAACATTTATATCTTCGATTATCTCATAATCTTCTGGTAAATATTCTAAAATGGGATTATTTAACCCGCTTCCAGCTAGAATTGCTTGGGCACCTTGATCTAAAGTAACTGGAATTCGACTATTTAAATCATTTAGCAATAAAACTCTTGATGAAAGATAATTAGTTTCTACCACCCTGCCAACTAAGTAGTTATTTTTAGTCACTGGCATACCTTTCAATATTCCTGCTTTTGTACCTTTGTTGATAATAATTGATTTTAAAAAAGGACTATTTTTGTCTACTAAAACTTTTGCAAGAACAATATTGCTGAGATTCTTGTTAAAGTATTCTGTTTCTAATATTTTTTGGAGATTTTTATTCTCATCTTTTAAAAATTCAACATTTAATTCTAGTGATTTAAATTTTTCTAATTCAATTTTTAACTTTTTATTTTCTTCTCTTACGTTAAAGAAACTAGTAAGATCTTTGCTAACTTCTGGTATAAATCTTGTTGGAGCTGAGGCTAAAAATGTTACACGATATACAATATCATTAATTAAACTCCTAACTGGTTTGGTAAATTTCATACCATAAACATCTAAAAAAAATATTATCAGGGCTAAAAAAATTAGGGAGAGAACAGAAAATTTTTGAGCTCCTCCTCTTTGAAGAAGAGCTGAACGGAAAGCTATACTAAAATCATCTCTACTAACTGACATTTATTCATTAAATTAGTACTCAGATAACATAGTAGAAAATAACTCTTCATTTTCTAGTGCTCTTCCAGTGCCAATAGCTACGCATGATAGAGGATCATCAGCTATTGTTACTGGTAAACCAGTATCTTGAGAAATTAATTTGTCTATATTCTTTAATAAAGCTCCACCGCCTGTAAGAACTAATCCCATATCAATTAAATCAGCTGACAATTCAGGAGGTGTATTTTCTAAAGCTTCTTTAATACCACCTAAAATTTGATTTAAAATTGGCATCAAAGCTTCACATGCATCTTTTTCGGTAAGTTCAATTTCTTTTGGAGTTCCCGATCTAATATCTCTTCCCTTCATCAAGAAAGTATTGTTAGTTGAAGGTATAGCAGTTCCAATTTCTTTCTTAATTTTTTCTGCCGTAGAATCTCCAATCATCAAATTCATTTTCTTTCTCATATAAGCAATTATAGATTGATCAAGTGCATCTCCCGCTACTCTTAAAGATTTGGAATAAACTACTCCCCCTAAAGACATTACTGCGATCTCTGTTGTTCCACCACCTATATCAACTACCATTGATCCAGTTGCTTCTGAAATAGGAAGTCCTGCACCGATTGCTGCAGCAATAGGTTCCTCAATCAATTGAACTTTTCTTGCACCTGCTGCTAATGCAGAGTCTTGAATAGCTTTTCTTTCTACCGGAGTAGATCCTGTTGGAACACAAATTAAAATTCTTGGGTTTGCAAAAGCATTTTTTTTGTGAACTTTTTTTATAAAATGCTTAATCATTTCTTCAGTTACTACGAAATCAGCAATTACCCCATCTTTCAAAGGTCTTATTGCAGAAATATTCCCTGGAGTTCTTCCAAGCATTGTTTTTGCCTCATCTCCAACTGCTAGGACTGATTTTTTTCCTGCATCTTCAATAACTGCTACAACTGAAGGCTCGTTTAAAACAACTCCTTGATCTTTAAGAACTACTAATGTGTTGGCAGTTCCTAAGTCGATAGCCATATCTTGTGACCACAATGAAGTTAGTCCTGTTAAACCTTTAAACATATTTACCTTTCTATATTTGAGCGCTTAGATTTTCATCATCTGGCGCTGTTTTTTTTCTTTTTATAATTAATTTATTTAAAGCACTTAAATAAGCATTAGCTGATGCAACTAGTGTATCGGTATCTGCAGCCTGGCCTACTGTAGTTTTACCTTTTTCTTCTATTCTTACACTTACTGTTGCCTGAGCATCAGTGCCTTCAGTAACTGCATGCACATTATATAATAAAAGTTTAACGTCATGAGCATAAAGTTTTTTAATACATTTAAAAATTGCATCTACAGGACCATCTCCAGTATCTGTTGCACTTTTTACTTCGCCAAAAATTTCTAAAGTCATTTCTGCTTTTTGAGGTTCACCAGTTCCGGCAAAAACCTTTAAAGATTTTAATTTAATTACATTATCTTCTGTCACTAAGCTATCATCAACTAATGCTGCAATATCCTCGTCATAAATATGTTTTTTCTTATCTGCTAAAATTTTAAATTTACCAAAAGCAGTGTTTATAATATCGTCAGTGACATCCACATAACCCATATCAGATAATTTGTCTCTAAACGCATGTCGGCCTGAATGTTTTCCCATCACTAATGATGTTTTCTTTACTCCAACGCTCTCTGGTGTCATTATTTCGTAAGTATTTCTATTCTTCAACATTCCATCTTGGTGTATGCCTGATTCATGGGCAAATGCATTCTTACCTACGACCGCTTTATTAAATTGAACAGGAAAACCTGTTGCATTTGAAACAACTTTTGAAGCTTTGCTTAAAAGTTTTGTATTTATATTTGTAGTGTAAGGCATTAAATCGTGTCTTGTTCTCATAGCCATAACAACTTCTTCAAGGGCAGCATTACCAGCTCTTTCACCAATCCCATTAATTGTACACTCAATTTGTCTTGCTCCAGCCATAACCCCCGCTAAAGAATTAGCTACTGCTAATCCCAAGTCGTTATGACAATGAGTAGAAAGAATTGCTTTATCAATATTTGGAACTTTATTAATTAATGTCTCTATAATTTTTTTAAACTCAGATGGGACTGTGTAGCCGACTGTGTCTGGAATATTAATAGTTTTGGCACCACATTTGATAGCAAGTTCGACTGTCTTGCACATATAGTCCATATCCGTTCGTGTTCCGTCCTCACACGACCACTCAACATCGTTAGTAAATTTTCTAGCATAAGTAACGCTTTCTTGAATTGAATCTAGTACTTCTTCAGGCGATTTATTTAACTTATGTTTCATGTGAAGAGGACTTGTTGAAATAAAAGTATGAATTCTAAAATTTTTTGCATGCTTTAAAGCTTGATGACAAGCATCAATATCTTTTTTTGTAGCTCTAGCTAAACCTGCAGGAATTGATCTTTTTAAAGTTTTACTAATTTCTGTGACAGCTTCAAAATCTCCGGGAGATGCTATGGGAAAACCTGCTTCAATAACATCAACTCCTAATTCATCAAAGACTCTAGAAATTTGTAATTTCTCTTCCAAACTCATTGATGCACCTGGAGACTGCTCCCCATCACGCATCGTAGTATCAAAAATTATAATCCTATTTTTTTCTGTCATAAATAAATAATTATAAAAATAAAAAGCTTCTCATATTACAATCAAAGCTAGAATTTGCAAATAATTATGTGGTTCAGGATGGTGTTTTAGACTCAGATTGGGTTAATTTTTATCTTTATCGACGAGCTTATTTTTACCAATCCAAGGCATCATAGCACGAAGCTCTTTTCCAACCTTTTCAATAGGATGTTTAGCTAATTCTTGCCTCATTTTAAGGAAATTTTTCTGACCAGATTTGTGTTCTTCCATCCATTGTTTTGTAAATTTTCCTGATTGTATATCTTTTAAAACTGCTTTCATTTTTTCTTTTGTTTTATCATCCACAATTCTTTTTCCTGAAACATATTCTCCATACTCTGCAGTATTTGAGATTGAGTAATTCATATTCGCAATTCCACCCTCATAAATAAGATCAACAATTAATTTTACTTCATGTAAAGTTTCAAAGTAAGCCATTTGTGGTGGATAACCAGCTTCAGTTAAAGTTTCAAATCCATTTTTAATTAATTCTACTAAACCTCCACATAAAACTGTTTGTTCTCCAAATAAATCAGTTTCACATTCATCTTTGAAAGTTGTTTCTATAATACCAGCTTTGCCTCCTCCTACAGCTGAAGCATAAGATAATGCTAGATCTTTTGCTTTTCCTGAACTATCTTTATGTACAGCCATTAAACAAGGAACTCCTCCACCTTTTTGAAATTCGCTTCTAACAGTGTGACCTGGACCTTTTGGAGCAACCATAAAAACATCAAGATCTTTTCTAGCGTTAATTAAATCAAAATGAATATTTAATCCATGAGCAAAAGCTAAACTTGTTCCCTCTTTCATTCTTTGTTCAATATGATTTTTATAAATTTCTGATTGAAGTTCATCGGGTGTAAGCATCATAACTACATCTGCCCAAGCGGCTGCATCCGATAAAGCCATTACTTTTAATCCTGCACTCTCAGCTTTTTTAATACTTGATGAACCTTCTCTTAATGCAACTACAACTTCTTTTACTCCGCTGTCTTTCAGATTCAGTGCATGAGCATGGCCTTGGCTTCCATAGCCAAAGATAGCTACTTTTTTATTTTTAATTAAATCTTTATTAGTATCTTTATCGTAATAAGTTTTCATATTTAATTAAATGTTCTTGATCCTTTTGTCATAGCAACAGCACCTGTTCTAGAAGTGCTTATAAGGCCTAAACTTTTTAAATCAAGAGCTAATTTATCAATCTCTGCTCTTAAAGCAGTAACTTGAATTACAACGGATTTATTTGTTTTATCTAAAACTACTGGATTGAATTTTTTACAAATTTTTTTAACTTTTTCAAATTTTTTTGAATTCCCTAAAATTTTAAATAAAGCGAGCTCTCTAAATAAAATATCTTTTTCACCTCGCTTAAAGTCTGCTACTTTATGCACTGGCACAAGTTTTTTAAGTTGTAAATTAATTTGCTCAATCACTTGTGGTGTTCCCTCTGTTACAATTGTAATTCTTGAAATATGTTTTTTTTTATCAACTTCAGCAACAGCTAGAGACTCAATATTATATCCTCTTCCAGAAAAAAGTCCGGCAATTCTAGCAAGGACACCAGCTTCGTTGTCAACCCATACCACAATTATATGTCTTTCAATTTTTCCTATTTTACCAGGTACGCTGTAGGCTGATTTAGACTTTGCCATTAAACTAAAACTTTCCCCTCGTCTGAAATTTCTTCCTCTTCTTCAGGTCCTAAAATCATTTGATTATGCGGCTTACCTGAAGGTATCATTGGAAAACAATTTTCAGCTTTATCTACAATACAGTCAAATATTACAGGTCTATCGATATTGATCATTTCTTTTATCTTTTCATCCAACTCATTTGGTGTTTTTGCTCTTATTCCGACACATCCATATGACTCTGCTAACTTTACAAAATCCGGTAATGCGGCTGTATAGCTTTCAGAATAATTTTTTTCGTGTAAAAGTTCTTGCCACTGTCTCACCATTCCCATGTATTCATTATTCAATATAAATATTTTTATAGGTAATCTATATTGTACCGCTGTAGACATCTCTTGCATTGTCATTAAAACTGATGCTTCTCCTGCAATATCAACAACTAATTTGCCTGGATTTGCAATTTGAACCCCAATAGCTGCTGGAAGCCCATATCCCATCGTACCAAGACCTCCAGATGTCATCCATCTATTTGGTTTATTAAATTTGTAATGTTGAGCTGCCCACATTTGATGCTGACCCACTTCAGTAGTAATAAACGTATCTTGATTTTTTGTTAATTCATACAATCTTTGAACTGCATGTTGGGGTTTAATAATCGTATCACTATTGATAAAGTTTAAAGATTTTTTTTCTCTCCATTTTTCAATTTGTTCCCACCATTTAGACGTTTTTTGTTTGTTAGAATTTACAAAGTTTTTATTTTTTTCTTTGAATCTTTTAATTAAAGATTTTAAAAGTGTAGTAACATCACTAACAATAGCTAAATCTACTTTAATATTTTTTCCAATTGATGATGGATCAATATCAACATGAATTTTTTTTGAACGAGGCGAAAATTCATCAACCTTTCCAGTAATTCTATCGTCGAACCTCGCGCCAATATTTATCATTAAGTCACAATCATGCATCGCATTGTTTGCTTCATAAGTTCCGTGCATACCTAGCATGCCTAAAAATTGTGGATCGTCACCAGGATATGCTCCAAGACCTTGTAAAGTTGATGTTATTGGAAAACCAGTTAAAGAAACTAATTCTCTTAAATGTTTGCTCGCGTCAGGTCCGGAGTTAATAACTCCTCCGCCAGTATAAAAAATAGGCTTAGAAGATTTTTTTATAAGATCAATAAACTTATCTAATTCAGAGTTAGGTATTTTATAAGTGGCTTTACCATTAAGTTTTTTTTTAAGTGTATTTTTGAAAAATTTGTATTTACCTTTTTTAAATTGTATGTCTTTTGGAATATCGACTAAAACTGGTCCAGGCCTACCTGTAGTTGCTACCTCGAATGCTAAATGTAAAATTCTTGAAAGATCATTTACATCTTTCACAAGCCAATTATGTTTTGTACAAGGTCGCGTTATTCCAGTTGTATCACACTCCTGAAAGGCATCTGTTCCTATTAAATGAGTTGGTACTTGTCCTGATATACAAACAAGAGGAATCGAGTCCATGTAAGCATCTGTAAGAGCTGTTACTGCATTAGTGGCACCGGGCCCGGAAGTTACTAATAATACTCCTGGCTTACCACTCGACCTCGCGTACCCCTCTGCGGAGTGACCTGCACCTTGCTCGTGTCTTGCTAAAATATGTTTTATAGATTTATGATTTTTTAATTCATCATAAATTGGCAATACAGCACCTCCAGGGTAACCAAAAATATATTCAACTTTTTGGTCCTCTAATGCTTTAAATACAATTTCGGCTCCGCTCAATAATTTTGGCATTTATACAATCTAGCCTAGAAATGATTTGCGTCAAGTTTTAGCTGACAACTTTTAATGATTTTTTTAAAAGAATTGAGAAATTTTTCGAATAAAGCTTATTCCAATTCTTCATATGGCCTCTAGCCCAAGTATTTTGTCTCTTTGCGTATTGTCTGGTCTTTATATTAATAAGCTCTTTGCATTGGTCTAGTGAGATTGACCTCTTCAAAAAATCATTGATTTCTTGAACACCTATTAGTTTATTTGCTGATAAGCTTTTATTAATTTTAAGTCTGTTGAATTTTCTTACTTCATTAACACATTTATTTTTAATCATTAGCTCAGTCCTTTGAGAAATTTTTTTTAATAATTCTTCCCTTGGAATATCAATAAATATTTTTTTTATTTCAAAATCTAAGAAATCAGATTTTGTATTGGTAAACCAGTCGAATAATGATTTTTTTGTTTTAATCTTTACTTCATAAGCTCTTTGAATTCTTTGTGAGTCAGTTGGAAGAATTCTGCCCTTAATTTTAGGATCTAGTTTAAGAAGAAGATTATAAAATCTTTTAAAACCAATTTTTTTATACATATTTCTTACTTTATTTCTTGTTTTTAAATCTATATTTGGAATTTTGCTTATGCCTTTTGTAATTGTATTAAAATAAAGGCCAGTTCCTCCTACAACTATTGGAATTTTTTTCTTTTTCAGACAATAATTAATTTTTTTTTTAGCTTGTTTAAGCCAGTCTCCTGCTGAAAAATATCTTTTAACTGAAATTACCCCATAAAGATGGTGTTTAATCTTTTGAGTATCACTTGAACTTGGACGAGATGACAAAATTTTAAATTCTTTAAATACTTGCATACTGTCCGCATTAATAATTTCTCCATTTAATTGTCTGGCTAAGCTAATTGCTAGTTTTGATTTTCCTGATGCTGTAGGTCCGGCTAAAAGAATAATTTTTTTTGACAAACTAATTTATTTTAACACCTAAGTATCGTCTTCGATTATCTTTATTAATTATTGTTAATAATAATGTTTTTTCTCCTTTTTTAAAAAAACCTTCAACTTTTCTTTTAAGATCAGAAGAATTTTTTACAGAAGTTTTTTGAACTTCAATAATTATGTCATTAACACTTAATAAATTATACAAAGGACTACGACTTGAGATATCTGTAATTACTACTCCAGTAGTTTTTTTATTTAAATTTCTTGAAGAAATATCTTCGTTTGTTATTTCTCTTACTGCTATTTTTAAATTCTCAATATCAATATCTTTTTTTACTTTTTGAGGTTTTGTTTCTTTAAATTCTTCAGAAGTTTCGAGTCTACCAAGAATTAACCTTTTGGAAATTAACTTTTTATTTCTCCAAACTTTTAATTCAACACTTTTGCCAACCTCAGTACTAGCTACAACATTTGGGAGTTTTTTCATTGTACTAATTCTTTTGCCGTCAAATTCCAATATAATATCTCCAGCCTTAATCCCTGCTTTTTCCGCAGGACTATTTTTTCCAACGCTTGCAACTAATGCGCCTTCAGGTTTTTTTAATTTTTCTACTTCAGCAATCTCTTTACTTACTTCTTGTATTCTTACACCCAACCAGCCTCTTTTTGTTTCTCCAAATTTAATTAATTGATCTATAACATTCGATGCTGCGTTAGCTGGAATAGCAAAACCAATACCAATTGAACCTGACTGACCAGGAGCGATAATTGCAGTATTAATCCCTATTACTTCTCCTTTCATATTAAATAAAGGTCCACCGGAGTTACCTTGGTTGATTGATGCATCGGTTTGGATAAAATCCTCATATCTTGTTAATCCGATCTGTCTGTTTCTAGCAGAAATTATACCAGAGGTTACAGTGCCACCTAAACCAAAAGGATTTCCTATTGCTACAACCCAATCACCAACTCTTGCTTTGCTAGAGTCACCAAATGAAACTGGTTTAAAATTATCCTTAGTTTCCATTTTTATAACTGCAATATCCATATATGGGTCTGCGCCAATAACTTTTGCTTTATATTCTTTTTCGCCTACTCTAACTAAAATATCCTCTGCATTAGCAATCACGTGATTGTTTGTAATAACAATTCCTTTTTCATCTATGACAAAACCAGATCCTAGAGATGAAGCTTTTCTCTCTGTTGGTCTTTCAAAATCTTTAAACATTTCTCCAAATGGTGATCCAGGAGGAAACTGAAATGGAAATTGATTTGTTGTTGTTCTTACGGTTTGAGTTGTTGAAATATTGACTACGGAAGGCATTAATTTCTCAGCTAAATCAGCAAAAGACTCTGGTACAGGTTTTGCGTTAGCAAACGAGAAATTTATTATTAAAAATAAAATAAGTATCTTTTTAATAGAAGTCATTTAACTTTTTATATACCAAATTATTAAAAAACCGATAATCAAAAAAACTGTTCCTAAAAATCTTAGTTTGTTCTCAGGAGTATTTTTAATTAATTCTAATATGCTTTTAATTCTTGACGGGAAAATGGCTAAAAACAGACCTTCCACAAAAAAAATCAAGCCAATTGCTATAATAAACTCGTTCACGATTTAAATTTTATTTATCTTTTAATATTTGGTTTAATTGACTTACCAAAAAACTTAAAGAATTCACTGTCCGGCGATAACACTAGTGAAGTTTCTCCACCTATCAGTGCTTTTTCATATGCTTGCATTGCTCTGTAAAAAGCAAAAAATTGTGGGTCTCTTCCGAAGGCATTAGCAAAAATCTTATTTCTTTCACCATCTCCCTCACCTTTCATTATCTCGGACTTTTTATTTGCCTGAGCTAAAATAACAGTTACATCTTTATCTGCTGTTGATCTTATTTTTTGTGCCATCTCAGCACCCTGGGCTCTGAATTCTTTTGCTTCTCTCTCTCTTTCTGTTTGCATTCTTTTATAAATGGCTTCACTGTTTGCCGGAGGTAGATCAGCTCTCTTAATTCTAACATCAACAATATTTATTCCAAAGTTCTTAGCTTCTTCATTTACTTGTGATTGAATTATTTGCATTTGTCTTGCTCTATCGGTAGATAATAAAGTAGCTAACTCCTGAGTACCTAATACCCCTCTAATTCGAGAATTAATGATTGTAGATAGTCTCGATCTAGCAACTCTCTCATTTCCAACTGAAATATAAAATTTTAATGGATCTACAATTTTAAATCTTGCAAAGGCATCTACAATTAATCTTTTTTGATCAGCCGCAATTACTTCCTCAGGATCATTATCTAAGTTTAAGATTCTTTTATCTAAATACACTACGTTTTGAATGAATGGTAATTTAAAGTTTAATCCTGCTTTTGTAACGATTTTCTTAGGATCACCAAATTGAAGTACAATCGCTTGACTAATTTCTTGTACAATAAATAGGGATTGGAAAATTACTACTCCTACTAATATTACAACTGGTACTATAAATTTAGCAGCTTTCATTAATTGTTACTCCCTTTTTTCAATTCTGGTAGAGGTAAGTAAGGAACGACACCTGAACCTGACTCTTTATCAATTATAACTTTGTCGATATCAGCTAAAACTTTTTCCATAGTTTCTAAATACATTCTTTCTTGAGTTACTTGTTTAGCATTTTTATACTCATTATATATTGCTAAAAATCTGCTCGCTTCACCTTCTGCTTTCGCTACAACTTCTTTTTTATAAGCTTCTGCTTGTTGTAAAACTTGTTCGGCTTCACCTCGTGCTCTTGGTATCACATCATTGGCATAAGCCTCGGCTTCATTTTTTGATCTTTCTCTATCTGCTCTGGCAGCTTGTACGTCTCTGAAAGCATCAATTACTTGTTCAGGTGGATCAGCTTGTTGTGTTTGAACTTGAGTTAATTGAATTCCTGATCCATATTCATCCAGAATTAGCTGAGCTATTTCCTGAACCTCTACCTCTATTTTAGATCTTCCTTCAGTTAAAATATTTTGAATTCTATTTTTTGCAATTACTTCTCTCATAGCTGTTTCTGATGCAGCTTTGACTGTTTCTACAGGACTTTGTATGTTAAATAAAAATTTTTGGGCGTCTTTTATAACCCAGAATACTGAGTAGTTAATGTCTACGATATTCTCGTCTCCAGTTAACATTAAGCTTTCTTCTGGAACATTCCCAACTCCTGAAGATCTTCCACTATCACTAGCTGGTCTAAAACCAACATCAACTCGATTTACCTTCGTTACTTTTGGAGTTAGCACTCTCTCAAATGGTGTTGGAAAGTGGTAATGTAATCCTGGTTGAGTTGTATTTATATATTTCCCAAATCTTAAAACAACTCCTTGCTCATCGGGTAAAACTCTATAAAGGCCACTTGCCACATAAAGTAGAGCAACTATTGTTAAACCAATTACGATAGGTCTTGAACCTCCGGACTTTCCGCCGGAAAACTTATTAATTGTTTTTTGGAAATTTTTAATAATGTCATCAATACTAGGTGGATCTTGTCTACTACCTGATCCATTTCCGCCTGGCGATCCTCTTCCTCCATCTCCACCTGGAGGTGAACCCCAAGGTGATTGATTTTTTAAAATCTTGTCTTTAAAACTCATGTCACTTTATATAGTGACTTTTCTCCTAAAAACAAGTTAAGAAGGAGCGCTATAATGTCTAAAACATTTGATAAAACTGAAACATGAGCCAAAAACCGCCGCCAAAACAATTCATTAAAACTCCAATTAAAGGAACAAAATATACTTTTCTTGTTTCTAGTGCCAAAGGAGGAGTTGGTAAATCTACTATAGCGGTTAATCTTGCCTTTGCACTACAAAAATTAGGTTTTAAAATTGGAATACTTGATGCTGATGTTTATGGCCCCTCTTTGCCTAAACTGTTGAATTTAAAAGATAAACCAAAAAGTGAAGATAATAAATCAATAATTCCAATTGAAAAATTTGAAGCTCAGTGTATGTCCATGGGTTTCCTAATTGGTGAACAAACACCAATGATGTGGAGAGGCCCTATGGTTATAAAAGCAATTAAAACAATGACACAAAAAGTTCTTTGGAAAGATAGAGATATTATAATAGTAGATATGCCTCCTGGCACTGGAGATACTCAATTAACTTTTGTACAAGAAGTAAAAATAGATGGAGCTATAATAGTTTCTACTCCTCAAGATCTTGCTTTGTTGGATGTGAAACGAGGTATTCAAATGTACGAGAAAACCGGTATAAAAATATTAGGACTTATTGATAATATGAGTTTCTTTAAAGGTGATGATGGAAAAGAATATAAAATCTTTGGAGAAGGTGGTGTTGAGAAAACTGCTAAAGAATTTGATAAAGAATTTTTAGGTAAATTACCTTTAAACGAGGATTTAAGATCTTCTGCTGACAAGGGTGAACCTTTAACTTATGCTAAACCAGATCATGAAATTTCAAAATTATTTAAAACTATCGCTGAAAGAATTAAACAGTCTTTTCAGTAAAACCAAAAGAAGTCATTAATTCATTCCACTCTCTCTTTGATAAGCCTGAACTTTCATGAGATACTTTTTCACCTTTTGCCATAAGTTGAATGACCTTTTTACCTTTTGCAGAAACATGGACGGCTCCTACTCTGTAATCTAAAAATGCTGAATGCGTAATTGGAACCCATTTTTTTACTGTATCGAGCATTGCTTCTGCGTAAACTCTTATCTCGTACTGTGCATGACTATCTGCTCTCAGAAACAAAAAATTTAATAAATTTAGTAGATCTGTTTTCCAATACCATTGAGTGTAAGAATTTAATGTTAAATTCATTCTAGCAAGCTCTCTTGCTAAACCAGCTTTACCATCATTAATTTTAGTTCCATCGTACCTTTCATTAAGCATTTTTTCATAGTTTTCATAAGTCCTTGTTGCATCATCTTTTAAAATTTTTAAAACTTCGTCAGCTTGTTCTCCTGAGATCAAGTCTCCTCTACCCTGACGATTGGAATTTGATTGAGCTGAGAGTTGATCTTTTGCAGGAATATAAAACTCTTTATCTAAAATTGAATATCTAGCTGAGTACTCATTTACGTTAGCGGTTCTGTGTCTTATCCACTGACGTGCAATAAAAATTGGAAGCTTCACATGATATTTAATTTCACACATCTCAAATGGTGTTGAATGCCAATGCCTCATTAAATATTTAATCAAACCTTCGTCTGTCGAAACTTTTTTTGTACCTTTACCGTAAGAAACTCTTGCAGACTGAACAATTGAACTATCATCACCCATGTAATCTACCACTCTTACAAATCCATGATCTAAAACTGGTATCGCTTCATAAAGGATTTTTTCTAATTCTGGAGAAGTAACTCTTTTTGTGGTATTTTTTTGCGATTGTTGATCTGCAATTTCTTGCTTTTGTTCTTTTGTTAGTTTCATTTTGAATTAATTATTGAATCTCTTAGAAAGAGTTTTATATTAATAGTGTTGGTTTTCCAACTATGACGATAAACGAATTTCGTAATAAACATCACGGACGTGGGGGCAGTACCCACCACCTCCACCATTTACAACTTACGGGGGTGAATTAGGATCGACGGGTGTCTAAAGGCTGTTCTTTCGTACGAGATGGTTCCGACGTAACGGGCTAATTTATAAATGCAAATCAAAAATTTGCACTTGCAGCTTAATTAACTTAGTTAATTAAGTTACGGGGTTTGGGGCACCTGGCAACAGAACGCCCCTTAATATCTCTTAAAATTTTTATAAATTAATCCGTAAATTAAAATATTAATAACTATCAGCAATATGCCAAGATAAATTTGAATTTCAGCAGTCAAGCTCTCAGGATAAATTATTGGAAAAAGATAGTTACTAATAAAATCATTAGAATAAGTTAATAGCTCACCTTTATACAAAAACCAATTTTCAAGATAAGTTAATGGGCAAACAGAATTAGTTAGTTCTATGTAAATTCCCCATAATAATGCTGGGAGGTGTAAATAAATGATTTTTGAAAAAATAAAAAAGATCAATCCACCAAAAATAACAAATAAGATAAAAATTAAATGTACAATTAAAGTAAGATTTGCAAAAAATTCGTACATTCAATATATTAACTAAAATTATAGGCACCTGGCAACAGAACGCCCTTTTAGAAAGGAAGGATAAATGAAAAAATTTGATGATTTAATGAGCGTTGGTAGTGAAATTGAAAACATTAGTGCATCTGATGCTAAGAAAAAATTAAATGATCCAAATGTTCAGTTTATAGATGTTAGAGATAAAGAAAGTTTTTCAAAAGGAACAATTGGCAATGCGATTCACTTAGAAAGAGGTTTGCTTGAATTTTATCTTGCTGACGGAAGTCCTTTGGAAAATGATACTTTCAAAAAAAATCCAGATAAGGAATATGTAGTATTTTGCGGTTTAGGTGGGCAAGGAACTTTAGCTACCAAAACTATGAAAGATATGGGTATAAAAAACGTTAAAAACATTTCTGGCGGTAAAGCTGAGTGGGACAAAATTAAAGATAAATAATATTTCTTTAAAAAGTTAATGGCACCTGGCAACAGAACGCCCCTTAAGTTAGAAATTATAAAAAATGTCAAAATTTTATCTAAATAAATCTGTTTTAGAATTTTATAAAAAAATGCCATTCAACATTTATTCTAATTCTTATACTGCAATTAAAAGTTTAAAAACAAATGATCCTCTTAGCCTTTACCCCCCTTTAAAAAAAATAATTAAAAATAAGAAAAATTTTAATATTATAGACTTGGGTTGCGGGGCAGGATGGTTTGCTAATTTACTCTCGTACAAATTTAAGAATATCAATGTGACAGGAGTAGATTTTAATCCGAGAGCTATTGAATTTGCAAAAAATATAAAAAACAAGCTTAATCTTAAAACTAATTTTGTAATTGAAGATTTGTTTGAAGTAAGATCAAACGACAAGTTAGATCTAGTTTCATCACTTGGGGTTTTGCATCATACAAATGACTGTCATAAAGGTATTGAAAAAATTATTGATTTATCACCGAATTATATCTGTATTGGTCTATATCATAAATATGGAAGAAAACCGTTTTTAAGCCATGTTAAAAAGTTAAAATCTAAATTTAAAAAGCTCAAAAAAGATGATTTTGAAGATCGAATGTATGCAGAATATAAAAAATTAGACGCAAGAAATTCCGATGAGCTAAATAAAATGTCTTGGTTTAGAGATCAAATGCTTCATCCAAAAGAGACTCAACACACACTTGCAGAAATAGCTCCAATTTTTAAGAACAAATATAAGATCTTTTCAACTTCTATAAATAGATTCAAAAAAATAAATGATTTAGAAAGAGTCATTGAATCTGAAAAAAAATGGTATGATTATGCTTTAGAAAAATTGGAGAAGAAAATTTATTTTCCAGGATTTTTCATTATCTTTGCTGTCAAAAAATAAATTTTAAAATGATTAAAAAAATCTTAAAAAAAATTATCAATTCTTTTGGATACAATATAAATAAATATAATAAAGAGATTCAAAACGTAAATTTTGATGAATTACTAAAAGAAAAAATTAAGAAAAACCCAGTTATATTTGATGTAGGAGCTAATCAGGGTCAATCGATTGAAAAATATAAAAAAATTTTTTCAAACCCTGTAATTCATTCTTTTGAACCTATAAAAAGGGAATTTGATATTATGCACTCAAAATTTGGAAACACAGAAAATATTCATCTCAACAATTTTGCTTTAGGTGATAAAGAAGAATATAGGATATTAAATGTGGCTGCTAAATCTTCAAACTCTTCTTTTATTAAAATTAAATCAGGAACAAAATGGCTTGAGCATAGAAGTAAAGATAAAAGAGTAGAGCAAGAAAAATATTCTGAGTCACAAGAAGTAAATATAAAAACTTTAGACAATTATTTCAAAGATAAAAATGTACAAGAAATTGATTTGTTAAAAATTGATACCCAAGGTTATGAGGATAAAGTATTAATTGGTTGTCAAGAAACTTTGAAAAAAAATAAAATTAAAGCAATAATAGTTGAAATAATGTTTGATAATGTATACGAAAAATATTTTTCTTTTAGCGATATAGAAAAATATATAAATCCAAATGATTTTAGAATGGTTGGTATAGACTTAATCAATAATAATTTATTTTCAGGGTTAGTTTTTTTTGCAGATGTTTATTATTTTAATAAAAAAACTTATAATCTGTAAATTTTATTTTTGTATAAAAAACAGTAATTTATGAAATTAATATCCCAAATATTTTATAATTTTTTAGTCATAATTGATAAACTTTTTAAGTTTTTTTTAAAAAAAAGTATACTTAGTTGGTTTAAAGATTTTTTACACAATGATTCTTATTTGAAACTTAATATTTTAAGCAAAAAAATTCTTTTTTTTACTCCCAATCAACTTACAGAGTGGAGAGTTAAAACTTTCTTTATAAAAGAGCCTGAAACCCTAGAATGGATAGATTCATTTGACAGTGACAATAAAACTGTATTTTGGGATATTGGAGCTAATATCGGACTTTACTCAATTTATAATGCACTTAAAAATAATAATTCAATAACTTATTCGTTTGAGCCTTCTACTTCAAATTTAAGGGTGCTAAGCAGAAATATTTCTATTAATAATCTTGAAAATAAAATTAAAATTATATCTTTGCCACTGTCTAATTTACCAAATAATTTTTTTAAAATGAATGAAAGTAATTTTGTTGAAGGAGGTGCTTTAAACACTTTTAAGGAGAATTTTGATTTTGAAGGCAAGGTATTTGAACCTAAATCAAAATATTCTATGCTAGGAACTTCGATAAACTATCTTTTAGAAAACAAAATTTTAGATGTACCCGATTATATAAAAATTGATGTAGATGGAACAGAGCATTTAATTTTAAAAGGAGCTGATAAGTTTTTAAATAATAAAAAAATTAAAAGTTTATCTATTGAAATTAATGAGAATTTTAAAGAACAGTATGATGAAACTATTAAAATCATGAGAGAAAATGGTTTCAAATTACTTCACAAAAAAAATGGGAGTAAACTTTTAAAAAATAAAATATACAATGAAACTTATAATTTCTTATTTATAAGATAAAATAAACTGGTAAAAAGTCAAAATACACTTAAAAAATTATAAATTAGTTGATTTTATTTAATTTCAAAATATTGTTTACATATGGAAAAAAACTTGGAGCAACTAAATTATAAACTCAAAATAGTTGATGATTTTTTAAATGAATCAGATTTTAAGAGACTGTGTAATTTAAAAATTAACAAAAATGTTGAAAAAGATTTTCACGTCTACCATAATGAGATTAACGATAAAGGAATAATCAAATCTGTTATTGATAAAGAGCTTTTAAAAGATATTCATAAAAACTGTCATACAAAAGCTTTACAAATATTAAATGATATTTGTCCAGAGAAGGCAGATCTTTATGAGTATTCTGACTTTACAATAATTGTTACTTCCAAAAATAGTAAATTTCCAATTCACGATGATACGCCGAACAAGTTATTGTCTGGAGTTATTTATCTCTCACCTGAAAATAATTCAGGAACAATTTTTTATAATAATAAAAAAGGACAAAATAAAACTGAGATTGATTGGAAATTAAATAGGGCAGTTTTCTTTTCCAGAAAAGAAAGGGAGACATGGCATTCATACGAAGGTGATAAAAAAAATGATAGAGTGGCATTAGTTTACAATCTTATGACAACTAAAATTAAAAAAGTATTTCAAATTGAAAACAAAAACTACTTTATAGGAAATTTAAGGTGGAAACTAAGTCCACATATTTATAAATATTTGAAAATTATTATTTAAAAAATATATTTATCAGCGATATAAATTAATATTCCAACAGCAATACCGAGAAGCATCCAATGAAAATTTCCTTTGATCATGCTACAAATTTATTTAAATTTGGTTTAAAATATTTAGGTCCTTTCATCACCTTGCCTTTTTCATTGAAAATAGGTTTTCCATCAGGACCTAATTTACTCATATTTGACTTTTGGACTTCCTGAAAACATTTATCCAAATTTATTCCAAAAGCGTGTCCTGCCCCATAGGTTACATAAAGAATATCTGTTAAAGCGTCTGCAACCTCTTTTATATCTTTTTTATTAATCGCCTCTCTAAGCTCGTCTAGCTCCTCACTAATTAATTCATACCTTAACTCAGATATCTTATGTGAGGGAAAACCAGCTTTTTCTTTGACCTCTTGACCAAATGTTATCATGAACTTTTTTACATTTTCAAAGTTGCTCATTTCTCATCCTTTATATTTTATAATTGTTTAAATAAGGTGTATTATAGCAAAGAATCAGAGATGAAATATAGAACAGAATTTGACAGTCTTGGAAAAATAAAAGTACCTGGTGATAAGTATTGGGGTGCCTCAACGGAAAGATCTAATAAATATTTTAATATTGGCGATTTTTTGGTTCGTCCTCTAGTTATCCACTCTATCGCGATAATAAAAAAAGCTGCCGCAATAGTTAATGCTAGAAATAAAGATTTAGAAACTAGACTGAGTAAATATATTATTAAAGCCGCAGATGAAGTAATTAAAGGAAAACATGATGAACATTTTCCCTTAAAGGTTTGGCAAACCGGGTCAGGAACACAAACTAATATGAACGTAAACGAGGTAATAGCGAATAGAGCGATTCAAATTATGAAGGGGGAAATGGGATCAAAAAAACCTATTCATCCAAATGATCACGTAAATAAATCTCAATCTACTAATGATGTATTTCCTACAGCAATGCATATTGCAATTGCTTTGAAGACTAGAGAAAAACTTTTGCCTGCTCTAAAGTTTTTAGAAAAAGAATTAGCCAAAAAGTCAAAAGAATTTAAAAAAATTGTAAAAGTTGGAAGAACACATCTACAAGACGCAACACCTCTTACTTTAGGACAAGAATTTTCTGGGTATCATGCTCAGTTAAAAAAATGTATCATAAGAATAGAAGCTGCGCTCAAGGAAATATATTATTTGGCACAAGGTGGGACTGCAGTTGGAACTGGTTTAAATACTAGAAAAAACTTTGATAAGAAAATAATTAGAGAAATAAGTAGAATTACCAAACTTCCTTTCAAACCATCCAAAAACAAATTTGCAGCCCTTGCCGCTCATGATGAAATAGTGCATTTCTCCGGCACTCTTAATACCGCAGCAGTTTGTTTAATGAAAATAGCTAATGATATAAGATTTTTGGGTTCCGGCCCAAGAGCGGGATATGGTGAACTTATATTGCCTTCTAATGAGCCAGGATCATCAATAATGCCTGGGAAAGTTAATCCTACTCAATCGGAAGCGGTTACAATGGTATGCGTAAAAGTAATCGGAAATCATAATGGTATTACAATGGCAGGCTCACACGGTCATTTTGAACTAAATGTTTTTAAACCACTAATTATTCACAACATTTTACAATCCATAGAAATTATGAGTGATTCAGCAAAAAATTTTGCCTTATATTGCGTCAAAGGAATTAAAGCTGATAAAAAAAGAATTAAATACCTCTTAGATAATTCTTTGATGTTAGTAACAGCTTTAGCTCCAAAAATTGGTTACGATAAAGCTGCATCGATTGCTAAGGCAGCATATAAAAACGGTACAACTTTAAAACATGAAGTTACAAAGGCTGGATTAATTAAAGAGAGAGAATACGACAGCTTAATGAGTCCAATTAAGATGACTAAACCAAAATAAATCAAAGAATTTCATATATAAACTTTTTAATTTTTAATAAGTCAAATATTTTTATAAAATTTTCATCAAATATAATATTTTCAAATTTAGATTTATAATATTTTAAATCATCATCTGTGGCTTTATAATTGTTTGCAAATTCTAAAGAATCTAAATTAATTTTATTATTGAGAATATTTAAACTTCCTCGAATGCTTAGATCAAGATTTTTGTCTTTACCTTTATAATTAATCTTAAAATATTTGAGTAATTTTTTTTTATTGGGAGAATTTACAAGACAATGAAAATAGTAAATAGGATATTCGTCTAGTAAGTTTAAATAACTATTACATTTAAAGTTAGAATTTGAAATTAAAAGATTTTTTGAGAAATTGAGCTCTCCATAAGCTAGGGCTGTTTTAATATCAGCCTCTCTAATTAAATTTTTTTCAAATTTTTTTGATTTAAAAGTAATTTTTAATTCACTATTTAATTGCTTTATCAAGTCCTGATGTTTTAATAATTTATTAATATCTAATTTTTTAAGAATATCTACGTCGATATTCTTTATATTGGTATTAAGATTAACCTTAAAAAAAGGTTTTAATTCAAGAGAACCGTCACTATTAAATGAAAATTTTTTATCTCTAAAATAAAAATTACTGAATTTTATATTCTGATTATCATATGAAAAATCTAACTTAAAATTAGATTTTAAAATTTTACCTTTTAAGTTACCTTTAAGATTATTGATGTCACCTTTTTCAAAAATTTTTATTTTTGATGAAACACCTGTTTTTAAAAGTTTTAAGTCAATGTTAGTAAAATCATTATTCAATTTTACTCTAAATTTTTTATTAAATACTTCTCCATTTATAATATTTTTCTTATATCCATAATTAATAAAATCAACGTTGTTAAGATTAATAATTTTTTTGTTTTTATCTTTTATAGTAAGATCTAGATTTTTAATAAATAATTTTTTTTTTAAAAAAAATATATTTTTGCTCAAAAATTTTAAATTTTTAATATCTGTTTCAATATTGTTATTTTCTAGTATTGTTTTTCTTACATTAAAATTTGAGTAGTTATAGATACTTAATATTTCAGGATATATGACAAGACTTTCTGTTTTTAAATTAATTCCTTTATTGTAAAAATCTGAGGTTAAATTTGAGATCTCTAAATTTGGAAGAGGAAACAACCTATATTTTATACTTTCAATGGTTTTAATATGTAAACCATAGTTTTCGGATATGTAGTTTTTGATTATGGCCTCTTTTTTTTTGTAATCAAAAAATTGTGGAATATATAGAAAAAATAGCATTGATAGCAAAAAAATTAAAACAAGGTATCTAAGAAAAAAAACAAATTTCAAAAAACCTGAAAATTTGTTGTTAATTATTTTTTGAAATTTATTTATCATTTTTTTTATTTTTATAACTAGTATATAAAGAAAAATTCCTTCTTATGAATAGCATAGATAAATTAATTGATAACTTAAACAAGGAGCAAAAAGAGGCAGTGCTAAGCACTGAAGGACCAAACTTGATTGTTGCTGGTGCAGGATCTGGTAAAACAAGAGTTTTGACTACAAGATTAATTCATATCATTAACCAAAAAAAAGCTTTTCCTAATCAAATACTCTGTGTGACATTTACTAATAAAGCTGCAAAGGAAATGCAAAATAGAGTCATGCAAAATTTGAAAGGAAGCTCTAACGCAATACCTTGGCTTGGTACATTTCATTCGATTAGTGTAAAATTTTTGCGAAGACATGCTGAGGCGCTAAAATATAAAAGTAATTTCACTATATTAGATACTGATGATCAAAAAAAATTAATCAGAAATATTGTAAAAGGAGAAAATTTAGACGCAAAAAAATTTTCACCGCAATTAATCATGTATCATATTGATCAGTGGAAGAACAAAGGACTATTACCAAAAAATATTAATTTAGAAAAATCAAGTTCTTTACTTAAGTCTATTTTAAAAGTTTATGAAATATATCAAAATAAAACAAAAGACTTAAATGCTTTCGATTTTGGAGATTTAATTCTTTTCAGCGTGAAGCTTTTTGAAGAACACAAAGATATCGCAGAGCTATATCACAAAAATTTTAAATACATTCTAGTAGATGAGTTTCAAGATACAAATTTTATACAAAATAAATGGTTAAATTTGTTAGTTAATGATAATCAAAACATTTGTTGTGTTGGTGATGATGATCAATCAATTTATAGCTGGAGAGGAGCAGAAATTAAAAATTTTTTAACCTTTGATCAAATTTATAAGAATTGTAAAGTTTTTAAGTTAGAACAAAATTATAGATCTACAAAAAATATATTGGAAACGGCCTCTAACTTAATTTCTAATAATTCTAATAGACTTGGGAAAAAATTGTGGTCCTCTGCTGATGAAGGAGAATTAGTAAAACTAAACTGTTACAGGACTGGTAAAGAAGAGGCGCAAGGTATAAGTGATATAATTGAAAAAAAAATTAAAAAAAAATATTCATTAAATGATGTCTCAATTCTAGTAAGAGCAATTTATCAGACAAGAGAATTTGAGGAGAGATTTCTGCAAGTGGGGATCGCTTATCGCGTTTTAGGAGGTATAAAATTTTATGAAAGAGCAGAAATTAAAGATGCGGTGGCATATTTAAGAATAATAAATCAAAAATTTGATGATTTAGCTTTAGAGCGTGTAATCGGATCACCAAAAAGAGGGATAGGCGAAAGTACTTTAAATCAAATATTTACCTTTAGTAAAGAAAATAAATTATGTCTAGAGGACTCCATTGTTAAAATTTTGGAAAAAAATAAATTCAAGCCAAAAATTAAAACTTCACTTTCTCAATTAATTAATATGATCAAAAAGTGGCGAAGAGACTCAACGAAAATGAAGCACTATGATTTATTGAAAATTATTTTGGATGAGTCTGGATATTCCTCGATGCTAAAAGATAAGAAAGATTTAGAAAATGAAAATAGATTAGAAAATTTGAAGGAATTATTAAGAGCAATGCAAGATTATGATAATTTACAAAGTTTTTTAGAACATGTCGCTTTAGCTACCTCGATTGATCAAGAGTGGGAAGGCGCAAAAATAAATCTAATGACGATGCATGCAGCTAAAGGATTAGAATTTGATGTCGTATTTCTTCCTGGATGGGAAGAAGGTTTATTCCCTCATCAAAAGTCCTTGGAAGAAAAAGGAGATTTTGCTTTAGAAGAGGAAAGAAGGCTGGCTTACGTAGGAATTACAAGGGCAAAAAAAGAAGCTTATTTGTCTTTTGCGATGAAAAGAGCATATCACGGAGACTGGATGGATGCATTACCTTCAAGATTTATAAATGAAATACCAGATGAAAGTGTTGAGAAAAATGAGATTAACACTACAGATGATGAAAATTTTGATTTTAATCAAGATGATACTTTTGAGTTTGAAGAAGAGTATAGAAGTCCAGGCTGGGATAGGTATAAAAAAAACAAAATGCTTAAATGGAAAAAATAAATAGATTAAGAAAAATTTTCAAAATAATGGAAATTGATGGATATTTAATTCCCAAAAATGACGAATTTTTCGGAGAGTATACTTCAAAACAAAATGACAGACTTCAGTATATTTCCAATTTTTCAGGATCTTATGGTTTTTGTTTAATACTAAAAGATAAAAACTATTTATTTGTAGATGGAAGATATAGTTTGCAAGCAAAAAAACAATCTGGAAAGTATTTTAAAATAGTTACCTTTCCAGACCAAATGCCTTACGATATATTGAGAAGCAAAAAACTAATAATTGGTTTTGATCCAAAAATATTTACTTCAAGAACCTTAGAAATTTTTTTTAGAAATAAAAATTGCAAGTTTAAACCATTACAAGAGAATCTTATTGACAAAATTTGGAAAAGAAAAACAAAAGAAAAAGAGAATAGTTTTTACCGTTTGCCGAAAAAGTCAGTCGGTGATCATTATAAAAATAAGATTAATAAAGTTGTAGCTCATTTAAAGAAAAAAAGTGCTGATTTCCAATTCATTTCCGCTAGTGAAAATAATGCTTGGTTATTCAACATTAGAGGAAAAGACTCAGAGTATAGTCCTATTCCATACAGTAGTGTACTGATTGATAAACATAAAAATATTATATTTTTTTGTAATGTAGGAAAAATAAAAATTAGTTTAAAAAATTATTTTAAAGAAATAAAATTTATCAAAACAGAATTTGCACCAGATATTCTATCGAGGATAAATAAAAAGAAATTTATAATTGATAAAAATACATGTTCTTTCTATTTAGAGAAGATAATTTCAAAAAAAAATAAGATATTGGATTTTTTTGATCCTATTTATAAATTTAAAGCTATTAAGCATAAGAAAGAAATTCAAAATATTAAAAAAGCACATATTTTGGATGGTGTCGCGATAACAAAACACATGTTTTGGATAAAAAAAAATTTCAAACAAAAAAAAATTACTGAAATAAGTTCCCAAAAAAAATTATTAAATTTTAGGAAAAAAAATAAAAGGTTTAAATCATTAAGCTTTCCCACAATTTCTGGAGCTGGTCCAAATGGAGCGATAATTCATTATAGGGCAACAAAAGAAACTAATAGAGTTTTGAAAAAAGGTGACATTTATCTACTAGATTCTGGAGGTCAATATGAATTTGGTACAACTGATGTAACTCGGACAATTTCTTTAGAAAATTCAAATACAAGAATTAAAAATATTTTCACTAGAGTTTTAAAAGGACATATAGCTGTTTCAAACTATAAATTAAAAAAAAATACTTCAGGAGCAATAATTGATAATAAAGCAAGACAGTATTTAAAAAAAATTGGATTAAACTATTCCCATGGCACTGGACACGGTGTAGGATATTTTCTTAATGTTCACGAAGGTCCACAAGCCTTTTCAAAAAAAAATAATATAAAGTTACAAGAGGGAATGGTTATTTCTAATGAACCTGGTTATTATGAAAAAAATAGATTTGGTATAAGAATTGAAAATTTAATTTATGTAAAAAAACAAAATAATAAAAAATATTTTGAAAACTTGACTATGACTCCTATAGATAAAGATTTAATAGATAGATCATTACTTAATAAAAATGAGAAAATTTGGTTAAACAACTATCATAGTAAAGTATTTAAAAGTCTTAATAAATTTATGGTCAAATCTGAAATCCTTGATCTTAAAGAAGCTTGTTCAGCTATTTAAGATTTTATTCCACTCTTTTTCAGAAATTATTCGAATTTTCAATTCTTTTGCTTGATCCACTTTTCTTCTTGTTGGTTTTGAGTCCCCAACAATTAGATAATCAAGTTTTTTTGATAAAGAGCCAAGGACTTTCCCGCCATTTTTTTCTGCTAATGATTTAGCCTCGGACCTGCTCATATTTTCAAAGCCACCAGTAAACATTATTTTTTTGTTTGAAAACACTCCATTTTTACTTTTTGTGGTATAACTTAAAATGTTTAAATTATTAAGTAAATTTTTTGTTATTTTAATATTTGTTTGTTTAGAAAAAAAATTATCAATAGCCTCAATCTGAGTTTCACCAATTCCATCTAGTTCTATCAAATTTTTTAAAATTTCCTTTCTTAGTTTATTATCAAATAACTTTGAAAATTCTTTGATTGAGATAAAAAAAGATGAAAGTATTTTAGCGTTCTCTTGACCGATATGTCTAATTCCTATCGAAAAAATAAATTTCTCCAAGCTAATATTTTTCGATTTTTCTATTGCATTTTTTAGATTTTTTATTGATAAATCTCCCCACCCCTCAAGCTCAATAATTTTTTTATAATTTAAATTAAAAATATCTGAGGGTTCTTTTATTAATTCTAAATCCCATAACTGATCAACAACTTTTTTTCCAAGTCCTTCTATGTTAAATGCTTCTTTAGAAACCACATGTTTTAATTTTTCTTTAGCTATATATTTGCATTCATAGCCTTTAACACACCTTCTTACAGCATCTTCTTTTTTTGTACTTTTACTAAATTCTTTTTTTGTATGAGATCCACATAAACATTTGGAAGGAAAAGAAAACTTTTTACTTGATTTATTTCTTTTTGAAAAATCTACTGAAACTACTTGTGGAATAACATCACCGGCTCGCTGAATTTTAATCGTATCTCCTATTCTAATATCTTTTCTTTTAATTTCATCTTCATTATGTAGAGTAGCATTAGATACAACAACGCCGCCAACTGTAACTGGCTCAACCTTGGCTACTGGTGTTATTGCACCGGTTCTGCCAACTTGAATAGATATATCTTTAATTATTGTGACTGCTTTTTCAGCTGAAAATTTGTAAGCAATCGCCCATCTAGGAGAGTTAGAGGTATTTCCTAATCTTTGTTGTAATTTTAAATCATTTACTTTGTATACAAGACCATCGATATCATAATTTAAACCAGATCTTATATCATCAATTTTTTTATGTTCTCGCTCCACTTCTTGCAATCCTATAACTTTCTTAGACAAAGAATTAGTAGAAAAACCCCACTGATTTATTTTTTTTAAAAAATCAGATTGTGAAGAAAATAGCATGGGTTTAACTGCTCCTAGACCATATGCATAATATTTTAAAGGAATTTTGGCAGTTTCTTTGGGATTCTTTTGTCTTAAGGAACCACCAGCTGCATTTCTAGGATTTGCAAATTTTTTATTTATTTTTTGAAAGTCATTCTTGCTTATAAAAATTTCACATCTTATTTCTAACAAATCAGGTATTTGATCACCTTTTATTATTTTTGGAATCTCTGAAATTGTTTTAAGATTTTCTAATATATCCTCTCCAATAACTCCGTCTCCTCTGGAAAGACCTTTAGTTAAAACTCCTCTTTCGTAAATTAAAGTAGCAGAAATTCCATCAATTTTTGGCTCAGTAAATAATTCTATTTGTTTATCTTTAAAGTTCAAAAAATTGCTAATTTTTTTTAGGAAATCCTCCATATCATTTTTGTCAAAAGCATTTGCAAGAGAAAGCATAGGTATCAAATGATTTATCTTTTTAAATTTATTTGAAGGTGTTGAGCCAACAATTTCACTCACAGAACCATGAGATTTTAAAAAAGAATATTTTTTTTCAAATTCAATTAATTTTTTTTTTAATTTATCATAATTTGAATCTGAAATTTTTGGATTATCTTCAGAAAAATAATATTTGTTATGTTTCTTAATTTGATTAATTAAGTTTTTATGTTCTTTAATTATCTTTTGCTTTTCATCCATTTATTTATCTGATCATTTCGATTATTTTATCAAACAAATTTTTCTCTTTTTTTTTAATTAAATTTATCGTTTTTTCATTATTTATATCATATTCTCTGTTTAAAATTTTATATGACTGTTTAAACCAGTCGCCAGAATTATAATTATATCCTAAAATTTTAGCATATTTTTTTGCCTCCAGCTCTAATCCTAGATGATAATGAATTTCAACCAACCTATGTAGTGCTTCTTCTACAAAAATAGTTTTATCGTAATCTTCTATTATAATTTTTAGTCTTTTAATTGCAGGAACCCACTTTTGTGTTGAAACATAATATTTTGCTACAAATAATTCTTTCGCTGCTAATTGATTTTGAATTAAATCTTTTTTAAATCTTAAATCTATCGCATAATCAGTATTAGGATATTTTTTTAAGAAAAAATCTATTTTTTCATTAGCTTTTAATAAAGGATCAAGATCTTTTTTTTCGTCACTTATTTGCTCAAAATATATGATCGAAATTAAATAATGGGCATATATAACATTTTTATCTGAGGGATAGGTTTTTAAAAACCTATTTAAATTTTCTAGTGCTTGTTCATAAAAATTTATTCCATAAAGAGAAAAGCTCGACATGATTGCCGATTTAGCCGCTAGTTCTACGCTTTGAAAGCTTAATTCGGCCTCTGAAAATTTCTTATTAGCAAAAAAGAAATCATTTTTTTCAAAAGCTTTTAAACCCTCATTATATAAAACATAAGGATCAGTTTTTTCAACTGGTTTATATATAATAGCGTCTTCTTTTGAGCAGGAAAATAAAAATATAGTTATAATTAGAAATAAAATTAGTCTTTGAAACATAATAAAACTAATAGCAGATTAAAATTAAATTTATATGTAAATTTTTTTTAAATTATGCGTTAACTGCGAGTTTTATTTGATGCGTAGATAATCTTTTTTTAGAAATGATAATATCCTTTATCTCTGATATTGAAAAAGCCGACTCAGATAGAAACAACTTCCTTAAAAACATATTAGTGAGTTGATGACCTCCCTGATTACATGAAACTTTTCCTAAAACTCTAAAACCGGATAACATAAAATCTCCAGCTAAATCAAGAATCTTATGATTTACAAATTCATTTCTATTTCTTAATCCACCTTTGTTAAGAATTTTATCTTTATCAACTACGATTGCATTATCGAGGGAGCCACCTTTTGCTAATCCCAATTTTTTAATTTTTTCTATATCGTCAAATAAACAAAAGGTTCTAGATTCATAAATATCAACGAGATTATCAGTTTGAAAATTTACAAGATTTTTTTGTTGGCCAATAATTTTGTTATTATATTTTAATTTAAAGTCTACTTCAAAAGTATTATTTGGTTCTATTGAAATATTTCTATCTCCATCAACTAATTCGATTGGCTCAGAAATTTTTAAATATTTTCTTTTTTTTTCTAATTTTTTTAATTGAACATTTTTAAGAATATCTAAGAATTCTTTCGCCGAACCATCCATTATTGGAATTTCCTCGCTGTCTATTTCTATAATCGCATTATCGATGCCGCAAATATAAAGGGATGCAAGAAGATGCTCTACTGTTGAAACTTTTACACCATGTTCATTTTCTAGAGTTGTACAGAGCTTTGCAGATGAAACTTGATCATAAGTAGCTTTAACTTCATTATTGTTTTTCAAATCAACTCTTTTAAAAACTATTCCTTGATCAGATTTGCCTGGAATAATTTTTACCTTAGAATTCTTGCCTGTATGAAGTCCAATTCCTTTAAATTTTACAGGTTGCTCTAAAGTTATTTGATAAGTTTCTAACATGAAGAGTTTTATACATAATTTATTGCTTGCTCTTAAAACAACTAATGTTTCTAAAAATAACAATTAATTTAATTGAAGAAATCAAAGATCTTCGAAATAAGTGATTTTTTTTCATGTATAAAAGGCACTGCTTCCTTATTCCACCCATATTGAACAACATTATTAGCGTTCTCATAAAGGGTTTCAGAATTTTCATTTTTAAAAAAACTTAGCTCATAATTATGTTGATCCGCAAAAAAAAGCTTATAACTGCTTTCAAAGCACTTTTGATTAATTATATCTTTTATGTTCAAAAAAATTGGAACCTGATTTTTCAAAAAACTTTTAAGGTTAATATTTTTAAAGAGTATAATTTCAGCTATTTCTAGTATTCGTGCGTTAGCAATCTCTATAAATAGTTTTTTTTTAATTTTCCTAAAATTATTACCTTGAAAAAATTCTTTTTCTAAAAAGTTGTCGTTATCACCATCAAATTTTGAATTTAAAAGGATATTTCTTAAATCTTCAATTTTAAAACCTGTTACTTTTGCAATATCCATTAAAACTATATCTGAGCCGAAATCAAAATCTTGTGTAAATTTTAACGCAGAATTTTCAAAATAAATTATTTGAGAATTTTGCTCACTTATTTTTATTTTGACAAAAGTATTTAGGTTTGTGTTTTTATTTATTATATTTACACCTTCAATAAAACTTTTAGATATAATTCTTTTTAATCTTAAATTGCACTTATTTAATATATTCTCTAAGTTCTTGTAATCATTTTTATTGATGAGAAAAAAAGAAAGTTCGTGGGAATAAAAATTTCCGAATAAACCTATAGGAAGATTGTTTGTTACTTTTTTATCTAATAAAAAATTTGAATTAAAAATATGAAGTATTTTTTTCTTTTCTTCAGTCTCATTAATTTTCGATTTTAAAGAATTTAATATGTAAGTCACATTCTCTTTTAATAATTGAGAGCCATTTAATTTTTTAAAACCTGAAAAATTTATTGTTGAGCACTCTAAATTATTAAGAATTATAACTACTTCTTTAAAAATAATATTTAATTTTTTTTCAATAATATAAATATTATTTTTTAGAATATTAAAAACTACATTGTGATCTAAAATTTTATTATTACTTATTCCCTGAATTGGTACTGAATTAAAGTATAAAAATTTATAGTTGTTATCTACTGTTTCACCAACAAAAAAAATAAATTCAGTCTGATTTATTTCAATAAAAAATATTGGAGAATTATTTTTCATAACTTATTTTAAAATAAGTTGATCGCTAATTCTATAATCAAAAGTTCGGTATTTATCAAAATTTACTTGATCTTTTAATACTAGAAAATTTTCAAGACTCTTCAAATAATCATTAGTTGGCAATTTAATTAATTGATTCTTTTTTGTTACTAAATCCCATCTTTTTGACTCAAATAAATAAAATTCTTTTATATTTTCGATAGGAAAGTTAATTTTTTTTAAACTATTATAAAAAACTCCAAAATTGGCTTCGTCTCCAAATACAAGTGGTAAATCCTCAAAATTTTTAAAATTAAAAAAACTTATTATATCGTTATTTTCAGTAAAATATTTTTTTTCTGTTTTATTTTGTAAGATTGCAATAGGTTTCTTTTCAAAAATTTTTATCTTTATTTTATTAGGATAAACCTTTTTGATCTCAAAACTTTTAATAATATCTATTTCTTCTAACTTATTTTGAATTTCCTTTTTATCTATTAGAATAATGTTTTTATTTAATAAAAAATTAAGTTTTTTGGTAATAGTATTCTTATCCAAAACAGAATTATTCTCCACGTATATTTCTTTTATAACTAAAATTGGTAAGCCAGAAAAATTACCTTTGATACTGTAAGTGCTCAGAATTATTATTAATAAAAGACCAATTAAATATCTTCTCTTCATCTATTTATACTAGCGTTTAGAAGGATCTTTTCTACCAAATTAGAAAAGGAGATCCCGTAAAAACTTGCAATCTCAGGTACTAGCGATAAACTTGTCATTCCAGGTTGAGTATTTATTTCGAGAAGGTAAAATTTGTTTTTAAAAAATTTAAAATCTGCTCTCGACACACCTTTACAACCCAAAGCTTTATGTGCTTGTTTTGCCAATGCTAAAGCTTTCAAATTATTTTCCTTTTTCAATCTGGCTGGCATAAGGTGCTTAGTCTTTGCTGACTTTGAGTATTTTGCTTTATAATCATAAAAGGATCGTGATGGCACGAGTTCAATAGCACCAATTGGAGTGTCATCAATAATCGCAACTTGTATTTCTTGACCGCCTATAAACTCTTCTAAAATTAATTCATTATATTTTTTAAATAATTGTCTTGTATATTTATTTAATTGATCAAAATTTTTTGATATTTTCACACCAAGACTTGAGCCCTCATTTGAAGGTTTTATAACAGCTGGAAATTTAATTTTTTTTCTTTTTAAAAGTAATTTTAATGATGTACCGCTGAATTCACTTTTGCGCAATACAAAGTACTTGGGTGTTGATATATTATTTTTAATAAAAATTTCTTTTGAGATAATTTTATTCATGGCATTGTAAGAGCTTATAACCCCTGAATGAGTGTAGGGTATTTTAAGATATTCAAAGTAGCTCTGTGCTACACCGTCTTCTCCTCCCTTACCATGTAAGGCATTGAAGATAACATCAATTTTATATTTATTAATAAGATTAAAATTTTTAAATTTTGGGTCAAAAGTAGATACAATGTAATTTTTTTTTTTTAGTGCTTTAATACACGCTTTTCCGCTATTAAGGCTTACTTTTCTCTCACCGGAAGTTCCACCTAATACGACCAAAACCCTTCTAAATTTTTTTTTATTCACCTATAATTTTAATCTCCAATTCAAGATTAACTCCTACTTTTTCGCTTACCGTATCTCTCACTCTATTTATCAATTTTTCTATGTCAGCTGATTTTGCATTTCCATTATTTACAAAAAAATTACAGTGTTTTTCTGAAATTATTGCATCACCTTCCTTAAATTTATCACAACCAGCCTCTTTAATTATTTGCCATGCTTTTTTTTTATAGTTAGTATTCTTGAATGTACTTCCACAAGTTTTAATTTGACTAGGCTGTGATTGTTTTTTTCTTTTAATTAATTCATTTTGTTTTTTTTCAATTTTTTCTTTAGGCTCAATACTTCCTTTTAATTTAACAGAAGTTACAATAAAATTTTCCGGAAGATTTGTACCCCTATAAATAAAATCAATTTCCTCACGTTTAATCTCTTTTTCTTTAATGCTTTTTGTATCAATTACTTTTAAAGATATTAAAATTTTTGAAATATCATATCCGTAACAACCGCTATTCATAATCACTGCACCCCCTATGGATCCTGGGATGCAAGAAAGAAATTCAAAATTACTTATTCCGTTTTTTTTTGCAAAGTCTGACACTTTTCTATCTAGTGACGCAGAACCTGCCTCGATGATATCTCCATCTACCAATTTCATTTCGGAAAAACCTGATCCAAGCTTAATTACAACCCCTCTTATCCCTTTATCTCTTATAAGTGTATTTGAACCTGCACCCAAAATCGTAATTTTGTGATTGTTTTTTTTATTTTCTTTTAAAAATTCGATTAATTGATCTTTATTTTTAGGTTTAAATAAGTAATCTGCAGGACCACCAAGATTAAACCAGCTATAATTAGAAAGTTTTGTATTTTGAGTAATAGTTTTATCAAATTTTTTTATGGTTTTTTGATTTAAGCTCATAAAGTATTCTCTAATTCTTTCATCCATTTTGAAACTAAACCAGCTCCCATACCAATTATAATCTCATTACTAATTAAATTTTTTCTTAAAAATTTCCCAATTTTTAAATGATCTTCAATAGTAATAACTTGAGTATTTGATAATTTGCCAATCAAATTAGCAAATTTAACTTGATTAAATTTAGGGCTCTTTTTTTCCCCTGCAGCGTATAAAGGACATAATAAAACCAGATCGGACTTAGAAAAAGACTTAGCAAATTCTTTTTTTAAAGATAGCACTCTAGAATAACGATGAGGTTCAAATATAGAAATAATCTTCCTGTTACTATGAGCTTTTTTAACCCCCTCTAAAATTGAGGCTATTTCGGTTGGGTGATGAGCGTAGTCATCATAGAAATCATTTAAATCTTTAGAGAATATTTTTGTCATTCTTCGCTGAACTCCAGAAAATTTTTTAAGCGACTTTTTTATAATATTTTGATTTACTCCTAAGTTTAAACATACACTTATAGCTGCTGTAGCATTTAGAACGTTATGTTTACCTAATAATTTTAACTCAATGTTTTTAATCTTTTTGTTTTTTTTCTTTAAATCTCTATAATTAAGGTCAAAAACAGAGTAGTCAGTTTTATATCTTACATTAGAAACTCTGTAATTCGATTTTGCACTTTGACCGTATGTTAAAATATTTTTACTTTTAATCTGTTTATATATTTTTTTGATATTTTTATTATCAATGCAAACAATCGATTTACCAGTAGGTGGAGTTTTTTCAATGAATTTCACAAAAGATTTTTCTAAATTTTCAAAACTTTTATAAAAATCTATATGCTCATAATCTAGGTTGGTAACTATGGAATAATTTATAGGTAACTTGAGGAAACTTCCGTCAGATTCGTCTGCTTCAAGAATAGACCATTCGCCCTTTCCAAGTTTCGCATTACTATTAAATGAATTTATTACTCCGCCATTTATAATCGTAGGATCAAGCTTTTGATCGGAGAGAATTTTTGAAACAAGCGAGGTGGTTGTTGTTTTACCATGAGATCCAGTGATAATTATATTTTTCTTTAAAGAAACAATATCTGCCAGAACTTCAGCTCTTGAATAAATTGGAATTTTCTTTCTAATTGCATATTTAATCTCGATATTACTATTTTTTATAGCCGAGGATCGAACTATAATTGTAGAGTTTTTCAAATTTTTTACAGAGTGGCCTATAAAAACTTTAATACCCAAATTAGCACAAGTTATAGTGTTTTTATTTTTACTCTGATCGCTACCTTGTATTTTGTATCCCATATTTTTCATTATTTGAGCTAACCCGCTCATCCCAATTCCACCAATACCTAGAAAATGGATAATTTCATTTTGACCTAAATTAATTTTTTTCATCAATAATTTCTCTTAATACTTGGTTAATATTTTTATAGACATTTTTGTCAGAATATTGACGCTGATTCATTTTTATTTTGTTTAATAATGATCTGTTCTGACATATATCATTTATAAGATTATAAAGCTTGGTGTTTAAATCTTTTTCTTCAATTAGAAAGGATAAGTTATTTTTTTGATAGTAAGATGCATTTTTTAATTGATGATTATCCGCAGAACTTGGAAGTGGTACAGATATAAATGGGATATTCGCATTTGTTAATTCTGCTAACATTGATGATCCAGATCTTGTAATTGCTAAATTTGTTTTTGAAAAGTATTCAGTAAGATTCACACTAAAATTAAAAATTTCAAATTCAATTTTTGCTTTTTCATAAAATTCTCTAAGAAATTCATTTTGATTAGGCATACATTGTTGGAAAATTTTAAGATTAATTATTTTTTTTGAACATTCTTTAAATATTTTTGGAAGTGTTTCAGCGAATATTTTTGCTGCTTGACTGCCGCCAAGCACAAGTATGCTAAGTCTTTTTTCATTATTGATTTTTGTTATATTTTCAGAAAAATTGATAATTTCTTTATTTATAATATTTCCTATCTCATAAATTTTGAAATCGTATTTTTTGGGTATCCCTTCGAGTTGTTTATTAGAAACTATGATTTTATTTGAAAAAGGTAATAAATAATTATTAGCTTTTCCAATAATTAAATTATTTTCATAAATTATAAATTTAATTCTTAAAATATAAGCTGCTAAACAAATGGGAAAGGAAGCATATCCACCCATACCAATGATAATTCTGGGTCTATTTAAAATTAAAAAAACTAAAGATCTTAATATTGAATAAAAAATTAAAAATGATGAACGAATTAAAAAGTAGAAACTTTTTGAAATTAATGGAGATGAAGGTAGTATAGAGATTTTGAAAGTTTTATACCTTTCTAGATATTTATATCCTCTTTTATCTGTAGTAATCTCAACTTGAAAATCACTGATTTTTAAGTGTTCTGCTAAGTTTATGCCTGGAAATACATGTCCGCCGGTACCACCAACAGCTATTAAAATTTTGTAATCTTTAGTCATATAAATAAGTTTTATTTTTTGTATAATTTAAAATTACTCCGGCTAAAATAGCGCTTCCAACAAGAGATGAACCTCCGTAACTCAAAAAAGGTAATGTCATTCCAGTTGTAGGAATTAGATTTGTATTTACACCAACATGAATAAATGTTTGAAAAACAAGTAATGAAGCCAACCCACTAAGTGAAATTTTTACTAATCGGTCGTCTTGATTAATACAATTTTTTATTATTCTAAAAGAAATATAGAGAAATATGAATATTATTAAAATTGAAATTATTGAGCCATACTCTTCAGAAATAATCGCAATAATATAATCCGTATGGGCTTCAGGTACCCTATCTTTCAAAATTCCTTCTCCCATTCCTTGCCCTGTTAAACCACCAAGTTTTATAGCATCTAAAGCTGAAGAGGACTGAAACTTGTCACCTTTGCTTGGATCTATAAATGAAATTAAACGATTAATTATATAGCCAAACTTTTCAGGAAATAAAAATAGCAGAAAACTTAGAGTAACTAAAAAAATTATTAAAAATCCAAATACATAAAACAAACTTATTCCAGATATAAAGACTGTAGCAACCCAGCTTAAGACAAGTAAAATAGACTGGCCGAGGTCTGGTTGATCAATTAAAAGAATTATAACAAATGATAATAATGTAAAACTTATCAAGTATCTTAATTGTAAGCTATGTAATTTATCAAATGTCAAAATTTTAACTGAGGCTAAAATAAAAAATGGCTTTAAAATTTCAATTGGTTGTAATCTAAAAAAATAAAAATCAAGCCATCTTTTGGCTCCTTTTACCTCTATTCCAATT
>CACNZU010000007.1 GCA_902624885.1 uncultured Pelagibacteraceae bacterium
ACAACTTCATGTTTTAAATAAAAGAACTAATTATCTTAAATATGTAATGGGGTTTTCATCCTTTGGATTTCTTTTTAATATGCTTACAGTATTACTTTTATATTTAGACTTAACATTTTATGCAAGGCTTAGTTTTGCGTTGTGTTGTGTGTGCATGATAATTTCAATTTTCTTATTTTTACAAGAAGTGAGAATGTCTAATGAAGCATTGAAATATCACCTAAGTGATATTGACTCTATGAAAAAAGATTTATAGATCAACCTTCTAAATTTTTTTTTTTTAAAAGTGAAATTCCTTTGCTGATCTTATGTCTATAGGACTCCTCAAAAGCGCTCAATTGCCATCCTTGCATTCGTGATTTTATTTTCTTTAGATTTTCTAATTTCCATTCTTCACTTATATTTTCGTCTTTCCACTTTTTTTTTTCTTCATTAGTTCTTGCACATCCGTAGCAGTAGCCAGTTACAGGATCAGTTTTACAAATACTTATACAAGGAGATATAATTTTGTTTGACATTACGGAATTAAAATTGCTGGGCCGATTAATCTTCTTGCCTCAAGATCTGTGTGTGCATCTTTAGCATCTGCAAGATTGTATTTTTTTGCAATCCTGATTTTTATTTTTCCAAATTTAACTTTCTCAAAAATTTGATCAGCCCCGGCTTGAAGTTCCTTTCTATTACTAAAATATTGTCCAATAGAAGGCCTTGTCAAGTATAGTCCTTTAGGCTGAATTTCTTTTGGAACATTAACAGGATCTAAAGGTCCAGATGCATTTCCGAAACTTATCATCATACCTCTTGTTGAAAGGGATTCTATTGATCCATGGAATGTTTTTTTTCCAACTCCATCAAAAACTGCGGACACTCCTTTATTACCAGTGATCTTCATAACCTCTTTAGCAAAATTATTTTTTGTATAATTAATAACGTGAGAGTAACCATTTTCTTCAGCTACTTTGATTTTATTATCAGAGCCAACTGTTCCAATTACTTTTGCTCCAATACTGTTAGCCCATTGAGCAAAAATTTGACCAACCCCTCCAGCCGCTGCATGGAAAAGAACTATTTCACCAGCTTTAAGTTTATAAGTTTTGGTAAGCAAATAATTAGTTGTTAAACCCTTTGTCATTAAGGTTGCAGCTAACTCATGTGAAATTCCTTCAGGAATTTTAACAGCAATTTTAGCAGGGATAATTCTTTGTTGTGCATAAGCTCCTAAAGGAATGGAGGCATATGCAATATTATCACCTTTATTAAATTCAGAAACATTTGAACCTACTTCATCAATTTTTCCAGCAGCTTCCAAGCCAATACCGCTTGGCAACTTAATAGGGTACAAACCAGATCTGTGATAAGTATCAATATAATTTAAACCAATTGCATGATTCGTAACTTTAATTTCATCAGCACCTGGAGAACCTACATTCACATCCTGAAGTTCTAATACCTCAGGACCTCCATTTGTTTTCAGTACGATAGATTTAGACATTTTAATTTTGGAAACGTACTTTAACTTTTAATATTTAGCAAATGTTCCGTTGTTATAGTCTTGAATAGCCTCGAGTATCTCAGCTTTTGTATTCATCACAAATGGTCCACCTCTTGCAATAGGTTCGCCAATTGGCTTACCAGCAATGAATAAAAACTCAGTTTTTTTGCTTGCTGTAATCTTTAGCTTATTGCCTCTTTCTAATAATATTAGGTTTGAGTCAGCTGTTTTATTATGGCCTTTTTCTCCAATTTTTAACTCTCCTTTTAACAAGTATACAAAAGAATTATGTCCTGAAGGCACGTCACAGTTAAATTCTTTTCCCTCATTTAAAATTATATGAAAATAAATTGGATCAACATTATGATTTTTTTCTGGTCCTTCAGCTTTCTCGTATTTACCAGCAATTACTTTTACGATTTTCTCTTTATCTTTGTGTTTTCCGAGCTCATTTCCTTTTATGTAAAGGTACTCTGGCTTATTCTTTTTAAGTTTAGCTGGCATATTGATCCATAGCTGAAAGCCTAATAGCTTACCTTCTTTCATAGCAGGCATCTCAGAATGAATAATGCCTCTTCCAGTTTTCATCCACTGTACATCTCCTGATGTCATAATACCTTTAGCTCCAGTGCTATCTTGATGTTCAAATTCTCCGTTTAACATATATGTTACGGTTTCAATTCCTCTGTGGGGATGAGGTGGAAAACCAGCGACATAATCATCTTTATTTTCAGAACCAAATTCATCAAGCATTAAGAATGGATCAATGTAATCTGCTTCAGGAGTTCCTATGCTTCTTTTTAGTTTTACTCCCGCTCCGTCTGAGGCGCTTAATGCTTTAATAATTTTTTTAACTTCAATAAGTGACATGCGAATATATATAATACATGATTAAACTTTATCAAGTAGCAGCTTTAAGTTATTAATTTCATTTTCCGGTTGATAATCAAGAATATCAAACTCCGATTTGTTTCTATTTACCCAAATGGAATTATAACCATAGTTTCCACCTCCAGAAACATCCCATGTATTTGCACTTAAAAAAGTAATTTCACTAGCTTTAAGATTATATTTTTTTACTGGTATTTCATAAACTCTTGAGTCAGGTTTATAAACTTTTACTTCTTCAATAGAAAAAAGATCATCAAATAAATTATTTAATCTATTACTTTCAACCAATTCATTAAGAAGAGCAGGAGTTCCGTTAGAAAGTATTGCAAGTTTGAAGTTTCTTTTTTTTAAATCTTGCAACACTTCTTTAACTTCGGGATATGGAGATAAAATTTTGTAAAGATTTAATAATTCATTTTTCATACTTTTATTGATATTAAAAATTTTCATAGATTTATCCAAACTGTCTTCAGTAACTTCCCAAAAATTTTTATGTCTTTTCATTAAACTTCTAAGCCAAGTATATTCGAGTTGAGTAGTTCTCCAAAAATTTGCAAAAGCCTCCCAGCTTGTTCCAATTTTATCTTTACACTTTTCAGCAGCTGAATTTACATCAAACAATGTACCGTAAGCGTCAAACACAACTGCCTTTGTTTTCATCATTTATGAAACGTTATGTGAACCATCGCATAATGGTTGATCATTTGTTTGTTTACATGAGCAGAAAAAAACTTTTTTAGATTGCTCAGCTAAATATTTAAAAGGTACAAATTCAGTTCCTTTGTGTGAACCATCACAAAAAGGTTGTTTAGTGCTGACTCCGCAAGTACACCAAAAATAAGATTTTCCTTCTAACACATCAATGCCTATTGGAGAATCTCCAGCTCTTTTACCTTTTTTCATTAAAGCTCCTTTATAAATTCAAAATTTATTTATATTATATTTATTAATGAATATTAGATTATATCATCCAGACAGTATACTAGAAAATAATACAAGTTTGTTAAGTAAAGAGCACACTCATTATGTTGTAAATGTAATGCGACTTAAAAGAGGATCAAACTTAAATTTTTTTAATAAAAACGGGGAGTGGAAAAGTGAAATCATTTTTTTAAATAAAGATAGAGTTGAAGTTAGGTTTTTAGAAAAAATTAAAGAGTCTAAAAATTTATCTAAAACTGAAATTGCAATTTGTTTAGTCAAAAAAAATCCTATGGACACTATTCTGCAAAAAGCTACAGAGCTTGGCGTTAGCAAAATAATTCCAATAGTTTCGGAAAGAACAGAGGTAAAAGAATTGAATATTGACAGAGCAAAAAAGATTGTGATTGAGGCAACTGAACAATCTAATCAACTTGTTCCCCCAGAAATTACAGATGTAATTAAATTGAAAGATTTTTTAAAAACCTTTGACGAAACCTCAAAACTTTTATTTGCTGATGTTAATTCAAAAGATAATTTAAAATTTGAGGATCTAAAAAACTTTAAATCCTTCTGTATATTGATTGGTCCCGAAGGCGATTTTTCTCCAATAGAGCGTGAGTCCATCCTTAAAAATAGATCTGTAAAACATTTCACGTTATCTAGAAACATTCTAAGGTCTGATACTGCAGTAATAAGCGCGATTTCATTAGTTAATTTTATCAATAACTTTAATTAATTGTCGCATTAATTGAAATTGTGAAATCATCTAAAAACTGTATAAAAACTCATGATTAAAAAAATTGCTTACACACTTTTCTTTACTTGGCCTACAATAATTTTAGCTAATGAGCCTAAGGACTGGCAATTAGGTTTCCAAAAGTCAGCTTCAAAAAGTATGGACGATATTGTTTGGTTTCATGACTATATGTTAGTACCAATAATTACAGCTATCACAGCTTTTGTTTTATTTTTACTATTATATGTATGTGTAAGATACAGAGCTTCAAAGAATCAAGTGCCATCTACCACAAGTCACAATACACTTATTGAGGTTATTTGGACATTAGTTCCGTGTTTAATTTTGATTGTTATGGCAGTTCCTTCATTCAAAGTTTTATACTCACAAGATGAAATACCAAAGGCAGATGTAACAATTAAAGCCGTTGGATATCAGTGGTATTGGGGTTATGAATATCCAGATGAAAATATTATTTTTGACTCATACATGGTTGATGAAAAAGATTTAAAAGAAAATCAACCAAGACTGTTGGCAGTTGATAACGCAGTTTATGTTCCTGTAAATAAAGTAGTAAAAGTTATGATAACCGCAAATGATGTTTTACATGCATGGGCACTCCCATCTTTTGGGGTGAAAAGAGATGCTATTCCTGGAAGAATAAATGAAACATGGTTTAAAGCTGACCGAACTGGAACTTTCTACGGTCAATGTTCTGAGCTATGTGGAATTAAACACGCTTTCATGCCAATCACAGTTAATGTTGTTTCTGAAGATGAATATAATAAATGGTTAGAAGAGGCTAAAGTAAAATTCGCCAAAGAAGAAATAAAAAATAATATAAAAATTGTAAAAAAAATTAAGGAGATAAAATAATGTCAGCAACAACTGCAGATCACGAGCACCATCACAATCCAACAGGTTGGAAGAGGTGGGCTTATTCAACTAATCATAAAGATATTGGAACAATGTATCTTATATTTGCAATAATTGCTGGTTTAATTGGATCTGCGTTTTCAGTTTTGATGAGAATGGAATTAATGCACCCAGGAGATGGAATTCTTGGAGGCGACTATCATTTGTATAATGTATTAGTAACTGGTCACGGTCTGATTATGATTTTCTTTATGGTAATGCCAGCCATGATTGGTGGTTTTGGTAATTGGTTTGTTCCGATCATGATCGGTGCGCCAGATATGGCTTTCCCGAGGATGAATAATATTTCTTTCTGGTTGTTACCTGTTGCACTTATTTTGTTGTTAGTATCAATTTTTGTGGACGGACCTCCAGGAGCAAAAGGAGTTGGAGGAGGTTGGACGATTTATCCGCCTTTATCATCAAAAACTGGTCAGCCAGGTCCTGCAATGGACCTAGCAATTCTAAGTTTACATGTTGCAGGTGCTTCATCAATCCTAGGAGCAATTAATTTCATTACAACAATTTTGAACATGAGAACTCCTGGCATGACTTTACACAAAATGCCTTTATTCTCTTGGTCAATTTTAGTTACTGCATTTTTACTTTTATTATCATTACCAGTTTTAGCTGGAGCCATAACAATGCTTCTAACAGATAGAAATTTTGGAACTGCTTTCTTTGAAGCACAAACTGGTGGGGATCCAGTTCTATTTCAACATTTGTTTTGGTTTTTTGGTCATCCAGAGGTGTATATTTTAATCTTGCCAGGTTTTGGAATGATAAGTCATATTGTTTCAACTTTTTCAAGAAAGCCAGTGTTTGGTTATCTAGGAATGGCTTATGCTATGGTAGCAATTGGAGTTGTTGGCTTCGTTGTTTGGGCTCACCACATGTATACAGTTGGATTAGATACAGATACAAAAGCCTACTTCTTAGCAGCAACAATGATTATCGCAGTCCCAACTGGAATTAAGATTTTTTCTTGGATAGCAACAATGTGGGGTGGCTCCATCAGCTTTCAGACACCTATGTTATGGGCTATTGGTTTTATATTTTTATTCACTTTAGGAGGAGTAACCGGAGTAGTTCTTGCAAACGCAGGAGTTGATACCGCACTTCATGATACTTATTATGTCGTTGCGCATTTCCATTACGTATTATCAATGGGCGCAGTGTATGCGATCTTTGCAGGATTTTATTATTGGTTTAGTAAAATGACAGGTTACGAATACTCAGAATTTTTAGGTAAATTACATTTTTGGCTGACGTTCATAGGAGTTAATTTAATATTCTTCCCACAACATTTTCTAGGATTAGCAGGAATGCCAAGAAGATACGCTGATTACCCAGATGCATTTGCTGGTTGGAATTATATTTCTTCTATTGGTTCGTATATATCGATTATCGGCTTAGCGGTATTTTTATTAAATCTTTTGTATGCTTTTATGAAAAAGAAAAAAGCTGAACAAAATCCATGGGGAGAAGGAGCAACAACTCTAGAATGGACAGTGTCATCACCGCCACCATTCCATACTTTTGAAGAGCTACCTAAAATAAAGTAAATTGAACCAGATAAGTATAAAAACTAGAAACTCTAAACTCGGTTTATCCTTAGACCTAAATTCATTTTTCAATTTAATGAAACCAAGAGTAATGTCTCTAGTTTTATTTACTTGTATGGTTGGTTTGCTAATAGCTCCAATTAATGTAGATTTAACTTCTGCTTGTATTTCTCTATTAGCGGTTGCCATAGGTTCTGGTGCAGCTGGAACACTTAACATGTGGTACGAATCTGATTTAGATGCTTTAATGAGCAGAACTTGTTTAAGACCTATCCCAACTGGAAAAGTAAAAAAAGATCAAGCCTTATACTTTGGTATTATTTTATCAGCTTTGTCAGTAGGCACCATTTATTTTTCAGCTAATTTAATTTCTGCAATTTTATTAGCATCGACGATTGCATTTTATTTCTTTGTTTATACAATTTGGTTGAAAAGGAAAACTCCACAAAATATTGTTATAGGTGGTGCTGCTGGAGCATTGCCACCTGTTATTGGATGGACAATAGCAACCGGGAATATATCCTTAGAGCCACTAGTACTATTTTTAATTATCTTCTTATGGACACCATCACATTTTTGGGCGTTAAGTTTATATAAATCAGGTGATTATAAAAAAGCAAAAATTCCAATGCTCCCTATAATTTCTGGAACGAAAACGACAAAGATAAATATTCTTGTATACGCTTTGATTATGTCGCCAGCAGTTGTAGCTCCATATTTTTTTAATTTCGCTAGCACATTTTATTTAATTATATCCTCAATAATGACTATGTATTATATCTACTTATGTTTGAAACTACATAGTTCTAAAATAGCCAAGGTTTCAAATAAAATTGCAAGAAAAATATTTATTTATTCAATTTTTTACTTATTTTTTATTTTTTTAATTTTATTAATTGATAATATTCTAAAATAACATGATGGATAAAAAGAAAAAAAATTTAATTACTGCATTGATATTAATTTTATTTATGATTTTTTTGTTTGTGCTTACTTTTTACAATATTGGAATTTACAACAGAGAAATATAATGAATATTAGCAAAAAAAAACTTACACCCATTGCTTTGGTATCAATATTTTTATTTATGCTAGGTTTATCATTTGCAGCCGTTCCTTTATATGATTTATTTTGCAGGGTAACAGGATTTGGTGGAACTACTCAAAACGCTACAAACAAAGAAATTCCAAAAATCATAGTTAATCAAGATTATAAAATGAGATTTGATACTAACATTAATAGCACTTTGGATTGGAAATTTTATCCTGAAATAAATACTTTAGACTTAAAACCAGGTGAAGTTCATACGATTAAATTTAACGTTGAAAATTCTAGTAGTGAAATTTCTTCAGGGTCAGCAACATTCAATGTGTCCCCATCGCCATTTGGTATTTATTTAAATAAGATTGGTTGCTTTTGTTTTGAAAAACAAACTTTACAACCAGGTGAAAAAAAAGAGTTTGTATTAACATTTTTCTTGGATCCTGAAGTAGTTGATGATAATAAAACTAAAAATATGTCTGATGTAACTTTGTCTTTTACCTTTTTTTCATCAGGCTATTATGAAAAGAGTAATACATAATGTCGGCAGGAAAACCAAAACACGATTATCATTTAGTTGATCCAAGTCCTTGGCCGATTTATGTTTCATTCGCTACTTTAGTTTTAGCTTTTGGAGCAGTTTATTACTTTCATTCTAAAGCTCTTTGGTTATTATTAATTGGCTTCGCTTTAGTAGTTTACGGGGCATTTATGTGGTGGAGAGATGTTATTGAGGAAGCAGAACATCAGGGTCATCATACTCCTATAGTTCAAATTGGACATAGGTACGGCATGACATTATTTATTGCCTCTGAAGTAATGTTTTTTGTTGCATGGTTTTGGGCTTTTTTTAATGCAAGTTTATTCCCACCGGACTCAATTGGCGGCATATGGCCACCTGCAGATATCAAAACTTTTGATCCATGGGATATACCATTAATTAACACTCTGATTTTATTGTTATCAGGAACTACTGTCACTTGGGCGCATCATGCAATGTTGGAAAATGATAGAAAAGGATTAGTGAATGGTTTGATAGCAACGGTATTTTTAGGATTTATATTTTCTTGTTTTCAAGCTTATGAGTATCATCACGCAACATTTACTTTAGATGGTGGAATATATGGCTCAACATTTTATATGTCGACAGGTTTTCATGGCTTTCATGTAATTGTTGGAACAGTTTTTCTTGCAGTTTGTTTGTTTCGATCAATGAGAGGCCACTCTACACCACAACACCATTTTGGTTTTGAAGCAGCAGCATGGTACTGGCATTTTGTTGATGTGGTTTGGTTATTTTTATTTGCTGCGATCTATATTTGGGGAAGTTAATCTCAAATTGAAAAGAGCATTTTTATTTCAACTATTCGTTATTTTATTTGTAACAATATTTTGTGCTTTAGGAACTTGGCAACTTTATAGATTACAATGGAAGCTAGAGCTTATAAGTGAAATAACTTTTGGATTAGACTCTAAACCAATAGAATACTCAAATTCAATTAAGAAAAATTATCAGAGAGTAAGCGCTAAAGGAAAATTTAATTTTGATAAGCAAATTTACCTTTATAGTTTGAACGAAAGTGGAAAACCCGGATATGATGTTGTCACTCCTTTTACGACAGATAAAAATCAAAATGTTTTAATTAATAGAGGGTGGATTAAAAAAGAACTAAAAGATAGTTCAAGCATAAACCTCAAAGCAGAAACCGATAGTGAAATAATTGGTCTTTTAAGAGAAATTTATAAACCAAGTATATTTAAACCAGAGAATGATATTTCAAATAATATTTGGTTTTCATTAAATTTAGAAGATTTAAAAGAAGCTACGGGAGAGCAATTTAATGAGTTTGTAATTTTTTTAGAGGATAATAATGCCAAGACACCACTTCCTAAAAAGATTAGTATAGACGTGCCAAATAATCACCTTAAATATGCTATAACGTGGTATGCAATATCAATTTCTATAATTTTTTATTATTTATATTTTAGAAGAAAAAAATGAATTATTTTAGTACTAGGAACAAATCTTTAAAATTTAGTTTTAAAGATATTTTCTTAAGAGGTCTCGCACCAGGTGGAGGACTATTTTTACCTAATGAAATAAAGAAGTATAATGAGGAAGAGCTTAATAATTTAAGCCAGTTAAGTTATAATGATCTTGCAACAGAAATTATCTTTAATTTTTGTTCAGATGAAATTAAAAAGAAAGAGCTCAACTCACTAATTCAAAAATCTTATAGTAGTTTTAAAGAAAAAGAAGTCGTAAATATAAAAAAAATTGGAAATATAAATCTTCTCGAGCTTTATCATGGACCTACTTTAGCTTTTAAAGATATTGCAATGCAGGTAATTGGAAATATGTATGACTACTTAGAAGTGGCCAAAAATAAAACTGTAAATGTCGTAGTTGCTACATCAGGAGATACTGGCTCAGCAGCTATAGCAGCATTAAGCAATAGAAAAAATATAAACCTTTTTGTTCTGCATCCGCATAATAAAATTTCTAATATTCAAAGAAAAATTATGACAACAATTGGTGGAGCTAATATTTTTAATATTGCTATAGAAGGATCATTTGATGATTGTCAAAAAATTGTAAAAGAGCTTTTTAATGAAGATAGTTTTAGAGCAAAAATAAATATGTCAGGTGTAAATTCTATCAATTGGGCAAGGATTGTTTGTCAGATTGTTTATTATTTTTACTCTTTTTTTAGATTAAAAAAAAACAATATTAGCTTTTCTGTGCCGACTGGTAATTTTGGGGATATCTATGCTGGATATGTAGCAAAAAAAATGGGTTTACCAATTAATAAGCTTATAGTTGCTACAAATAAAAATGATATTTTACAAAGAGTTATAAATACTGGTGAATATAAACCTGACTTAGTGAAAGCAACCATAACACCAAGTATGGATATACAAGTTGCCAGTAATTTTGAGAGGCTGCTTTATTATATATTAGATGAAAGCGATAGTAAGGTGGGGTCATTAATGAATGATCTATCATCAAAAAGTTTATTTAATTTAGAAAAAAAAGAAATCGATAAAATAAAAAAAGATTTTGAAGCAGTAAAAGTTACAGATGAAGAGACAATAAGTATTATTGATGAAATATATAAAGAATATAAATTTATAATTGACCCTCACACAGCTACAGGAGTTGGTGCAGCGAAAAGTTTTAAAAATTTAGGGGATATAGTTGTTCTTGGTACAGCTCATCCATATAAATTCAACGATACAATTAAAAAGGCTATAGGAAAAAATTTAGACGCGCCAAAACATTTGAAATTGAACATGGATAAAAAGGAGACATTTGATATTATTAATAATTCAAATTCAGAAGTTAAAAACTACATATTAAGTAAAATACAATGAAAATAAAAAAAGGAGATAAATTACCAGGTTCAGAATTATTTTATCTTGATCAAAATAATGATGTTAAAAAAATTGATATTTTAGATCTTTGTAAAGGTAAGACTATTATTTTAGGCATGCCCGGAGCATTTACAAAAACTTGTTCGGCTCTTCATCTTCCTGGGTATATAAAAAATTACGACCTAGCTACAAAAAAAGGAATTACAAAAATTATATGTATCGCTGTAAATGATCCAAATGTTATGAAGGCTTGGGGTGAAAATCAAAATGTAGGAGCTAAAATTTTCATGGCTGGTGATCCTTTTCTTAAATTTACAAAAGCCATAGGAGCAGAAGTAGATAAATCTGAAAAAGGGTTAGGTATTAGGTCTAATCGCTATACAATGTTGGTGGAGAATGGTGAAGTTAAAAAAGTAGAGGAAGAAAAAGAAACAGCTACTTGTGAATTGTCATCGGCTGAAAGCTTTTTAAAATTTATTTAGTTTTCGAAACTGCTAATTCGTCAACAAGATTATTATATTTGTTGCCAGCGTGTGCCTTAACCCATTTCCAATTAACTATATGTTTAAGACAAGCATTATCCAATTTAATCCAAAGATCTTTATTTTTAACTGGTTTCTTGTTTGAATTTTTCCAATTATTAACTTTCCACTTTTTAATCCAATTAGTTATTCCATCTTTCACATATTTCGAGTCAGTAAAAATTGTAATTTCTGATTTTTTTTTTATTTTTTTTAGTGCCATAATTGGAGCCATTAATTCCATCCTATTATTAGTTGTATTACTCTCACTTCCAGAAATACTAGATTGATTAATATCATCTAATATAATTGCTGCCCAACCTCCTTTGCCAGGATTTCCGGAGCAAGCACCATCAGTATAAATTTTTAATTTCATTAAAAGAAATAATCCTCATGATTTATTGCATTCTTGTGAAATTCTAATCGTTGTAAATACTCCATTGGATCTTTGATTTTAACTATTGCACCTTCTACTTTATTTAATGCATCGAATACTCGAGTTAGCAAGAATCTCAAAGCAGCGCCTTGAGATAAAACCTTAATATTATTTAATTCTTCTTGAGACAATTTTCTTACAGATGTATATCCATCTATAAAATTCTTTGCTTTTGTAACGTTAAAACTTAAATTACTTTTAAGACCATCAAAACACAAAGCGTTAAAGCAAATAGCGATTTCAAAAGCAAAAAAATCTTCACATGAAAAATAAAAATCAATCACACCACTAAATTTATCTTGAATAAAAAAAATATTGTCTTGAAATAAATCTGCATGAATTATTCCCCTCGGTAGATTTTTTGGCCAATTTTTTTCAACATTATTAAGATTTTCTTCGATTAATTTTGGTAGATCTTTATGTATATTTTCACACTTATCTTTGACCGAATTAAATAATTTTCTCCATGAATTTATAGATAGGTCATTTTGTCGTTTTAATTTTAAATTCTTTGTAAGCTCATGCATTTTAGCTATTTCAGATCCGATTGATTTACAATTGGCTGGAGATAAATTTTGTTTTGCCTTTCCCTCAAGAAATGAGACAATCATTAATTTTTTCCCCTCAAAGTTTGTAATAGTTTTATTATTATTATTAGAAATAGGAGCAGGGCATTTAAAACTAGCTTTATTTAAAGATGACATTAGATCAGAAAAAAAAGGAAGATCTGCAGATTTTACTCTTTTTTCGTAAATAGTTAATATAAATTTTTTTTTACTGACCGATAAAAAATAGTTTGTATTTTCAATACCTTCTTCAATTCCTTTAAATGAGTCCAGCTTACCTAAACTATAGTTAGATAAAATTTCTTCAATCTTTTTTTGATTTAACTTTGTATAGACAGCCATTAATTAAGTTCTTTCGGCAATTTAAATACAACCTTTTCTTCTGCAACTATTACTTCTTCAATAGAAACATTTCTATCTTTTTTTAAACTGTTTAACAAAGTTTGAACAAGCTTTTCTGGTGCAGAAGCTCCAGAAGATATCCCGATAGTCTCAGAATTTTCTATTTCTTTAAAAGGAATTTCTTTTTCAGAGTGCATTAAATGAGAATTAATACAACCCGCTTTTTTTGCAACTTCAACTAACCTGACAGAATTAGACGAGTTACGGCTACCCACTACAAAAAACATATCACACTTAGAAGCTATTTCTTTTACTGCGGACTGTCTGTTAGTAGTTGCGTAGCATATATCCTCTTTAATAGGGCCTTTAATTTTTGGAAACTTGTTTTTTAGAGCTTCAATAATTTCAGCTGTATCATCTACGGATAGAGTTGTTTGAGTAATATACGCAAGAGGTTTTTTTAAATCATTTTCTTTTAGAAGATTAACATCATTTTTTGTCTCAATCAGTTTAATTGATCCTTTTGGAAGCTGACCCATTGTGCCAATAACTTCAGGGTGATTTTTATGCCCGATTAATAGTATATCGAAACCATTTTTATTTAATTGTTCCGACTCTCTGTGAACCTTTGAAACTAATGGACAAGTTGCATCTACAAAGGATAAATTTTTTAATTTAGCTTCTTCTGGGACTGACTTTGGTACTCCATGAGCTGAGAAAATTACAGGTCTGCTTGCGTCATCTACACCAGATAATTCATCAACGAAAATTGCACCTTTTTCTTTTAATTCTTCAACAACCTGCTTGTTGTGCACTATTTCATGACGAACATATACCGGAGCTCCAAACTTGCTGATAGATTTTTCAACTATTTCAATTGCTCGTTTGACTCCAGCACAAAATCCTCTTGGTGATGCTAAATAAATTTTAAGTTCTTTTTTCATTTTTTTCTAAAAGATATTCTAACAATATATGCGGAAAAGTAAGTGACGCCAAACCAATAAATATTACCTTATAAATAGCCTCATCAAGCTTATAAAAATTATTTAAAAAATATATTGCAAATAAAAATATTACTGCAGTTACAAAAGTTAAGGGTATAGCTTTAATCATAAATTTTTTAAGTCCTGGCTTGAAAGATCTATCCAACTCAAAAATAAGACTAATCGAATGTCTAATTGAATGAAGAAAACAAAAATAAAGAGTGAAAGCTAAAATAGGCGACAAAAAAAGATTTAGTATGATTAAAGAAAAGAAGTCCATGATCATGACACCTTTTAGATTTATATTTTTTCTTTTTGAAATATACATAGATGATAAAAAACCAAGACATAACATTCCAATTAAAAATTCATCACTAAAAAATCCTGTTTCAAAAACTTTAAAATTTAATATCCTAAATATTTCATTAGTTTCTTCTCTCTTTAATAATAATGGAGCCATAATTACTGTTGACCCTTTTAAGAAAAATAAACACTCTGATAGGAAAAACTTTTTTCTAAAAAAAAATACTGTATCTTCTTTTCCAAAATGATAGGCGGCCACAATCAAAAATAGTAATAAAATTGTATTAGGAAATATCAACCAGAATATTATTATTAGTGATGAAATTAAAACATAGGCAAGATAAAAGGAAACAGTTTGTTTGTATCCAAATATTTTTAAAAGCTTTTTTCCTTTAATATTGTCTAATGCTCCATGAGAAATTCCCAAAATTAAAATTAAAAATAGGCAAAATATAACTGTTTCAAAATTGAATATTAGATAAATAGGACTTATCAAAATACAAAAATTAAAAAATATAATTGAGTGCTTTAAGTTAATATTTTCCATTAATTAAACAATGCTTTTAAAAAAATTAATTTTGGCATTTTGCTAATGATATTTATATCTTCAATAATATTACTTTTATTTGATAAAAATTTTATAATCGTGTTTGAAGAAGTTTTAAACATATTAAAAAAAATTTTAGGCATCTTTTCGGGGTGTTTCTCTAATACTCTTAGAAATACTTTATCTAAAAATTGATATTTTTTTCCTATAGAGAATATTTTTGCTTTGAGTATATTGTCAATATTTTTTACAATATAACGACTATGTTCTTGAATGTTCAAAAAAGTGTAACCTGTGCTTAACCGAGTCATCCCTCCAACTGATCCAATATTAATAGTTCTATTATTATTACTTAATGATGGAGAAAAGAGTGGTATAGCTCCCTTTTCAGTAAAATTTATTTTATAGTTTTTTATGCCTAGATTATTCTCAATATAATTTTCTAACTGAAGGTCATAATCTCTGAGGCTTTGATCCTCTAAATCCGATAACCATGTAGTTTCAATCAAAGCTTTATTTTTGCTGAATGGTAATGTGTAGAAAAAATGTACATCTTTTTTCTGGTCACAATTAAAATCCATTAGGTTAATTATTTCCTCATCAAAAATATTTTTAGGTGTCTCAATCTCAATTCCTTGAAAGTGTTGCCATAACTCAGATTTATCAAGTTCTTTTTCAAAAATACTATTAAAAATTATTGAATTTTCTGAATTGACTTCATTTAGTTTTCTGAAAAAACTTATATTTGGATTATTTGAGAGTTTAGAATTTATCTTTTTATAAAATTTTCCACTATCGATACTTTGGTAAGGAAATTTTTTATTTGTTAATTCATTAGAGCTTTCAGCAGTATTAATTGTAAAATTATTCCAACTTTTAATTACACAATCTTCAAAATTATGATCAATTACTTTCCAGAATGACCAAGTTTTGTCTCTCCTATAACCTTCACGGGTTTCAATTATTGCTAAAGTTTTCTCCTTTAACTTATCATTTATCTCAAGCTCATAAGCCAATGATAAACCTGCGCACCCACCTCCAACAATAATATAATCAAATTCTTTCATTCAAATTAATCTCTTGTTCTAAAATATTATGATTTAATTGATTGTCGTAATTTAATTTTTTTATGAATAATAACTTAAAAAAGTCAATAATAGATAAAAAAGTCTGAATTACCTTTTCAAATACAGGGACATAGATTTTGCCAGCTTTATTATAATTATCTATGTTATTTTGTTTGAGGATGTAGTCACCTATTTTTCTATAAACTCGTCTTGCGACAATAACTGAAAATCTTGATTTAACTGGTATTCTACTAATAGATGTAAATGATTTTTCGTAAAATACTTGAGACTCATTTATTGTTGCTCGAATTGATGAAAAATTGTGTTCGATATACTTTCTATTACGCGCTTTATCCTCACAAACATCTCTAGCAATATTAGTAAGCTGCATAGCTATACCAAGATCAATAGCACCTCTTAGAGCCTCCTTATTTTTAACTTTCATTATTTTTGACATCATTAATCCGACTGTTCCGGCAACTCTGTAAGAATAAACAAGTAAATCTTTTTTTGAATTAATCACTACTTTTTCCTCTAAGTCTGTTTCGACTCCATCAAATAAATCTTTTACTATTTGATCAGAAATACCTTCACTATCGATGAGTAAACACATATCTTTTATAATTTGATTATTTAGGTTTTTATTCTTAAAATCTTTTTTAAATTTTGAGAAAATTCCTCTCTTTACACTTAGATTATTATCATCGTCAACTATATCGTCTAATGTTCTACAGAAATTATATAAAGTTGAACATTTGTCTAATATATTACTCGAAAGAAAAAAACTTGCCCAATAAAAAGATTTAGCATGTTTTTTTAATAGATTGCTTTTCATTAAAGTAATTTATCTAAAACTTTTGCTGATGAAAGAACCCCAGGCATACCTGCACCTGGATGCGTACCAGCACCTACAAAATATAAATTTTTGTATATTTCAGATTGATTATGAAATCTGAAATAAGCAGATTGTGAAAATTTTGGTTGAATTGAAAATCCAGATCCATAAAGGGTTGCAAGATCTATTTCGAAGTAATCGGGTGTTAAATAAAAATCACTTACCACATTTTCTTTAATACCAGGTAAAATAGTTTTATCCATTTTATCTAAAACTAAATCTTTAAATTTATCGCCTTCTGAAATCCAATTAACTTTTGATAAATTATTTGGAACTGGAACTAATACATAAAAAGCATCTTGGCCTTCTGGGGCCATATTAGGATCTGTTGCAGATGGACGATGTAAATAATAGCTTATATCGTCAGAAAGTATTTTCTTTTCAAAGATTTTATCAAGATGTTTTTCGTAAGCTTCCCCAAAATAAATTGTATGATGAGCAACATTGTTATATTTTTTTTTAGATCCAAAATAATAAACAAATAAACCCATTGAATAATCCATTCTTCTCATTTTTTGTTTGAATAAAAAATCATAATCCTCCTTGGATTTTATTAAGTTGTTATAAACATTTGGAGGATCAGAGTTACAAATTACATAGTCGCTATTAATTATTTTTGAATTATTAATTTTAACACCTTTAATTCTTTTGTTTTCAGTAAGTATTTCTGTAACTTCAGCGTTTTTAATAATTTTGATATTTTCTTCATTCATTAGTTTTTCTAGAGCTTTAACAACACTTCCTGTTCCCCCCATCGAGTAGTGAATACCCCATTTTTTCTCTAAAAATAAAATCAATGTATAAATTGAAGTAGTACTAAAAGGATTACCACCTACTAAAAGTGGGTGCATACTGAATACTCTTCTTAATTTTTCATCGGTTATGTAGTTAGAAACTAAACTATAAACAGACTTATAACTTTTTAATTTTAATAAAGATGGAATTTGTTTCATCATAAAGACCAAATTATTAAATGGTTTGTCAGATAAATCTGTAAAACCTTTATCAAAGATTTTTTCAGTAAACTTTACCAAATTTTTATATCCCTCAAAATCAGAATGGTTAAATTTTTTAACTTGCTGCTCCATAGATTTATCATCACCGTTGTAATCGAATGTATCGCCATTACTGAATACAAATCTGTACCATAAATCTAAAGGAACTATTTCGACGTAATCAGAAATATTTTTATTAAATAATGAAAATAATTCTTCAAATAAGTATGGGGCAGTTATTACTGTTGGACCGCCATCATAAATAAACTGATCTTTTTTAAAAACTCTTGCTCGACCACCTAGATCAGGATGTTTTTCTACCAAAGTGACTTTATGACCTTTAGCTCTTAATCTAAGCGCAGCAGCCAGTCCTCCAAAACCCGAACCAATAACAGTTGTTTTTTTTGCCATAAGTTTATGGCCTATTCTAACTAGATTTCTTCTTAAGTGCTAATTTAGTTTCTTCGATGCTAGAGCTATAAATTTTATCTAATTTGCTTTTATCAAGTGAGTTTTTTACCAATTTTTCCACAGACTCTATTGCTACTTTAACTGAGGCATTTTTAATATCTTTAACCGCTTGGTTTTTAAGCTGTTTAATTCTTTGTTCAGCACCTTTTTTCCTATTTTCCATCAAATGATGAAATTCCTCATTAGTTCTAATAATATTTTTCTCTGCTTCTTCATTAGCTTTGTTTATCATTTCTTTCACTTTATTTTTAGAATTACTTATTTTTTTTTCATGCTCAGTTAAGATATTTTTAGCATCTTCTTCAAGTTTTTCTGCTTCGCTAATTTGATTTTTAATATTCAAAATTTTCTGATCTAGAGTTTCTTTTACTTTTTGAGGTATCTTAAAATAAATTAAAATTCCCAAAAAAATAAAGAAAGAGACAGTTACCCAAAAAGTTGCATCTATTGTCATAGGTATTTACTCAAATTTTTTTTTGAAACATCCTCTACAGCTGCTTTAATACTACTTTCGTTTAATTTGTCACCAGAGATATTTTCGACAATATTTGAAACAATATTCTCTGAAATATTTTGAATAGATGATATTGAATTCTTTTTTAGTTCTACAATTTCTTTTTGTGCTTTGAGAATTTCTTTTTCTATTTCTTTTTCCATTTCTTCTTTTTTTAATTTAATATTTTTGTCTAATGTATTTTTTGACTCAAAATGTATCTTGGATACTTCTTTTTTAGCATTTTCCAAAATGAGCTCATATTCCTTAAGCTTAGACTCGGCTTGATCTTTAAATTTGCTTGCATTTTCTAAATCCTCTTTAATTTTATTTTCTCTGTTATCTAAATTTTCTTTGATTTTCGGCAAGAAAAATTTTGATATTGAAATGTAAAGTATCGTAAACACTAAGATTAACCAAAATGCTTGTGACGCCCAATAAGTCGGATCTAGCTGAGGCATTCCAGCCTCAGCTGCATTTAAATTTGTATTTACAACCGTAACTACTAATAAAAAAAGTAATGTACCTTTCATATCAAATTTACTAAAATGCAAATAAAATAATCAAAGCCACTACAAGTCCGAAAAGTCCTGTTGCTTCAGCTAAAGCAAATCCTAAAAGCAAATTAGGAAATTGTTTTTGAGCTGCTGACGGATTTCTCATTGCTCCAGACAGGTAATTACCGAAAATAATTCCGATACCTACTCCAGCTCCAGCTAATGCGATTGCTGCAAGACCTGCTCCAATCATTTTTGCTGCTTCTAACTCCATTTTTTCCTCCTTTATTAATTAATGATGTAAATTTAATGCATCATTTAAATAGATGCAGGTTAATATTGCAAAAACATAAGCTTGTAAAAATGCTACAAGAATTTCCAAGCCAGTTAGCGCTACTGAAAAACTAAGTGGTAACCATCCACCTAATACTCCTAAACTCACAACAAATCCTCCAAAAACTTTTAACATTGTATGACCTGCCATCATATTTGCAAATAAACGAACCGATAAACTTACAGGCCTACTTAAATATGAAATTATTTCTATAACTGTAATTAGGGGTAAAAGCACAGTTGGTACACCGCTAGGTACAAAAATTCTTAAATACTTAAATCCGTGTTTTATAAAACCTATGATTGTTACGGCTATAAAAATAAACAATGCCATAATTAAAGTAACAATTATATGGCTTGTAACTGTAAATGAATATGGGAGCATACCAATCATGTTACAAAATAAAACAAACATAAAAAGACTAAATATAAAGGGAAAGTAAGGTTTAGCTTTTGAACCTGCGGTATCACTGATCATTTTAGCTACAAATGAATAGAACATTTCTACAATAAATTGCATTTTATCTGGAATGATCTTTTTTTCTTTTGAACCTAGAAATAAAAATAATAGAATTGTTGATGCACTAATCACCATAAATAAACTTGCATTGGTGAAAGATAAATCAATACCTTCAATTTTTATTTCAGGCCCAATTCTATTAACAGTGAATTGATGCATGGGATTGCTTGCCATATAAATCCTTTATTTCTCTTTTTGCATTTTGTTAGCTGCTTTTATCACATTTAACATGCCTGCTGCTGCTCCTAAAAAAAAGAATATTATTATTAACCAAGGCTTAGTATCAAACCAGCTGTCTAAAATAAACCCAATAATTGTCCCAACAGCCACTGCTGCAACCAATTCAGTGCCTAATTTAAAAGCTGTACCCATAAATGACCCTCTTTTTTCGGCATCATTATCAAATTGCTTTTTTATTTTTGATTTTGCAATTTTTAGGCGAGTTTTGAAATCTTCTTGCATCCTCATTATGATTATTTAAGCAACTAATTCCTCAGCTCTTTGTAAGTCAACAGAAACAAGTTGGCTCACTCCTTGCTCAGCCATGGTAACACCGTAAAGCCTGTCCATTCTTGACATTGTCAAAGCATGGTGAGTAATAATTATAAATTTTGTATTAGTAATTTTTGTAAGGTCATCTAACAATCCACAAAATCTTGTTACGTTTGCATCATCAAGTGGGGCATCAACTTCATCTAAAACGCAAATTGGAGATGGATTAACTAAAAATACTGCAAAAACTAACGACAATGCAGTTAAGGCTTGTTCTCCACCGGATAGTAAAGTGATTGATTGCAGTCTTTTTCCTGGAGGAGAAACAAACATTTCTAAACCTGCCTCAAGAGGGTCCTCAGAGTCAACTAATTCAATTTTTGCGGTCCCGCCATTAAATAACTTGGTGTAAACTTCGTTAAATTTCCTATTTACTTTTGTAAATGCCTCTAGAAGCCTTTCTCTTCCCTTTTGATTTAGTTCGTCGATGCTAGTTTTAAGTTTTACAATTGCCGAAAATAGATCGGCTCTATCATCCTCCATTTTTTTGATTTCTGTCTCATACTTTTTTGTTTCTTCGTCTGCTCTTAAATTAACAGAGCCAAAAGACTCTCTTTGTTTTTTAGTCTTTTCAATTTTTTGAGTTTGTTCATCAATTGTAGGAAAATTTTGTGACTCTAAATTGTTTAAGTCTGATTGAGGTAAGATCGAAGACTCATTGTCTATGTTTAGTTCATTTTTAACTGAATAAAGTAAATCCTTTTTTCTATTTTCTATTCCTTCAATAGTAGCCTCATTTCTAGCTTTGTTTTCCTTAAGTTCTGTAAGTTTTAATTGTATACCTCTTAAATTTTCATTAATTTCACTAAATTTCTTTTCAGCTTCCAATAATTCATTTTCAATTTCTTCGTTTCTTTTTTTTATGTTTTCTAAATTTTGTAGATTTTGACCTTTTGAAGTAGCTATCCTTTCAGGATTTTTTTTATTTTCATTTATTTCTGATTTTATTTTGCTTGATCTATCATTTAATTCAGAAATCATTTTTTCTGAATTTATTTTCAAGTTTCTCCAATTTTCTAATTCAACATCAATATTTTTAATTCTCTCCTTTCTTTTAATTGAGTCACTTTCAATAGATTTATTTTTTCCGTACCTTTCAGCATATTCTTCCTGTGAAAGAGTGATTTTCTTTACAAGTTGCTTCAACTGTTTGAATGTTTCTTTTGATAGTTTTTTGTCTTTATCAATATCTTTTTCTATCTGGTCTAATATTAAGTCTAATTTATTTTGAAGTGCATTTAATTCTGTTTTTGAAATTTGTAATTCTTTTGCAGAACTTTTTTCTACCTCTAGCAATTTATTTTCTGTTAGAAGAAGATCTTCTTTTTCCTTTAAAATTCGCTTTTCATTAAGATCCGCGTCTAGAGAAATACTCTTTTCACGCTCTAAGTCAGACTCTACCGTTTTAATAGACTTCTCAAGTTTTTCTTGAAGAGATTTAACTCTTACCTCTTCTTCAACAAGATTTGTCATATCTAAATTGAGTTTTTGTAGAGTTGCAACGCTCTCCATTTTCTTATCTCGTAATGGTGATAATTTTTTATTTTCCTCTTCCAAAAGAGTATTGTTATGATTGTAATCGATATTAATTGCACTAATTTCATCATCTAGCTCACTTAAATTCTCAAAGATTTGTTTTTTGTCTTTTTCAATATCTCTGATTTTTAAGTAGTATAGGCCAGCTTCAATTTTTTTTATTTGACTTGAAATTTCCTTATATCGAGTGGCCTCTTCAGCTTGTTTCTTTAAGTTATCTAATTGTTTTTCCTGTTGCCTTTTTAATTCATCAGCTCTCTTAAGATTATTTTCAGCAGCATTAAGTCTAGTCTCTGCTTCTTGCCGTCTGGCATGAATTCCTGATATACCAGCAGCTTCTTCAAGAATTGATTTTCTATCAATTGGTTTTGCAGTTACTAACTGGCCAATTTTTCCTTGGCTTATCATAGATGGGGAGTGTGCTCCAGTAGATAGATCTGCAAAAAATGTTTGCACATCTCTTGCTCTAACCTCTTTATCATTAATATAATATTTAGAGCCTTTATCTTTCTCAATTTTTCTTTTTACAGATATCTCACCAAAATCTTTATACTGTATCGGACCATTTTTTTCATGATTATCTAATAACAATGTTACTTCAGAAATATTTTTTGATGCCCTGTTAGAAGTTCCAGAAAAAATTACATCCTCCATTCCCGAGCCTCTCATGCTCTTTGCAGAATTTTCTCCCATGCACCATCTAAGTGCCTCTACTATATTTGATTTACCACAACCGTTCGGCCCGACTATTCCGGTAAGACCTTTTTCGATTAGCACAGTCGTCTTTTCTGAAAAAGATTTAAAACCCGTAATTTCTAAATTTTTAAATTTCATTTAAAGATTTTTTTCTATAGCTTTTTTAAATTGTTTGTAATTAACTTTGCCGGAGTATTTCTTTTCATTTATAAATATTGTAGGTGTTGACTGTATCTTATATTTTTTCTGAGCTTCAATTCTTTGGTTTAATATTTCATCTTGTGATTTATCGTTTTTTAAACAACTACTCATTTTCTCCTCTTTCATATTAAATTCTGCCCCAATTTTCTTGATCGATTCATTTATTCTATTAATATCAGAACCAACGGCCCATAAATTTTGTTTTTTATATATTATACCTAAAAGTTCAAATTTTTTCTCATCTATAACACTACATCTCAAAATAATTTCTGCATTCAGGGCCGCTAAGTCTAACGGAAAAGGATGATGTTCAAATTTGACTAATCCAGCGTCTATGAAATCTTTTTTTAAATCATAATAGATTTCTGAGTGAAAATTAGCACAAGCTGGACAAGTTAATGAGGAAAAAACTTTAACTGTTACTTTAGCATTTGCATCACCACTACTTAAAATTTTTCCATGAACATTAACAGAGGAAACTACCAAAATTAAAAACAAAGTTTTATAAAATATCTTAACTATTTCTTTCATTGTAAGCCTTTAAAAAATTACTAAGAGAATTTTTAAGTTGATTATTTTCTACTTTTTTTATTTTTTCATCTATTTGTTTAAAATCTTTGATTTCAGGTAAAAGTTTATTACGTTTAATAATTTTGTTTGAGATCACTTTAAGATCAACTTGCTTTATACAGTTGAATCCAAAAAAGCTATTAATTTTATCAATAATTTCACTTTTCTTATATTCAACATCGAGCTCTTTTCCATGAATTACATTTAGAATTAATTTTCCATCTTTCATCTCTTTTCCTGTTTTCACAGTCAAAGGATAGCAAGCATCAGATATTTCCTTGCTTACCATCTTAGTCCAATTATCAACTATATTAGAATAGTTATAACCACCTTTTCTTAGATGTTTTTTAAGTGTCTTAGGAATTGAACTTGAAAAAGGTCTCAAGCCTTGTATGTAAGTATTCGTTTTATTATTATTTTTGTTATGCATTTTAATTCAACTTTATCAAAAAAAATTTTAGCTTGGTATGATAATAGCAAAAGAAATCTACCATGGCGTGTTGGCAAAAAGTCACCTAAAAAGCTGTATTATAGACTGTTGAGCGAGTTTATGTTGCAACAAACTCAGGTAAAAACGGTTGTTCCATATTTTTTCAAATTTACAAAAAAATTTAAAACAATTGAAGCTTTATCTAAAAGCAACGAAAAAGAAATCTTAAAAATGTGGGAAGGTCTTGGTTACTATAGAAGAGCAAGAAACCTTTTAGCATGCTGTAAGACTCTCGTAAAAAATTATAAATCAAGACTACCGAATTCTATAGTTGAAATTAAAAAACTTCCTGGAATAGGAGATTATACAGCAAATGCTTTATTAGGCCTGATTTATAATGAACCGAGAATAGCAGTAGATGGAAATGTGAAAAGAGTGTTTTCACGAAATTTAAATATTAAGGAAAAAAATATAAAATTTGATAAATTAATTGAGAAAAATAAAAAAAAACTTTTTAGCACAAATCGAAATGCTGATTTCGTTGAAGCTTTAATGGAATTTGGTGCATTGATTTGTAAACCAAAGGACCCAAAATGTCTTGCTTGTTGTTTGAATAAAACGTGCAAGTATTTTAAATCTGATAAAAAAATTAAAAACATCAGAAATAAAATGATCAAAAATAAAAATTACGATATTTTTTGTTATATTAATAAAAAAAAACAAATTGCTTTGACAAAAAATAATCAAATCAGTTTCTTGAAAAATTTCAATTTACCCGAGATCAAAGAAGCAAATAGTTTTACAAAAGACCAAAATTGGAAATTTTTAAAAAACTATAAAAATTCAATTTCAAATTTAAAATTAAATATTAATCTCTATTATAAATTTTCAAATAAGCTTCCATCAAAGTATAATTGGTATTCTTTAAATGATAATAAAGAATTTGTTCCAAGTTTTACAAAAAAAATATTAAGACAAGTATCAACTTTATTTTAATGAAAAAAAAAATAGCAATAATAGGTTCTGGTATAGCAGGTTTAACTCTTGCGAATCTAATTAAAAAAAATTCTGATTATGAATTTATGTTATATGAAAAAGAAGAAAGTTTATCTCTCGACGAAGGATTTGGAATTCAACTTTCGACAAATAGCATAAAAATTTTAAACATTATTGGGTTTAATAAAATAGATAAAAGTAAAATTTTTCATCCAATAGGAGTTGATTTTTATAATATTCAAAATAAAAAAATCTGTGAATTAGATCTCACACAATTTAACACAGAAGAAAAAAAGTATACTACTTTAAAAAGATCTACATTGATTGAATTTTTAAAGGATGACGTATATACCCAACATTTAAGATTTGGAAAAAAGATTAAAGAAGTTTCTGAGCTGAAGGGAAAAGTTTTTATAAAGTTTGATGACAATACAAATGATCTTGTCGATTTAGTTATTGGAGCTGATGGTATATTTTCTAATACTAGATCTTTTTTTGAAAAGAAAAAGAATGAGCCAAAATTTAAAAAAGCTATAGCCGTAAGAAAAATACTAAAAACAAAATCTGAATTAAAAATTGATGAGCAAAAAATAAGTCTCATGATGGGAAAAAATTGCCATATTGTGATTTACCCATTAAATCAAAATAAAGAACTTAATCTTGTTTGTATTATAAGAGATAAAAAATATAACCCAGATAATATTAAGCAATTAGTCAACAAAGTCGTAGCCCAAAATTCTGATTTAGATAAAGCATTTGAAGGTGATTTGAAATCTTGGCCGTTATATTTTACACCTCAAATACTTCCGTCCACAAATAGTAAAGTTTTTTATATTGGTGATGCATTTAATGGTTTTTTACCAACCCTAGCTCAAGGGGCAGGACAATCGATAGAAAGTGCTTATGAACTATTCAACTTAATAAAGGAAGACAAAAAAGATATTCAAAATGTTTATTATCAAGAGAGATTAAAAAGAGCAAAGATTGTGAGAAGAAGATCAAATATTAATTTTTTTGCCTTTCATTTTTCCAGTACGATCATGCAAGTGATTAGGAATTTTTTTATGAAATTTCTAATTAAAAGAAAGAGCTTTATTGGCTCTTATTTAGGAACAGTTTACAAACGTTAGTTTTGTTTTTCCGAAAAAAATTTTTGTCTTAGGTTATCAATTAATACAGATGTTCCGTTTAAATCATAATGCCAATAGGTCCAACCATTATAACTTTCTGCACCCATTATTTTTGCAGCGATTTTGTGTATTGATCCTTCAGTATCCTTGTATTTTAAACTTCCATCAGCCATTATTTTTGCATTAATTTTTTTCTTAGGATCAAACAAAGATGTTCCAGGTTTAATTATCCCCAATTCTACTAGTGAACCAAAAGGTATTCTAGGTTTTGATTTGTTGTTTTCAATAGTATCAAGATAATTGTCGGCTATTTTAGAGGTTTTATTTATTCTATCTTTTGCTGCAACAAAGTATTTTTTATCTTTTTCGATTCCAAAATAATTTCTCCCTAATTTTTTAGACACTACAGCGGTAGTTCCCGTTCCTAGAAAAGGATCAAGTACTGTGTCACCTTTGTTAGTAGTGGCCAAAATAATTCTATGAAGAAGTGCCTCAGGTTTTTGAGTAGAGTGTATTTTTTTTCCATTTCTCTTCAATCTTTCTTTCCCATTGCATATTGGTAATTTCCAGTCCGATCTCATTTGTAAATCATCATTTAAACATTTAAGAGATTGATAATTAAAAGTATATTTTGATTTTTTACTTTTTGATGCCCAGATTAAAGTTTCATGAGCGTTAGTAAATCTTGTACCTCTAAAATTAGGCATAGGATTATTTTTTCTCCAAATAACGTCATTTAACAACCAATAACCCAAATTTTGTAAGTGGTATCCTAATCTAAAAATATTATGATAAGATCCTATTACCCATAAAGACCCATTGTCCTTTAAAATTCTTTTACACTCACTTAACCAAGATTTACAGAAATCATCATAATGATTAAAACTGTTAAATTGATCCCATCTATCGTTAACGCCATTTACTTTCGAGGAGTCTGGACGAGTTAACTTTTCATTAATCTGCAAGTTATATGGTGGATCAGCAAAAACTAAATCAAAAGTTTTATCAGGAATTTTTTTTAATTCCTTTAAGCAGTCACCATTAAGAATTTGGTTACAAAATTTGAACATTTTCTTGATTCAACTCTAAATTGAATTCAGGGTCAAATCTTTTTAGAAAAAAAATGTATCTTCTTGTGCTTGAAAATTTTAACTCGACAATATCTTGTGTACAGGTTTAAAACCTTTTCTGTGATGAGCAGTAACACCAAACTTTCTTAAACCATCTAAATGAGCTTTAGTTCCGTAACCAAAGTTTCTATCCCAAGCATAATTAGAAAATTTTTTTGATAATTTAATCATAAAGTTATCTCTATAAACTTTTGCAATTATAGATGCGGCACTTATTACTTTAATTTTTTCATCGCCATTGATTATTGCTTTACAATTTTTTAAACCTTTTGGAACAAAGTTTCCATCTATCAAAGTCAAACCTGGTTTTACGATTAATTGATCAATTGCTCTTTTCATAGAAAGTAGTGATGCTTGAAGAATATTTAGATTCATAATTTCATCAACAGACGCAATCCCTATAGAAAAGTAAGAGTTATTTTTAATGTGTTCTGAAATTCTTTCCCGCTTGTTGAAAGATATTTTCTTCGAGTCTTTTAAAAGGTTTAGGTTTATTCCTTTTTTAAAAACTACTGCAGCAGAGATAACTGGGCCTGCAAGACATCCTCTTCCAACTTCATCAACTCCTGCTGTAATTAATTCTTTCAATTAAATTTTGAGTTTAGTTTTTTTATCTCTTATCATTTTTAAATCAATCCAAGACATCTTTTTTTGGGCCGGCTGTCTCATTAAGAAAGCAGGGTGAAAAGTAATGATAACGGAAGTTTTGCAATTTCCAAATTCTTTTTCAATCCAATTACCTCTCATTTTTGAAATAACTACATCATTGCCAATAAGTGCGTTCATTGCAGTGCTACCTAGAAGAATGAGTATTTTTGGTTTAATTATTTCAATATGTTTTGTGATAAAAGGCAAATATTTTTTTATTTCTTCATCCGTAGGTCTTCGATTTTCTGGAGGTCGATAATTTATAATATTGGATATATAAACTTTTTTTCTGTCTAAATTTATAGCAGCTAACATTTTATCCAATAGCTTTCCTGCTCGTCCTACAAAAGGCAAACCCTCTTCATCTTCACTGGCACCCGGGGCTTCTCCAACAAGCATTATTTTTGATTTTGGATTACCATCACTGAATACAATATTTTTAGCTTGTTTCTTTAGATTACAATTTTTTTGATTTTTTATAGAATTTTTTAATAATTCTAAGTTTTTTGCCTTATCCTCTGATATTTCAAAAATGTCTTTTTTATATCTATTGATTGCAATATTATTGTAAATTAAATTATAATTTATAAGTTTATAGTACTCTATTAATTTAATTTTATTAAATATGTTTTTTTTTAACATTTTTATAAATAACAAAACTCTGATTAACATTACAGGACAAATTTTATTTGTCATTGTTTTATTTTTCTTTTCCACACTTAATGCAAAAAATATTGATAGATTTTATAAATCAGACTCTATAGCTAATTATTTTTCTGGAATTTTGCTCCTTAAGCAAAATAAATATGAAGACTCTTACAACTATTTAAAAAAACTAGATGGTTTAGAAGAAAACCATAAATCTTACGCTACACAATATCTCTACGTTTTAATTAATTCAGGCAATTTTAATCAAGCAGTAAATTTTGCAAAAAAAATGGAAAAAGAAGGAAAAGGTAGTTTTGAAAGCGATATAGTGATTGGTTTATTTAATCTTAAAAATTTAAAATTTGAAATTTCAAATAAATATTTTTTAAAGGCTATGCAAAGATATTCAAGGACGGTTTTAGATAACTATGTTGCTCATTCTTTATATAACTGGTCAAACTTATCAAGTAAAGAGTTCGAGATGGCGGTAGATGATTTAAAAGGAATAGACAATAGATTTGAAAGTTTAAAAAGTATTCAAAATGCTTTTTTACACTGTTATTTTAATAGTGAAAAAACAAAAATAGTCTTTGAAAAACTTATATCTAATAAACAAACAGATTTTTCCAGATATAATTATTTTTTTGCAAAGTATTTTGATAATTTGGGAGAAAATGCCTTAGCAAAAGCTATTACTGAAAATTCATTAAAAAAATATCCGAGGAATTTACTATTAAATCAAATTAAGTTTGACCTTGAAAGTAAAAAAAATAATTTTGATTTCAATTGCAAAAAAAAAAATCATGTTGTTGCTGAAATTTTATACATAACTGCAAATGCTTTATCTTCCCAGTCAGCTTTTACTTCATCTAACTTTTACTTAAATTTATCAAAGTATTTAAATAAAAATTTTCATGCTTTTGATACCCTATTGGCAGAAAATTTTTATAAAACTGAAGACTTCTCTAATGCTAAAAAAATTTATCAAAGGCTTAAGAAAAATGGAGAAGCCTTTGAATGGTATTCAAACAAACAAATTTCGAGGATCTTAATCCTTCAAGGAGAAAGAGACAAAGGAGTTTCGCTGTTAAATGATGCCTATAAAAATTTATATTCAAAAGGGATATATCAAACATTTGATTATGCAGAATTTTTAAAAAATAATGAAAGATTTTCTGAGTCTATTAAGTATTATACAAAAATTTTAGATGTTATAGATAAAGATCATCAGCTTTATTCAGAAGTCACAGATGGAAGAGGAGTTTCATTTGAAAGAATTGGCGAATGGGATAGAGCAGAAAAAGATCTTCTAGCTTCTTTAGAAGTTAGTCCTAATCAAGCATACGTAATAAACTATCTCGCCTACTCTTGGATTGAAAAAGGTTTAAAAATTGAAAAATCTTTATCGATGCTTGAAAAAGCTAATAAATTAAAATCTAATGACCCTTACATTATTGACTCTCTTGGTTGGGCTTTGTTTAAATTGAAGAGATATGAGGAGTCAAAAAAGTATTTGCAATTAGCAGTCAGATTAATGCCATCAGATCCAATAGTTAATGATCATTATGGTGATGTTCTATGGAAAAATGGTAATGAAATTCAAGCTAGATATTATTGGAATTATGTTTTGAGTCTTGAAAAAGCTGAAAAAGATTTAAAAGAAAAAATTGAACAAAAATTAATAAAAGGCCTATAAAAATATGGTCTTAAAGTCTTACGCAAAATTAAACTTAACTTTAAACGTTAATAAAAAACTCAAAAGTGGACTTCATAATATTCAATCAATTTATTGTCTCATAGACTTACATGACAAAATATTTTTAAAAAAAATTAGAAATAGATATTCCGATCATATTTCTTTTTCTGGCCCTTTCTCCAAAGACATAAAAAAATCTAATAACTCAGTAAAAAAAATTTTAAATATAATGAGAAAAAATAGAATTATTCATGATTATTATTCTGTAAAAGTAAATAAAAAAATCCCTGTCTTTGCTGGCCTCGGTGGAGGCACAAGTAACGCTGCAACACTATTAAAACATTTAACAAAAAAAGACTTAAATAAAAAAACATTAGGTAAAATTACAAAAGAGGTTGGTTCTGATTTAAGACTATTTTTTCATAATCAGGGATATCAAAAAAATTTAAAGTCTGTAATCAAGCTAAATAAAAAATATAATTTTTATTTTTTATTGATCTATCCCAAGGTAAAAAGCTCTACTAAAAGTGTATATGCTAAATTCAAAAATTATTCAAAATTGAAAAAACCTTTGAACAAAAGCTTAGCTTTTAGAAAAAATTTCATTGAGCTTCTAATAAATTCTAAAAATGACTTACAATTCATTGTTGAAAAAAAACATAAAATGTTAAGAAAATTACTTCTAAATATTGACGAGTCTAAAGGATGTTATTTTTCAAGAGTGACAGGCTCAGGATCTACTTGTTATGGCTTGTTTGCTAATAAAAATAGTTCATTGGTCGCACTTAAAAAATTAAGAAAGAAATACCCTAAATTTTGGTTCTCGATTGCAAAAACTATTTAAATTTATTTAATTATGATATATCTGTCATTTGTAATTGGGGCATAGCCAAGCGGTAAGGCAGCGGTTTTTGATACCGCCATCCTAGGTTCGAATCCTAGTGCCCCAGCCAAAGATCTATGCTTAATCTAAGTTTTAATTTTTTAAAAAATATCAAAAGTTTTATTTTTCCGTTTTATAGAAACAAAGATTTAAAATTTATTTTTAAAAAATTACAAGAGGGCATCCCCCAAGATAAAGTAGCTGCAAGATTTGTAGGTGGATGTGTAAGAAAACATCTCTCAAATGAAAAAATAGATGATATTGATATTGCAACAATTTTAACAACGGAACAGATTAAAGAAAAATTTAAAGATACGAATTTAAAAGTTATTGATACTGGAATTAAACATGGAACTGTGACTATTGTATCTGAAAATCATAAAGTTGAATTAACAACACTAAGAAAAGATATCAAAACAGATGGAAGACATGCAGAGGTAGAATATACTGATGATTGGCTTCAAGACTCTGAAAGAAGAGATTTCACAATTAATGCTATTTATATGGACATTCATGGAAAAATTTTTGACCCACAAATGGGTACAATTGATCTTAAAAATAAAAATATTAAGTTTATTGGAGACCCACAAAAAAGAATAGAAGAGGATTATTTAAGAATTATCAGATTTATAAGATTTAAAATTATGTATGATATTGAAGTCGAGCCTACATCAAGCGATGCAATTAAACAAAATCTAGACGGTATTCAAAAAATCACCAAAGAAAGGATTTTAATTGAATTACTCAAAATTTTAAATCTTAAAAATTTTTTAGCAATAAATCAAAGCATCCATTTGAAAGAAATTTTTTCAATGATATTTCCTGAATTCTTGTACCTCAAAAGATTAGAAAGACTTAGGAAAGTGTATCAGCATTCAGAAGTAAACGTTGATATTTTGTTAGCGGTGATGTTAATTGATGAAAAAAAAAATCATGAATATTTTATCCATAAATATAATTTACCTAATAAGACTAAGGATATATTAGAAAAATTTAATAAAAATTTGATAAAACTCAAAAATGATAATGAATTTTTTGAAAAAAATTTAATTAAAAACATTTATTTAAATGGAAAAAATCATTTAATAGCACTTAATTTGATTAACTTTTCAATAA
>CACNZU010000008.1 GCA_902624885.1 uncultured Pelagibacteraceae bacterium
TTATGACATTTTTCACAATAATTCACCTCTAAAGGATACAATTCACATTTTTCGTTCTCATTTTTAATTAAGTTGTTTGCAAGAGGTTGGTATCCAAGCGATACAACTCTTAATAAGTTTGTGTTTCCACAGCATCTACAATCAAACTTGTAAGATTCTAATAATAATTTTTTTTCATTTTCATCTACAAAGACATGTTTAATTGTGTGGGTGATTCCATAATTTTCATGATCTCTTTCGCCTCTAACTAAATTTAAAAATGTGGTATCTTTAGTAAAAACCATTGTGTGGGCAACATTAGGTTTTATAATTGAAAGTTGTCCAGCATTAACAACTTGAGTAATTTTTGGTGAATTTGGATTTAATATGTCTTGATAAACTTCTATAATTTGACCTTTTGTGAATAAACATTTTTGCTCTTGTTGTGGATGATAGTGATTTGCTCTTATTGTGCCTTTTTTTGAATCAATCAAGCCAATTAAATTTATTGGTTCAGTAAGTTCATGATTACTAATCTTACCTCTTTGATCTACAAAAAGATCTTCACCATCTTTAACGAATTCAAGTTTTTTTATTAAATTTTGTTTAGACCACTTTTGTATCATTTCTTTAATGCTTTGATCTAGGTTGTAAAGAAATTTAAATCCTGATTTTAGTAATTTTTTATTAGAAAGAGAGAAGCCTGAATTTGGTATTTCATCATTTGTTTCTCTCAATTCGATTTTAGGGTTATATTTTTTACAAATTTCCGCTACCTCTCTTACTTTTAGTGTGTCTTTTGTAAGATTGAATGTTTCATATTTTAAATGTTCACTTTCCTCCATAAATTTAAAACATCTGGCAACATCGATTAAAGGGACAAGACTTTTAATTTGTCTTCCTCCTGCGAAAAGTTTTAATGTGCCATTTTGCGAGCTAATTTTAGAAAATAAATTTGGCATTATATCTAGCCTAGTTGCGTCATCAGAATAACCATAAACTGATCCTAACCTTAAAATGATATAATTTTTACCTGACTTTTTTAATTGTTGTTCATTGAAAGCTTTTGAGGAAGAGTAAGATAAAATTGGTTTAGGTTTATCTTCCTCTTTAATATCTTTTTTTACTTGGTTAATTCCCTCATAAACAACATGAGTAGACGGAAAAATAATCTTACAACTTTGCTTAGTTATATCTAAGATATTTTCTGTTCCTTGCTCAGCAACTAATTTTATTTTTTCGTCTCTAATATTTGTGGACTCACTTTTGGTTCTAGGTACATCCGTGATACCAGCTAAATGATGTACAACATCTGCGTCAGATAAATATTTTTTTAAGATTTCTTTATCAAGTATATCTCCATGAACAAAATCCATATTCCAGTTTCGTATTTGGTTTACTCTTCCAGAAATAAATCTATTATCAATAACTGTAATATTGTGATTCCAACTGAAACCTGAATAAATTCTACATAATTCTGTTCCTATATAACCTAATCCACCAGTAATAACGATTTTTTTTCTCATTTTTATATTTTAAATTATTTTATTAATTTGATTATATTTTATATTTAACTTAATAACATATGTTTGCTCAAATGAGCAAAAAAAATAAAATGAATTATATTAATTAAAATATGACGTTACTTAATACTAATATTGACAAAATAAAAAAAAATGAGAGTTCTCCTCAGATTTTAAAAAATTTCATTGAACCTCAGAAAATAAAAGAACTATTAAACTTATATCATGAACTTCCTCTTACTGTTCATAACAAAAAACAAAATGTTAAAAAAAAAAGATGGGTAAGCGGTTTTAGTGAGAATTTAGAAAAATGGTACTATGAAAAAATAAAAGATGTTATAGGACCTTTTCACATGGATAATTTATTGTCTGAAGATAAAAAGGAAATACTTGGGTTATTTCAAGAGAGTTATTCTCCTATAGGTTTGCATGTTGACTCTGGTTTTAATCCAAATAATTATTTTTATAAGCAAACTTTAATACCTTTAACTCCATTCGGTAGCACTGTAATTTTTAAAAATAGATTCTATAAAGGATCTACTAATTTTACACTTGATGATGAAGAATTAAAAAAAAAAAATTTAGGTTACGGTCAGAATAAAAGATCTAAAGAGCATTTAGAATTATTTGAAAATAAGCCTTTTGATAAAGAAATTCACAAAAATTATCTCGCTCACGAGAATATCAAAAATTTATCGGGTTTAGAAGTTGAATGTATTTTTGAGTGGGAAGTTGGATCGTTTCTTGTATTTGATAGATCTCATTTACATGCATCTTCATCACAAATAAAAGATAAAAAAATAGGTCTCACAACGTTTACAAAAAGGTAATGAAAATATTTGACTGTTTTCAGTATTTTGATGAAGACATGATGCTTGATTTAAGACTTCATGTTTTGGATCAGTATGTTGATAAATTTGTAATTGTCGAAAATCTTTATATGCACAGTGGAAAAAAGAAAAGCAAAAATTTTGATATAAAAAAATTTTTAAAATTTGAAGATAAAATTAAATATATATTAATTGACGAACTTCCAAAAAATTTAGTAGCTTTAGATGACTTAAATGGAAGTATAAGAACTAATACTTTAATTGATAATACCTTAAAAATTGAACACAATCAGAGAAATAAAATTCTTGATGGTTTAAATGATGCAGACAAAAATGATTTAATATTGATAAGTGATGTTGATGAAATTCCAAAATTAAAAAATATCAAACATAAAATAAAAAATAAGATAATTTGTTTTAATCAAAAAATGTTTTGTTATAAATTTAATTTATCTTTTGATAAACTTGATTGGATTGGTACAAAAGCTACTTTAAAGAAGAATCTTTTATCTCCTCAGTGGCTAAGGGATGTCAAACATAGAAAATACCCGATTTGGAGATTAGATATTTTGTTTAATAAGATGAAATACAATAATATTCAGTTTATTGATGACGGCGGCTGGCATTTCACAAATTTTAGAACTCCGAAAGAATTAGAAATGAAATTAAATAATTTCGGCCATCACGCAGAATTTATTGAAAGTGGTTTAAAATTAAATGATTTAGAAAAAATGATTAAAGAAAATAGAGCTGTTTACGATTACGGAGCTGATATGAGAAAAAATAAGTGGAGTGGAGAAATGAAATTAAAAAAGTGTGATCATAGCCAGCTTCCTGAACATGTCAAATCTAACATTGCAAAATATAAAGATTGGTTTTGCTAATTAGTTATAAATAAAATGATAATAGACTCTTTTATGTATTTTGATGAGGATATGATTTTGGATATCCGTTTAAATACACTCAATAAATACGTTTCAAAATTTATTATTTGTGAATCCAAGTATAACCATAAAGGTACAGAAAAAAAATTAAATTTTAATGTTAAGAATTTCAAAAAATTTGAAAATAAAATTGAGTATATTGTTTTGGGCGATCAACCAAAAAATCTCCTTAAAATTGGGGAAAATGATACAGAAAAAGAAAAAAATTCAAAGATGCTTGATAACGCTTTGATGAGAGAAAATTATCAAAGAAATTATTGTTCGAAGATCTTAAAAAATTTTTCCGAAGAAGATTTTATTCTTATTAATGATTTAGATGAAATACCAAATTTAGAAAATTTTAAATATAAAAATAAAATTACTTTTTTTGTACAAAAAATGTTTTATTATAAACTTAACCTCATATATCCAAACTTTGATTGGATGGGCAGCAGAATTTGTAAAATTAAAGACCTTAAATCACCACAATGGTTAAGAAATATAAAACCAAAAAAATACTCTTTCTGGAGACCAGACATATTGTTATCTTCAAAAAAATATTTTGATGTGGAGTTCGTAAAACCCGGTGGATGGCATTTCACTAATGTAAAAAACCGTAGAGCAAATTGATCATAAAATGAGAAATTTTACATCATCTAGAGTATGAAAAAAGCGGTATTAAAATAGAAGAACTCAAAAATTTAATTAAAGAAAAAAAAGTAATGTATGATCATAAAGCAGACAAAAGCGATCAAAATAAGTGGAAAAACGTAAAGTCATTGAAAAAAGTCAATCTTGGGGAACTTCCAGGATATATAGAATTGAATTTATCTAAATTTAAAAAGTGGTTAGATTAGTGAGTGCTTAATTCTTCTTTTGATTTTCCTTTGTTTGAAATTTGATCAACGTCTACCCACTCTACCCTCTTAAATGGTTTTGTAAGTGCAACTTTTAAAACTTCATCAACGTTTTTTACGGTTATTATTTCCATAGACTCTAAAATTGTTTTTGGAACCTCAATCAAATCCTTCTTATTTTCAATTGGAATTATTACTTTTTTAATACCAGCTCTATGAGCAGCTAATAGTTTTTCTTTTAAACCACCAATGGGAAGAACCAGACCTCTCAATGTAATTTCTCCTGTCATAGCTACATTTTTATTCACAGGAATTTCAGTGATTGCAGAAATTATTGAAGTCACCATTCCAACACCTGCTGAGGGTCCGTCTTTAGGTGTTGCCCCTTCTGGAACATGAATATGAAAATCTTTTTTATCAAAGATGGGAGGTATTATTCCAAAGTCTAAACTCTTTGATCTTATATAAGATTTTGCAGCTTTTACAGACTCTTGCATCACGTCACCTAATTTACCTGTGATTTGCATTTTTCCTTTACCTGGCATGATCACAGACTCGATTTTTAAAATTTCTCCACCAACTTCTGTCCAAGCTAAACCTGTAACAACTCCAATTCTATTTTCTTCCTCGATTTCACCGTAATTAAACTTTGGAACACCTAATAAGTTTTTAAGATCTTTTTCATCTATAGGATTGTTTACCTTTTCTTTATTATCAATTTTTTTGACAAGTTTTCTCGCAATTTTTGAAATTTCTCTTTCAAGATTTCTCACTCCGGACTCTCTAGTATAATTTCTTATTATTTTTCTATTAATATCCTCCTCAATCGTCCATTCATCATTTGTTAAGCCATTGTATTTACTTTGATTTGGTATCAAAAATTTCTGAGAAATATTTATTTTTTCATCTTCAGTATAACCGGATAGCCTTATCACTTCCATTCTATCTAATAGAGGTGGAAGAATATTAAGTGTATTTGCTGTAGTGACAAACATTACATCTGATAAATCGTAATCCACTTCGAGGTAATGATCGTTAAATTCCTTGTTTTGCTCTGGGTCTAATGCTTCAAGTAAGGCAGAGGACGGATCTCCTCTGTAATCATTTCCTACTTTGTCTATTTCATCAAGAAGGAAAAGAGGGTTTTTAGTTCCAGCTTTTTTCATCATTTGAATAATTTTACCAGGCAAAGAACCTATGTAAGTTCTTCTGTGACCTCTAATTTCAGCTTCATCTCTTATTCCACCTAAAGAAATTCTAATAAATTTTCTGTTAGTTGCTTTTGCGATAGATTTTCCTAATGATGTCTTGCCTACCCCTGGTGGACCGACTAAGCATAAAATAGGGCCTTTCATTTTCTGAATTCTTTTTTGAACTGCCAGAAATTCAATAATACGCTCTTTTACTTTTTCAAGACCATAATGATCTTCGTCTAAAATTTTCTGAGCGTTATTTAAATCAGTATTAATTTTAGACTTGTTTGACCATGGAAGCTCTGTCATCCAATCGAGATAGTTTCTTACTACGGTAGCCTCCGCTGACATTGGGCTCATCGACTTTAATTTTTTTAATTCTGATAAACATTTTTCCTTTGCCTGTTTAGGCATTTTTGCATCGTTAATAGCTTTAGATATTGAGGTTAGCTCGTCTTTCCCCTCATCAATTTCACCTAACTCTTTTTGAATCGCTTTAAGCTGTTCATTTAAATAGTATTCTCTTTGAGTCTTTTCCATTTGATTTTTTACTCTTCCTCTTATTTTTTTTTCAACCGAGAGCACGCTAGTCTCTTTTTCTATAAATGAATGTATTTTTTCTAATCTTCTTTTTAGGTCAGTAATTTCTAAAAGCTCTTGTTTTTCAAAAATTTGAATATTTAAATTTGAAGATATATTGTTTGCTATTTGAGAGGGATTTTTTAAATTTTTTAAGCTATTTCCACTCTCACTTAGTTCTTTTTTACTTAAAACCTGAAGTCTCTCAAATTTTTTTACTAAAGCTAAAGATAATTGATCAAGGTCTTTAGTAATGTTCTGATCTTCCACAACTTCACCTTCACAAGTTAAAAAAGTTTCGTTATCTTCGTTGTGTTTTGTAATTTTAACTCTTTTTTCACCTTCAACTAAGACTTTAACAGTGCCATCGGGTAATTTAAGTAATTGAAGAACTTTGCTTAAACAACCATATTGGTAAAGATCATTTCCATTAGGATCATCAACTTCAGAATTTTTTTGAGTGACAAGTATTATAGACTTATCACCTTTCATCACATCTTGTAGAGCTTTAATCGATTTTTCTCTGCCGACAAAAAGTGGGACCACCATTGATGGGAATATAACGATATCTCTTAGAGGTAATAACGGTTTAACAAAACTTGCTTTCATAATATTAATATGACAATTAATATGACAATTTCAAGGATCAAATTTATTCTAAGCTACAGATGTTGATGTTTTTTTCCCATATGTGACAATGGGCTCTGTAGAACCTTTAACTGAGGAAGAATCAACGGTTACTTTGATTACATTCTCCATATCTGGTAATTCAAACATAGTTTTTAATAAAATATTTTCTAAAATTGATCTCAATCCTCTTGCGCCAGTCTTTTTAGAAATAGCTTTTTTTGCTATCTCCACAATGGCTTCGTCTTTAAATTCAAGTTCTACCTCCTCGAATTCGAACAATCTTTTATACTGTTTAATAAGTGAATTTTTTGGTTCTCTTAAAATCTTTACTAAAGATTTCTCATCTAAATCATCAAGAGTAGCGATTATGGGCATTCTACCAATAAACTCTGGTATTAAACCATATTTAATTAAATCCTCCGGCTCTAATAATTTCATTGTTTGAGAGAGGGGTTGCTCTTTATAATCTTTTACTTTTGCTCCAAAGCCGATTGAGCTTCCTTTTCCTCTGCTATCTATAAGTTTGTCTAGTCCCGCAAACGCTCCTCCACATATAAATAAAATATTTGTGGTATCTACTTGTAAAAATTCTTGTTGAGGGTGTTTTCTTCCACCTTGAGGTGGAACACTTGCAATTGTTCCCTCCATTATTTTTAATAAGGCTTGTTGAACACCTTCTCCAGAAACATCTCTTGTTATAGATGGGTTTTCAGACTTTCTACTTATCTTATCAACCTCATCTATATACACTATTCCTCTCTGGGCTTTTTCAACATTATAATCAGCTGACTGAAGAAGTTTTAAAATTATATTTTCCACATCTTCGCCAACATATCCTGCTTCGGTGAGAGTAGTAGCATCAGCCATGGTAAATGGTACATCTAAAATTCTTGCGAGAGTTTGAGCTAACAATGTTTTTCCGCATCCAGTAGGGCCAACCAATAGAATATTTGATTTAGAAAGTTCTACATCCTTATTATTTTTAGTTTCATGATTTAATCTCTTGTAATGATTGTGTACAGCTACAGATAAAATTTCTTTCGCTAATTTTTGACCTATTACATAATCATCTAAAACTCCGCATATTTCTTTCGGAGACGGTACACCGTCCTGATGCTTTATTAATGAACTTTTGTTTTCTTCTTTTATTATGTCCATACAAAGCTCAACACATTCATCGCAAATGAAAACTGTCGGTCCTGCTATAAGTTTTCTGACCTCGTGTTGGCTCTTTCCGCAAAAAGAACAATATAAAATATTTTTACTATTTTTTTCTGACATAACGAATCAATATAACCATTATAAATATCTGATATTCGCTTATCAAGTTGAAGTTGTAAAGTATTCTATATATTGTGATTTATTTTCTTTTTTCCACAACAGAGTCAATTAATCCAAATTTTTTTGCCTCATCTGCTGTCATAAAATTATCTCTTTCTAGGGCGTCTGAAATTTCTTCAATTGTTTTACCGGTATGTCTAGAATAAATTTTGTTTAATCTCTCTTTTAGAGATAAAATTTCCTTGGCATGAATTTGTATGTCAGTTGCTTGGCCTTGAAATCCAGCAGATGGCTGGTGAACCATAATTCTTGAATTAGGCAAAGAATATCTTTTACCCTTTTCTCCCGCAGCTAGTAAGAAAGATCCCATTGATGAGGCTTGACCTATACATAATGTTGAAACTGGTGAATTTATATATTGCATAGTGTCATAAATTCCTAATCCAGCAGTAACTAATCCACCAGGACTATTAATGTAAAAATTTATTTCTTTTTTTGGATTTTCTGATTCTAAAAATAGCAATTGAGCAGTAACTAGTGATGCTACGGTGTCGTTAACTGGACCAACCAAGAAAACTATTCTCTCTTTTAATAACCTTGAGTAGATATCATAAGCTCTTTCGCCTTTTCCCGTTTGCTCTACAACCATTGGAATAAGGTTATTCATTTTTTCTTCAAATTCACGACTCATAAATGATATATACAACTATTAGTTACTTTTTACTAATTTTTTTTGATTTTGACTTATTTTTTGTAGGAGATGTGGTTTTAGTATTTTCATCAACTACATTTGGTTTATTGAATTCATTAATAATTCTTTCAGCCTCTTTTGTATTAATTTCCTTAGAAGTAAGATTAATTTTTGATTTAATTAATTCTAAGATTTTTTCTTCATATAATGAACCTTTTATGCTTTGATAGGCGCTTGGATTTTTTTGATAGTACTCTAAAACTAATTTTTCTTGACCAGGCATTCCTTTTATTTGTTTTTGTATTTCATTTCTAACTTCATCATCTGACACTTTAAGATTATTTTTTTCTCCATATTCATTTAGTAACAAACCAAGTTTGATTCTAGATTTTGCTAATTTTTCGTTATTAAATTTATGTTTCTCTTTTTCCTCTGGTTTGAGATTTTGAGTCATTAGTGTAATTTCTTGATCAATCAAATTTTGGGGCAGGTCTACTTTATGATTTTTATCAATTTGATCTAAAATTTCTTTTTTTGTAATTGAGTTTAATGCTTGAGAATATTGACTAGAAATTTGTTTTTCAATCAAGGATTTTAAGTCTTTAATATCTTTCGCTCCCATTAATTTTGCAAAATTGTCATCGATTTTACTTTCTAAAGGTTTTTTTATACTTAAAATTTTACATTCAAATTTCGTTTTTTTGTTTGCAAGTTCTTTTTTTGGATGATTGGGGGGAAGAGAAGCCTCTATTGTTTTAGTATCATTTTTTTTAACACCAATTAGTTGTTCATCAAAACCTTTTAAAAAAAGATCCTTGCCTAACTCTAGCTGAACACCTTTTCCTTCACCTCCTTCAAACTTATTGCCGTCAACTGTGGCTGAATAATCAAATGAAACTTGATCACCCTTAATTGCTTTTTCGTTTTTCTCTTCAAATTGTTTATTTTGGTTTGCTATTTCTTTTAATTTTTGTTCAATAATTTTATCCTCAATTTTGACTTTAAAACTTGTTGCTTTGTATTTCTCAAAACTTTTTAAACTTACGTTTGGCAAGCAATCTATTTGAAGCTCGTAATTTAAATCTTTTCCTTCACCAAACTGTTTAAGATCAATTTTTGGTTGACCAGCAATCTTTAATTTTTTTTCGTCTATGGCTTGAGTGGTTGTATCTCTCAAAATCTTATCAACTACTTCTCCATATATAGATTTCCCAAATTGACTTTTGATGACTTCAGGCGGAACTTTACCAGGTCTAAAACCTTTCAAAGCAACTTCTTTTTGAAGCTCTTTAAGTCTTTCATCCATTTTTGCTTGTATGTTTTTTTTATCAACTATTACAGATAAGATTGTTCTTAATCCTTTTTTTGATTTTACTTCTACTTTCATAATTTTTGGTGGGCAAGAAGAGACTCGAACTCTTAAGCCTTGCGGCACTGGTTTCTAAGACCAGCGCGTATACCAATTCCGCCACTTGCCCAATTGATAACCGTAGTTTTATATATCAAATTAAATTTTAGTTAAACGATAAAGTCTCAAATAAATAAGAGAGTATATGGCTAATAAAGCAAAAAACCAATTACGACTAATTGTTGGATCATTTAAAAAATACAACCCTGGTGAGATCAGAATTAAATAACAAATATTTATTACAATAGAATTATAGTAATTTCCTTTTGCAACCCCAGTGATTTGTGAAATCTTATAAAAACTTAACATATGTAAGTGTTCTTTATCTGGGTGTATTGGTGATTTTTTTTTTATTATTTTTCTAAAAAAAGAGAAGAATACTTCAAAAAAAAGATAGAATAATAAAGAGCAGTAAAAAAAGGATGAGATATTAGGATTTAAATTATTTGTAGTAATTGTATTAAAGGCAACTAAAGATCCCATCAAGTATGCTCCGCTGTCTCCGAAAAAAATTTTTGCGTTAGGAAAATTAAATAAAAGAAAAGAAAGTAAAATAATTATTTGTGAAATCAATAAAATTGAAAATTCGGTATTATTACTAGTCAAATTAATATATGTTAAAACTAAATTAATTATAATGAGATTGATAACTAGTAATCCATTAAATCCGTCTATTAAATTTGCCCCATTCACAATAAATAGAAAACACAGCAATACAAAAACTAAAGAAAAATATTCATTTTTCATTAGGGGTATTAAAAAAGGAATATCAATGTTCATTATTTTAATAGGTATAAAATAAATTATTGAACTAAGAAAAAGTATCATCAATATTAGTCTTTTAAAGGGTTTAATGTTAATTCGCATATCGTCTATAAATCCAATAAAAAACATGCTTATGCTTATTAAAAGATAGTCATATAAAATTTCAGAATAAATCAAATAATAGATATAGAGAAAAAAATTAAATGAGATTAAACAGGCAATACCTCCACTTCTTGAAACCGGAGTAGTGTGAAATGCTTGTGGTTTTGTAAAATTTGAATCTAGTAGTGTACCATTTAAAATTTTATGAGAAAATTTATTTATAATAAGAAATATGAAAAAAGTAATTAATGCGAACAATGATAAAAAACTTGATTCTATTGAGCCTGCTTCCATTTAATTTTCTCTTGGTTTGTTATTTTTTTTAAATATATAAATTCCAACCAATATTACAACTAATGAAAATAATACTCTCCAAGTAATTACTTCATCCATTACAAGATATCCAAATATTACACCAAAAACAGGTATGAGGTAAGCAACTTGAGTTTGAAATACTAAACCATTGACTGTTAATATTCTAAATCTAATCAACCAAGCTAAACCTGTTGCTATAACACCAAGGTATAACAACGATAAGGTTGAGGCTATAGATGGATTTAAATTCCACGGTGTTTCAATTAAAAGCGATAATGGGAAAAGAAATATTACTGACCAAAGTGTTGTTGAAGTTGTTACATTCTCATTCTTTTTATTTTTAAGTTTTAAAGTTAAAATTCCGCCTATACAATAAAAAGTAGATCCCAAAATTGTAATTAATGCATAAACATAATTTTCATTGTTAATTATAATTTTATCGAAAAACAGAAGAACAATTCCACTGAATCCAATTATAACTCCTAAAGATTTAAGAAACGAAAGTTTTTCATCTTTTATAAAAAAATGCGCGAGTATGGATCCGCTTAAAGGAGTGGTGCTCATTAATATTGCTGCCAAATAACTATTTATCTTCGCAGTTCCAATAGCAATAAGCACAAATGGAATTGCAATATTACATAAACCAATTAAAGCATATAATTTCCACCTTTCGCTGAAAGCTTCAATTTTAATTTTTTTAAATTTGCATAAAATCAACAGAGGTATACTTGCAAATATTACTCTAACCAATGCAAGAGTTATTGGGTCGTAAGAATAAGTTGCTATTTTTATATTAAAAAAGGCTGAACCCCAAATTATTGCTAAGAGAAATAATAACGTTATATCAAATGTATTAGCTTCTCTCATTCAAGTAATAATTGTATTTATGTGATAAACGCATAGCTGATATATATATTTAGTTATACTCTAATGACTCACCTTATATATTGTCAGCTCGAAATTAAAACTAATTAAATACTTAATGGAGCAAAATGAGTTCAAAAGACATTCTTAAATTAATGAAAGAAAAACAAGTTGAGTATGTTGATCTAAGATTTACTGATCCAAAAGGAAAACTACAACATTTGACAATGGATGCTACAGTCGTTGATGAAGATATGCTTGATAAAGGAGTTTTTTTTGATGGGTCCTCTATTGCTGGTTGGAAAGCTATTAATGAATCAGATATGATCTTAAAGCCTGATTTAGATAGGCCGATAATAGATCCATTTAACTCACATACAACACTTAATATTTTTTGTGATATTTTGGATGCTGTAAAGAAAGATCCATACGAACGAGATCCAAGAGGAACAGCAAAAAAAGCCGAGGGGTATTTAAAAAAATCTGGTATTGGTGATAAATCTTACTTTGGCCCTGAACCAGAGTTTTTTGTTTTTGATGACGTAAGATTTAAAAACGATATGAATGAAACAAGCTTTAGTATCGATAGCTCAGAAGGTCCTTATAATACTGGAAAAAAATATGAAAATGGTAATATGGGTCACAGACCTGGCGTTAAAGGCGGATATTTTCCTGTGCCTCCTGTAGATAGCGCACAAGATATGAGAGGAGAATATTTGAAAGCTTTGAAGGATATGGGTGTAAAAGTTGAAAAACATCACCATGAAGTTGCGCCAAGTCAACATGAATTGGGAATGTATTTTGGAACTTTGACTAATCAAGCTGATAATGTTCAACTTTATAAATACGCTGTGCAAATGGTAACTCATTCTTTTGGTAAAACTGCAACTTTTATGCCTAAACCTGTTAAAGGTGATAATGGCTCTGGTATGCACTGTCATCAATCAATATGGAAAGGAAGTACACCAGTATTTATGGGCAAAGAATACGCGGGCTTATCTAAAGAAGCGCTATATTATATTGGTGGTATTTTAAAACACGCTAGAGCAATTAATGCTTTCTCAAATGCAACAACAAATAGCTATAAAAGGCTAATACCGGGTTTTGAAGCCCCAGTAATTTTAGCTTACTCAGCTAGAAACAGATCAGCATCTTGCAGAATTCCAGTAATTATGAATCCAAAAGCTGCAAGGATGGAAATAAGATTTCCAGACGCTGCGGGGAACCCTTATTTAACATTTGCTTCTATGTTAATGGCAGGTATAGACGGAATTAAAAATAAAATAGATCCAGGTAAAGCATTCGATCAAGATCTGTACTCTTTATCTGAAGAAGAAGTAAAAAAACTTCCTACAGTTTGCGGATCTTTAAGAGAAGCAATGCAAAACCTTGACAAAGACAGGAAGTTTTTAACACAAGGCGGTGTATTCACTGACGATCAGATTGATGCGTATATTGAACTTAAATTTCAGGAAATTTATAATTTCGAGCACACTCCTCATCCTATTGAATTCGAAATGTATTATAGCGGTTAGACTTTAAAAGACTCTCCACATCCACAACGTTCAGTTTCATTGGGGTTTTTAAATATAAATTGAGATGAAAACTGTTCTTTTTTATAATCCATCTCTGTGCCGAGCAAATAAATTATTGCTTTTGGGTCTATAAATACTTTTACTCCTTTTTCTTCAATCACCTCTTCATTCGGCTTCATTTCATTAGCATATTCCATTATATAAGACATGCCTGCGCAACCACCAGTTTTTACTCCCACTCTAACGCCTATAGCCGAGCTATGAGCTTCAGACATGATTTGTTTTATTCTCTCCGCAGCATTATCGCTTAGTTTGATTATTTGTTCACTCATAAGTTCAGTTCTAATTTAGCTGCTTCAGACATCATATCTTTTGTCCAAGGCGGGTCCCAAACTAATTTAAGATCAACATCCTTCACTTCTGAGATGCTATTTATATTTGTTTTCACCATCCTTGGCAAACTTTCAGCGACAGGGCAGTTTGGTGAAGTTAATGTCATTTCAATTGATACTTTTTTTTCACTATTTACGTCAATCTTATAAATTAGACCCAGCTCATATATGTTTATTGGTATCTCTGGGTCATAAATTTTTTTAATTTCACTTATAATTTTTTCTTTTAATTCGGTCATTTTAATTTTTTTTTTCTAAGGCAGATAACAGTGTATGCCAAGCCATAGTCGCACATTTAATACGCATTGGAAATTCTTGGACACCAGATAATGATGAAATAGTAGTTATTTGGTCCTCTGATAAGCTATTTAAAGTTATTTTTGATTTATTTTTTAACATATTTAAAAAATCATCTGTGACTTTCTTCGAAAATTGTAAATCTCTTCCTTTCAAAGTATCTGTGAGAATAGATGCTGAAGCTAAAGATATCGCACAACCTTCACCCTCAAAACTCAAGCCTGAGATATTTTTATCTTTATCCATTTTTAAATATATGTGTACTTTATCTCCACAAAGAGGATTGTGAGCTTTGGCATCATGATTATACCCATCACACTTACCTTTATTTCTAGGGTTTTTAGCGTGATCTAATATTATTTCCTGATATAATTCTTTTAATTCCATTTATATTTGAAATACCTTTTTGCATTTATTAATTGCCTCGCACAAAATATCAATATCCTCTTTTGTATTATAAACTCCAATTGATGCTCTGGCAGAAGCTGGTATTCTTAGTTTATCGTGTAAAATTTGACAGCAATGATGTCCGGCTCTAATGGCTACACCATCATCATCTAAAATTGTTGCTATATCATGAGGGTGAATTCCTTTTATTGTAAAAGACATTATTGATGCCCTATTTTTTGGATTACCAATGATATTTACAGAATTATTTTTTCTTAACTTTTCAAGTCCATATTCAAGGATTTTACTCTCATGTGTTTCTATATTATTTATTCCAAGGTCTTTAATAAACTGTATTGATTTTGCAAAAGCAACAACCTCTGCGGTCTGCATGGTTCCAGCTTCAAACTTCGTTGGTGAATTTGCATAGGTTATCTCGTCTTTTTTAACTTCGCTAATCATTCCACCTCCCCCTTGGTAGGGTGGTAATTCATCAACCCATTTCTTTTTAGCATAAAGAATTCCCAATCCATTGGGACCATACATTTTATGACAAGATATAGCATAAAAATCACATCCTAAATCTTGAACATCAATTGCCGAATGAGGTGCTCCTTGAGTGCCGTCAATTAAAACTGGAATTTTCTTGGTTCTAGCTAAATCAATGATCTTTTTTAAAGGCATTACAGTACCTGTAACATTTGAGATATGGGTCAATGCAATAATTTTAGTTTTATTAGAAATTTGTTTTTTAAACTCATCTATACCTATTTCACCGTTTTCGTCGACAGACGCAAACTTGATTTTTGCTCCTTTCTTTTCTCTCAAGTAATGCCAAGGAACATAATTTGAATGATGCTCAAGCTCAGTTACAAGAATTTCATCACCACTTTTGATAAATCTTTCCCCAAAAGAATTAGCTACTAAATTTATTGCTTCAGTAGCACCTTTAGTAAAAATTATTTCTTCTCTATGTTTTGCATTAATATAGGATTTTACTACATCTCTAGTCTCTTCAAATTTATTAGTAGCTTTGACTGCTAAAGTATGTACGCTTCTTCCGACGTTTGAAAATTCAGTTTCATAAAATCTTGATATCTCATCAATAACTGTTTTTGGTTTTTGTGAAGAATTTGCACTATCTAAGTAAATTAAAGGCTTTCCTTTAATATTCTGTTTAAATATAGGAAATTTTGATTTTATATTGTTAAATTGCATCGATTTGTTCATTAATAATCCTTTCAAGAAAAAATTTTATTTTTTCCTCTTGTACATTTTCGAAAATCTCACTCAAGAAACCATTTATCAGAAGCTTTTTTGCTTTTGATAACTCTATCCCTCGTGTCATCAAATAGTGTATAGCATCTTCATCAATACTTCCCGAAGTTGACCCATGCGAACATTTTACATCATCAGCATATATTTCTAGTTCTGGTTTGGCGTTGAACTCTGCTTTATCATCTAAAATGAGAGCCTTACTTAATTGATATGCATCTGTTTTTTGAGCAATATCTTTAACAAATATTTTTCCCTGATAAATTCCTATACTATCACTTTCTAAAACATTTTTTATTTTTTGATAACTTTTACAATTAGGGGCTAAGTGATTAACTCTAGTTTTAATTTCCTGATGTTCGCCTTCAGCTAAATTTAAGCCCGCTAAAATAAAACAATTACATTTCTCTTTTTGTAAATTCATGTCTACTTCTATCTTGTTAAACTTTAATCCAGAACTTAAAATAAAATTTTGATAACTTGAGTTGTATCCCTGAGATCCAGAAATATGTTTATAAAAGTATCCATTACTTTTTGTTTTTTGAATTGTAATATTTTTAAGTATAGAATTTTTTTCAATTTCTATATTTTCAAAAGTATTTTTTAAAAATCTATTTTTTTCGCTTATATTATATTCTATTAGTGTTAATTCAGAATTTTGCTCAAGTTTAATTTTATTAGAATTGTTAATCATTTTATCATCTAGATTTGATGAAAAATAATTATAGATAATTATTGGTTTTTTACATTTATAGTTTTCTTTTATTACTAGATCGAATCCTCCAGAAGACAAAGCTTTGTTTAAGGAATAAAGATTATTACCTGTGTGATAGTTTAATTCATCAAGAGAATTTAATTTTTGAATTAATACTTTTGTTTTTTCTTCAAATTTTAAATTGCTAGATTTTAATGATCCGTTAACAAGGATAATATAATTATGTTCAAAATCTTTTATGAAATTTATTTTTTTATCAAACTCAAAATCATAGTTATTTGTAATTTTTTTAAAATTTTTGTTTACAATCAAATTTAAGTCAGAAAATTTCCAATTTTCATCTTTTTTATTAGGAAGACCTTTTTCTAAAAATAATTTTAAGTTCTTTTCTCTATCCAAAAGTTCTTTTTTTGATGAGGAAATTTTTTCTAAATTAAAATTAAAAAGTTGCTGCATTATTTTAAATTTTCGTAACCTGTTTTCTCAAGTTCTTGACCTAAGTCCGCACATCCTGTTTTAATAATTTTACCATTTGATAAGACATGGATGAAATCGGGTTTAATATAATCCAATAATCTCTGATAATGAGTAATAATTAAAAAGGCATTATCTTTATTCTTATGAGAGTTTACCCCGTTAGCAACAATCCTCAGTGCGTCTATATCTAAACCTGAGTCTGTTTCATCTAAAATAGCTAATTTTGGCTCTAATAGTTTCATTTGAAGTATTTCATTTTTCTTTTTTTCACCACCTGAAAAACCTACATTCAGTTGCCTTGATAAAAACTTTTCATCTATATTTAGCTCGGAGGCTTTTTCTTTAATCAATTTTAAAAGAGAGAGTGTATCCAATTCTTTTTCACCGTTAGCTTTTCTAATTGTATTTAGTGACGTTTTAAGAAAATTAGTCGTGTTTACTCCTGGAATTTCTAAAGGATATTGAAATGCTAAAAATATACCTTTTTGTGCTCTTTCCTCTATTGGAATATCTTGTAAGTTTTTTCCTTCATACTTTAAAATCCCACTTACCTCATAACCATTTTTTCCAGAAAGTATATTTGCTAAGGTGCTTTTACCAGATCCGTTTGGTCCCATAATTGCATGCACTTCACCTTGTTTAATCTCTAAATTTAGCCCGTTAAGAATTGATTTTTCTTTAATTGAAGCTTTTAAATTTTGTAATTGAAGCATTAACCGACACTCCCTTCTAAACTTATTGAAACTAATTTTTGGGCCTCAACAGCGAACTCCATGGGTAATTGCTGTAAAACTTCTTTACAAAAGCCATTGACGATTAGACTTACTGCCTCTTCTTGGTTTAGGCCTCTTTGATTACAATAAAATAACTGATCTTCATTTATTTTTGATGTTGTGGCTTCGTGCTCTACAGTTGAAGAAGAATTTTTATTTTTAATGTAAGGAACTGTATGAGCACCGCATTTATTACCCATTAATAATGAGTCACACTGAGTGTAATTTCTCGAATTTAAAGCTTTCGCCCCTATATCCACTAATCCTCTATATGTATTATCTGCTTTACCAGCGGATATACCTTTAGATATAATTTTACTCTTTGTATTCTTACCTAAATGTATCATTTTAGTGCCAGTGTCAGCTTTTTGATGATTATTAGTTATTGCAATAGAATAAAATTCACCAACAGAGTTATCTCCTTGTAAAATACAACTTGGATATTTCCACGTAATCGCGGATCCAGTTTCCACTTGTGTCCATGAGATTTTAGAATTCTTTCCTCTACATGCTCCCCTCTTAGTTACAAAATTATAAATACCTCCGATGCCATTTTTATCACCTGGATACCAGTTTTGAACTGTTGAGTATTTTATTTCTGCATCATCCAGTGCAACTAATTCCACATTTGCAGCATGCAATTGATTCTCATCTCTCATTGGAGCTGTGCAGCCCTCTAGATAACTAACGTAGCTTCCTTTGTCAGCTATTATTAAGGTCCTTTCGAATTGACCGGTCTCCGAAGCATTGATCCTAAAATAAGTTGAAAGTTCCATTGGGCATCTTGTGTTTGGAGGGATGTAAACAAATGAACCATCCGTAAATACTGCAGAGTTTAGTGTTGCAAAATAGTGATCACTTAATGGAATTACAGACCCTAAATATTTTTTAACAAGTTCGGGATGTTTTGTTATAGCCTCAGATATTGGACAAAAAATTATTCCTTTTTTATCTAATTCACCTTTAAATGTTGTTGCGACGGAAACAGAGTCAAAAACAGCATCAACTGCAACACCACTGAGTCTCTTTTGTTCATTCAATGGTATGCCTAGTTTATTATATGTTTCTATCAGTTTTGGATCAACATCGTTTAAACTTTTTGGTTTATCCTTCATACTTTTTGGAGCAGAGTAATAATATAAATCTTGATAATCAATTTTTGGATACTTTGGTTTTTGCCAATCAGGCTCTTTTAAAACTTTAAGTCTATTAAAAGCCTTTAACCTCCAATCTAACATCCATTTAGGTTCTTTTTTAATTTGAGAAATTAACTTTATAGTCTCTTCAGAGAGACCTTTTGGTGCTTTGAAGTTCTCTATTTCAGTAGTAAAACCGTATTTATATTCCTGATTTTTTAGTTCTTCACTTTTCATGGTTTTAATTATTTTTTGTTAAATCCTGTAATTTCACTTTTTCAAAAAAACCGTTTATGTGTTGATCTAATTGATCCCATAAATTGTGTGTTATACATTTCGTTAATTTGTTATTACAGCCCCTTCTAGAACTTTTTTTACAATTAAGGGTCTTGACTTCTTCATCCACAGCAAAGATGATATTTGAAAGCTTTATCTCAGATGCTGGTTTTTCTAAAATATATCCACCATTCGCTCCTCTAGAACTTTTTACTAATTTATTGTTTTTTAGTTTTAAAAATATTTGTTCTAAGTAAGCTAAGGATATATTTTGCCTTAAAGATATTTCTGTTAAACTCACTGGTCCCTCATTGGCGTTTGAAGCTAAGTCGGCCATAGCCATTACCGCATATCTACCTTTATTAGTTAATTTCATAATTAAACGTTGTAATACAATAGTTTTTTAATAATTCCTACTATTTTAGTCAGGATTAAAAAAAAATATTTGTCGCATAAAAACGTGATATAAAACAGTGTTTTTAATTTTAATAATAATCATTATCAGTTATGAAACCAAAAAGTTTAGAGATATTTATCCCTGGTCCCGCGGGTAGACTTGAGGCTAAATATTATAAAAATCCAAAATTTGGTTCTCCTGTTGCAATAGTTCTCCATCCCCACCCGCAGTACGGAGGAACAATGAATAATAGAATTGTTCAATTAATGTATAATATTTTTTTGGAAAATGGTTTTTCTGTAATTAAAGTAAATTTTAGAGGTGTTGGAAAAAGTGACGGTGTATTTGATAATGGACAAGGAGAGTTGTCAGATGCTGCAGCCGCGTTAGATTGGATTGAAAGACAAAATTTAGATTACAGCCAATGCTGGGTTTCAGGATTTTCTTTTGGTTCACTTATATGTATGCAATTAATTATGAGAAGACCAGAAGTAAATAATTTTATAGCGGTTTCTCCACAACCTAATGTTTACGATTTTTCTTTTTTAGCCCCTTGTCCTACATCTGGACAAGTTGTTTTTAGTGAAAACGATGAACTAGTAACTAAAGAAAGTATTCTTGAACTAGATAATAGAATTAAAAGTCAAAAAGGGGTGGAGGTAGTATTTTCAAAGATTAAAAATTCTAACCATTTTTTTAAAAATAAAGAAAAAGAGTTATCTTTAGAAATTGAGAAGTATCTTAAAGAAAAAACTGCTTTAATTTAATTTTCAATAATTTCTCCACCGATAGTTGGTTTAGAGCAATTCGTAGTTTTTGGAAAAGTTATTGGAAGTTTTTTTAAAGTTCTAATTGCAAGAAATGCAAATGCTTGGGACTCAATAAAATCTCCATTGATACCCTGTTCATCTATCGGTTTAAGATTAATACCAGAGCCTAAATTAACCTGGATCTGTTTAAGCAAAATTTTGTTTTTTCTTCCGCCGCCGCAAATTAAAATTTTATTTATGGGAGCATGTTTATCTAATTCTTCACTCAATGACTCAGCTATAATACTAGCTGTGAAATCTGTTAGTGTTGCAGCTCCATCCTCAAGTGACAAGCCTCTAGAGAAAGATACATCAAAGTCTTTTACATCAAATGAAAGTTTTTTTTTATCATTTCTATTAATATAAAGCTCTTGAGCTTGCTCAAATATTATCTCATTTCTTTTTCCCTGTGCTGCTAATTTTCCCCCATGATCATACTTTTTATCTGAATTTTTTCTGATCCATGTGTCAATCAAACAATTACCAGGGCCTAGATCTTTGCTGTAAATGTCTATTGGTCCAATCGGTCTTTTAATTATAGTAATATTAGATATTCCACCTATGTTTAGAATGCAAACAGGTAAATTGATTTTATTTTGTGAAACAAGTAACTGATGAAAAATTGGTGTCAAAGGTGCGCCCTCACCATTATTATCAATGTCTTTTTTCCGAAAATTAAATACAATTTTTTTTTTTGTTAAATGATTTAATAATTTCGCATCTCCTAATTGCCTTGAAATCTTTTCTTTTGAATTATGATAAATTGTTTGTCCATGGAAACCGATCAATATATTTTCGTTTTTAATTTTTAAATCATTTATTGCTTTTGCATGAAATAAAGTGATTTTTCTCTCTAAATCTTTTAACTCTTGGGATAAAATATTTAGATCATCTTTATTATTTATCTTATCTTTTAATTCATGAATTTTTCTATAAATATCAGAATCATATTCATAATACTTATCTTTAATTGCTGTAAATCGACTAATGCCATCGGAATTTATTACAGAAGCGTCTACCCCATCTCCTGATGTTCCACTCATTAGCCCCAATGAGGTATAAATTTCTTGCATATTTTTATTTATTTATAACAATTTTTGTATAATAGTAGTTTTAACAAAATCTGCTATGAAAAATAACTTTGTAAATGATCTCCAGACACGTGGATATCTTAATCAATGCACAGATTTAGTCAAACTTGAAGAGATGTGTTCAAAAAGAGCAATTTCTGCCTACATAGGGTTTGATTGCACTGCAAGTAGTTTACATGTTGGTAGTTTGTTGCAAATAATGATTTTAAAATTAATGCAAAAACATGGTCATAGACCTATTATTCTTTTAGGAGGTGGGACTACTTTAATTGGTGACCCTTCTGGAAAAGATTCAACAAGAAAACTTCTTAAAGAAAAAGAAATTAAAAAGAATATTCAAAGTATCAAAAAAATTTTTAATAAAATTTTAAATACGACAAATAAAACAACAAAACCTATTTTTGTTGATAACGCTGCTTGGCTGACAAAACTAAAATATATTAAATTTTTAAGAGATGTAGGGAGTCATTTTACTATTAATAAAATGCTAACTTTTGATAGTGTAAAATTAAGATTAGAGAGGGAACAATCGTTAAGTTACATGGAATTTAATTACATGATTTTACAGGCTTATGATTTTTATCAATTATTTAAAAAAAATAATTGTATTTTACAAATAGGAGGATCTGATCAATGGGGTAATATTATTAATGGTGTAGATTTAATAAGAAGATTAATTCGAAAAGAAGCTTTTGGATTAACTTCTCCTCTCATCACTTCGGCATCTGGTACAAAAATGGGAAAAACTGAAAAAGGTGCAGTATGGTTAAATGAAAAATTATTTTCTCCTTATGAGTATTGGCAATTTTGGAGAAACACCGATGATCGTGATGTTAAAAAATTCCTCAAGTTTTTTACTGAGATAAAGACAGAGAAAATTAATGAACTTTGTAATACTGAAAAAAATATTAATAAACTTAAAATTTTATTAGCAAATGAGGCTACTAAAATATTACATGGAGAGGCGGCAGCAAAAAAAGCTGAACGAACAGCAAAAGATACGTTTGAGGGTAAAGGAATAGGATCGAACTTACCTGAAATTAGGGTAAAATCTGAAGAAGTTGTTAAAGGTATTAATCTTTTAGACTTTCTTTCCAATAATAAAATAATTTCATCCAAGAGTGAGGCCAGAAGGGTAATAATAAATAAAGGTTTAAAGATTAATAACCTAGTAGTAAATGATATATTTAAAACAATTAAACAAAGTGATTTCAAAGAAAAAATTTTAAAAATTTCATTTGGTAAGAAAAAACACTACCTAATAAAAATTATTTAGTTTTTTTTTTTTCTATCGATTATTTTTTGAATAAATCTTGGAGTGATAGTTCTGATTGGATTAATAGTAGTTTTTATTTTACCAGGCGGGCCTTTTATTTTGAAGCTTATACCAAATAGTCCCTCACCTACTTCTTTGGGAATAACTATATCCCCAATCAATGGGATTTTTGAAATTAATTTATTCAAAGTTTTTGCGGGTACTAATGAACCTCGTAAACTCGTTATTGAGGAATTTTGATAACCTTCCATTAAAACTGATACACTTGGGCCTAAAGCCAAAATTTCATTAATTTTAAGTAAGTCACTATTTCTTTCCATGCTAATGTCTAGTGTATCAAAAGAAAGACCCTCACCCTCCGCGAGGTCTGCCAATCCTCCTAAATCTGCTAATGAAAGTAATTTAACCATTCCGGGCGCATTAACAACTTTGAAATTTTCTATTTTCAATTTTGACGTAGAAACATTCTCGCTTAATATTGATGTAAATAAAAGCTTTCCACCACTTAAACCTTTAAAAAAAGTGTACTCAGTTAATAGAGGTCTTGTTAGATCAGAATAAACTTCAAGATATTTTTTCTTATTTTTTCTGTCATTTTTCATAGAAATATCCAAAAAATTATTGTTTCCAAAATCTCCTTTTGCAGAAATTTTTGAAAATTTTCCATTATCAATTCTTCCGATCAATTTAAAATTTTTCAACTGTTCTGATAATGGGACAGATATATTTAAAATATCAATTTCTATATCTTTATTTACTCCTCTCAGATTATTGCTATCCGATTTTTGATTGAAATATTTTGACAGATTATTGGCATCAAATTTTGTGCCTTCAATCTTTATATTTTTACCATATTTTAAAGAAAAGTCGTTGTTGCTAATACCGTTATTAAAAGTTTTGACAATTATTTTATCTAATGTGAAAAAATTATCTTTTTGAAATTGAATTCCATTGATGGAAATAAAATTTTTATCTTCAGAAAATCTACCGTCTAATTTTAAGTTTTCTTTTTCCTTATTTAATTTTAAAGAAATTTCTGCAATTTCATTTTTTGGTTTATAATAATTAATTAAATCCAAGTTAATTTCTCTATCATAATTTGCCTCGAGGTTAATTTTTAAACTATCCCCAGCAGAGTAATTTTTAAAACTAAATTTTAAAAAATTTTCATTATCAATAGAATAATTTCCTAATAAACTTAAAGAAGTATTTTTGGAGTCAATATTAGCTTTTATTTCGGTATCAACTAAGTTTATAGAATTAATATCCACTTTTTTTAAAAGGTTTTGGAAAGATTTATTAAAATTAAATTTAGCTTTTTTTATTTTACCACTACTGGTGAAATCAAAATTTTTTAATTTATATGTTTTATCTAAGTTAAGTTTAAGATTATTTAATGACTCAGCTTCTATAGATTTTATATTCTTTAAATAATCAAAATTTGAAAATAAATTTTTAAAATCATCGGTAGTTTTATTTATTTTCATAAAAGTATTGAAATTTGTTTCTAAGAAAATTTCTGAAGAAAAATTTACTTTTAAATCACCCTTTTCTATTTTTAGCTGAGATAAATTTCCATTAAAGTTTTGGATGAGAACATCTGTCTTATCTGAGAAAAAAGTAAAACTTGAATTTTCGAGGTTTAAATTATTAGTGATATTTGCGTTCAAGCCAAAAACAGAACCGCGTGCAATAAAATCTTCTAAAATATTTTCATTATTTAAATAAAAGTCTATCTCTGCATTAAATTTTCCCCCATTGACCTTGTTATTGAGAAAACTTGTAAAAGTCGAAGGTTTAAATGAATGAGATATTTTTTTCAATTCTTTAAAATTAATTTTTTTAGAAATTAAGCTTATCTTTTTGATTTGTGTTTCTGACTTTAATATTGAAAAAAAATCAATATATACTTTTATATTTTTTGCCGGGATAATTGCATCTCTATAATTTAAAATAGAGTCGCTAGTTTCTAAAAATAAACTAATTTCATTTATATCTATCTTGAATTTAATTGAGTTAAGACTTATTTTAATATTATTATTACTTTTATTAATTCTGTTTGAAATAAGATTGTTAAATTTTTTTGTTTCAAATCCAACAGTGGATAAAACACCTACTATCAAAAATAAAACAATAAAAATTAATAAAAAAAAATTACTTACTATTTTTT
>CACNZU010000009.1 GCA_902624885.1 uncultured Pelagibacteraceae bacterium
AGGCGATGCAGTTTTAAGATGCGAGAAATATATTAAAAACAAATACTTTTTAATGCTTTTACCTGATGACTTAATCATAAGAAATAATTGTTCTAAAGAAATGATACGACTACATAAAAAAACTAATGGATCTATAATTGCCACGAAAAGAGTAGAAAGAAAAACAGTATCAAGATGGGGAATTTTATCAATTAAAAATAAAAAAAAAAGATATTTTCAGATTAAAGACGTTGTAGAGAAACCTAGCATCAAAAAAGCGCCATCAAATTTTGCAATTATCGGAAGATATATATTGCCAACGAAAATTTTCAGAGAAATCAAAAAATTAAAACCTGGTCAAGGTGGAGAAATACATATTACTGACGCAATTAGAGGTTTAATTAAAAAAGAAAATAAATTTTATGGAAATATTTTTATGGGCAAATATTTAGATTGTGGGACTTTAAGTGGATATATTAATTCAGGAATTCAAATATCTAAAGGGAAATAAATGAAACTATGCATGATAGGAACTGGTTATGTTGGATTAGTTAGTGGAGTTTGCTTTGCTGACATAGGTAACCAAGTTGTTTGCGTTGATAAAGATAAAAACAAAATAGATAAACTTAACTCTGGAATTTCTCCAATCTATGAACCAGGATTAGATGAATTAATAAAAAAAAATTTTACAGCTAAACGTCTCTCATTCACTACAAATATTGATATTGCTATAAACACATCAGACATAATTTTTATATGTGTAGGAACGCCTACAAGAAAAGGGTCAATAAGAGTTGATTTATCTTTTGTTTATAAATGTACAAAAGAAATATTAAAATATTCAAAAAGAAAAAAAATTATTGTAACAAAGTCTACTGTGTCAGTGGGAACAGGCGATGAGATTGAAAAAATTGTAACAAGAAAGAAAAAACTTTTTACAGTTATCTCTAATCCTGAATTTTTACGAGAAGGAGAAGCAATACGAGATTTCAGATACCCAGATAGAATTGTAATTGGATCTAACGAAAAAAAAGCTTTTAATATTATGAAAAAACTTTATACACCATTGACTAACAAGGGCTCAAAATTTTATACTACTTCAAGAAGAGGAGCAGAATTAATAAAGTATGCGTCAAACGCTTTTCTAGCAACCAAAATTACTTTTATTAATGAACTTGCAAACTTATGTGAAAAGTCTGGAGTAAATGTAGAGGATATTTCATTAGGTATGGGCTCTGATAGTAGAATAGGCGGTAGGTTTTTACGTGCTGGACCAGCTTATGGTGGTTCATGCTTTCCAAAAGACACTAAAGGTCTTGTATCAGCTGCAGAGAAATATAAAATAAATTTATCAGTTGTAAAATCAGTAATTAAATCTAATCAAGAAAGAGTAAATTTACTCACGAAAAGAGTTCATAAAATTTTAGGATCAAATTTAAAAAATAAAAAGATTTCTTTTTTAGGTGTAACATTCAAACCAAACACTGATGATATGAGGGATTCCACTAGCCTTAAAATGATACCCTATCTTTGTAAAAAAGGTGCTAAAGTTAGATATTATGACCCATCCGGAGAAAAAAATGAGTTTAGAAAAATCAAAAACTGTAATTTTAGAAATAATATAAAATCTAATTGTAATGATGCAGATTTAGTAGTCCTACTCACTGAATGGGATGAATTTAAATCAATAGATTTCAAAAAGATTGTAAAAAATAATAAATTTAAAGTCTATGATTTAAGAAATCTTTATTCTGCTGAAGAAATGAAAAAAAATAAGATTAAATACTATTCTGTTGGTAGACCAACCACTAATTAATTTCAAAGATTGCATCAACTTCTACAGCTACTCCTAATGGTAAACTATTCACACTCACTGCAGCACGCGTGTGTTCACCTTTTTTATCAAAAATTTTAGCTATAATATCTGAAGCACCGTTTATAATTTTTGGTTGATCTTTGAAATCATCTGTAGAATTTACATAACCTGTTAATTTTACACAAGATTTAACTTTACCTAAATCTCCTCCACAAGCATTTTTAACATGTGCGACAATACTTAAACCACATCTTTCAGCGGCTTTGTAACCTTTCTCTAAATCTAAATCTTTTCCAATCTTACCTGTTATAAGTTTTGCGTTTTCATCAATAGATATTTGACCAGAGATATATAATAGTTTTCCAACAATCTTAGTCGCAACATAAGCTCCAACTGGTGCTTTTGGTTCAGGTAAATTTATATTTAAACTTTTTATTTTATTTTCAATCTCACTCATTTTCTTTTACCTTTTTTTTTAGTTTTATCGTATTCTTTTCTTTTTTCAATTAATATAAGCGCTTCTTCCATAGTAAGTTCATTTGGATCTTTTTCCTCTGGTATAGTTGCATTTAGAGATTTGTATTTTATATAAGGACCATATTGGCCTTTCATAATTCTGACAGGTTTTTTATCTTCAGGATGTTCACCAAGATCTTTAATTAGTGAAGAAGAAATCCTACCAGGTTTAGCTTCAGCAATTAATGTAATAGCTCTATTCAAACCAATTGAAAAAAGATCTTCAACATTTTCAAGTCTTGCAGATTTATTTTCACATTTAAGATACGGACCAAATCTTCCGGAATTTAATGTTATATCTTGACCATTTTCAGGATGCTGACCCAAAACTTTTGGAAGTGAGCATAAATATTTAGCTTTATCCAAATCAATACTATCAACTTCAATTCCTTTTGGGATTGACACATTTTTGAGATGTTCATTCTCATTTTTTTTCTTTCTACCTTTTTTCTTTTTTGTTTCTAGTTCATCTTCTTCTTTTTCATATTGCAAGTAGGGGCCAAATCTACCATTTTTTAAATATATATCTTTCCCTTTTTCATTTTGACCTAGTAGTTTAGGCTCAGCTAAATTATATTGAGCTGCAGCTTTAGCTTTAGATAGAGGTCTAGTAAATTTACATTCTGGATAATTTGAGCAACCTATAAAAGCTCCACCTCTAAAACTATTTTTAAGACTTAGCTCTCCATTGGAACATAACTTGCACTTCCGATCTATAGCATCTTTATCATCTCTTTCAAAAATTAAAGCTCCTAAACTTTCATTTAATAAGTCTAATACTTCCCTAGTTCTCTTTTCTTTAACTTTTCCAACATTTTCGTAAAAATCTTTCCAAAAATTATCTAGAACTTGAACCCATTCTGCTTTACCACTAGTAATTTCATCTAGTTGATTTTCTAAGTCTGCGGTGAAATTATAATCTACGTATTTAGAGAATAATTTTTCTAAAAAAGCTGAAATTAGCTTACCTCTGTCAGTCGGATTAAACCTTTTATTGATTAATTCTACATAATTTCTCGTTGATAATACTGAGATAATGCTAGCATAAGTGGAGGGTCTTCCTATGCCTAATTCCTCCATTTTTTTCACCAAACTAGCCTCAGAGTATCGTGGTGGTGGATCTGTAAAGTGCTGTTCATCATTTAGCTTAAGTATACTAATTTCTTCTCCGACTTTGACCTCGGGCAAAATATTTTTAGCATCTTCGTCGGTTTCTTGAACTTGATAAACTTTAAGAAATCCGTCAAATTTTACGACTGAGCCGCTAGCTCTAAAGTTAATTTTATTGTCATTTGAGGAAATAATTATTGTATTTCTATCAAACTCTGCTGCAGTCATTTGAGATGATAAAGCTCTACTCCAAATTAACTCATATAGTTTAAATTGATCTGCATTTACATATTTTTTGATGTCAGAGGGTTTTCTACTTATATTAGTTGGTCTAATTGCTTCATGAGCTTCTTGAGCGTTCTTTGCTTTTTTTCCAGTATAACTATTCGGTGTCTCTGGCAAATATTTATCACCATAATCATCAGTAATGAATTTCCTAAAATCTTCAATTGCTTCTTTTGAAATATTAGTTCCATCAGTTCTCATATAAGTAATTAATCCGGTAGTTTCACCCTCGATATCTACTCCTTGATACAGTCGTTGTGCAATTTGCATTGTTCTGGAAGCTCCAAAACCAAATCGTCCTGAAGCAGTTTGCTGTAAGGTAGAAGTGGTAAAAGGGGCTAGGGGATTACGTCTGAATACTTTTGTGTTTACATCTGTAATTTTAAATTTTGTTTTATTGATTACATCAACTGCTTTTTGTATTTCTTCCTTATTTTTGAAAGAAAATTTTTCTATTTTTTCTCCATTAAATAAACTTAATTTTGAAAAAATATTTTTATTATTTTTATTTGTAAAGTCCGATGTAAGAGTCCAATATTCATCTGGTTTAAATAATTCTATTTCCTTTTCTCTTTCGGTAATAAGCTTTAAGGCCACAGATTGAACTCTTCCTGCTGATTTTGATCCAGGTAATTTAGTCCAAAGAATTGGTGAGATATTAAATCCGACAAGATAATCTAACGCTCGTCTAGCTAAGTAAGCTTCGACTAAAGGCAAATGGATTTGTCTAGGATTTTTTATAGCATCGAGTATTGCTTTTTTAGTAATTTCATTAAAGACAACTCTTTCTAAATTTTTATCTTTGAGAAGTTTCTTTTTTTCTAGAACTTCTTTAACGTGCCAAGCTATAGCCTCACCTTCACGATCTGGATCCGTTGCTAAAATAATTTTGTCTGAATCTTCAGCAGCATTTGTAATTTCTTTTAAATATTTTTTGGAAAAAGAATCAATTTCCCATTCCATTTGAAATTTATTTTCTGGATCGACAGATCCATTTTTTGAAGGTAAATCTCTTATATGACCATAACTTGCCAAAACTAAATAATCTTTTCCTAAATATTTATTTATTGTTTTTGCTTTAGCTGGACTTTCAACAATTACTAAGTTCATTAATTGTTTATTTTCAAAATTAAACGAGTTTGTCAAATTTATTATTGAAAAACTAGAAAAGACAGCACTTATAACTTAATTTTATTTTCTGTAGAATTTTTAAGTCTTAAAATATTTTCTTTATGAGTAAAAAGAATCATCACAAAAAAAATAAAAAGTATTAGGATATTGTTATTTATTTCGTAAAAATATGCATAGAGAAAAACTATTAACGAAGAAATCATTGAAGATAATGATGCAAATCTAAATAATAACGATAAAGAAATCCACGCTATGATAAAAATTAAAAAAAATTTATTAGATAAAGCTAAAATTACTCCTAGGTAAGTTGCCACACCTTTTCCTCCTTTAAATTTTAACCAAATAGGAAAAATATGTCCAATGAAACAAATCAATGCAGATAAAGAAGTTAAATTTTCATAATAGAGTATTGTTATATAAACTGAAATGTAACCTTTAAATAAATCAAGAGCTAATGTACTCATTGCAAGAAATTTATTTCCGGTTCTAAGTACATTTGTAGTTCCGATATTTCCAGAGCCAACAGTTCTAATGTCTTTTTTTAGAAATATTCTAGTTAAAAGTAATCCAAATGGTATTGATCCTAAAAGGTATGAGTAAATTGCTACAATAATTAAATTTATATCCATTAGTTCGAATATGCTACTTCACCTTGAAGCAAAGTCATTTTTACTTTTCCTTGTAACCTTTTATTTTCAATTGCGGTATTTTTTGATTTTGATTTTAACTCTTCAGCTTTAACCACCCATGGTTTTTCTAAGTCGAATATGCAAATATCCGCGTCCGATCCTTCTTTAAGTGTTCCTTTATTTATTTTAAGTATCTTAGCTGGATTAATTGTTAAACACGTGATTATTTTCTCCAAAGGCAACGACTCATTATGGTAAAGTTCTAAAGATAGAGATAGCAATGTCTCTATTCCAATCGAACCAGTGGCTGCTTGTGCAAATGGCAGCCTTTTACTTTCTTCATCTTCAGGTAAGTGATCTGATACTATTACATCTATGAGATCATTTTTTATACCTTCTATCAATGAAAGCCTATCTTCTTCACTCCTAAGAGGAGGAGAAAGTTTTAAAAAAGTTCTAAATTCTCCGATGTCATTTTGATTTAATGATAAATTGTTAATAGAAACCCCTGTACTAAATTTAATTCCGTTAGATTTATTTTTTTTTATAACATTGAGAGAATTTTTTGAGGAAATTTGATTAATATGATATCTGCAAGGATATTCGCTTAATAAAGATAAATCTCTTTCAATAATAATCTTTTCAGCAATATCTGAAACACCTTGCAAACCCAATCTTGTTGCTACTTCACTCTGATTAATGCACGAGTTTCTAGCTAATTCATAGTCCTCGGCATGTTGCATAATCAGAACATCAATGTCTGAGGCGTAATTCATTATTCTAGACATCAATTCAGTATTTTGAATAGTTTTATTAACATCACTAAATCCGATGATTCCCCTGGCTTTTAATAATCCAAATTCAGTCATTTGATTACCTTCCTTCTGTCTGGTAATTGAAGCACATGGAAAAAGATTTACCTTAGCTTTATCCCTGCCTCTTCTGATTATAAAGTCCACCATAGATACATTGTCTATAATTGGCTTAGTATTTGGCATTGTTACAATGGAAGTTACTCCACCTGCCAAAGCTGCCTGGCTCAATGTTCTAAAATTTTCTTTATACTCAAAGCCAGGTTCACCAACAAAAGCCTTCATATCAACTAATCCAGGAATAGCTACTAGGCCTTTCAAATCAATTTTTTCTGCTGATTTAGATGCACCTGATTTTTTTCCAATGGATTTTATTTTTCCTTTTTCATCGATAACTATATTTCCTATTTCGTCCATCTTTTGAGATGGGTCGATAATTCTTACATTTGTCAAAATTTTTTCTTTCATTTATTTACAGTACAATTTTAAACATGCCATCCTGACAGCTACACCTAATTCAACTTGCTCCTTCACCAGACTTACATTTATGTCATCTGCTAATTTAGTATCAATCTCAACACCTCTGTTCATTGGACCAGGGTGCATTAGTAAAGCATCTTTTTTTGCAAACTTTAGTTTTTCTGGCGTTAGTCCAAAAAATTCGTAATATTCTCTCTTTGATGGAAGAAAAGATCCCTGCATTCTTTCATTTTGTAATCTTAACATCATAACAATATCGCATCCATCTAATCCTTTTTTCATATCTGTAAATGATTTCACCCCTAAGTTATCTATACCTGTAGGCATTAAAGTTTTTGGTGCAATGACATTTACTTCTGCGCCTAACATATTCATTAAATAAATATTAGATCTCGCAACTCTTGAATGAAGAATGTCTCCACATATTGCAATTTTTAATCCCTCAACGCTATCTTTTCTATTAATAATTGTTAAAGCATCAAGTAAGGCTTGTGTAGGATGCTCTCTTCTTCCATCACCAGCGTTTATTACTGTACAATTAACTTTCTGTGAAAGAAGATTGGGCGCGCCAGAGTCTTGATGCCTTATAACAATTATATCTGGATGCATCGCATTCAATGTCATAGCAGTGTCAATTAATGTTTCACCTTTTTTTAATGCAGAGTTACCCATATTCATCGTCATCACATCTGCGCCTAGTCTTTTTCCAGCTAAGTCAAATGAACTCTGTGTCCTCGTAGAAGGTTCAAAGAATAAGTTAATTTGAGTTTTTCCTCTTAGGACATCTAGTTTTTTAGAACTTCCTCTGTTAAGTTTTATGAAGGATTTTGCTTCTGTTAAAATTTCTTTTGCTTCGAGAACTGATAAATTTTGAATACCTAATAGATGTTTCGGAGTGTTTTTAATAGCTGAAACTTTTTTAGCAGTTGCCATTAAAATCAACTCTATAGGCCTTTTACTGTATTATATCAAGTATTTTTTTTATGATAATAATCAAGCACCCCTTGAAGTATAAATTGAGCAGAATTCTCGTCTAATTTCTTGACTTTTTTTGACGAATTTATTGCTAAATCATTAGATAGATTAAAGGCTCCCTGGCTAGATAGTCTCTCATCCCATAAAGTGATATTTTCTGTAATATCTTTTGAAAGATTTTTAGCTAAATCTTTAGCTGATTGTGAAGAGGGCCCCTCCGTTCCATCCATATTAATTGGATTACCTATGACTATTCCATCAATGTCATACTCCTTAACAATTTTCTGAATTTGATCAACTAAGTCTTTGTAATTTTCTTTGATAATTGTGGTATATGGTGTAGCTACAATTTTGTTTTCATCTGATAAAGCTATTCCTATTCTTTTGCCGCCAGGATCAATACCTATTAATCTTGATTTTTTCCTAGTTTTTTCAATAAATACGTCAATATCGAGCATGAAATTTACCTAATTTGTGATAAAACACATTTAAATTAACTTATTGCACAAATGTCCTTAGATAAAGAAAAAATTAAACATGTAGCAAAATTAGCTCGAATTTCAGTTGATGAAGCTAAAGTAGATAGCTTAACCAAAGATTTAAACTCAATTTTCAAGTTTATTGAACAATTAAATGAACTGAATACTGATAAAGTTGAACCATTAACATCAATTTTAAACCAGTCATTGAGATCAAGGAAAGACGAAATCAGTGATGGCAAGATAAGAGAAAAAATTCTTAAAAATTCTCCAAAAAAAAATGAGGAGTTTTTTGTAGTTCCAAAGGTGGTTGAGTAATGAGCAATATAACTAATCAAAGTCTAAATGAAATTATAGAAAACATAAAAACGAAAAAAATCTCCTCCACAGATTTAACTAAAGCATATATAAAAAATATTGAAAGTGCAAAAAAGTTAAATGCATTTGTTACTACAACATTTGATCAAGCTTTAGATAAGGCAAAACAATTTGATAAAAAACCAAATTTTGATCAATTACTTCCAGGTATACCTTTAGCAGTAAAAGATTTATTTTGTACGGAAAATACCAAAACAACTGCTGGAAGTAATATTTTAAATAATTTTATTCCATCTTATGAGTCAACAGTAACTAAAAATTTATGGGATAATGGATCATTTCTTTTAGGAAAATTAAATTGTGACGAGTTTGCGATGGGCTCTTCTAATGAAACAAGTCATTATGGAAATGTAATTAATCCAGTAGGAGATCAATTAGTGCCGGGTGGTTCATCTGGAGGATCGTCATCTGCTTTAGCTGCTGACTTAACGCCTGCTACAATTGGAACAGACACTGGTGGATCAATAAGACAACCAGCTTCTTTTACAGGCACAGTAGGTTTAAAACCAACTTATGGTTTATGTTCTAGATGGGGCATCGTAGCTTTCGCATCTTCTTTAGATCAAGCTGGTCCAATGACAAAAACTATAAAAGATTGTGCAATTATGCTGGAGTCAATGTCTGGTTTTGATGAGAAAGATTCTACTTCAATAAACAAAAAGAAAGAACAATATTCAAAAAATTTAAAAGATAATATTAAAGGTTTAAAGATTGGGATTCCAAAGGAATATCGTGTTGACAATATGCCTAAGGAAGTTGACGATCTTTGGGAAAAAGGAAAAAAAATTTTAAAAGATCTTGGTGCACAATTAATTGATATTTCATTGCCTCATACAAAATATGCTTTACCTACTTATTATATAGTTGCTCCAGCTGAAGCTTCGTCCAATTTAGCCAGATATGATGGAGTTAGATATGGCTACAGATCAAAACAAGGAAAAGACTTAATTGAGATGTATGAAAAAACCCGGTCTGAAGGTTTTGGAGATGAGGTTAAACGTAGAATATTAATTGGAACTTATGTTCTTTCATCAGGTTATTATGATGCTTATTATCTTAAAGCACAAAAAGTTAGACAACTAATTAAAAAAGATTTTGATGATAGTTTTAAAAAAATAGATGCAATTCTAACACCATCAACACCAAGCTCTGCATTCAAAATAGGAGAAAAAACAAATGACCCTGTTTCTATGTATTTGAATGATATTTTTACTGTACCTGTAAATTTGGCTGCTTTACCAGCTTTATCATTACCTGCAGGTGTTGATAAGAAAGGTCATCCTTTAGGTTTACAGCTTATTGGTAAAGCATTAGACGAGCAAAAAATTCTTAATATTGGTTATGCATTTGAAAAAAACTGTGGTTTTAAAAATGAAATTAAAAAGTGGTGGTCATGAGCAAAGAAAAATTTGATTATTTTATTAAGGGAGAAAAAGGTAAGTATGAAGTTGTGATAGGGCTTGAAGTTCATGCTCAGGTTTTATCTAAATCTAAACTTTTTTCTGGGTCATCAACTAAATTTGGTGCTGATCCAAATGACCAGGTGAGTTTGATTGACTCTGCTTTTCCAGGAATGTTACCGGTCATCAATGAAGAATGTGTTAAGCAAGCAGTGAGAACTGGCCTAGGTTTAAATGCAAAAATAAATAATTACTCGGTCTTTGATAGGAAAAATTATTTCTATGCAGATTTACCTCAAGGTTATCAAATATCTCAATATAAGAACCCTATCGTAGGAGAAGGTAAAGTTTTATTAGATATGCCTTATGGGTCAAAAGAAATTGGCATAGAAAGACTTCATCTCGAGCAAGATGCGGGCAAAAGTATTCATGATATGGATCCATCTAATACTTATGTTGATTTAAATCGTTCAGGAATAGCTTTAATGGAAATAGTCAGCAAACCAGATCTCAGATCACCAGATGAGGTTAACGCTTACATTAAAAAATTAAGATCAATCATGAGATATTTAGGAACTTGTGATGGAAATATGCAAGAGGGATCACTTAGAGCTGATGTAAATGTATCAGTAAGAAAAGAAGGCGATAAAAACTTTGGAACACGTTGTGAAATAAAAAATGTAAATTCTATAAAATTTATGCAGATGGCAATTGAATATGAAGCTGCAAGACAAGTTGAACTAATTGAAAATGGCAAAGAAATAGATCAAGAAACAAGGCTTTTCGATACAAAAAAAAATGAGACTAGATCAATGAGATCCAAAGAAGATGCTCACGATTATAGATATTTTCCTGATCCAGACCTTCTGCCTTTAAAGTTAGAACAAAAATTAATTGATGATTTAAAAAAATCACTTCCAGAACTCCCTGATAAAAAAAAGGAAAGATTTATAAAAGAGTATGAACTAAATGTATATGAAGCAAATGTTTTAGTTTCTGAAAAAGAAATATCCGACTATTACGAAGAAGTCGCAAAATTATCTGATAAAAAACTTGCAGCTACTTGGATGATGGGGGATTTATTTGCAATGTTAAATGATAAGGGGCTTGATATATCAAAATCTCCTATATCAGCAAAACATTTTGCAGAATTAGTTCAATCAATCAAATCTGGAGAAATTTCTGGAAGAATAGCAAAAGAAGTTTTCGAAATTATGGTTGAAAGCGGAGATAATCCAAAAAAAATTATAGAGTCAAAAGGAATGAAGCAACAAAGTGATCCTAAAGAATTAGAAAAAATGATTAATGAGATACTATCAAAAAATAAAGATAAAGTTGATCAATACAAAGCCGGAAAAGAAAAATTATTTGGATTTTTTGTTGGGCAGGTTATGAAATTATCTGGTGGAAAAGCAAACCCTCAATTAACAAATGAAATTCTAAAAAAACTTTTAAAAGGCTAATTATGCCTAAATCATTAGATTTAACAGATAATCTTGAAAAATATATCGTTGACCACTCTGAAGATCTATCGGATATCCAAAAAGAAATCTTAGATTACAATTTAAGTCTTGGTGACCAAAAGAAATTACAAATATCTATTTCACAAGCACAATTCCTTCAAACATTAATTAAGATATCTGATATCAAAAAAGTTTTAGAAATTGGAAGTTTTACAGGTTTTAGTGCTTTATCAATGGCATTATCATTACCTGAAGATGGATTTTTAATTAGCTTAGATAAAAATACTGAATTTAGCAAAAAAGCAAAAACCTTTTACGATAAGGCTAATGCAAATAAAATTACACAAATTATAAAGCCAGCAATTGAGAGTTTAAAAGATTTAGAAAATTCTAAACGAAAATTTGATCTAGTTTTTATTGATGCAGATAAAGAAAATTATGTAAATTATTATGAAAAAAGCATTGAATTGATTGATAAAAATGGACTTATTATAATTGATAATGTTTTGTGGCATGGTGAGGTGGCTGATAAATCAAATAATGATAAATTTACAAAAATTATCAAAGATTTTAACAAACATATTAAAGATGATAATAGAGTGACAAAAAATATTCTTCCTATAGGCGATGGATTAACAATTTGTATTAAAAAATAATGTTTACTGTTTTTGGATTTTATAAGTTTAAAAAGATTAAATCTTTAAAGAAATTTAGATCTTTATTCCAATCGGAATTCCTTAATAATAAAGTCAGAGGGACCTTAATACTTTCTGCAGAAGGTATTAATGGTACAATTGCAGGACAAAAAAAATCGATTTTGAAAATAAAAAACTTATTAAAAAAAAGATTAAAGTTTATTAAGTTTGATAGTAGTAATCATTCTACAAGTAGGTTTCAACCATTTCATCAAGGAAAAGTTAAGATAAAGAAAGAAGTTGTACCTATCGGTTTAAAGATTGATAAAAAAAACAAAAAACAAAATAAATATCTCTCAGGTAATTCTTGGAATAGATTGATATCTAAAAAAGAAACTTTAGTTGTTGATGCAAGAAAGTCATTTGAATTTAAAGTGGGTACTTTTAAAAAGGCTATTAATCCTAATATCACTAACTTTAGGGATTTTCCAAAATATTTACAAAAGATAAATAAAAACAAACCAGTTGCTATGTTTTGTACAGGTGGCATTAGATGTGAAAAAGCATCTGTTTATTTAAAACAAAAAGGTTTCAAAAACGTTTTTCAATTAAAAGGTGGTATCCTTAATTATCTAGATAAAGTTGAGAAGAAAAATAGTTTGTGGAAAGGAGAGTGCTTCGTATTTGATAATAGAGTGTCAGTTAAACATGGATTAAAGCAAGGTTCTTTCTCGGTTTGTGGCGGTTGTAGAACACCCATTTCACCTTTGGACAAGAGATCAAAGATGTATGAAAGAGGTGTTTCTTGTCATAATTGTTATAAAAATCTCACAGAAAGTCAAAAGACTAGATTTAGAATGAGACAGAAACAAATTAATGTTGCTAAAAGCAAAGGTATCAAGCATATGTTTCAGAGAGAGTATACCTTATGAAATCAATAAATTTAGTGGGTGAACCAATAATCGATTTGCTTAAAAAAATCGCAATACCAGCGAGCACCGGAACACTTTTTCAAACTCTTTATAATATTGTAGATACTTTTTTTGCAGGAAAAATATCTGCAAACGCGTTAGCAGCTATAGCAAAATCTTTTCCTTTATATTTTATAATTATTGCTACAGGAGTAGGTATCGTTTCAGCTTCAAATGCTCTAATAAGTAACTCGCTCGGCGCAAAAGAAGATCGTACTGCATCTTTATATGTGGCTCAATCACTTCTTTATTCTGTCTTTGTTTCAATTTTAGTAACCATAGTTGGCTTATCTTTTTCAGATGATCTTTTGAGATTTATGGGCTCAGATCAAGAAACAATAAAATTAGCTACAGATTATTTAAACATTATTTTTTTTGCTACTTTTATTTTTTTAATTCAGATCTCTTTAAATGGAGCGCTAAATGCTCAAGGTGATACTAAAAGTTATAGAAACGTTTTAATAGTTAGTTTCTTCTTAAATATTGGACTTAATCCCTTATTTATTTTTGGCTTAGGACCTATTCCAGCTTTTGGTATTGCAGGACTTGCAATAGCAACAGTAATCGCTCAACTTTTAGGATTAATTTATTTAGCCTACAAAGTTTATTGCTGTGAACTAAAACAGTATTTAAGTCCTCAATGTTTTCTCCCAAAATTCGATTTAATCAAAAATCTTACCAATCAATCTGTGCCAATGATGATGAATATGTTTATGATTGGCTTAGGTATTTATAATATTTTATTTTTTGTAAGTAAATTTGGATACCTTGCTGCAGCTGGTTATGGTTCAGCTCTAAGAATTGAACAAATTCTTTTATTACCAGTAATTGGACTTAATACAGCCGTTCTAACAATTGCAGGTCAAAATTTTGGAGCTAAACTTTTCGATAGAGTGGATGAGTCTTACACTAAAGCAATTATGGTTGGCTCATTATTTATGATTTTAGCAGGGGTTATTGTCTTTTTATTAGCTGATAATATTGTTTCAATTTTCACTGATAATCAGGAAGTGATAGATTTTGGGGCTGATTATTTAAAAGTAGCAGCCTTTATTGGACCTGTGTATCCTGTTTTTTTTATAACTAATGCTTTGTTTCAAGCAATTAAAAAGCCGATTTATACAGTAATAATAACTTTCTCGAGACTTGTGTTGCTACCGTTTTCTACAATGTCAGTTGTGGTATTTATTTTAAATGGCAGTTTCAAAGATTTATTTTTAGGTTTATTCTTTATAAATTGGACATTTGGGATTTTAGTATTTTTATTTTCAAAGTATTATATGAAAAAACTTTTTAGCAAGACAGCTAAAGTTTAAAATTATTTGTATTCTAGTTTATTCTCTAATTTTCTCACAAAATAAGATACTACTAAGATTAGCACTAAGTATTCCAAAATTAAAAAAGTGTATATTTCTAAAGGCCTGTAGGTTGTAGTGACTAGCTCATTAGCTTTTCTTGTTAAATCTCCTATACCTATAATTGATACTAGAGAGGACATTTTTAATACATAAACAAATTGATTTCCCATAGCTGGCAATACAACTTTAATCGCTTGTGGAAGAATTACCAATCTCATTTTTCTCCAAAAATCCATTCCAAGTGACTCAGATACTTCATGCTGACCTTTCGATATAGAATTAATACCAGCTCTAAAAATTTCTGCTTGAAACGCACTCTCACTAATGGTCAAAGCTATTATTCCAGAGACAAATGGTGAGAAACTTACTCCAATCATGATTGGAAGGCCATAATAAATCCAAAGAATTAAAACTAATAAAGGGATGGCTCTAACAATCTCTACGTACGTTATGTTAAAATAAGTTAAAAATTTATTATTTGACAATGAAGGTAGAGCAACTATCAAACCGATAATCATTGCTAGAATTATTGAAACTACTGAAATATAAATCGTAGTTGTAATTCCGCTAATTAAAAATTTTAAATTAGTTAAACCATCTATATTATCTGGACTTAGTATATACCAACCCCATTCATAGTTTGAACTACATCCTTGAAGTAAAAATAGAATAGAAATTATTTTTAAAAATTTCACTAAATGACTATATTTGTAAATTAGATGTATTGAAACTTAAATTATAAGCTTTTTAGATCGTACTTTGCCAGTAAAGTTTTAAAAAATCCAGATGATTGTTTTTTTTTAATCCAATTGCTGACATAATCATTCCATACCTTATCACCCTTTGGAACCATCATGGCTAAAAATGCTGGATTTTTTCCTCCATCAGGAACTATGGCTAATTGAGGATATTTAATAACTAGTTTGTTTGCTTCTGTTGAACTTGTAATATTTCCATCAGCCCTTCCTGCTAAAACCTCTTGGAAATCTCTCGCTGGAGCTTCAACTGATTGAAGTTTTGATTTTGGAAAAAATTCTTTTGCTTTTTCTTCCTGAGACGTACCCAATGTTGTAGCTATTGTAACACTACTATTGTTTAGAGACTCCCAAGTTGAAAACTTTTTTAAATTCTTTTTTAAAACAAGCGGAACAGTTGCATACTTGTAATACGTAGCGGTAAATCCAGCCACTTCTGCTCTTTTTGGTGTTTTAGTTACACTTGTCGATATATCGTATCTATCAGCAGTTATTCCTGCAACAATAGTTTTCCATTCTGCAGGCACAAATTTCACTTTTACGCCCAAATCTTTAGCTAATTCATTCATCACATCAATATCAAATCCTTTATACTTGTTTGTTTTTGGATCTTTCATTGACATTGGATCCCAATCTCCTGTCGTACCAACTCTTAACTCACCGCTTTTTTTGATTGAGTCTAATTTAGATGCTGCTTGAGCACTTGTTGTTATAAGTAATACCAATAATACTGAAAAAATTTTTTTAATCACACAATGTTAATAGCTAATCTCTCTCTTTTTTTCGATTTGCAATTTGACCCACTTAAACAATCTTTTGAAAAAGGGTTGACTGAAAGGCAGTTTATCAGATATAAAGAACAAAACAAGAACATTTATGAAGTTAACAATACCTTATTATTTACATAAAGTGGGAGCTGGTTTTCCTTCTCCGGCAACGGATTATATTGAGGACGATATAGATCTAAACTCTCATCTCATATCAAATGCACCAGCTACTTTCATCATTAGAGTACAGGGTAAATCTATGACTAATGTGGGCATATATGATGGAGATCTATTAATAGTAGATAAAAGTTTAAATCCAAAAAATTTCTCCACTGTTATAGCAAATATCAACGAAGAACTTGTAGTGAAAACTCTGGTTAAAAGTAAGGGCAACAACTACTTAACATCAGGTTCAAAAAACGCATCGGATCGAATTAATTTAACAGATAATCCAGAAATAATAATTTGGGGAGTAGTAACATATGTCATACACAAACAGCAGTAGAAAAAAAGTTGCATTAATTGACTGTAATTCATTTTATGTTTCTTGCGAAAGATTATTTAATCCTAAAATACAAAATGTACCAGTCGTAGTACTATCTAATAATGATGGATGTGTAATATCAAGATCCACTGAAGCAAAAAAACTTGGAATAAGAATGGGAGAACCATATTTTAAAGTTAAAGATTTAGTTAAAAAGAACAATGTTCAGATATTTTCTTCAAACTATGCATTATATGGAGACCTTTCTAGACGAGTGATGAAAGTTTTAAAAGGTTTTACTGATAAAATTGAAATATATTCTATTGACGAAGCATTTTTAGATTTATCGCATATCAAAGACGAACAAGTTGAAGAATATGGAAAGCAAATAAGAGAAAGAGTTTTAAAATGGACGGGAATACCAACAAGTGTAGGAATTTCAAATACAAAAACTTTAAGTAAAGTAGCAAATCATGTTGCTAAAAAAAATAAAGCAGGAGTAATATTTCTAAAAGAAAATATCGATAATATACTAAAAGATTTTGATATTGCAGATGTATGGGGAGTTGGAAGACAGTTATCAAAGCTATATATTAAAAATGGAATAGATAATGCTTATAAACTAAAAAATATTTCAAATACATGGGTCAAAAAAAGTACTAATGTTTTAGGTGCAAAAACAGTAATGGAGTTAAGAGGAATTCCTTGCATAGATTTAGAAACTGAGGAAACAAGAAGAAAAAGTTGTTGTGTATCAAGATCGTTTGGAAAAAAAGTTGAGAGTTTAGATAAATTAAAAGAGTCTATAACTACTCATTGTTTAAATGCGGCAGAAAAAATAAGAACAGATAAACAAACTACGAGAGCTGTAACTATATTTATAAGAACAAGTCCATTTGATAAAAATAGAAAGTACTATTCGAACTCCATTACTATTGAATTACCGATGGCGACTAATAACAGTATTGAACTCGTAAAAACTGCGATTAGCGGACTGGGAAAGATTTATAAATATGGTTATTTCTACCAAAAAGCTGGAGTCATTTTATCAAAGCTTAGAGACGCTTCTGAAGAAGAACTAAATTTATTAGCACCAATTTTAGAGAAAAAATCTCAACCATTAATGAGAGCGATTGATTTTACTAATGCAAGATATGGTCGAAATGCAATCAGTATAGCTCAAGCTGGTATAAGTAACGATTGGAAAATGAGAAGAGAACATTCATCTAGAATAGACACAGCTTCATTTGACTTCTTGCCTAAAATAAATATATAATTTGTAAAAGGGGTGTCATAAAGACTGAGATCATACCCAAAGAACCTGACCGGTAATTCAGTAAGGGATAAATGAAAGATATATACCTATCAACACAAACAACGCTAATTATCACTCTAGTGGTAGGAGCTTTTTTTATCGCTTTAGGTTATATAAATTTAAAAAAAATTTCAGATAACAAAAGTCACATAATTGGTGACAGAAATGAGAGTATTTTTTCATTAACAACGAGTTTATCAGCATCAGCTTTGGGAGCTTGGATATTATTTGGGCCAGCTTCAGCAGCCACCTGGGGAGGAATAGGGGCAGTAATTGGATATGCGATGGGTACGGCTGCACCTATGTTATTTTTATTTAATTTTGGACCAAAAATAAGGAAAGAATTTCCTAGCGGGATGTCTTTAACTGAGTTTGTAAAAAGAAGATTTGGGACTGGAATTTTAAAGATAATACTAATTTTAATTCTGTTTTATTTAACTATTTTCTTAATAGCTGAAGTCACAGCAATAGCTTTTTTATTAAATTTAATCTCAAAAACACCTATATGGATAACATCTGGATTAACTTTAATCATATGTCTTTTATATATATTAAGAGGTGGATTTAAGCTTTCAATTATAACAGATAAATATCAATTTGTGATAGTTTTAGGCATAATATTATTTTCTATATTTTTAATTTTAGGAAATTTAGAAATTAATAGTTATGAGTTAATCAAAAAAAATTCTGCGAAACTTGTAAGTAAAAATTATATTCCTAATTATACTGCAGGATTGACATTTTTTATTGCTGTAGCAGCAACAAATTTATTTCACCAGGGTAATTGGCAACGTGTTTTTGCTGCAAAAAATACCCTAATTTTAAAAAAAAGTTTAATTTATTCGTCAATTATAACTTTTTTTGTTGTTTTATGGATGGGCTACACAGGTCTAATATCTTTTTCCCTTGACCCTAAAATAAAACCTGATTTAGCTTTTTTTGAAATAATTTTATCTAATGATAATATTTTGATAATTGTTTCTATTTTAATTTTAGCCCTAGCTTTAACATTAAGTACAATTGATACATTAATAAACGCTATTTCAAGTCTTATAATTATTGATGGAAAAGAATTTAATAAATTTTTAAGTGGTAGAAAAATAAAAGACAAAAGCAATAAATTAATTTTATTACTATGTGTGATCGTTTTTATTTTCGCTTCTAAGGGCTACAGCATATTATATTTATTCTTATTTGCAGACCTTCTATGTTGTGCAGCAGTTGTGACAATATTCTATGGTTTTTTTAAAAAAAAAATTAATTCCAGATTATCATTAATCTCAATAATTTTAGGTTTAAGCTCTGGGTTATTATTTTTTCCAAGTCAAAATTTTCAATCAAGTTTACTAGTAGGCAATATTATGCCTGTAGAAAATTTTAGTCCGATTATCTTATCAAACTTACTATTTATTTCATTTATTGTGGCTACCATTGTGCCACTTGTTATAATAACGACTTACTCTTTACGTAATTCATTAAGATAAATAGATACAGCTATCCAAATTATTACAAAACCAAAAAGCTTTTCCAAGGTAAGTGTCTCACCAAAATAAGTTATTCCTAAAAGAAATTGAGATGTTGGAGTTAAAAATAAAATCATACTTGCTGGACCAATTCCAATTATTTTAAAACCTAACGTATAAAAAAAGAGAGGCACTAACGTCATGAATCCAGACCAAAATAAATAAAAAGATAAAAGAGGTTCTTCGTATGAAAAAACATTTAGGTTTAAATTTATTAGATAAATAAATAATACAATTGCTATAGGAGAAATCAACAATGTTTCAATTAGCAAACCTA
>CACNZU010000010.1 GCA_902624885.1 uncultured Pelagibacteraceae bacterium
TCCTAAATTTTCACCATAAAATATTACAAGAGACTTATTTAAGTTTTGAATATCATTTTCTATCAGGTAACTTTTATATATCATTTAGGTTTTCAATTATTTGATTTAGAATTTTATTAGATAGTTTATCAGACAATTGATCAATTGCTTTCTTTTCATTTCTAAGAGTAATGGAATGTTGTTTCTTAGCATTGAATTGGCGATTATCTGAAACTGTAAATCTTTTTGAAAAGTCACTTCCTATAAGACTAAATTCAACCTTAGTCGTTATATCAATTTGATATTTCTGAATCTCATTTTTAATGTTCTTTTCCTTTACACTTTTAGTCTTCTTTGTATTTAAATTAACATTGATAAGTTTCTTTTCTGCTTGTGACGCACTTGAGATCAGTTTATTTTTTATTTTATAATTTATTCTCTTATCTCCTGAAGCTTTAATTTCTACAATTTTAAAATTGATTAATTCTCCCTGTTTAACTGCTTTAAAACCGCATGCAAAGATAAACAAAAAAATTATTAAAAAAAATGTGTTAAGAAAACCTCTCATTAATTAGGCAATATATAGTTTATAATCTTATTTTTCACAAATATAGTTTTATTAATTTTTTTATCTACGAGATATTTTTTTGCTTTAGATTTAAGCGTGATATGTTTAAAGATCTCTTTTTCAGATAAATCTTTTTTAATCGTAATAATATCTCTTGTTTTTCCATTTATTTGAACCGCAATCTTTATTTCCTCTAAACTCTCTTTTTTAAATTTAGGCCAATTATTAATACTTTTACAGTTGTGAAGTTCTAAGCATTCATGAGCAAGATGTGGAGTAAATGGAATCATTAATTTCATAATATTTGTCATATTTTCTTTAATAATTTCATTACTGATTTCGGTTTCGATACTACCTTTCAAAAATTTATAAACTTCATAGAAAAGTGCAATGGAGACATTAAATCTAAAATTGTTAATCGATGAGTCGATTTTTAAAATAAAATTATTCATTTTAGAAATAAAACTTAATTCTTTTTTTTTGTTTACACTAACTTTTTCTCTTTTAGAAACCTCATAATTTAAATTCCATATTTTTTGTAAAAATTTGTTTGCTGAAACAACCCCGGTATCAGACCATTGAACATCTTTTTCGGGCGGACTATCAGATAGAATAAACCATCTGACTGCATCGGCTCCGTACTGATTGATCATAGTTTCTGGATCGATCGTATTTTTTTTTGACTTTGACATTGACTCTGCTGGTCCAATAATGACTTTGCTATTATCTGATTTTTTAACAGCAGAGTTAGAGCTTATTTTTTTAATTTCATCAGGGTACAACCATTCTCCGTTTTGATCCTTATATGACTCATGACAAACCATACCTTGAGTAAACAAATTCTTAAAAGGCTCTGAAAAATTAATATTTTTATTAAACTTTGCAATACCCTTTGTAAAAAACCGTGAATAAAGGAGATGTAAAATAGCATGCTCTATTCCGCCTATGTATTGATCAACAGGCATCCAGTAGTTAATTTTTTTTTCATCAAAGGGTGAGTTTTTGTGATTAGGAGAGCAAAATCTTAAAAAATACCAAGATGAATCTACAAAAGTATCCAAAGTGTCGGTTTCTCGTACAGCTTTTTTTCCGGTAGATTTTTGAATAGTATTTTTCCATTCCTTATGAGAGTCAAGCGGGTTACCATTTGAATTTAGATCAATATTTTCTGGCAATTCCACTGGTAACTCACTCTTATCGACCGGCACTACACTTCCATCATCAAGATAAATCATTGGAATTGGACAACCCCAATAACGTTGTCTTGAAATTCCCCAATCTTTTAATCTGAATAGAGTTTTTCTTTTGCCAATATTTTTTTCCTCTATTTTAAAAATAATTTTTTGTTTTGCTTCATTTACAGTCAAACCATCCAAAAACATTGAGTTTATTATCTTTCCATCCCCTGTAAAGGCTTCATGCAAAGTATTACTTAACTTTCCATCTGACACTACTTGAATTATTTCTAATTTATATTTGATTGCAAATTCGAAGTCCCTTTGGTCGTGAGCTGGACATCCAAAAATTGCTCCAGTTCCGTAATCCATTAAAACAAAATTTGAAAAAAAAATTGGAATTTTTTTATCTTTAATGAAAGGATGTTTAGCGAATAATTTTGTATTAAATCCTAATTTTTCCGCATTAGCCAAAGCCTCTTCAGTTGTACCAGTTTTGTTGCAACTTTCTCTAAATTTTAAAAAATTTTCATCGTTATTAAAAGTTTTGCTTAAAGGATGATCTACTGATAAAGCAATAAAACTCGCCCCAAATATCGTATCAGGCCTTGTAGTAAATATTTTTATAAAGTCTTTCTTATTATCTATTTCGAAGTTAAGTTCGCAACCAAATGATTTACCAATCCAATTTTTTTGCATCAATTTTACTTTTTCTGGCCAGCCATCTAATGTTTCAAGATCATGTAACAATTGATCTGAAAACTTTGTAATATTAAAAAACCATTGTGATAATTTTTTTCTTTCAACCAGAGCGTTTGATCTCCAACCTTTTCCATTGATAACTTGTTCATTTGCCAAAACCGTTTTTTCAACTGGATCCCAATTTACGTATGTTTCTTTTCTAGAGACCAATCCTTGATTGAAGAAATCAATAAATAATTCTTGCTGGTGTTTGTAATAATCTTTGTTACAAGTTGAAATTTCGAGATCCCAATCTATCGATAAACCAAGCATTTTAAGCTGATTTTTCATTACCTTAATATTTTTTTCAGTCCAAATTCTAGGATGAAGATTATTTGCTTTAGATGCATTTTCTGCAGGCAAGCCAAATGCATCCCATCCCATTGGATGTAACACGTTATAACCATTTAAAAATTTATATCTGGCTAACACATCGCCAATAGTGTAATTCCTAACGTGCCCCATGTGAATTTTTCCAGATGGGTAGGGAAACATTTCCAAACAATAAAATTTTTTACCTTTTTTATTATAAAGTTTATTTAAAGAAAAATATTTTTGCCATTTTTTTTCAATAGCATGAAAGCTTATTCTTTCCATTTTAATTTATTTTTTTTTAGTTTTAATTTCTTTTTCGAGCAGGGAAGCTTTTCTCAATATTACTGTATTTAATTCACTGCCTATTTTAGAGTTTGACAACAAACTCACTTTGCAATTATTTTTTTGTGTGGCACAAGTTTTTTGATGAACGATTATTTTTAAACTACCAGCACTAATTTCATTTGAAAGAAACCTTACGGTAATTTTAATTGATTTATCGTCATTAACACTATCGGTGTACCAATCTGTAATGATTGTTCCTCCAGAATAATCAACTGTTGACATAGGTAAAAAATCTAAGGTTTCTAAACTTGCTCTCCACAATGGATTCGAAGTGCTAAACTCATAGTTTGTTCCTCTTTTTCCAACACCAATCATCCCACCTAATGACGTTCCTCTTCCTTCCTCTATATTTTTCCTTGCTTTTGCTGCTGCACCATCTGGCATTTGCCTTTGATCGACTTTTTTATAGATGCCGCAAGAAGTTAAACTAAAAACAATAATGATTATTAAGAAAAATCTGGATATTGAAGACATTATCATTTGATATTTTAAAACTTTGTATTTATCTAATACCACGAAAAATGCCAAAAAATTAAGTTATTTGGACCCTTATTGTGTTGCATATTTGTCACAATTAGTCAAAAAAACGCTTACACAATGGGAATTTTGCTCAATAAACTGCTCTAATCAGATAAAAACGTCTCATTATTATTTATTAATAATTAATAACTATAACAATAAGGATAAAAATGAAAAACATAACTAAAACATTGTTAGTGTTAGTTTCATCTATCTCTATTTCGTTTGCTGCTATTGCAGGAGAAGTTACTTTAACTGGTTCTGCTAAAGCATCTTACACAATAGGTGGTACTGATGACGCTATGGACAAAGGTATTGGTGTTTCAAACGAGTTAAAAGTTGCTGCTTCAGGTGAGTTAGACAACGGTTACACTTGGAATTACCACTTAGACTTAGATCCAGGTGCTTCAGGTGCTGTAACGAATGATGACGCTGCATTAACTATTGGTATGGGTGACATGGGTACTATCGGATTTTTCGATGGTGAAGGTTCATTACACTCAAACCTAGGATGGGGAATTGGTGCTCTTGGTACTGGTTCGGACTACGCTGGAACTATGACAATCAATTACGGATATGACGTAGATACAGAGACGAACATTCAATACCACACACCAGCAGATGTATTGCCATTTGGTCTTTCTGCAAAAGTTGGTTACCAACCAAACATCGGAGACCAAACAGGTGGTAACGACTTTAAAAACACAGGTGCAATCAATCCAAAAACTTTAGTTGGACAAAGCATGACTCAGTACAGAGTAGATGCTGCTCCAATTGATGGTTTAAAAATTGGTGCTGACTATGCAAATACTGACGGTTCAACTGCTACAGCTCAAGAAGCTGAATCAGGTGCTTACTTCGCTCAGTACGCAATGGGTAACTTCAAAGTAGGTTATGGTAAATCTTTATACGCTGTGCCGTTAACAGATAAAAATGGTAACGTAACAGAGTATGATACTACTTCAATGGGTATCGAATTTGCTGTAAATGACCAACTTTCAATTTCTTACACAAAAGAGAAATCTGAAGCTATGACAGCTGTTGCGATTACAGATGGTGCAACAACAAATACTAAGACGACTGTAGAGTCAGACATTACGACTCTTCAAGCTGCTTACGTAATTGGTGGTGCTACTGTAGGTATAGCTACAACTGAGACATCTGATGCAGATTACGTATCTGGTAAAGAGGAAAAAGTAACAGTACTCTCTATCGCGATGGCGTTTTAATTAGATAAATTTTTTATGCCGGTTCTTTAAATGAGCCGGCATATTAAAACGAATTTTAAGTAAGGTTAAAAAATTTAAAAGTTTAAGACAAAAGGAAACAAAGGAAAAAAAATGAGAAACATAACTAAAACATTGTTAGTGTTAGTTTCATCTTTTACTATTTCGTTTGCGGCTGTTGCGGGAGAAGTTACTTTAACTGGTTCTGCTAAAGCATCTTACACAATAGGTGGTACTGATGACGCTATGGACAAAGGTATTGGTGTTTCAAACGAGTTAAAAGTTGCTGCTTCCGGCGAATTGGACAACGGCTTTACATGGAACTACCACTTAGACTTAGATCCAGGTGCTGCAGGTGCTTTAACACAAGATGACGCTGCATTGACAATAACGATGGGTGATGCCGGTACTATCGGATTTTTCGATGGTGAAGGTTCATTACACTCAAACTTAGCATGGGGAGTAGGTGCGTTAGGCACAGGTTCAGACTATGCAGGTACAATGACAATTAATTATGGTAACGATGTTGATTCAGAGGCAAACATTCAATATCACACACCAGCAGATGTATTGCCATTTGGTCTTTCCGCAAAAGTTGGTTACGTGCCGAACGTAGGTGACCAAACAGGTGGTAACGACTTTAAAAACACAGGTGCAATTAACCCTGTTGTTGAAGGTGGTAACAAACTAACTCAATACAGAGTTGATGCTACACCACTAGATGGTTTAAACATTGGTGCTGATTATGCTACAGAAAGCGGTGGAGACACTGGTACGGCTCAACAAGAAGAGTCTGGTGCTTACTACGCTAAATATGCATTTGGAAACTTCAAAGTTGGATACGGTAAATCACTTTATGCGCCAGCAATGACGAATAAAGATGGATTCTTCACTATGTATGAAACAGATTCATATGGTATTGAGTTTGCTGTAAATGACCAGCTTTCAATTTCTTATTCAAAAGAGAAGTCTGAAGGAACTAAGGACAATGCAATAGCAGATGGTTCTACAAGTGATACAAAAACTAAAGTAGAATCAGATATCGTATCATTGCAAGCTGCTTATGTAATTGGTGGTGCTACTATTGGTATAGCTCAAACTGAAACTTCTGACGCAGATTATACTGCAGGCAAAGAAGAGAAAGTTACAGTTTTATCAATCGCAATGGCATTCTAATTAACACTAAATAAATTCAAAAAAGCCGGCTAATTATAGCCGGCTTTTTTTTTACTTCAGTCAAAATTGCAAAAGAATTACTATTTATAGATCTAATCTTATTCAAATTTAAAATATTAATTCCTCCTAAAGGAACGAGATTTTGAAATTTTTCTGTCAAATAATTAAATTTATTTATTCCTAAAAAATTCATTTTTTTCTTATATTGCACGGTGAATAATCTAGATAGCAATATGTATTTACAACCTTGAGATATTTTAAGATGTATTTCTTTTGGATCATGGGCTCCACCAATAATGCTAAATTTAAATCTTTTGAGATATAATGATTTAAAACTTTTATTAAACGAGGATAAGTATATCCCATCAGAATGTAGCTTCACGGCTAATCTTAAATCATTGGCTACGTAAAATAAAATATTTTGCATTTTACATTTTTTTCTAAAACCAGCTAATTCAGAAATATTCTCTCTTTTACCTTTATTTCTATAGATAATAATAAATTTATTACGCTTTTTAATCTTTTTTAAATTTAAATCTTTGATACTTTCAATAATTAAAAAATAATTTTTTTTAAATGCAAACATATGACCAACATAGTAGAAAGTTTTAATAAAATAAATTCTAATATAAAGAAACTTAGTCCAAAAAGGTCGGTCAATATAATAGCAATAAGTAAAACTTTTTCCTTAGACTACATTATGCCCCTTATTAACTATGGACATATTCATTTTGGTGAGAACAAAGTACAAGAGGCAACTGCAAAGTGGAGATTAATTAAAAATGAACGAAAGCATTTAAAACTTCATATGGTAGGAAAACTTCAAAGCAACAAAGCTAAAAACGCAGGTGAATTATTTGATTACATTCATTCTCTAGATACACAAAAATTAGCTGACATTTTGTCTGACTATCAGTTGAACAGTGGAAGAAATCTAAAATATTTTATTCAAGTTAATATTGGTAATGAACTTCAAAAATCTGGAATACCTGTCAGTGAAACTGAAAATTTCTACAACTATTGTGTAAATGAAAAAAAATTAAATATTTTAGGATTAATGGTAATACCTCCAAATGACAAAAATACTAAAAAATATTTTAAATCTGTGAATGATTTGAATACGACACTGGGTCTAAAAGAATTGAGTATGGGAATGTCATCTGATTATGAAGATGCAGTTGCAAATAACTCAACTTTTGTCAGAATAGGCAGCTCGATATTTGGAAGAAGAGGCTAAATTATATTAACTTTAGAATTCTTATTTAAATATTTAATAAGTCTTTTTAATTCATATTTTTTTATTGCAATACATCCTTTAGTTGGCGAAAAATTCTTGTTAGCAATATGTATAAAAATTGCACTTCCTCTATTCTTTTTTATTGGATTACTATTAAAGTCTAAAACTAAAATTAAATCATAAATGTTATCTTTTCTATAAAGACTTTCAGAACTAAAATTAAAGGGAAATTTGATAAGCTTATTATAATATTGAGATTTTGGATCATCACACCAGCCCATATTCTTTTTGATAATGGATTTAGGGATTCTACTTTTTAAATTTTTGATACGATCTTTCCTATAAAAAATTCTTTTAATTTTAAAAGATCCTTTTGGTGTTATAAGATCACCCTCTTTTTTTTTAAATGCTACGCCTCGTTTTCCTACTGCACATTTTACTTTAAAATTTTTAAAAGTAAGGTATTTTTTATTAATATTTATATGCATAAATTAAATATTTTTGTTTCAGCTCCAGCCAGTTTTCAGTCAACATTAGATGAACTTAAACCTTATTTAAAGTTTAATATAAATTCAAACCAAAAAAATATTGAGGACGATTTTGATAAGAATTTTGATGGCCTAATTTGCCACGAAGATAATTTTAAAGATATATATGGAAAGATTGAAAAATTAAAATGTTTTAAAATATTAGCTACCTCAAAAAAATCTAATACTGCAATTTTTGATTATTATTTGAAATTACCTACTACAATCAAAGAGATAAACGATATTGTTGAAAGTTCAGCAGCTAAGAAAAAATTTTACAAAAATTCCTCGATTAAGATTAAATCTTACTTACTTGATAAAAATGAAAAAAAACTAATAAAAGAAGAAAATTTTATTATCCTTACAGAGAAAGAAATTCAACTTTTAGAACTTTTTTTAACAAAAAAAAAGGCTATTTCGAAAAATAACATTCTAGATTTAGTTTGGAATTATTCATCTGATGCTGACACTCATACTGTTGAGACACATATTTATAGACTTCGAAAAAAAATAAATGATAAATTTTTAGATAATAATTTTATCCTTAATAATAAAAATGGATATTATTTGTGAAAAAAAGAAACAAAATAGCTTTAGATTTGTTCACTAAAAAATATAGAAAAAGAATAGTCAAACCTAAAAAGGGAAAGGGAAGTTTCAGAAGGAGAAAAAAATAGTTTAATTAATTCTTGCTCCTATAATTTGAATAACTTTTGAAGACATTTCGGTGCCTTTATTCAAACTTTCTTTAAGTGAACTATTATTTATATGTTCATGTAAAAAACCCCCAGCAAAAAGATCTCCAGCACCTGTCAAATCTTTTATTTGTAAATTATTTTTAGCTGGGCATTCTACAACCTCATCTTGATTTATTGCTATAGCGCCTTTTTCACCTCGCGTCACAACAATGATTTTATTAATTTCTTTTGCAAAGTTTATAACCTCTTTAAAATTTTTAACATTAATTAAAGACATTATTTCTTGTTCATTTGCAAATGTTATATCTAATCTATTTTTTACTAAATCTAGAAAATGAGGCTTGTGACGTTCCACACAAAACAAGTCTGATAAAGACATTGCAACTTTATTAGAAATACCTATCGCTTTATCAAAAGCTTTTTTAGGTTCACCTTCATCCCATAGATAACCCTCTAAAAATAATATTTCACTCTTTTTCACTGCGTTAGCGTCAATATCATCCTCATTGATTTTTCCTGCAACTCCGAGAAAAGTCACCATAGTTCTTTCAGAGTCAGGTGTAATTAATATAAGACACGTACCAGTTGGAATAGACTCCTTTTTTTTAGAATAAAAAAATTCTACTTTTTCTTTTTTTAATCCCTCCTCGTACTTATTACCTAAATCATCATCACAAACTTTACCAATAAAACCTACTTTATTCCCAAGTTGTGAGAGACCTACTATTGAATTTGCAACTGAACCTCCTGAAACAGTCTCTTCTATTTTAAGTTTTGATAATAGTTTCGTAAATTCAGCTTTATCTACAAGCTTCATCGTGCTTTTTGTTAGGTTGTTTTGAGTGATAAATTTGTCGTCAACTTTGCAAATTACATCAACAATAGCATTTCCAATTCCTAAAATTTTCATTTATGCTTTTTTTGTTTTAATGGGTTTTTTTCTATTTGGATAACAGCTTTTACAAATTTTACAAGATATTCCGTAACAATCCCGGGCCTTACAATATTCTCGACCGTACCAAATAATTTGTAGGTGAAGTCTATTCCAATATTTTTTTGGAAATATGTTTTTTAAATCTTTTTCTGTTTGAGTAACATTTTTACCATTTGTAAGTCCCCATCGTTGAGCAAGTCTATGAATATGAGTATCAACTGGAAAAGCAGGAAATCCAAATCCTTGAGACATAACCACACTCGCTGTTTTATGTCCAACTCCAGGAAGCTGTTCAAGTTCCTCAAAAGAATTTGGAACTTTACCGTTATGTTTTTCTAATAATGTTTTTGATAAGTAAAATATACTTTTTGCTTTTACTCTAAAAATCCCAATTCTTTTAATTAAACTTTCAATTTTTTTTCTACCTAATTTTACAAAATGTACTGGTTTATTATATTTTGGGTAAATTTTTTTTGTCACATTATTTACGTTAACGTCGGTACATTGTGCTGAGAGAAGCACAGAAATCAAAAGAGTAAAAGTATTTTGATAATTAAGAGGAATTGGTACTTTAGGATAAATTTTATTTAAGGTCCTTATAATGATCTTAGATTTTATTTTGTTGTTCACTTGAAGTTAAGAAGATCTCTCATCGAGTAAAGCCCTGGTTTTTTATTTAATAACCATTTAGCTGCAGTAAGTGCTCCCTCAGAGTAAAGAGCTCTATCAAATGATTCGTGATTAAGAGTTATAATTTCTTTTCCACTAGAAAAAGTTACTTCATGTTCTCCAATTACACTTCCTTTTCTTATGGAGTTGAAGTTAATTTTATTTCCGTAAGGAAACGATTTTTTGTTGAGATACTTTTTGCCTATTAAATTATAGAAGTCTTTATTTTTACCATTGGCTATACCCTTCCCTAACATTAATGCAGTACCTGATGGATAATCTTTTTTATGCTTATGGTGAACTTCATAAACTTTACTTAAAAAATTCTTAGTTAGAGATTTAGAAGCTATCTCAGTCAAGAACATTAACAGATTTACTCCAAGACTCATGTTTCCTGCTTTTAAAATAGGAATTCTTTTTGAATATTTTTTTATTAATTTATCCTCATTTTTTGAAAATCCTGTTGTTCCAATTACTACTTTTTTTTTCTGTTTTACCGCGATTTTGAGTATTTCCAAAGTACATTTTGGAACAGTAAAATCGATAATTATATTTGCATTTTTAAATGCATTAACCGAGTTAACCTCTGGCCTAATTCCTAAAATTTTTTTTTGAATTTTTCTATTTTCAGTTAAAGAGACCAAGTTAAACGCTTTATTTTTAATTGCTGATTTAATGAGCTGTTGACCCATTCTTCCCATACATCCTGATATTGCCAAATTGATTTTTCTCATTATCTAATAAAATAAATTGCTACAATAATCACTAGCACGATTATAGTCCAGATAGATAAATTACTTAAAAATTGTTTTAGCTTGTTATTAGTGGATAAAAAACCGGGTAAGATTAAAGCTAGCACTGCAATAAGAAATATCGCAGACATTATTTGTCCAGTTTCCATTTAATTAAGTTTTTCTCCAGAACTTTTTAGCCTTTTCAAAGAAGCTTTTAATCACTGGATCAGGTTTATTAGTTTCAATTTTGTTAAATTCCTCTAATATTTCCTTTTGTCTTTTCGAAAGTGACGTAGGTACCTGGGTAACAATTCTTATATAAAGATCACCAAAAATACTTCTTCTTAGAACAGGCATACCTTTACCTTTAAGTCTGAATTGTTTTCCGTGTTGGGTTCCTGGTGGAATTTTAATTTTGGATTTACCCCCATCAATTGATGGCACCTCTACAGAGGTACCTAATGTTGCGTCTGAGAAAGAAATTGGTAGCTCGTAATATAGATTTTCGTCAGATCTTTTAAAAATGCTATGGTTATCTATAGATATGAACAAATACAAATCACCATTAGAACCACCTTTTGATCCAGCTTCACCTTTACCGGACAATCTTATTCTAGTTCCATCGTCAACACCTTTTGGAATTTTAACCGTTACATTTTCGTTTGCTTGTACTTTTCCATCCCCATTGCAACTATTACATGGTGAACTAATCATTTCCCCATAACCGCTACATTGTGGGCAAGTTTGTTGAACGGTAAAAAAACCTTGATTAGTCCTTACTTTTCCTCTTCCAGAGCAATAATCACATCTAACTGGTTTAGAGCCTTTTGACGCTCCACTACCTGAACATGATTTACATGATTTGTAAGTAGTGTATCTTACACTTTTTTCTGTTCCACCATATGCATCCTCTAAACTTATGCTTACATCGTACCTTAAATCGTTTCCTCTGTTACTAGATCTTCTTGATGACCCTCCTCCAAAGTCACTAAAAAAATCTTCGAAAATATCAGAAAAAGATGAAGTGTCAAAACCTCCAAAGCCTTGAAACCCACCACCACCACCTTCGAAGGCTGCATGACCAAATTGATCATAGTTTGCTTTTCTCTTATCATCTGAGAGAATGTGGTAAGCTTCGCTAGCCTCTTTGAACTTTTCTTCTGAGGCTTTATCACCTTTATTCTTATCGGGATGAAATTTGAGTGCTAATTTTCTATAAGCTTTTTTTATATCGTCTTTAGATGCACCTTTTGGGATACCTAAGACATCATAACAATCTCTTTTAGCCACAGGACGTCTCCTTATTTTTTATCTTAGGCGCTTTTTTCTTTATCTTCTTTTACGTCTTCGAAATCTGCATCAACAACATTATCTTTTTCACCAGGTTTAGGATCTCTTGGACCACCACTACCTTTGTCATCTTTATTATTTTTTTGCTGGCTTTTATATACTGCTTCGCCTAATTTCATAGACACTTGAACTAGACTTTGAGTTTTTTTCTTAATGTCTTCAACATCCGTACCTTCTAAGGATTTTTTAAGTTCACTTACTCCGTTTTCGATAGCTTTTTTATCTTCTGCTGAAACTTTATCCCCATGTTCTTTCAAACTTTTCTCTGTCGAAAAGACTAAGCTGTCGGCTTGGTTTCTTGCATCGACCGAGTCTCTTTTCTTTTTATCTGCTTCTTTATTAGCCTCGGCATCTTTTACCATTTTCTGAATCTCTTCATCAGATAAACCTCCAGAAGCTTGTATCTGTATTTTCTGCTCTTTACCCGTACCTTTATCTTTTGCAGAAACGCTTACTATACCATTAGCATCAATATCAAAAGTTACTTCTATTTGAGGTGTACCCCTTGGTGCTGGAGGTATACCCACTAATTCAAAGTTACCTAAAATTTTATTATCAGCAGCCATTTCTCTTTCTCCTTGAAGAACTCTTATAGAAACAGCTGGCTGATTATCTTCGGCTGTTGAAAATACTTGACTTTTTTTAGTTGGAATTGTGGTATTTTTTTCAATGAGTTTTGTTGATACTCCGCCAAGTGTCTCGATTCCTAATGAGAGAGGAGTAACATCTAAAAGCAATACGTCTTTAACATCACCTTGTAATACCCCACCTTGAATAGCTGCACCCATGGCAACTACTTCATCTGGATTTACACTTTTATTTGGTTCTTTTCCAAAGAAATTTTTAACTGTTTCAATTATTTTAGGCATTCTAGTCATTCCACCCACAAGAACAACTTCATTAATTTCTGCAGCAGAAAAACCAGAGTCTTTCAATGCAGTTTTGCATGGTTCTAAAGTTCTATCAACTAAACTTTGAACTAAAGCTTCAAGTTTGGCTCTAGTAAATTTTAAATTTAAATGTTTTGGACCAGATTTATCCGCAGTAATAAACGGTAAGTTTATCTCAGTCTGAGCTGCAGATGATAACTCAATTTTTGCTTTTTCAGCAGCCTCTTTTAATCTTTGAAGTGCAAGTTTATCTGTTTTTAAATCAATTCCATTATCTTTTTTAAATTCTGATGCAAGATATTCTACGATTGCATCGTCAAAGTCTTCTCCGCCTAAGAAAGTATCTCCATTTGTTGATTTGACCTCAAATACTCCATCACCAATTTCTAGAATTGATATATCAAAAGTTCCACCTCCTAAGTCGTAAACTGCAATTTTCTTTCCACCCTTTTTATCAAGACCATATGCAAGAGATGCTGCTGTAGGTTCATTTATAATTCTCAATACTTCAAGACCAGCAATTTTTCCTGCATCTTTAGTTGCTTGTCTTTGAGAGTCATTGAAATATGCAGGAACAGTAATCACTGCTTTTGTTACAGCTTGACCTAAATATTTTTCAGCAGTTTCCTTCATCTTCTGTAACACGAAAGCTGAAATTTGTGCAGGAGAATATTTCTTCCCTTTTCCTTCTACCCAAGCATCACCATTATCTGATTTAACTATTTTATAAGGTACTTTTGAAATATCTTTTTGTACAGAAGGACCATCAAATTTTCTTCCGATAAGTCTTTTAACAGCAAAAATTGTATCGCCTGCGTTAGTGACCGCTTGTCTTTTTGCTGGCTGACCAACTAATCTCTCTTCATTTTCTAAAAAAGCTACAACAGAGGGAGTTGTTCTTGCGCCTTCTGTATTTTCAAGAACTTTTGCCTGTGAGCCGTCCATTATTGCTACACAAGAATTTGTAGTCCCTAAATCTATTCCAATTACTTTACTCATTATTATTTCCTTTTGGTTACTTATATGGGTGCTT
>CACNZU010000011.1 GCA_902624885.1 uncultured Pelagibacteraceae bacterium
AAAAAATATATTCCTAATTCCAAAGAAAAATACATGTGTGCGAAACATAAAAAATTTTTTGCTGATGAGCTAATAAATTGGAAAAAAGATATTATAAAAGCTAACAATTTGGGGAATTTATTAAATTCTTCTGACGATAATGTTTCATCCGCAGATATGGTGGACCAAGCATCATCTTACACTGATAAATCTGTGGAAATGAAAGCGCTAAATAGAAGTAGAAAGCTTATTTCAAAAATTAACTCTGCTCTGCAAAGAATTAAAGATGGAACTTATGGTTTTTGTGAAGAAACAGGTGAACCAATAGGGTTAAAAAGATTAATGGCTAGACCAGTCGCAACTTTATCCATTGAAGCTCAGGAAAGACATGAAAGAGACGAGAAAATATTTATAGATGACTAAACATCAGGAATAGTTTCTCCTTTATTTAAAAGGTCAAACCCTTTTTTTACCGCCTGTCTACTAGAAATCTTTTCATACCATTTGCTTAAAAATTTATAATTCCTTAAGCCAATATCGTGCCATTCGTGTCTTGCTATCCAAGGAAAAGTTGCAATATCTGCAATGGAATAGTCTTTTCCTGCGAGGTATTCGGAAACTGAGAGTCTCTCATCTAGTTCCTCGTAAATCTTTTTTGAAATTTTAAAGTATCTTTCCTCACCAAATTCACTTTTACCTGGATTGTAGTGATGAAATTGATGATGCTGACCTAACATAGGGCCTACATAAGCCATCTGGCCCATAAGCCATTGATTAATTACAGTCCTATTATTTTGATCGTAAAACTTACCACTTTTTTCAGCTAAATAGATTAATATCGCTCCTGACTCGAAGAGACTTAGTTTATTATCGTGGTCTATAATAACTGGAATTTTTCTAAATGGACTTAATTTAACAAATTCTGGCTTGAATTGTTCATCTTTATTTATATTAACTTTGGTAACTTTATAATTGAACTTTATTTCCTCTAGCATTATTGAGATTTTCTTACCGTTGGGAGTGTTAGCGGTAAGTAACTCAATCATTTTTTTCCAAGTCTGTTTTGAATAGTTTTTGAGGACGTAGTGAATTCAAATCTATATTTTTCGTTTGGTCTTGCTCTTTTAAAACACTCTACTGATGCTAAAGCTACTTCGTGAAAGCCTGAAAGAATTAATTTTAGTTTTCCCGGATAAGAGCAAATATCTCCAGCTGCAAATATACCTTTTTTGTTCGTTTCGAAATTTTTTGAATTCACCTCAATAGTTTTTTTATCCATATTCAATCCCCATTCAGCGATTGGACCTAATTTCATTATTAAACCAAAAAAACCAAGTATTACATCAGTAGAAATTTTTTCTGTTTTCCCATCATCAAACTTAATAGTAATTGACTTTAATTCATTAACATCATCTAAAGACACGATTTGGCATGGAGTTTTAATTGATACTTTTCCATCTTTTTCTAATTTTTTTATTTCTGAGAGAGTGTGTTGTGCTCCCCTAAATTCGTTTCGTCTATGTATTAGTGTTATCTTTGAAAATTTAGAAAGCTCCAAAGCCCAATCTAAAGCAGAGTCTCCTCCCCCAAAAATTGAAATTTTTTTATTTTTAAATTGTTCTTTATTTTTCACAGCATAAAAAACAGATTTATCTTCGAGTTTCTCCGCATCTTTTAAAGAAATTTTTCTTGGTTCAAATGACCCTACACCTCCTGCAATAATAATATTTGGAGCAGAAAATTCTTTTTTATTATTTGTTTTTACAACCCAATTTTCTTTATCTTGACGAACTTCATCAACTCTCTCATTTAAAAATAATTCAGTTTTAAATGGTTTTATTTGATCTAATAATCTTGTAGTTAATTGTTCACCAGTGCATTCTGGAACTGCAGGAATATCATAAATAGGTTTATCTGGGTAAAGCTCGATGCACTGTCCGCCTGCTTTATCAAGATTGTCAATTACTACAGCTTTGAGACCTTTAATACCTAATTGATGAACTGCAAAAAGTCCGACTGGTCCTGCGCCAATTATAATTGCATCAGTTTTTTTCATTAAGTTTGTTTCTCTGGTGTTGTTACCACAAGGCCATCAAGCTCGTCATTAATTATAATTTGGCAGCTCAGACGACTATTTTTTTTTGGTTCAAATGCCATATCAATCATATCAACCTCAGCATCTTCTGCTTTGGGTAACTTACTAAACCAATTTTCTTCGACATAAACATGGCAAGTAGCGCATGCCATTGATCCCCCACAGTCAGCATCGATACCTGTAATATCATTTTGAATAGCGCCCTCCATTACCGACAAACCGTTTTCAACTTCAATAGTTTTAGATCCTCCTTGAAAATCTTTATAGGTAATTTTAGGCATAAATTAATAGTAAGCTAAATAGATTGAAATAATTATTATCCAAAAAAATGCATAGTATAAAATATATCCTTTGACTGTGAACGGCATTTTTTTAATTTTTCTTTTGCCTTTACCTTTATACGGTTTTGATAATTCCATGATCTTTAATATATGTATCTAAATAAAAAGGGCAAGTATGTAAAACATACCTGCCCTTTTTTTTTATCGGTTTATCTATTATCTAGATGATAATCTTGTGTTTTGCATTGCTGCTGCCCAGATAACTAGACCAAAAGCGATCTTGTTAATAAAGTCAGCTAAATTGTATATTACGTTTAAAGCATTTGCATCAACACCACCAGTTAGGTAACCAAAAATATATCCTAAAGGATAAATTGCCCAACCAATTGTTACGATTATTCTCATCGCACTGAATGCTGTAGCCATAGCTTTGTTACCAGCTTTAGCTGCCATTGTTCCAGCTTCACCTGAGAATATTTCAAACAAGATGTAAATCCATCCAGCCATTCCAATTACGAAACCTACAAATGGTTGTATGTAACCAGCCTCACCTAAGTATCCACCGATTAACATAACTAATGAACCAATTAATAGCTTCCAGAATATAGAAGTTGGCACCTTTCTTACAGCTGCCAAGATTAGATAGAATTCGATCATTTGAAGTGGCACTGTGATTAACCAGTCGATATATCTGTATACCGTTGGTGACTCACCTGTACTCACCCAAACTTCTCTCATATACATGTAGTGAACAAATGCAACACCAGTTACAAGTCCAGCTACTGTTAAAGATGTTCTCCATGATGCCGCAACAGTTCCTCTTTCTGCAAAGAAAAATACAGTTGTTGCAATCATTCCCATTGATACAAGCCAAAATGAAATTCCTACGAAATCATTTGTCTGTAAAAGGGCAGTCGCTGCGTTAGCTTGGCTTGTGATACCTAAAAAGGCAACAGCTGCTAAAGCAATAAGACCTAATTTTCTCATGAAAACCTCCCTCGTTTGTTTAGTTTTCGTTTAGTTTATATATAAACTACTCGGACGAGTGATAATTAAGCTCACCACCGAATAATATGCTCGAAACCATAGTAAAAAAAAAAGTTACAGTGAAGTGTTTTTTTCATTAAAAAACCGCATATTTATTGGTTTTTCTGTTTTTTTTTGGGGATATTTATGAAATAATCATCAAAAATTAAGAATTTAGCAGGAGAAATTTTGACTCAAAAATATAACGAGATTTACCAAAAATCTATTAATAATAAAGAGGATTTTTGGAAAGAAATTTCAAATGATATATTTTGGTATAAAAAACCTACTAAAATTTTAAATTCTGCTAACCCTCCGTTTTATAAGTGGTTTGAAGATGGAGTAACAAATACATGTTATAACGCTCTAGACCTACATGTCGATCAGGGTAATGGTGAAAAGCTTGCGATTATTTATGATAGTCCAATAACTGGTACAAAAGACAATATAACCTACAACAAGCTCAAAGAAAAAGTTGCTTTATTCGCTGGAGCTTTAAAAAATCAAGGTGTAAGCAAAGGAGACAGAGTTATAATCTACATGCCTATGATTCCAGAGGCAGTTGTAGCTATGCTTGCTTGTGGAAGAATTGGTGCAGTTCACTCAGTTGTGTTCGGAGGTTTTGCTGCTAATGAACTTGCAAGTAGAATTGATGACTCTAAAGCAAAAATACTTGTTACCGCTTCTTGTGGCTATGAACCTGGAAGAACTGTTCATTATAAACCTCTAGTTAATAAGGCATTAGAGTTAGCAAGTCATAAAATTAATAAATGTATAATTTTTCAAAGAGAAAAAGATAAAGCAGAAATAAATCCTGAAATTGATATTACCTGGGATGAAGCACACAGAGATATAAAACCTGCAGAGTGCGAAAAAATGAATTCAAATGATTACGCATATATTCTCTACACTTCAGGGACTACCGGTCTGCCAAAAGGAATAGTTCGTGACATTGGCGGACATATAGTGGCATTAAAATGGACTATGAAAAATATTTACAATATTAAACCTGATGACGTCTGGTGGTCTGCTAGTGATATAGGTTGGATAGTTGGACACTCTTATATAGTTTATGGTCCGTTATTTTATGGTTGTACAACAGTTTTATTTGAAGGAAAACCAGTGGGTACTCCTGATGCAGGAGTTTTTTGGAGAGTAATTTCAGAACATAAAGTAAAATCTCTTTTTACTGCACCAACAGCAATAAGAGCTATAAAAAAAGAGGATCCCAACGGAGAGTTTTTTAAAAAATTCGATTTAAGTAAGTTTGACAAACTATTTCTTGCTGGTGAGAGAGCTGACCCTGATACAATTAAATGGTTTGAAAATCTTTCTAATTCACCTGTAATCGATCATTGGTGGCAAACTGAAACGAGTTGGGCAATAACATCAAGTTGCACAGGTATAGAAAATTTTCCTGTAAAATATGGTTCAGCTTTTAAACCAGTGCCAGGTTATGATCTCAAAGTTTTAAATTCTGAAGGTAAAGAAGTAGGCCCGGGTAAGATGGGGGATATTGTTGTAAAACTCCCTCTTCCTCCAGGAACTTTTCCAACATTGTGGGGGGCAGATAAAAGATATAAGGAAAATTACATGACTACTTACCCTGGATATTATCAAACTTATGATGCCGGACACATAGATGAAGATGGTTATGTTTGGATCATGTCAAGAACAGATGACATTATTAATGTTGCAGGTCATAGATTGTCTACTGGAGCTATTGAAGAGGTTTTGGCAGAACATACTAATGTTGCGGAGTGCGCAGTAATAGGAATTGCCGATAAACTTAAAGGTCAAATACCTATCGGTTTGCTTGCGCTTAAAGCAGGGGTAACCAAAGATAAAAAAGAAATTATTAGTGAATGTGTAAAAATGGTTAGAGAAAAAGTTGGACCTGTCGCAGCATTCAAAATAGCAATTGTAGTCAAGAGGTTGCCTAAAACTAGATCAGGGAAGGTGCTGAGAGGGACAGTTAGAAAAATTGCAGATAATGAACCTTATAAAATGCCAGCAACTATAGATGATCCTGCAATTTTAGATGAAATAAAACAAGACTTAAAAGATAATAATATTCTAAAACTTTAAAGGTTGCCCTTTAGACTCAACTAATATTTTTCCCTTGGACATCACTAAAATACCGTTTACAATTGTTCCTATAGGGAAACCTTTTACTTTATAATTATGAAAGGGTGTCCATCCACATTTACTAGCGATCATTTCGTTCTTTATAGTTACTTCTTTATCCATATCAACTATCGTCAAATCTGCATCAAAACCCTCTTTTATAAAGCCTTTATTTTTAATTCCAAAAATTTTACATGGATTTTCACACATCAAATTTATGAGTTGACTTAATTCTAGTTTTCCATTGTTCACATGATCAATCATAACTGGAAAAATAGTTTGAACACCCGGCATTCCTGAGGGAGTATTTGGGTATTCTTTATCTTTATTTTTTTTTAAATGAGGGGCGTGATCTGACCCAAGTACATCTACAACATTGTTTTTAATGGCAACCCAAAGACGATCATAATGATCTTTTGATCTTAAGGGAGGGTTCATTTGAGCGTAAGTTCCTAATTTGTCGTAGCAATCAGGTGCATACAAAGTTAAATGTTGAGGGGTTGTTTCAAATGTAACATTTTTTTTATGCATAGCTAAAAAATCGACTTCTTCTTTAGTGGTAACATGTAAGACATGAATTTTTTTATCATATCTTTCTGCAATTTTTACAACTCTACGAGTTGAGGACATCGCACATTCTACATTTCTCCATTCAGGATGTGAGTGAACATCTCCTTGTTTAATAAATTTTTTCCTTAATTTTATAATATCTTCATCCTCAGAGTGAATCGAAACTATTCTGTCACTACTTGAAATCACTTTTTCAATATCTGCCTCTTTATCAACTAATAAGTTTCCAGTTGATGAACCTGCAAAAAGTTTTACTCCACAACAACCTTCAACATTTTTTAGTTGCGCAAGTTGCTCTGTATTTTGTGGAGTTGCTCCAAAATAAAATGCGTAATTAGTATGCATTCTATTTTTTGCGGCTTTCAATTTTTTTTCAAACTCTACTAGATTTGCTGTTGGTGGGTTGGTGTTGGGCATCTCAAACAAAGAAGTAACTCCTCCAAGAACTGCAGCTCTGCTTCCGCTTTCTAAATCTTCCGCATCAGTAGAACCAGGTTCTCTAAAATGTACTTGGGTGTCAATGATCCCTGGTAAAACTACTTTGCCAGATGCGTCGTAAACTTTAGAATTATTTTCCTCTATATTGCCTATTTTTTTAATTTTATTTTCATATAAACCGATATCAGATTTTATCAATTTCCCATCGATATAACAGGAACCATTTTTAATAATAAGATTATAATTATCAGACATATTTTTATATATAATATAATGTATAAGTAACAATTATGGAAAAAGATCAAGTTGTAATTTTAGAAAAAAGAGGTGTAATCTTAGTAAGTGGAAAAGATGCCAAAGACTTTCTTCAAAATATAATCACGAATGATATAAATAAGGTTTCTTATAAAAATTCTGTATTTGCAGCCTTGTTGACTCCTCAAGGTAAATATTTGAATGAATTTTTTATAATTCAAAATAATATTGGATATTTATTAGACTGTAGCGAGAACTCTACTAGTGAGCTTATAAAAGATTTATCAAAATATAAATTAAGATCAAAAGTTGAAATTAAGGATTTTTCTTCTGAATTCGTTATTGGGGTAATTAACAATTCAAAATTCAAAGAATTACAAGAAGAATTAAAATCAAATGAAAATACTATTACTTATAGAGATACTCCTATTTTTTTAGATCCAAGAAACGAAAAATTAGGAGCAAGGATAATTTCAAATCTTGAAAAACTTTACTTAACAATTAAAAAATTGAGCCTCAAAATTATCGATAATAAAGAATATTATTCTCTTGCTCACAAATTAGGAGTGCCTGAAATAGGATTAATAAATTTAAAAGATCAATTGTTTGGTTTAGAAGCAAATTTTGAGACGCTTAAAGCAATAGATTTTAAAAAAGGATGTTTTGTAGGGCAAGAAAATACTGCAAGGATGAAATTAAAAAACAAACTAAGAAGAAGATTGTTGCCTATATCATCATCTCAAAAATTAAATATTGGTGATGAAATTACTTTTAATGATATTAAAATAGGAAAAATACTTATTGATAAGCCTTACCCCTTCGGATTAATTAAAGTTCTTGAACCTAATCTTGAAGATTTTAAAGATAAAGTACTATTAGCAAATAATAAAGAATGTAAAATTCTAGAGCACGTTAAGTAATCTAGATAACGACGCTAGTATCCCATATCCACTTAATTCAATAAAAGCTATAACTAAAATTATAAATATAATTCTTTTGTGCCTTCTTATATATTCAATCATAAATCCCTTTTTTGGTGCGGTCGGAGAGACTCGAACTCTCACGGGAAACCCACACGCCCCTCAAGCGTGCCTGTCTACCAATTTCAGCACGACCGCAATAATAATGCGACAATAAATGAATGACAATTTAATCTCAAGTTGGTAAATTGGAATTAGTATGTCTGTACAACAACAAAATTTGAGCTCTACTCAAGAGATTTATAAGAAAATCTCAAAATTCGTTCCTGAAGCTGAATGGAAAATTCATGCTCCATTAATAGAGAGAATTAATAAAATTAAAAAAGAGAAAAATGCAATTATACTTGCTCATAATTATCAAACTCCGGAAATTTACCATGGTGTAGCAGATATATCTGCTGACTCTTTAGCATTAGCAGTAGAGGCGTCTAAAACAAAAGCTGATAAAATTATAATGTGTGGGGTACACTTTATGGCAGAAACAGCAAAATTAATGTGTCCAGAAAAAAAAGTGTTCCTTCCTGACATGCAAGCAGGTTGCTCTTTATCTAGTTCTATTACAGGTGAGGATGTAAAATTACTAAAACAAAAGTTTCCAGGCGTTCCTGTTGTCTCTTATGTAAATACATCTGCAGACGTTAAAGCAGAGACTGATGTTTGCTGTACTTCAGCTAACGCAGTAAAAGTAGTTGAGTCTTTAAATGTAGATAAAGTAATTTTTCTACCTGACCAATATTTAGCAGACTACGTAGCAAAAAATACTAAGGTCAAAATAATTTCTTGGAAAGGAACTTGTATAGTGCATGAACAGTTTACAGGAAAAGAAATTGAAGAAATCAAATCCCAAAATCCTGGAATTAAAATAATAGCTCATCCTGAGTGTCCACCAGATGTCATCGCTGCTTCTGATTTTGCAGGATCAACGTCTGGAATGATTGATTATGTAAAAAATAAGCAACCTAAAAAAGTTATGTTAGTTACAGAATGTTCAATGAGTGATAACGTAGAAGCTGATAATCCGAAAGTATCTTTTATCAAACCATGTAATTTATGTCCTTATATGAAAAAAATTAATTTAAAAAAAATATTAGATTGTTTAGAAAACGAAACTAATGAGATTATTTTAGATAGTAAAACTATAGAGGCTGCGAGAAAATCTGTAATAAGAATGACCGAGATCGGTCGTTAGATCAGTGCAAGTATTAAATCAATTTTATATAAAATCAGTTGTAAGAAAAGCTCTCGAGGAAGACCTGAAGCCTAGAGGTGATATCACTACAAACATCGTTAGTGCAAAAAATAAAATTATTAAAGCTAGGATAATAGCTAAACAAGATGGCATGATAGCAGGTTTAGAGTTTTGTAAAGTAGCTTTTAAATTAATTGGAAGAGAAACCATTTTTACAAAGAAAGTTTCTGATGGGAAAAGAATAAGAAAAAATAAGATAATCGCTAATATAAAGGCTAAAACAAAAACAATCTTGACCGCTGAAAGAACTGCTTTGAATTTTCTAAATCATGCCTCAGGTATCGCTACTATTACTAATGAATTTGTAAAAAAAATTGGTAAAAAAACTAAGATCTGTTGTACAAGAAAAACTACACCTAACTTAAGAACACTAGAAAAATATGCTGTCAAAAAAGGTGGTGGTCATAATCACAGATATAATTTAAGCGATGAAATTCTTATTAAAGATAATCACATTAGTACATCTAATAATCTTAGAGAATTAGTTAAAAAAGCTATAAAAACAAAAAAAATTGTTACAGTTGAAGTTGAAAATATAAATCAGCTTAAACAAATTTTAGGCTTAAAATTTAAAAGAATCCTTTTTGATAATATGAACTCCTCACAATTAAAGAATTGCTTAAAACTTTGCAAAAATAAATATGAAACAGAGTACTCCGGAAATGCTACTTTAAAAAATATTAAACAAATATCAAAAACAGGTGTAAATAGAATTTCAGTTGGCGCGATTACTCATAGCGCCAAATCATTTGATACGACTTTATTATTTAGATAATTCTGCTTGAGCAGCAGCTAATCTTGCCACTGGAACTCTGAATGGAGAGCAGGAAACATAGTTAAGACCTGTTCTAGAGCAAAATTCAATACTTTTTGGATCGCCACCGTGTTCACCGCAAATACCTAATTTAATATTTTTGTTTGTTTTTCTGCCCCTTGAAGACGCTATTTCTACAAGCTCACCTACTCCATTTTGATCAATACTAACAAATGGGTCTACATCAAAAATTTTGTTATCAATATAATCGTTTAAAAATTTTCCTGAATCATCTCGACTTATCCCAAAGGTTGTTTGTGTTAAATCATTAGTTCCAAAACTAAAGAAATCAGCATGTTTTGAAATAGACTTCGCTTGTAAAGCAGCACGTGGTAATTCAATCATAGTACCAACCATATATTCAAGTTTTAATTTATTTTCATTTTCTTTTTCTTTTGCAATTTTATTAACTAAAGCTCTTAAAATTTTTAATTCAGACTCAGTTGAAACCAACGGTATCATTATTTCTACAAAAGCTGCTTTTACTTTTTGTTTTTTTAATTCAATTATAGCTTCAAAAATTGCCCTACATTGCATCTCATAAATCTCTGGGAAAGAAATACCAAGTCTGCATCCCCTATGACCAAGCATAGGGTTTTCCTCATGTAGTTCTGAAATTCTATCTTTAACTTCTTTTACTGATAGATTTAAAGATCTTGCAACTTCCTCTATATCTTTATCAGCTTTTGGTAAAAATTCATGAAGTGGTGGATCTAATAATCTTACTGTTACAGGCAAACCTGACATGACTTTGAATATCTTTTTAAAGTCCTCTTTTTGATGAGGTAAAAGTTTATCCAGCGCACTATTTCTATCTTCTCTTGATTTAGATAAAATCATTTGTCTTACAGATAAAATTCTTTCCTCATCAAAGAACATATGTTCTGTTCTACATAGACCAATCCCCTCAGCACCAAATTCTCTCGCTGTTTTACTGTCTGCTTCTGTTTCAGCATTCGTTCTAACTTTTAATTTTCTAAATTCATCAGCCCATTTCATTATTGTAGAGAAATAACCAGAAATTTCTGGTTGAACAGTGGGCACTGAGCCTTTCATTACTTTTCCACTTCCACCGTCTATAGTAATAATATCTCCTTCTTTAATAATTAAGTCTCCAGCCTTAAATTGTTTTAATTCATAATCGATCGTAATTTCACTTGAGCCCGAAACACATGGTCTTCCCATTCCTCGTGCTACAACCGCAGCATGACTAGTCATACCTCCTCTAGCCGTAAGAATTCCTTTAGCTGCATGCATTCCATGTATATCCTCTGGTGAAGTTTCTAACCTTACTAATATTGTATCTTGCATCATCCCATTTAATTTTTCTGCTTGATCTGCGGTGAAAACAACTTTTCCACTTGCTGCACCAGGAGATGCAGGTAAACCAGATGCAATAATTTCTTTTTTGACTTTATCGTCTAGAGTTGGGTGTAATAGAGTGTCTAAAGTTTTTGGATCAATTCTTTTAATTGCTTCTTTTTTAGATATTAATTTTTCTTTAACCATATCCACTGCAATTTTAATTGCAGCTTTAGCTGTTCTTTTTCCTGATCTAGTTTGCAACATCCAAAGCTTATTATTTTCAACTGTAAACTCGATATCCTGCATATCTTTGTAATGTTTTTCTAATTTTAGGAATACTTTTGCCAGCTCATTATAAACTTTAGGCATCGCCTCTTCCATTGATAGATCTTTTGAACCAGACTCTTGTTTGGCTTTCTTTGTTATATATTGAGGCGTTCGCGTTCCTGCTACAACATCTTCACCTTGGGCATTAATTAAAAATTCACCAAAAAAAGAATTATCGCCAGTTGATGGGTTTCTAGTAAAAGCAACACCTGTTGAACAATTATTACCCATGTTACCGAAAACCATTGCTTGAACGTTTACTGCAGTTCCCCAATGTTCAGGAATTTGATTTAATTTTCTATATGTTTTTGCTCTTTGACTATCCCAAGACAAAAATACTGCATTTACTGCTCCTAGTAATTGTTCTTTTACATCTTGGGGAAAATTAATTTTTTTTTCTTTTTTTACTAGATCTTTAAAATTTGTTATCAACCCATCCCAATCGCTTTCATCTAAATCTGTATCTAGTAATACACCTTTTGTTAATTTGTAATTATCAATTAGCTCTTCAAACAAGTGTCCCTCAACACCAAGAACAACGTTGCTATACATCTGTATAAATCTTCTATAGCTATCTTTAGCAAATCTACCATTTGAAGTTTTTTTTTTTAATGACTCTACTGTTTTATCATTTAGACCGAGATTTAAAATCGTATCCATCATACCAGGCATAGAAATTCTTGCGCCTGATCTAACTGAAACTAATAACGGATTTTTAAGATCACCAAACTTCTTTTTAGTTTTCTTTTCAATATTTTTTAGCTCTGCTTCGATATTTTTTACAACACTTTTAGGAAGTTTTTTTTTGTTTTTATAAAAAAGATCACAAACATCTGTTGTAATAGTGAATCCAGGAGGAACGGGTAAACCTAATCTTCCCATCTCTCCAAGATTAGCGCCTTTACCACCTAAAACATTTTTTTTATTCTTTAATTTTTTTGCAGATTTATCATCAAAACTAAATACAACTTTTGCCATTACAAACCCTCTAATTTTGAAAAATCAATAAAATTATCAAAAGTGTTACAAAACATTTTTAATAGCTCTAATCGATTATTTTTAATATCATGATTTTCATCATTTACTACCACATTGTCAAAAAAATTATCTGTAGATTCTTTGGTGTCAGATAACTTTATTAACAAACTTTCGTAGTCTTTATTTTCATCTTTAACAGTAAAAGCTTTTCTAATTTCATTAATTTTTTCATGAAGAACCCTTTCCTCTTCCTTTCTAAATAAAACAGCATCTGGTCTTCCTGTGACTCCTTTTCCAGCTTTATCCAAAATGTTTGATGCTCGTTTATAAGAGCTAATTGCATTAAGACCAATTCCTTTATTTTTATATTTATGAATTAAAATAGTTTTTGCATAAAGATCTAAAAAATTATCTCCAGCATGTGAACTAACAGAGGCTTCTACAATGTCAGGTTTAATATTTTTTAACTTTAAAACGTTTCTCATTCTTTCTTTAATAAAATCTAAAACCTCTTGTTCAGTTTTCGCATTTTTTATCTCAACACCTTGTTCCTGATATAGTCTTATTGCATAACTAACTAGGTCTCTTAATTTAAATGATAATTTATTTTCAATTATTATTCTTAGTAAACCTATTGCTGCTCGTCTTAAAGCAAAAGGATCTTTTGAGCTGGTAGGTTTTTCATTAATAACAAAAAAGCCAACTAAAGTGTCAATCTTGTCTACAATCGAAATTGAATAGCTAAACGGTTTTTTAGGTAACGCAGATGTTAAACCAATTGGTAAATAATGATCACTAACAGAGTTTGCAATATCCTCTTCAAATCCTTGTGCTAAAGCAAAATATTTTCCCATAACTCCTTGAAGTTCAGGATATTCCCCTACTAAATCTGAACATAAGTCAGATTTTGAAATTGAAGCCGCAACTTGTACTTTTTCTTTACTTATATTCAAATCATCAGACAGAAAACCTGCTAGTTTTCTCAATCTTTGAGTTTTATCATAAACAGTTCCAAGTTTTTCATAAAACGTAACTGATTTTAAATTTGCTATTTGTTTAATCAAATTTTTAGATC
>CACNZU010000012.1 GCA_902624885.1 uncultured Pelagibacteraceae bacterium
TAAAGTTGTGTCTTGGAATTAGATCTTTTAATTTTTCACAGACACCTCTTCCAGTTTTTTGGGCGAAATCTTTATGTATTATCATTGCCAAAGCATCGACAGGCTCTGAATTTACTAAAATTCCCAATTTAACAAGATCACCTTCTCTGTAGTCAGAAATTTCATAATCAAAACTTGCGTAACCACTTGATACTGACTTCAATCTATCATTAAAATCGAAAACTATTTCGTTGAGTGGCAAATCATACGATAATACTGCTCTGTTTCCAGAGTAAGATAAATTAGTTTGAATTCCTCTTTTGTCTTGGCAAATCTTAATAATTGAACCTAAGTACTCATCAGGAGTTATAATTGTCGATTTTATCCAAGGCTCTTCAATTTTTTCTATTTGTGATGGGTCAGGCATATTTGATGGATTTTGCAAGTCTGTAATTTTCCCTTTGGTTGTATGGACTTTATAAATTACTCCAGGAGTTGTTGTAATAAGATTTACATCAAATTCTCTCTCTAATCTCTCTGTTATTATTTCGAGATGTAACAGCCCAAGAAACCCACAACGAAATCCAAGTCCTAGAGCGCTTGAGGATTCTGGCTCATAAGAAAAACTTGCATCATTTAATTTTAGCTTAGCTAAACCGTCTTTTAATTTTTGGTATTCTGAACTATCTACTGGAAACAAACCACAAAACACTACTGGCTTACTAGGTTTAAAACCTGGTAAAGGTTCACTGATTGGGTCATTTGAATCACATATTGTGTCACCAACCTTTGTCTCTGATAGAGATTTAATTCCAGTAATTATAAAGCCAATTTCACCAGAGTTTAACTCTTCGATATCAGTCGGTTTAGGTGTAAAAACTCCAACTTTTTCAATTAAATATTCTTGATCATTTGACATCAACTTAATCTTCATATCTCTTTTTAATTTGCCATTGATTACACGAACTAGAATAACTACACCTAAATAGCTATCGTACCAACTATCTACCAACAAACATTTTAGTTTTTCGTTTACTGTACCTTTTGGAGCAGGTAACTTGCTTATTATGGCTTCTAAAATATTATCTATACCCTCACCAGTTTTGCCTGAACAAGGAATTGCATTAATTGTCTCGATACCAACTACATCTTCGATTTCTTTTTTTGTTTTTTCTATATCAGAGGCTGGTAGATCTATCTTATTTAGAACAGGTATTACCTCATGATTAATTTCTAATGCTTGATAAACATTTGCTAAGGTCTGAGCCTCAACACCCTGTGTACTATCAACTATTAATAATGAACCTTCACAAGCGGATAACGATCTGCTCACTTCATACCCAAAATCTACGTGTCCTGGTGTATCAATGATGTTTAATTTATAATTTTGACCATCTTTTGCTTTATAATTTAATTTAACCGTTTGAGCTTTTATTGTTATTCCCCGTTCTCTTTCTATATCCATAGAGTCTAAAACTTGTTGTTTCATTTCACGATCTGTTAAACCCCCGCATTTATGGATAATTCTATCAGCGATAGTTGATTTACCGTGATCAATATGCGCAATTATAGAAAAATTACGTATTCTTTTTATATCTGACATTAGGACCTAATTGTAGCGCCTGTTTTATCTTTGACTACATCAACGATTTTTTTGCTAATCTGATCTAAGTCTTTTTCATTTAAAGTTTTACTAGCTGACTGTAAAGTAACATTTATTGCTACTGATTTTTTATCTTTAGGAATATTTTCACCCTCATATATATCGAAAGTTTTTACATTTTGTATAATAGACTCATCGATTTCCTTTATAATTTTTTCTAACAAACCAATCTTGAAAATTTTATCAATTATAAAAGCAAAATCTCTTTGAGATTTTTGGAAATCTGATGGTTGGAAGCTTTTCTTTAAAAGTCTAATTTTTTTATTAGGTTCTGGTATGTTTTTTAAAAATATTTCCAATCCGTAAACATTTGGCTCTTTAAAATCTAATTTTTTAATAATAGCAGGATGTATTTCTCCAAAGTAAGCAAGATGAGGGCCTTTCTCCGATTTAAAAGTAACAGAACCTGATCTGCCAGGATGATAACAATGTTTGGTATTATCATTTATAAAAAGATCCTGTTCTGATACTCCAAGTTCAATTAATGTTTTTACTACATCGCTTTTTATATCGAATACGTCTATATTTCTCTCTTTCTCTATCCAGCTTTTTCTACCTACTTTTCCAGATTTTAAAGCTCCAACTATAATTTGTTGCTCACCAGGATTTTTACCAAAAAATACTGGGCCAATTTCAAACAAAGATATGTCATCATAACCTCTATCTTGATTTTTTTTAAGATGTATCGCCAGGTTTGAAAAGATAGATCTTCTTAAAACATTAAGGTCAGAAGAAATAGGATTAAAAAGTTGAATTTCTTTTTCACCTTTTGAAAATTCTTTATCAATTTTAGAGTCGGTAAATGACCAAGTAACCGACTCAAGGTATCCTTTTGACGCCAGCGACCTTTGAGATAAATGAAATAATTTTTGATTGAAGGTTAAAGTCTCATTTTCTCTTTTTCTTTCTGGGGCAATCATTTTAATATTTTTAAATCCTTTAATTCTAATTAGTTCCTCAATCAGATCAACATCATGATTTATATCAGGCCTCCATGAAGGTATTTCAACTTTTAAATCTTTTTTTCCTTTTTTACAGATAAAACCCAATGAGGATAATAGTTTTTGCGACTCACTAATTGAAATTGGAATACCAATTAAATTTTCAAATTTAGCTATTTCAAATTTTATAATTTTATTCTTTTTATACTTTTTTCCTGTTATTAAAAATTTGCTTGCTTGACCGCCACATATTTTTAATATCAGTTCAGTTGCAACTGTAAGACCCTCTGAAATAGAATTTGGGTCGACTCCCCTTTCAAATCTATATTTAGCATCAGTTTCAATACCCAAATCTCGCGATGTTTTTCTTATAGATGATGGAAGAAAATAAGCAGACTCTAATAAAATATTTTTAGTTTCAAACTCAGTAGAAGTTTTTGTTCCGCCAATTATTCCTCCAAGGCCAAGAACGTTTGACTTGTCCGTAATAACACACATACCTTTTTTTAACTTGTATTTTTTGTTATCTAAACCCTCAAATTCTTCACCCTCTTTTGAATCTCTAACAATAATTTCTTTGTCAATTTTATCAGCATCATAAGAGTGTAAAGGGCGATTCAAATCAAACATTACGTAATTAGTAATATCAACAACTGCCGATATAGGTTTCAAACCAATCGCATGGAGTTTATTTTTAAGCCAATTTGGGCTCTCTTTGTTAACTATATTTTTGATATGACAACTTCCAAATATAAGACATCCTTGGTGTTTATCTTTAGTTATTGATGTCTTAATTGAATGTTTAGAAGCTTGATTAAATTTTCTCTTTTTTAAAGGTATAAATTTTCCTATACCAGTCGAGGATAAGTCTCTTGCTATGCCCCTAACTCCTAAACAATCAGATCTATTTGGTGTAATCGAAATATCAATTACTTTTTCAGATTTATTTTTGAAATAACTTTTTCCTATTTCTTTTTCTTTATTATTAAGTTCTATTATTCCATCACTTTCATCAGACAAATTGAGTTCACTTTCAGAACACAGCATACCTCTAGACTCGATGCCTCTAATTTTGGCAACTTTTAATTCAAAATTATTTTTAGGAATTATTGCTCCAGGGGGTGCATAAATAGTTATCAAGCCTGCTCTTGCGTTAGGTGCTCCACACACAACTTTTAAATTTTCCTTTCCACCAATATTAACCTCGCAAACTTTTAATTTATCTGCATTAGGATGTTTTTCTGCTTTCGTAATTTTTGCTATTTTAAATTTTTTAAGTCCTTCTGACTTTTCTTTAATACCTTCAACTTCTAAACCAATATTGATTAGTTTTTCTATTATTTCATTTTCATTAGCTTTTGTTTTTAAATGCTCTTTTAACCATGGTAAAGTTATGATCATTTACTTAAACCTCTATAGTTAGTAGGAACATCTAAGGGATCAAAACCAAAATGACTTAACCAACGATAATCTGTTTCAAAAAAGGCTCTTAAGTCATTAATTCCATATTTTAACATAGCTAATCGATCAATACCCATTCCGAATGCAAATCCTTGAAATTTATGTGGATCAACTTTCGCATTTTTGAGAACGTTAGGATGCACCATTCCACAACCTAAAATTTCCAACCATTTATCTCCGTCTCCTATTACAATCTTATCGTTTTCAATTTTGTAGCCAATATCTACTTCTGCTGAAGGCTCTGTAAATGGAAAATGGCTCGGTCTAAATCTCATTTTTACATTTTTGACTTCAAAAAATTCTTTTATAAAATAATCTAAACAACCTTTCAAATGACCCATCGTTATTTTTTTATCTATATGCAGCCCTTCAAGTTGATGAAACATTGGGGCATGGGTTTGATCACTGTCGCATCTATAAGTTCTTCCTGGAACAATAATTTTAAATGGTGGTTTTCCATTTAGCATTGTCCTTATTTGAACTGGAGAAGTATGAGTTCTTAAAAGTAATTTTTTATCTTTATCCAAATAAAAAGTATCATGCATATCTCTAGCAGGATGATCTTCGGGGGTATTTAAAGCTGTAAAATTATTATACTCCGTTTCTACATCCGGGCCCTCTGCAACTGAAAAACCAATTTCAGAAAAAATAGACGAAATTTCATCTATGACTTGAGAAACTGGATGTATTTTTCCTTGCTGGTAAGGTCTTACTGGTAGAGTTACGTCAACTTTTTCATTTTTTAATTTATCATTTATTTCAGCATTTGTTATCTCATAACTTTTTTTTTCTAATTGACTATTTAGATCATCTTTTACTTTGTTTAAATAAGAAGCAAATTCTTTTCTTTTTTCGGGATCATAAGATCCTAAAGTCTTAAATTGTTGAGTGATTTTTCCGTTTTTTCCAAAAAACTCTGTTTTGATTGCCTGTAAATCTTCATTTGTTTTTACAGAGTCAATTTTCGCATTAAAAATAGAATTTATTTTATCTAAATCACTCATTAGGTAATTGATTTTTTATATTATGTTGATGATAATTCAAAGTCCCTTTTAGTTGAGGGAGGACTGAACCTTTTTTACCACTGATTTAAAGACTTCTGGATTATTATAAGCTAGTTCAGCTAATACTTTTCTATCTAACTTGATTTTAGATTTAGCTAAACCGCTGATAAATTTTGAATAGGTAAGACCTTCGGCTCTCACTCCTGCATTAATTCTTTGGATCCATAAAGATCTAAATTCTCTTTTTTTAGTCTTTCTATCTCGATAAGCATATTGCATTGCTTTTTCCATAGCTTGACGCGCTATTCTAATCGTATTTTTTCTTCTTCCGTACTGACCTTTAACAGCTTTTAAAACTTTGTTATGTTTTGCTCTGCTTACTACACCTCGTTTAGTTCTTGCCATTTTATCCTCTTTAATTGTACGGCATATACGATTTTACAATTCTTGCATCTTGTTTGCTCATTATCGTAGTGCCTCTTTGTTTTCTTATTTGGGAATTAGTTCTTTTAATCATACCGTGACGTTTACCAGCTTGGGGCATTTTGATTTTACCAGAAGCTGTAAATCTGAATCTTTTTTTTGCTGAGCTTTTAGTTTTTAATTTTGGCATAAATATTTTGGTCTTATATATGCAATACCTTATCTTAGCAAGTCGCTAATAAGTTTGATTTAAATGGGCTGAATGATCATAACCATTTGTTTACCTTCAAATTTTGGTTGGCTTTCAACTTTTGCTATATCTTTTGTTTCTTCTATAATTTTATTCATTAATTCTTTGCCCAAATCAGTATGTTGCATTTCTCGGCCCTTAAATTTAACTGTAAATTTTACTTTATCTCCCTTACTAATAAATTTTTTAGCATTTTTAATTTTGAAATTGTAATCATGTGTTTCTGTACCAGGCCTTAGTTTGATCTCTTTGAGAGAAACAGTTTTTTGTTTTTTTTTTGCTTGATTAGCCTTTTTTTGTAAATCGTATTTATATTTTCCCATATCCATAATTTTACAAACTGGAGGATTTGTATTAGGTGATATCTCGATCAAATCTAATTCTTCTTGTTTAGCTTGCTCGATTGCCTTTTTTATTGGCATAACTCCAAGGTTGTTTCCATCACTACCAATAACTTGAACATCTAATGCCCTAATACGTTCATTGGCTCTTGGACCTTGTGGTTTTGTTCTTCTTTGGAAGTAATTTGGTTTTGAATTTGACACTTAGTTTAAAGGTAACTTATTTAGATCTAACATATTTTTAATCAGGTCTTCTCTTTTCATAACTTCTTGTTTTTCTGAACCTAGTTTTCTTACAGTAACCGTATTTTCTGAAACTTCTTTTTTTCCACAAACTATTATAAAAGGTATTTTAGCTAGAGAGTGTTCTCTTACTTTATAGTTTATTTTTTCGTTCCTTAAATCCATTTCACATTTTATACCTCCTTTAAATAAATCTTCAAATAACTTTTTTACATAATTATTGTTCTCCTCAGCAATAGTGCACACAACTGCTTGTGCTGGAGATAACCAAAAAGGCAACTTGCCAGCATAGTTTTCAATTAGAATCCCAATGAATCTCTCTAAAGACCCGAATAACGCTCTGTGTAACATGACTGGAATTTTTTTTGTACCATCATTGGCCACGTAAGAAGCGCCTAGCCTACCAGGTAAATTCAAATCTACTTGTAAAGTCCCACATTGCCAGTCTCTCCCAATTGCATCTCTTAAAACAAATTCTATCTTAGGGCCATAAAAAGCACCCTCTCCCTTGTTTATTGTATATTTTAATTTAGATTTTTTAATAGCAGTTAAAAGTGCAGCCTCTGACTTATCCCATATACTGTCTTCACCCACTCTTTGTTCAGGTCTATCAGAATATTTTAGTATAACGTCATTAAATCCTAAATCTTTATATATTTCCAAGATTAAATTTGTAACTGAAAGAGACTCTTCAGTAATTTGATCCTCGGTGCAAAAAATATGAGCATCGTCTTGTGTAAAAGCTCTAACTCTAAGTAATCCATGTAAAGCTCCAGATGGTTCATAACGATGAACTTTTCCAAATTCTGAGAGTTTCAATGGTAAGTCTCTATAACTTTTGAGACCCTGATTAAAAACCTGAACGCACCCTGGACAATTCATTGGCTTAACAGCAAAAGTTTTTTCATCTGGCGTTTCTGAAGTGAACATATGTTCACCAAACTTATCCCAGTGCCCAGATTTCTCCCACAATGATTTATCCAAAAGTTCAGGAGTATTTATTTCCCTATAACCAGCTAATCTTTGTTTCATTCTCATGTACTCAACTAATCTTTGAAATAATAACCAACCTTTTTCATGCCAAAAAACTGATCCTGGGCTTTCCTCTCTAAAATGGAAAAGATCCATTTCTTTTCCAAGCTTCCTGTGATCTCTCTTCTCTGCCTCCTCTAATCGATGAAGATAATTATCTAGTTCCTTTTTTGAACTCCAACAAGTTCCATAAATTCTTTGTAGCATTTCATTGTTTGAGTCACCTCGCCAATATGCACCTGATACTTTTGTAAGTTTAAAAGCTTTACCAATTTTACTAGAGGAGGCTAGGTGCGGACCTCTACATAAATCATGCCATGTATCTCCATGATGATAAACTGAAAGCTCTTCGCTAGTAGGGATACTTTCGATGATTTCAGCTTTATACTTTTCACCAATCTTTTTAAAATGTTTGATTGCTTTATCTCTTTGCCAAACTTCTCTTCTTGTTTTGACATCTCTGTCAATAATTTCTGACATTTTCTTTTCGATCTTAATTAAGTCATCACTTGTAAAAGGTTCCTTTCTTGCAAAGTCATAATAAAAACCGTCTTCAATAACTGGACCAATAGTTACCTGTGTTCCAGGAAATAGCTCTTGAACCGCCATAGCCATTATGTGGGCAGCGTCGTGCCTAATTACTTCCAAACCCTCTTTATCTTTTGCTGTGATAATTCTTACTTTTGAATCTTTTGTTATCTCATGAGAAAGATCTTTTAAAACTCCGTTCACTTCCATTATTAAAGCAGATTTTTCGATCGACTTACTGATTTTTTTTATTAATTCAGTTCCGCTTACTGATTTAGTGAATGAAATTTTTTTACCGTCTAGTAGTTGTATATGAGGCATTAATTTTTTAATAATTTCTTATATTCTCTTAAGTTAGAGTCGCACATTACTTCAACATCAAATTTTTTTGTAATGTTTTTTCTACCTTCGTTTCCCATTAATTTCAACTCCTCTTGACTTAACTGAATAACAGTATTTAAATTTTTAGCAAGTTCCCTTGGGTCATCGTGTTTATATAAATAACCAGATTTTTTATTTAAAACTGTCTCTTTAGATCCCCCAATATTACTTGCAATAATTGGTTTACCCATTGATTGAGATTCTACTGCAACCCTTCCAAAAGCTTCAGGTTCTACTGAAGCTGACACCACAACATCCGCAAGAGAGTAAGCCAAAGGCATTTCCTTACAGTGATTTATAAATTTTACTTTTTTAGTTAAACTATATCGCTCAGCTAAACTTTGAAGTTTTTTTGTGTAAACTTTTCTGCCTTGATCTGATCCAAGTAATATAGCTTGAAAATTTGTAATATTGTAGTCTTCAATTAAAATATTTAAAGCTTCAATAAACTTTTCTTGACCCTTCCAATATGTCAACCTTCCTGGCATTAGAATTGTAAAATTATTTGGCTCTAAAGACCATTCTTTTTTTAATTTTTCTTGTTTTAAAATCGAAATATTTTTCTGGCTAAAATAGTCAACATTAATCCCCCTAAATATAACTCTTAACTTTTTTTTTTTATTTAGGTACTCACTATAGTTTTCGTTAATATGACTAAAAATAAAATTTGAACCTGCAATAGTTAATTTTGATCTTAACATGACACTGTTATAAAACTTTTTAAATTTATTTTTAAAATTATAAGTTCCGTGAAAAGTTGTTACAAATGCTCTGCAGGTTATTAAGCATGCAAAGTAACAAGACCAGGCTGGGGCTCTACTTCTTGCGTGAACAATATTTATTTTTTTAAAAAGAATAAAAAATGATAATAATATCGTATTCAAAAATATCAAAATCGGGTTTTTTGAATGTACTGGAAGTTTAAAAACTCCTACCTTATTTTTTTTTACAAACTTTAATAATTCACCACCCGAAGTTGCTATATAAGATCCACATTCTTTTTCAGCTAAATAATGAGCTATATCGTAACAGCCAGTTTCAGCTCCTCCATAACCGAGTTTAGGTATCACTTGTAAAACATTTATTTTAGCAGTCATATTTATTAATATATAATAGCAAATTAAGTTTACGTTATATGAAAAAATTCAAGTTTCTTAAAATTTCAAATACTAAAAAGCTTAGATATATAGACAATTATATTAAAGAGGGACTGTACATAATTTTTCTTCCAGGATTTATGTCTGACATAGAAGGTGAAAAACCTCAAACTCTTTTAAAATTTGCTAAAAAGAACAAATTGGGTTTTTTGAGTTTAGAATACTCTGGACACGGAAGATCTTCAGGTGTTTTTACTAAAGGTAATATAACTATTTGGTCAAACGAAACTAAATATGTCATTAGAAAAATTGCTAAGAAAAATAATTTTGTATTAATAGGCTCAAGCATGGGAGCTTGGATTGCATTGAATCAATTTAAATATTTCAAATCGCAAATTAAAGGATTTATTGGAATAGGCCCGGCACCTGAATTTTTAACTAGATTAATGTGGGAAAAATTTCCTCATAAAACAAAAAAAGAATTATCTAAAAAGGGAAAAATTTTTATAAAAAACGGAGGCTACGAATATCCAATTACTTTACAATTAATTAAAGACGGTAGAAAAAATAAAGTATTAAATAAAAAAATAAACTTAGATATAAGAGTAACAATGATACATGGGCAAAAAGATGATGTAGTTCCAACTATTTTCTCAAAGTACGTTTTAAAAATATTTAGTAAAGCTAAAAAGAGAGCAATTATAATTAAAAATGGTGATCACAGTTTGTCTAATCAAAAACCTTTAAGCAAAATAATTAAAGAATTAAATATTATTGTTAAAGATATAATCTAGCCCTTCAATATATGTTGGAAATTTCATATTGTATTTAAAAAAGGCTTTCATTTTTTTATTGTCTACTTTTTTTGAATCTTTATAAAAGTTCTGTAACATTTCACTTTCAACATCTTCAAGTTTGACTGGTTTTGGTTGTTCCATTCTAAGTAATTTTGCACCATAAGCAGCCACCTCACTTTGCGATGCAGGTCTATCATCACAAATGTTATAAATTTCATCTCTCTTAAAATTATTCAAAGATTTAAAAAGAATATTTGCTATATCATCTACATGAATTCTTGAAAAAAAATGATTTTTTTTATCTACAACTTGCACCTTACCAGTTTGTAATCTTCTCAGAATATTATACTCATTTGAATATATGCCAGCTAATCTAAATATTTGTAATGGATAATTTTTTTCACTTGATAAGCTTAACCATGTATTTTCTGCTTTTAATCTATTTATCCCGTTAGCTGAGGAAGGTTTAGTGATACTATTTTCATTTACCCAGTCACCTTTATGATCCCCGTACACACTAGTTGCTGATAAATAAGTAATCCATTTACAATTTATTCTAATTCTAGAATGTGTATTAAGAAAATTTGCAACGATATCTTCACCTTCAACAGGGGGAATAGAAATTAAAATATAATCTGTCTCTTCTAATTTTCTATGAATAGAATTGTCAATTTTAACGTTTGAAAATTGGTATGAGTTTATTTTTAAATTATTTAACTCTATCTGATGAGTTTCTTGTCTAGACGTAATATTTAAATCAAAAATTTGTTTTTTCTTTAATTAGTTTGTTAATAAATCCTTCCGCAACTTGGCCAAAACCAAAGCAAAAAATTTTTAATTTATTCATTAGCCGGCTTTCTTAATAAAAGGCTTCGAACTAATAGGATTATCTAATTTATCAAGCATTTCTATAGGACAAACTTGTTTAAAGTTTTTTAACTCTAAATCAAAATTATCTAATATCATTTTGGCTTTTTTTGAACTTGTTTTGTTTTGAAATTCAGTAATATTGCTTTTTAAAAATTTTTTCCAATAATCCGTCTCTACTTTTTGCCAAACTATTGAGGTAGAATTCGCAAAGTTTTCAAAATCATTTTTTTCATCGTAAATGAAGGCCATTCCTCCTGTCATACCAGCTCCAAAAATTATCTCCAACTTCCCCTAGTACAATTGCAGTTCCACCAGTCATATATTCACACCCGTGAGCTCCGCAACCTTCAACAACAGCTAAACTTCCAGAGTTCCTTACTGCAAATCTTTCTCCTGCTTGACCAGATGCATAGAGTGTTCCTGATGTGGCTCCATACAAAACTGTATTACCAATAATAGTATTTTGATCAGCAACTAATTTGCTTTTCTGAGAAGTTTTGACAATTATTTTTCCTCCAGATAGACCTTTGCCAACATAATCATTACAATCACCCTCAACAATTAAACTAATGCCTTTTGTTAAAAATGCCCCTAAAGACTGACCAGCTGAGCCGGTTAATTTAATGTTAATGGTTTCGTCATTCAATTTTTCATTACCGTATTTTTTGTAAACGTAATGTGAGAGCCTAGTTCCAACAGATCTAGATGTGTTTTCAACTTCATAATCAAAATTATTTGGACTTGCTAGATTGATATTATCTTTAATATCAGACCAAATTTTTTCATCTAGAGTTGGGGGTACTTCATTAATGTGATTATCTTTACAATATCTTAAATTTTCACCTGGATCAGCTTGCACTAACAAAGGGTTTAAATCTAAATCGTCTAAATTTGAGGCTCCTTTATTTACTTGAGATAATAGATCAGTTCGCCCGATGATTTCATTAATAGATTTAAATCCTAATGAAGCTAAGATTTCTCTTACTTCTGTTGCTACAAACTTAAATAGATTGACAACTTTTTCAGGCGTGCCTGTGAATTTCTCTCGTAAAGAGGAGTCCTGACTGCAAACACCAACCGGGCAAGTATTGGAGTGACATTGTCGTACCAT
>CACNZU010000013.1 GCA_902624885.1 uncultured Pelagibacteraceae bacterium
AACAATATTTTAATTTTTTTAGATAATTCGTATTTATTAAAATTTAATATTAATGGCGATATAATTGATGTTAAAAAATTACCATCAAAGTTAAAATCCTCTCCAATATTTATAAATAATAAAATGATTTATCTAGATTCCAACAATAAGATTTCAATTTTAAATTAATTATTTGATTTTGTGCTAAGCAAAGAGAGTTGTTTTATTTTATAACCTTGTAAATTATCTGAAGGTTTAATAGGGTAATCACCAGTAAAATAGTGGTCACTAAATTGAGGATAATTTTCATTTCTTATATTTCCAGTAAGTGCTTTATATAAACCATCCAAACTTAAAAATTTCAAACTTTTAGCCTGAATATAATTACACATTTCAGTAATATCTTTTTTATGAGCAAGTAACTCTTGCTTTGTGGGCATATCTACTCCATAAAAATCTGGAAATTTAATTTCTGGACAAGCTATTCTAACGTGAACTTCTTTTGCTCCTCCTTCATAAAGCATTTTGATAATTTTATGACATGTTGTGCCTCTTACTAAAGAATCATCAATGAGTATAATCGATTTATTTTTGACTAAAGTTTTTGTGGAACTCAACTTTAGCTTAACTCCTAAACTTCTTATACTTTGAGTGGGTTCAATAAAAGTTCTACCTACATAATGATTTCTAATTAATCCCAACTCGAATTTTTTTTTAGACTCCTCTGCAAAACCCAGTGCAGCTGGAACTCCTGAGTCTGGAACGGGAACTACAAAATCAGCTTCTAAATCAGTTTCTTTAGCAAGTTCAGAGCCTAAGTTTTTTCTATATTCATATGCACATTTTCCATTAATTAAGCTATCAGGCCTTGCAAAATAAATATATTCGAAAACGCACGGTCTTGGTTTCTGTTTTGGAAAAGGTTTTAAACTTTTAATTTGACCACCCTCTATAATTACAATTTCTCCATTTTCTATTTCCCTTATAAAAGATGCACCAACTATATCGAGGGCGCATGTTTCAGAAGCTAAAATATAGGAGTTATTTAATTTTCCAATTACTAAGGGCCTTATTCCAAAAGGATCTCTTACTCCAACCATTTTTTTATTTGTCATTAAAATCAGAGAATAACCCCCCTGAATTTGAAATAATGAGTCAATAAGCTTATCAATAAACTTATTTCTTTTTGATCGTGCAATTAATTGAACAATTGTTTCAGTGTCAGTAGTTGTTCTGAAAATTGCTCCATTTTGCACTAAATTTTCCCTCAAAAGCAATGCATTAGTTAAATTACCATTATGAGCAATACTTAAACCACCCATATGTAAATCAGCAAAAAAGGGTTGAATATTTCTTAATGATGTTTCACCAGTTGTTGAATATCTATTATGTCCAATTGCAAACATGCCTGGCAGCTTTTTTAAAGTTTCAGCATCAGTGAAATGATCTCCAACTAAACCTTGTCTTTTTTCTGAGTGATAATTAGTACCATCAAATGAAACAATTCCACAACCTTCTTGACCCCTATGCTGCAAAGCATGAAGACCTAATGCAACTAAAGCCGACGCATCATCATGATTTGAAATTCCAAAAATTCCACACTCTTCTCTTAATTTATCTTTATTAAATTTTTTCAATTTTTTCTTTTGTATCCAGGAAGTCTTCACTAGATGGAAACTCCTCTATTAAAATTTCACTACCATTTTTTACTAAGTTAAATGAGAAAGCGTTACCAGCAGATATACCCCAATTTTGATAAGGATAAAACCAGTTTAATATTGTGAACATACATACTGACACTATATAGCCCTTAAAAAATCCAAATAAAAAGCCAAAACTTTTGTCAATCGAACCAACACCTGTCCAAGTTACCGCTCTTCCTAAAGCTTTACCTACAACAATTGTCAAAAAAAGAGTAAAAATAAATATTAATAATCCAAGTCCAAAATTATTTATAAATTGCGACTCAATATAATCACTCACTATTGGTTGAAGCTTAGGTAACAACAAAATTGTTATTACAGCAGATAATACCCATTTCATGAAAGATATAAGACTTAAAGTAAATCCCTTAATCCCACATCGAATAACAAAATAAATTATCGTTAAAATGAAAATTAAATCAAAAAAATTCATCTTTTCGAAAATTTCAAGAATTTCATTCATTATAATTTATTTGCTTCTTCTCCAAAAGGCTTAAATTTAAGTATCAAATTCGGCAATATTGTTAATACTGAAATCATAGCTAACAACATCGCAACACCAGTAAAAAAACCAAAATAAATAGTTGGAATAAAATTTGACAAAACTAATATGGAAAAACCAAAAACTATTGTAATTGAAGTATTTAAAATAGCTATTCCAACAGTATTATGGCATCTGTCTAAAGTTTTCGAATAATTTCTTATTATTTTGAATTCTTCTTTAAATCTGTAAATGTAATGAATACTGTTATCAACCGCTATACCAATAGTTATAGCTGCAATCGTAATTGTCATCATATCAAGTGGAATCTCCATGAGTCCTATAATGCCTAGAATAAAAAAAGCAGCCAAAAAGTTTGGCATTACTCCAATTAAAGATAAAGGAATATTTCTGAATAATAAAAAAAACATTAATAAAATACCTAACATTACTATTCCTAAAGTTAAAATTTGAGACTTAAATAAACTCTGTAATAAATTATTGAATAATATTAAAACTCCGGAAAGTTTATACTCACTTTTCTCAAATCCTAATTGAGTATTAATTTCTGTATTAATTTTTTTAATTAAGTCGTCTCTTCTAAGATTTTCTAGTGAGTCCTTTATCCTTACAGATACTCTTGCTTCATCTTTTTCAACTGATATGTAAGGGGAGACTATTTCTTTTTTTATTTCCTCAGGAATTTTACTATAAAGAACGGCTATCTCTAAACTTTGTAATTCTTTTTTGTTCAAGTCTTCTGCAACTCTCAATATTGACCCAAAAGATAAAACTTTTCCTATTTCAGGTAAAGAATCTAAGTAATCGTGTACTTTTAAAATTTTGTCCATTTTATCTCTTGTGAACCAATACTGAGCTTTATTATCGTCATTTTTAGTATCCTCATCCCATTCTGAAAATTCATCATCATCTGAGGCTTTATTTTTTTTTACTGGAAATTTTATAATTACATTTAATGGTGTTGTTCCTCCAAGCTCATCATCTATCTTCTTCATACCTTTATAAATTTCGGTTTCTTTATCAAAATAATTTATAAAACTATTTTCGACTTCCAATTTCGAAATTCCAATCAAGCTCAAAATAATTATTACAAAAGTAGTCAAATAAATAAAAAATCGTCCCTTTTTTGCAATTGAAGCTAATATTGATGTTATAAAAGATCGATTACTACTTTTAATATTTATTTTCTCATTTGAAGAAAATATGTTGAGTAAAGTTGGTAATAGAAGAAAAGTTACCAAAAAAGAAACAATCAGTCCCAAGGTCATCATCCAACCAAAATCTATGATTGGTTTAATGCCGCTAAAAATTAGAGATAGAAAAGCACAAATTGTTGTAAGAACAGTATAAAGTATTGGCAACATCATTTTTTTGCTTGCTATCAATACAGCTTCACTTGTCGATATATTTTCAAATTCTTTTTTTAATTGAAGAAATCTAACTGTTACGTGGATATTCATAGCCATGTTAAGAATTAGCATAAGTGCAATAAAATTGGATGAGATCACAGTAACTTTCCATCCAAAATATCCAAGCATGCCTATCATTATAATTACAGACGTTCCACAACCCAGTAAAGGCATCAGAACCCATTTTATATTTCTAAAAATAAACCAAAGAGTCAGCACAATAAAAATAAAAACTCCTGCTCCAAAAACAATTATATCATTTTTAATATAACTCATCATATCATCTGCAATCATCGGTATTCCTCCAAGATGTATTTTAGCGTTTTCTCCGTATTTATTTATAACATCTCTAATCTCGGTAATATTTTGATGATTTCTTAAATTATATAAATTTTTATACTCCTCGTATTCTTTTAAAAAAATTTTATAATTAACTTTCTCCTCTTTAGTAAGTCCTAAGTTATTTAATCTATCAAAATATTGATCTTTAATTTTGACATACTCGCTCAAGCGCTCATCTTTTTTCAAATAAACAACTATCCCAGAAGTCTTACCATCTGAACTAATTACATAATCTTTATAAATTGGACTATTTAAAATTTCCTCAAATCCTCTTTTTTTATCGATTTCTGGGTAAGCTAAAGTTTTATAATTCTTTAATCTGTCCATCAAGTTTTCATCAGTGCTTTTTAAAAGTGGTAGATCTATAATCGTTATTACACTGTCTACCCACGTCAATTTCTCGATTTTGGATTTTAGAAGCTGTAAATTTAAGATAGTTTCATTTTGGGTAAAATCTGAAACTGGCGCATAGGTCAAGACTAAGAAATCTTTAGATCCGTAACGATCATTAATTTCCCTGAGATATTTAAGGTCCTTATCTCCCTCCAGCAGAAGAGCGTCAGAGGATGCGTCTAGGTTAAAATTTTTTGAGTAATAAACAGATATTGTTATGGCTATCGCAATAAAAAATAAAGTGATTTTTGAGAAATCTATAACAATTTTTTTATAAATATTAGACAACATTAAGATAATTTAGATATATCCTAAATTATTATTAACAAAAGTAAAAAACTAGGTTTAATTTCTACTCAAATCTTTAAATTTTGTATAAATTCCTTCAAATTCAACTTTTATTGTACCTGTTGGACCGTGTCTTTGTTTTCCTAATATTATATCCGCAAGACCATTAACGTCGTTCATTTTAGACTGCCATTCAGCATGTTCGATGGATCCAAGTTTTGGTTGTTTTCGCTCTAAATAATAAGCTTCACGATATACAAACATTACCACATCTGCATCTTGTTCAATTGAACCTGACTCTCTTAAATCTGCTAATTGAGGCTGTTTGTCATCTCTTTGCTCCACTGCTCTAGATAATTGAGACAACGCAAGTACAGGGACTGAAAGTTCTTTAGCTAATGCTTTTAAACCTTGAGTGATTTCTGAAATCTCTTGAACTCTACCTTCACTTTTCTTGTTAGATCCTGGTCTCATAAGTTGGATATAATCTACAACTACTAAACTTAATCCAAATAATCTTTTTATTCTTCTTGCTCTATTACTCAAAGTAGCGATTGTAATTGCTGGTGTTTCATCGATATATAATGGAAGCTCATAAATATTTCTAGAAGTTTCTATATATCTATTAATTTCTTCCTCTGTTACTTTTCCTCTTCTAATATCATCAGATCTTATTTTCGCCTGTTCAGATAGTATTCTTGTCGATAATTGTTCCGAAGACATTTCTAATGAAAAAAATGCAACAGATGACTTTTCTTGCCTTTTTAAAATATGTTGTGAAGCATTATAAGCGATATTTGTTGCTAAAGCAGTCTTACCCATTGAAGGTCGACCAGCTAATATAATCAAATCAGATTTATGTAAACCACCCAATTTTTCATCCAGGTCTTTTAAACCAGTAGGAACTCCTACAATGCCCTGATCATTTTGCATTGCAATAGTCGCCATCTCAATTGTTTGATCTAATGCTTGGTTAAATTTAAGAAAAGATTGTGAAAAACTTCCTCGTTCTGCTAATTCAAAGAGAGATTTTTCAGTGTTTTCAATTATCACCTCAGCATTTTCTTCTTTATCATTGGCATTAAGTGTGTCAGATGATAATTTATCAGAGATCATAACTAATTCCCTTCTTAAAAACATTTCATGTATAATTTTGGCGTAGTCAACCGCCTGTTTTGTTGAACCAGAAAATCTAGTGAGTTTGACTAAGTACTCGGTACCACCAACTTCACTTAACATATTATCTTTTTCAAAAAAATTTTTAAGAGTAATAGGATTTGCAATCATTCCTTTATTGTTTAAATTTTCAACTACCTCATAAATTTTAACATGAGCTGGATCATAAAATATTGATGGTTTTATAATTGAAGATATTTCATCAATAATATCATTATTAACTAAAACAGAGCCTAAAAGAGCCTGCTCAGCCTCTATGTTCGAAGGTTGATTGTTATTTTGTGGGTTTTGAAGATTTTTAATTTCTTTCACTAAGTTATTCTATTTTAAAGAAAAGTCAGTTAAAGAAAAAAGTTACACACTTTTTTTTTACTCTGTGGAAAAGTTATTTAGATTGGATTTTATCAATTTTGATAGAAATATTCGCTTTCACCTCAGAATGGAAATTTAGGTTTACTTTGAATGTTCCAATTTTATTTAATTCCTCTTTTAAGATTATTTGAGAAGGGTTTACTTCTGCCTTAGTTTTCTCTTTGATCATATTTGAAATTTCTTTAGGCTTAATTGAACCGTAAAGATCTCCATTCTCTTTACTTTCCTTATAAAAAACAAAAGATTTTTTATTTACTATTTTTGCTATCTCTTTAAATTTATTTTTTATTTCTACATTTTTTTTGTTTAATTCGTCTTTCTTTTTATTTACGAAATCTTGGTTTTCTTTATTAAACCTTAGTGCTTTTCCCTCTTTTAAAAGAAAGTTTCTACCATAACCATTTTTAACCTTAACTTTGTCTCCAATATTACCTAAATTTAAGATATTTTCTAAAAGTATTACTTCCATTAAATTAAACCTAAAATTTTTGCTTTTTTAATTTCTCTAGTAAGTTTTTTTTGTTTATTGAAAGATACAGATGTAATTTTAGATGATATAATCTTACCGTTATCAGAAGTGTATTTTCTCAAGAGACTTACGTTTTTATAATCAATTATAGGAGCATTTTTAATGGAAAGTGGACATTTTTTAGAAAATTTTCCATCATTTTTTTGGAAAAGACTTAACTTATTTAAGGAATTTAGTCCTCTTTTTTGAAATTTTTTATTTCGTCTTTTCATAATTCTATTTTTCCTTCTTGAAAAATTCGTTTTTAGTATCTAGTTTTTTATACTTAACAGTTAATGACCTTATAATTGATCCATCAATTTTAATTTTTTTTTCGATTTCATTTAATGTTTCTTTATTTCCCTCAAATTTATAGTGAATATAAAAACCTTTTTTGTAATTTTTTATTTTCGTAGCTAAATTTAACAGCCCCCATTCCTCTATCTTCACTACTTTACCAGATGAGTTATTAATTAACTCATTGTATTTATCTTTAATTGTTTTCAATTCTTTTTCTGCCAAGTCTTGTTTTGCAACGATTGTATTTTCGTAAAAAGCCATAATCTTATTGTTAATTAAGTTAAAATATTTATTTGTAAAAGCTGGTTTATACTATAATGATCAATTATATCAACAATAATTATTATTAATAAAATTAAATAAAATGAATGCTTTATTATTCCCAGGCCAAGGTTCTCAAGTTGTAGGTATGGCAAAAGAGTTTTACGATAAATTTGAAGTAGTTAAAAAAATTTTTAATAAAGCAGATCAAAAACTTAATTTTCGTCTTTCAAAAATAATTTTAGAAGGACCATCTGAGCAGTTACAACTCACAAAAAATACCCAACCTGCAATTTTGACAGTAAGTTACTCAATATTTAAAGTACTTAAAGATGAATTTAATTTTAAACCAGATTTTAAATTTTTTGCTGGCCACTCTCTTGGTGAGTATAGTGCTTTAGTATGTTCAAACTCATTGGATTTTTCAGATGCTATATATTTGTTACATCAAAGAGGTATAGCTATGCAAGAGGCAGTGCCAGTTGGACAGGGAAGTATGGTAGCTGTTTTAGGATCAAAAATAGATTTGATAAAAGACTTAATAAATTCTATGAAAGAGGAGGGTGCTTGTGAAATAGCAAATGATAACGCAGAGGGACAAGTTATTGTTAGCGGAGATACGATCAAAGTTGACATTTTCAAATCTTTGCTTAAAAAAAATAATATTAAATCAATTCCTCTAAAAGTTAGCGCGCCTTTTCATTGCTCTTTAATGAAATCAGCGGCAGAAAATATGAAAGTAAAAATTAATAACACAACTTTTTTAAAACCAAATATAGAAATTGTAAGCAATGTAAATGCTGAACCTGTCAATGACCAAAATAAAATAAAAAATTTACTAATAGAGCAAATTTTTTCTACAGTTAAATGGCGTGAGTCTTTATTAAAAATGTCGAAAGAAGGGATAATTAATTTTGTTGAAATTGGCCCTGGTAAAGCTCTTATTGGGATGGTTAAAAGAACAATTAAAAATTCAAATTGCTTTTCAATCAACTCAATAGCTGATATTAAAAATTTAGAAGATGGATTTAAAAAATAAAAAAATTTTAATTACTGGAGCTACTGGAGGAATAGGCAATTCACTTGTAAAAAAGTTTCAATCCTTAGGATCAAAAATTGTTGCAACTGGCACCAACGAAGATAAACTAAAAAAACTTAAATCTAATTATCCAAATATTCATATTGAAAAATTTAGGCTAGACGAGCATGATAAAATTGAAAGTTTCGTAAATACTGTTGAGTCTAAATTAGATGGCCTAGATATATTAGTAAATAATGCAGGAATAACTCTTGATAATTTGTCTATCAGATTGTCAGATGAAAATTGGAAAAAAGTTTTAGATATAAATTTAACATCAACGTTTCTAATGTCTAAGCACGCAATTAAAAAAATGTTGAGAAAAAAGTATGGAAAAATAATTAATATTACATCAATTGTTGGTCATACTGGAAATATGGGTCAAGCAAATTACTCTGCCTCTAAAGCTGGTATAGTTGCTTTTTCAAAAAGTTTGGCAATAGAATACGCAAAAAAAAATATTAATATTAATTGTGTTTCGCCGGGATTTATAAAAACAGAAATGACAGAAAAAATTAATGAGGAATTCAAGAAAAATTTGATAAACAAGATCCCATCAGGTTGTTTAGGAACTGGAGAAGATGTTTCAAATTGTGTAGCTTTTTTAGCCTCTGATATGGCAAGTTATATTAATGGAGAAACAATACATGTAAACGGTGGAATGTATATGTCTTGACAATTCTAATTAATAATCTATTAAGAAAATATACACGAAAGGATTTCATGTCAGAAGATATAAAAAATAAAATAAAAAAAATAGTCGCAGACCATTTAGGTATTGAGGAAGAAAAGGTAACTGAGGAAGCAAGTTTTATTGACGATCTAGGAGCAGACAGCTTAGACACTGTAGAGTTAGTAATGGCTTTTGAGGAAGAATTTGGGTCTGAAATTTCCGATAGCGAAGCGGAAAAAATATTAACTGTAGGTGACGCGATTAAATTTATTGAGAGCAAATCAAGTTAAAAACTTAAATCAAATTCAATGAGTGGTGATGGAGAAAATATATTGGTTATTTTATCCTCTCCCTCCGGTGTTGGGAAAACTACTTTAACAAAAAAGATTCAACAAAAATATCAATCCTTCAAAATTTCTGTTTCCCACACCACAAGACCTCCAAGATCTAATGAGGTAAATGGTGTAGATTATCATTTTGTATCGGAATCAAAATTCGAAACATTAATTAAAGAAAAAAAATTTTATGAGTACGCGAAAATATTTGAAAATTATTATGGCACATTAAAAGAAAATGTGGATCGAACTATAACAAAAAATGATATTATCTTTGATATTGATTGGCAAGGTACTCAACAACTATCAAAATTTAAAAATTTAAAACCCATTAAAATTTTTCTTATTACAGAGAATAAAAATGAGTTAAAAAAACGATTATTAAACAGAAACCAAAATACAGAGGTGGAAGTCGAAAAAAGATTCAATGCTTTTGATGAAGATATTAAACATTGGAAAGACTATGATTATATTATAATAAATAAGAACTTAGAGGTTTGTTTTAAACAAATAGAAAATATTATTGTTAATTCAAAAAAAAAACTAAGTTCTCTTCTCTAAAATTTCAGTTATTTTATAATATACTTCTGGGCTTAAATCAGAAGGTCTAAGGTTTAAATCAATTTTTCCAAGTTTTTTTAGTTCTGAAGATTTTAGAATTTTCTTTATATTTTTATTTATCATTTTTCTTTTATTAGAAAAAAGGATATTTGTTACTTTCTCAAGATTATTTATATTTTCTATTTTAAATTCTGATTTTATTTTTGGTTGAAAATGTATAACTAATGAATTGACTTTTGGCTTTGGAAAAAAACAGTTAGGGGAAACAAAAAATTTATTTAACGATTTAAATCTTAAATTTGTTAAAATTGAGATTCTGCCGTAATTTGATGATGGATATGAACCTATAATTTTTTCTCCTAATTCTTTTTGAAACATTAAAATCAAATCAGTAAATCTTGGAAGCCATACTTTACTTTTTAAAATTTTAATAAAAATTTGGGAAGAAATATTATACGGAAGATTCCCCAAAATTATTGAATTTTTTTTATAGATTTTTTCAATATCAAATTTTAATATGTCTGCATTAAAAAACTTAATATTTTTATTTTTTGAATATTTAATTTTCAATTCTTCAAATAAATCATTATCTTTCTCAATCAAAGTAAGAGTTTTTGGTTTTTTCTCGATTATTTCAGAGGTTAATGAGCCTTTCCCGGGGCCAATTTCAATTACATCTCTACCTTTTAAATTGGATAAACCGATAATTTTTTTAATTATATTTTTATCAATAAGAAAATTTTGGCCAAGTGATTTTTTTGGAAATTTCATTTATATTTTTTTTATAAAATATATACATTTCATTAAACTATTTGGATTAGCTTTTTTCTTTCCAACTAATTTTATTGCCGTACCGTGATCAGGAGATAATCTCAAATATTTTAATCCCAAAGTTAAATTTACTGCATCATATTTAAATAGAGTTTTAAAAGGTGAAAGAACCTGATCATGAAACATGCCAATAACAACATCAAACTTTTTGTAGTCTTTAATAAAAAAAGTATCTGAAACATATGGCCCACTAACATTGAATTTTAATTTTTTTAATTTTAAGATCGCAGGAATTATTGTTTTTATTTCCTCAGAACTATTTCTTAGTTCTGCATTGTGAGGATTTAATCCTAAAACACCTATTTTAGCTTTTCTTTTAAAATTTTTTTTATACCAATTCGATATAGTCTTTATCTTATTTTCAATTTTAAAACTCTTAATATTTTTTGAAATATCCTTTATATCAATATGAGTAGTAAGGGGTGAGACTGCAAAAGATTTATTCCAAATTAACATTACTTCTGAATTATTTTTAATACCACATTTTCTTGCGAAAAACTCTGTTACCCCAGATTTCTTTTTTTTAAGAAGTTTTTTATCTATTGGACAGTTAATTATACCTTTTACATCTTTTCTTAATCCAAATTTATGTGCGAGATTAAGAGAATTTAAAACATATCTAGAAGCTTCTGTCGCAGGAACTTTAAATGGATCATTAAATTTTAAATTAACATTTATTATCTTTATCTTTGTCTCTTTATTTGCCTCATTAAGATTATTAACTCTAATAGCATTAAAACTATAATTAAGTTTTTTAAATTGTTTTTTTAATAAATTATAATTTGAAATAAAATAAACTCTTTTTTTTACAGAGCTTTCAAGTTTTTGCCATACTTTTTTAATTATTTCAGAATTAACACTATTTGGATCGCCACTGAAAATGATTATTTTATTTTTCATTTATATTCAATCAGACTTGTATTTTTAAGCTTAGATAAATGGCTTCTTGAATATAGCTCAAATAATTCATTTTTTTTTTGTTTTATCAAATTTTTTTTAAGTTTTTCAACATCTACTTTTTCAATTTCAGAAGTTTTAATATCAATAAGTTTCAAAAATAAAAAGGTATCTTGTTTTAAAATTGGTTCAGAAACTTGTCCAATTTTTAAATCTTTTATTGACTCTAGAATTTTTATTGCCAAAGATTTTTCATTAACCCATCCAATCTCACCTTTATTTAGTGAAGAAGAAGAGATACTGTATTTCGAAGCAGTATTTTCAAATCCAATTTTTTTAATCTCATCCTTTATC
>CACNZU010000014.1 GCA_902624885.1 uncultured Pelagibacteraceae bacterium
ATATGTTGTTAAGGTCTGACCAAAGCAATGTACTTGAAATTATACCTATTATAATTATTACTCCACCCATTGTTGGTGTTCCAGTTTTTTTTACAATATGATCGATTGGACCGTCTTGTCTAATTGGTCCAGTAATCATTTTTTCTGAAAAAATTTTAATTAATGGTGAACCGATAATAAAAACAATTACCAGTGAGGTCATCACTGATAAACCGGTTCTAAAAGTCAAATATTTGAAAACATTAAAAATGGAGCAAAATTTACGTCAAAAGCGATTAAAAAGGGTGCAAAATATATTTTAACTTCACAAGTTATTCAGGGTTTTAAAAAAAAAATTATTAAAATTAGCAATGAGGAAAAATTTTTAAATTATTTTTCAAGTAGAAAAAGAGATCTAACCTTAGCAAAAATTATTGCGATAACTGGTAGCGCTGGAAAAACGTCATTAAAAAATTTGATAAGAGATTTACTTCAAAATTTTGGCAAAACACTCTCATCTCCTAGATCTTACAACAATCATTATGGTGTGCCCCTTAGTCTTTCCCAACTCCATGTCAAACATAATTATGGTATCTTTGAAGTGGGTATGAGTAAAGCTGGAGAAATAGACGCTTTGAGATTTAAATGATCAATTCTTTTTTGTACTAATCCATGACTCGATGCCTCAATAATGACATTATCAATTTTCTTTTTTTTTATTTTTTCCAAAGTCTTATGAATTGAAATAGTATCTGGAGAAGTTAACTCCGTCTCGATCTTTTTGCCTTTATATTTAATACCTAAAGTTCCTATCGAAGCAACTGGAATTTTATTAATGGTTAAAATTTGATAGAAAAAATCTGCAACAGAAGTTTTACCATTAGTTCCAGTAACAGCTATAATGTTTTTTGGTTTTAAACTATAAAATTTTGATGAAATTTCACTTAATTTATATCTTACGTCATGAGTTTTTATTACTGTTATCTTTGAGTGGGAATAATTACATGTTTTTGAACATATAATAACTTGCGCACCTTTTTTTATAGCTTCGTTTATAAATTTTTCGCCGTTAAATTTATGGCCTTTAATAGCAAAAAAAATATAACCTTTTTTAATATTTTTACTGTTTATTGATAGCCCGGTTACCTTTATATTTTTTCTTTTGGCGGGAAGGTTATTTATTAATTTTTTCAGCAACATAATAGTCATTAAATTCTTTACTTTTTATGGCTAAAATTGGTCCAATTTTTTTTATTATTTTGCCTGCAATATATACCGAATTCCAACCAGCTTCATTCCTAGAAGCTTTTATTTTTATTCCTCTGTAGTCATAAAATAAATCTTTTGCTACCTGTGGACTCTCAAGCATTACTAGTAATGCATACTTCGGTTGGTGCGATGGAAAAATTGAAATAAATGTATTAAGACTCTCATTTTTATTAAAGTAGTTTTGAGAGGTTCCAGTTTTTCCTCCAACGTAATAACCATCTATATCAGCTAAACTAGCAGTGCCTTTTTCGTCTGTTACAACTTTTCTTAAAATATTGTTTAATTTCATGCTAGTTTCCTCTGCTACCAATCGTTCATTTTTTTTGTTATAAGACAGTTTTTTGATTAAATTTGGTTGAATCATATTTCCACCATTTGCTAAAGATGCGTAAACTGTAGTTGCTTGAAGTGGTGTGGTTGTAATTCCGTGTCCAAAAGAAACAGTTTCCAACTTACATTTATTCCATTCAAAATCAATCGGACTACCGACTTCCTCTAATTGCAAATCTGGACTATTAAGTAATTTTGTTTTGTCTATAAATTTCTGAAATTTTTCTTTACCAATCTTTTGAGCTATCATTAAAGTTGCAACATTTGATGACCTAATTAATACATCTTCTACCTTCAAATTTTTTGGGAATTCCTTAATATCGGAAATTTCATGTTTTGAACATTTCACACTACGTGGAATTTCTTTGATAATCGTTTGGGGTTCAACAATATTGTTATCTAAAGCTAAAGCAATAGTAAAAGTTTTAAATATAGAGCCAAGTTCGTAAATTCCTTTCGTAATTTTATTTATGTATTTTTTTTCCTTAACATCAGCTCTTAAATTGATATCAAAATTTGGTAATGATACTAAAGATAAAATTTCTCCATTTTCCACATTCATAAGTAAAGCGCCTCCACCAGTGGCGTCAAATATATCTAAAGCTTGATTGAGCTCTTTATCTATTAGATATTGAATATTAGTGTCTAATGTCAGTTTTAGTGGCTCGCTCTTTAAACTTTTATCTTTGAGCTCTTTGTCAAAATATTTTTCTATTCCTGAAACACCATAGTTATCATAATCGACCTGACCGATTACGTGACTAAATAGGTTGCCATGGGTGTAGATTCTCGATTGAAATGGCTCAAAGACAATACCTTTTTCTCCTAATTTCCATAATTTCTCTTTTTCGATTTGGCTAATACGTTTTTTGAGATAAAAATACTTACCTTCGGAAATCTTTTTATTAATTTTTTCTATTGGCAATTTAGGGAAATTTAATTGAAGCTTTAGTAAAAAATTATCTTTATTTTTAATATTTTTCGGAATGATCGCAGCGTGAAAAAAATTTATATTTCTTGAGATTAAAGCGCCGTTTCTGTCAACAATATCTCTTCTTTCCTCCGTAAAATTATTTGGGAAATTTGTTTGATTAAAAATCTCAATTTTATTCATAGATAGATGAATAATCCTAATACTGAAAATTAGTATCAATGATAAAAATAAAAAATATAGTAAATAAATTCTATCTTGAGATAAGCAATTTTTTTTTATAGTTTTATTTTTCGTTTCTAAGTAATCCTCAAAATAAAAACTAGTTTGGTTCTTATTAAAATATCTTCGTCTAATTTTTTTTTTTGAATTATTTTTCATAATTTACATATTTTTTTTTAAGTCCGATGAAAGCCTCTAAGTCTAGAAAAATCTTAGAATTATCCATTGGGACATATTGGGTGTTATCTAAATGTTTAATCTTCTGCTCTACAATTAGTGGTGAAGTTAAATAAAAAAAGTCTAATTGAGACTCTTTGTAATCTATCTCTTTTACGTAAATTATTTTACCTAAATTATAAATTTTTTTTTCTATTACTCTTGTCTGATTTTTAATAAAAGAAGTTACTACTAATAAAGTTATAAAAATTATAATCGAGAAAAATATTTTTATTTTATACATTCGTAGCCTCAATATCTAAATATTTATTAAATTTTTTGACAAGATTTTCTGGATAAACAAATTTATTTTTACTTCTTACAGCAAATCTTAATTTAGCTGATCTAGACAGGTTGTTTTTTTTAATTTCGCTTTCTGATGGTCTAATCACCTTGTTAGTATATTTCTCAAACAATATTAAATTATCTTTTTTTTCTTCAGGTAAATATCTTGATGGTCTAGACTTATTTTGAGAAAAATTATTAAAAAAATATTTTATTATTTTATCTTCAATAGAGTGAAAACTTACTGTTAAGATTTTTCCCCCTGGCTTAAGAATCTTTGCCGCTATAATTACCCCATTAATCAATTCAGTAATTTCTTTGTTAACAAATATCCTTAAAGCTTGAAAAGTCTTAGTACTTGGATTAATTTTAGAGTGAAAATTTCTCTTCTTACTTTTTTCTATAATTGCCACCAATTGATCAACTCTTGTAATTTTTTTTTCAGATCTGGCTCTTACAATATTTTTTGCTATTTTTGAGGCCTCTTTTTCCTCACCTAAAATCTTTATAATTAATTTTAGTTGTGACTCACTTAATTTATTAATTACTTCTTGAGCAGATGTGTTTGAAAGACCCATGGACATATCAAGTTTATCTTTTGACTTGAATGAAAACCCTCGTTTTAGGTTTTTCAATTGAAGTGAGGATAATCCCAAATCGAAAATAATTGTATCAACGTTTTCTTTTAAAATATTGTCTAACTGACTAAATTTTGACTGATAAAATTTGAATCTTTTTAGAAACTTTTTTTCTAGTTTGTTTGCTATATTTTTAACCGAATTATCTCTATCTAAACCTACTACTTGAGCTTTAGGGAATTTAAGCAGAGCTTCAGAATAACCGCCGCCTCCAAAGGTACAGTCAACAAAAAGACCTCCTTTTGATGGCGAGGAAATTTCAATGATTTCACTCAACATTACTGGAAAATGTGAATATTCCAGTGATGACTTTTGAGTTTTCATTTATTTTTGGCACAATCATTAAAACTTTTGTCTTCTTAAAAACGCAGGAATTTCGAAATCCTCGTCTTCGCCGTCTTCTTGATCAAATAATTTGTCTGAAGTACTATCATTTTTCAAGTCTTGATCTTCTGTGTTACTTTGGTTTAGCTCCTCTGAAAAAAGTTTTGGAGTATATTCCTCATCGAAATTTTCCTCTACAGCAGTTTTATTAATAACTGATGTATCTTCAGATTTTGGTTGAGAAAAATTTTCCATATAAGAAGTATTTTCAATAGAAACGCCATTTGGAATTTCCCCATTGTTATTGGCATCCATGATTTTATTATCTGCTATAACGTTTTCCTCATTGCTTTCAAAACTTTCAATGATAGCTTTTTGTTCTTCATTATTTTTAATTTCAAAACTTTCATCAAGTTTAAGTGCTGTCGCGCCGTCAATTGAATTTACAATATTTTGTTCAATATTATTTGTTGAAAAAAGATTTTCATTCAAGCTAGTATTTCTACCGTTAGATGAATTTACTATATTAAGCACTTTTCTAGGTTCTGGTGAGATTGTTGATCCTTTGAGGGAAGTTGCGACTATTGAAACTCTTATTTTCCCATTCATATTTTCATCTTTTATTGCTCCAAAAATTAATTCTGCCTCGGGATCTACCTCGGCTCTTATTTTATTTACCGCAGCATCAACTTCGAATAATTTTATATCGCTTCCTCCTGTAATGTTTACCAAAAGTCCTTTTGCTCCTTGTAAAGTATACTCATCTATTAATGGATTATTTAATGCAAGTTCGGTTGCAGCCATAGCCCTGTTATCACCTTCGGCCTCTCCAGTTCCCATCATAGCTTTTCCACTTGAACTCATAACAGTTTCGACATCTGCAAAATCTAGATTAATCATGCCTGGTCGAACCATAAGATCTGTAATACTTTGGACACCATGTTTCAAAACATCATTTGATAAACTAAATGATTCTTCAAACCCTGTTGTCTCATTAGCGATTTTGAAAAGATTTTGATTTGGTACTACAATAGTTGTATCCAAATGTCTTTTTAACTCCTCTAAACCAGCTGTTGCCCTTCTCATTCTTTTTGGACCTTCATAGGAGAAAGGTAAAGTTGTCACTCCAACTGTTAGAATATTCATTTCTCTTGCAGCTTTTGCAATTACATGGGATGCCCCTGTTCCAGTTCCACCACCCATGCCTGAAGCGATAAAAACCATATTACTTCCTTGAATATAATTAACTATTTCATTAATAGATTCATCAGCAGCAGCTTGACCAATATCATGTTTAGCTCCTGCTCCAAGACCTTTAGTTAAGTTCATTCCAATTTGTATTTTTGCATCTGCTTTGCTCATCTTTAGATCCTGGGCGTCAGTATTTACAGCAACAAATTCTACTCCTTGCATGCCTGCCTCAATCATTGCATTTATGGCGTTTCCACCTGCTCCACCAACTCCAATTACTAATATTCTTGGTTTTAGCTCTCTTAACTCGCCTCCTCCAACATTTATACTCATGACAATCCCCCTTTTTGTTTGTTTTCCCATTTTAAGTTAGATCTATTTTGATAAGCCTTTTTTCTAGCGAAGTTTTTGAATTTATCAAAGTTTCTAGGCTCCCATATTTGAAATGTTTTACCTAGACCTACAAATAACACTATATTTTTAATTTTAGTATGATTTAATAATTTTGCTGATAAAGAAATTCTACCTTCAGTATCAAACTGCAAATTTTCACTTTCTGATAAAATAGCTGTAGCAAAATAATCTCTTTTCTCTTCAAAAGGGTTTAATGAATCAATTGTATTCGAAATTTTTTCTATTCTATCCTGCGAACATGCTTCTAAAGCAGGATGATTAAATGATGGATAAGTAATAAAACCGTTGAACCCCATTGAATTTAAATGCGATCTAAAAGTTGCGGGCACAGATACACGACCTTTCTTGTCTATTTTGTTTTCGTAACTTGATAAAAACATTTTTGCTCAAAAAACCTCTTTTTTTTATTATTTCCAATTTACCCTCCAATATGGGATTATTTGGGATAGTATGGGTTTTTTAAAAATAGTCAACTAGATTGTATTGGTTGGCTAGTACAAAAGTAGAACAATTATAATTGATATTTTAGCCAGATAATCTATAAGCCGGGTTCTGTCATTTAAGATGTCATTTCTCTAGGCTTAAATTTACACTTAAGCTCAAGCGGTTAACCCGAAAGACTAACAAAAGACTGTTTTTAGCAATATGTGCAACGTCTTTCCTATTTAACCTTGCTCCCAGTGGGGTTTGCCATGCGTTTTTTGTTACCAAAAAACCGGTGAGCTCTTACCTCGCCGTTTCACCCTTGCCTTGATTAGGCGGTTTATTTTCTGTGGCACTATCCCTAAAGTCACCCTCGCCAGCCGTTAACTGGCACTGTGTCTTTTTGGAGCCCGGACTTTCCTCTACTAGCTTCACTAGTAGCGACAATCCAATTATCTGGCAGTCGATTATTAATGAAATAATTGCCCTATAGCAAGCAAATTATCTAGTTGTTGGCTAAAAAATGGCTTATTTGAAGACATTTTTGATCAATTTTTGCAGATAAGTCATTTTGCAAATATCTTGACTTAAACGCTGCTATTATTTTTTTATCAGATTTGTGTCTCTTATTTATTTTGAAATATCTATACCCAATTTTATGTAAATTTTTGAAAAATATTTTTTCATTGTTTTCATTTTTTTCTTTTCTAAAATTTTTAAAATTTTTTCTTTGGTACCAAACGCCGATTTTGTATTTACTAAATTTTTTCCAAGGAAAATTCTCTCCTGGATCAATTTTTCTTAAAGGAGCTATATCTGAATGACCTAAAAAGTCATGCTTTTTTATTTTATATTTTTTTTTTAATTTAATGCACAATTTTAGTAAGCTATTGATTTGGAGTCTTGAAAATCTCTCGTATTTAATTTTGTGACCTTTGTTGACTAACTCTATTCCGATTGAAAATTCATTTAAATTTTTAAATTTTTTCCATTGAGACTCTCCTGCATGCCATGCCTCATATTTCTCTTTTACCATTCTCGTAATTTTGCCTTTCCTGTTTATCAAATAATGACAACTTACTTTTGATTTAAAATTTTTAAGTCTTTTAATAGATTCAATTTCAGATTGCATTCCAGTATAGTGAAAAATAACAAATTTAATTTTTTTTTTTTTTCTAAGTTTTTTTGAGTAATTTGGCGATAAATTGTTAGTTATAAGCATAAATTTCTAATTTTGAGCAAAATTTAAACAAAATAATAGTCTTATTTCATCAATATTTTCTATAGCATAACGTGTGAATTTATATATATAGCTTAGTATAATGATTTCAAAAAAAATTGCACCAATTCTATTCTGCTTAGTGATTGCTTATATTTCATTGGATAAAGCAAAGGCTTCTGAGGAATGTTTTGAAAATGTCAGCAGATCAATTTTTAAATTTAATATGGTTTTTGATAATATTATCCTTGAGCCGATAGCCAAAGGATATAACAAATTGCCAAACCCTATAAAAATTGGAACAAGTAATTTTACATCAAACATTGCTACGCTTTTATCTATACCGAATGCACTTTTACAAGGAAATTTTTCTCAATTAGGACACACTACAGGTAGTGTAATTGTGAACTCAACTGTAGGAATTTTAGGATTATTTAACCCAGCAGAAAAAATGGGTTTGAAGCCTCATAAGGAGGATGTGGGTCAAACTTTAGGGACCTATGGAATGGGACCAGGTTGCTATTATGTTTTACCGATCTTGGGGCCAACAACGGCAAGGGACACGATAGGTATGATTGCAGATACTTTTGTTGACCCATTTGCTCATATTACAATTAGAGAAAAAGAGCTTATGGGAGTTTCAGGAAACGATTTAGATTATTTCTCTGTAAAAGGCACTACAGCTGTTGATTTTAGAGCAGATAATATTACAACATTCCAAAGTCTTGAAAAAAATTCAATTGATTTATACTCATCTTTTAAAAGTATTTATTTGCAAAATAGAGAAAACAAAATTAATAATTCTTTGGGCGACCAGGACGACTGGGGAAGTTTAGATAATTAGACTATAATTTAAATGAATAGGTTTAGCGTATTTTTCATTACAATATTTTTAGTATTTCAACCTTATTTACAAGCGTACAGTACAAATCCTAAAGAATTTATTGCAGAATTAGTTGGCGAAGCTATAACTACTTTAAGTGATAAAAGTTTAAGTGTAGAAGAAAAATCTAAATTTATAGAAAAAATTGCTCTTGAAAATGTAGATATAAACGCTTTAGGTCTTTATACTCTAGGTGAATTGAGAAAAACTTCAGATAAAAATGATGTGAGTCGGTATCAGGAAGCTTTTGAAAAATATTTCTTAAAAAGTTTGACATCAAGGCTTACGGATTATTCTTCAAGTAAATTTGAGGTAATTAATTCTGATCAAAAGAGTGCTAATTACACAATCATAAATTCAAAGGTACTGCCGGAGGATGGTAATCCAGAAATAAAAATTGATTGGAGAATATATACTAAAAATCCTGATAAGCCTTTGATTAGAGATTTGATTGTTGAAGGTCTTAGTTTAGCTAGAACACAAAAAGAGGAATTTAGTTCAATTCTTAGTTCAAATAACAACGATATAAATGTTTTAATAAGTAAACTTGAAGAATTTATCAGTGAATAATTGGTGGGCCCGCCAGGACTCGAACCTGGGACCAATACATTATGAGTGTACTGCTCTAACCAACTGAGCTACAGGCCCAATAAAGTTTAATTTATATCACAATTTTTTATTTTTCTAGGAAACTTTTTAGTTGTTTTGATCTGCTTGGATGCTTTAATTTTCTTAATGCCTTAGCCTCAATCTGTCTTATTCTTTCTCTGGTAACTGAAAACTGAAGTCCAACTTCCTCAAGAGTATGGTCTGTATTCATTCCAATTCCAAACCGCATTCTTAAAACCCTTTCTTCACGTGGAGTCAAAGAGGCTAAAATCTTGGTCGTTGACTCGCTAAGATTAGATTGTATTGCAGTATCAAGCGGTTGAAGAGCATTTTTGTCCTCAATAAAATCTCCGAGACTACTATCTTCCTCGTCTCCAACCGGTGTTTCAAGAGAAACCGGCTCTTTTGCAATTTTTAAAACTTTTCTCACTTTTTCTAGTGGCATTGCTAGTTTTTTAGAAAGTTCCTCAGGGGTTGGTTCTCTACCAAACTCACTCATTATTTGTCTTTGAGTTCTAACAATTTTATTTATAGTTTCAATCATGTGAACAGGTATTCTGATTGTTCTAGCTTGGTCGGCTATAGATCTAGTAATGGCTTGTCTAATCCACCAAGTTGCATATGTCGAAAACTTATATC
>CACNZU010000015.1 GCA_902624885.1 uncultured Pelagibacteraceae bacterium
TTAAAAAGATTGAAAATGATAATTGATTCACATTGCCATTTAACATATGAGCCTATGTCTAAAGCTTTATATGAAACTATTGATAGAGCGAATAGAGGCGGGATTAAGTATATGCTAACAATTTCAACTGAAGACAAAAGCTATAATAAAATACTTAAGATAGTTCAAGAACACAAATGCGTATACGGAACCTATGGTATCCATCCTCATGAAGCAAAATTACATCAACACATTAAAAAAAAAGACATAATTAACAAGGTTAATCAAAATAAAAAGATTATTGGCATAGGTGAAACAGGTTTAGATTTTTATTACAATCATTCTGAAAAAAAAGATCAAATTTTTTCTTTTGAAGAACATATAGCAGCTGCACAGGAAAAAAATTTTCCACTTATTGTTCACACAAGGTCTGCAGAAATGGAAACTTTAGAAATCCTTGAAAAACATTTAAAAAAAAAAGAAACCAAGATACTTATTCATTGCTTTACTGGATCAAGAGAATTTGCTTTTAAATTAATAGATTTGGGTGCTTATATCTCTGCAAGTGGTGTAGTAACGTTTAATAAATCGCAAGATTTAGCCAACACTTTTAAAGAAATACCTAATGACAAAATACTAGTTGAGACAGATGCTCCATATCTAGCACCTGTACCTCTAAGAGGTAAACCAAATGAACCTAGCTATATAATACATACTGTTAAATTTTTGTCCGGAATTAAGAAATTATCATTTGACGAATTTTCAAAGATCACTACAAATAACTTTTTCAATTTATTTGGTAAATTAATTTGAAAAGAAAATTTACAATTTTAGGATGCGGGAGTTCGCTAGGTTCTCCATGGATTACTAATTACAATGGAAATCTAAAAAAGAGTATAAAAAATATTAGAACTAGATGCTGCGCTCATATTCAAAAAGGAAATTTGTCAGTTTGTATAGATACCTCCCCAGATATTAAATATCAATTTTTAAAAAATAAAATTAAAAATCTGGACTCAATAATTTATACCCATGAGCATGCTGATCAAACAGCTGGCATATTTGAGATGAGGCCATTTTATTGGAAAAATAAATCAAGGATTCCAATTTATGGTAGCCAAAAAACAATTAAAGCTTTAAAAAAATCTTATGGATTTTGTTTTACTGAAGCGCAAGGATATAAGCCGATTATGACTGCAAACGTAATAAGTAAAAATTTCTCTATTCGAAAAAAAAACATTAAATTAAATGTTAAATCTTTTCAAGTTTCTCATGGATTAATTAAATCAACTGGATATGTGATAGACAAAATTGGATATATAAGTGATTGTAATAAAGTATCTTCAAAAAATTTAGAACATCTTAAAAATCTTAATTTCCTAGTGTTAGATTGTTTAAAAATTGACAAACATCCCTCTCATTTGAATTTAGATGAAGCTTTAAATTTAATTAATATAACTAAACCTAAAAAAGCTATACTTACAAATTTGCACACTGATTTAGATTATTTTAAATTAAAAAAAAGATTACCCAAAAATATAATTCCTGCGTATGATGGTTTGAGTTTTAATTATTAAATCAATTCTTCAATAACTTTAATGAATTTTTTAGATGATGGTTTGGTTATAGATGAAAACGTTTCAGCAACTTTTCCATCTTTTCCAATTATAATCTTATGAAAATTCCATTTTGGAATAGCCCCGATACCGTAGTCTTTTCTTGCCCATTTATAAAACGGATGTGAATTATTACCTATTACATTGATTTTTTCAGTCATTGGAAAAGTAATTCCAAAATTGGTTTCGCAAAAGTTTTTAATATCTTTATTGTTACCAGGCTCTTGTCTGAAGTTATTAGTAGGGACGCCTAAAACAACTAAATTTTTACTTTTATATTCAGACCACAATGTTTGAAGATCTTCGTATTGCGGCGTGTAACCGCATCTACTCGCAACATTTACCACTACAATTACCTTTCCTTTGAACTGACTTAGATTGATTAGGTCTCCATCTATGCTATTAAATTCGTAATCATAAGCGGTTCCATTATTCCCAGCTATAACTTTTGAAAAAAAACTGAACATAAATAAAATAATGAATATTTTTTTCATAATTTTAATACTTTTAATACTGCATCAATCGGCAAAAATATACATTTAAATCTATTAAAATTGTCGCTATTTAGTAATGTTTTGAAGTCAGATAACCTCTTAGGAATTTTTACATTTTTTTTTAATGATATTTTTTTTAAGGTTATAAAATCATTTTTTATATCTTTTAATTTAGCATTTTTTATTTTTCTCGATAGAAGACTTGCTGAAGCCTCACAATATACACAGGATATAGTTTCGTATTTCATTGAGCTTATCTTTTTTTTATCTGCTATTAGTTCCAAGGTAATTTTGTCTCCACATGTTGAGTTTTTTAAAGATATCTTGTGTGAGTATTTTTTTTTAAGTCCTACATTTGAAGTATTAGAAGCTAATTTAATGATATCTTTGTTGATCATTTCTTAGAAGAAAATAACAGTAAGAAATATCCAAAGAGTGTAGAAAGAAGCGAGCCAGTTAACACTCCAATTTTAACTCCATCCATATATTCTAAATTATTTACAAAAGCTAAATTTCCAACAAATAAACTCATTGTAAATCCAATACCTGTTAATATTGAAACCCCATAAAGTGCTAACCAAGTAGAACCAGATGGTTTATCGGCAAATTTAAGTTTAACAGATATATAAGAGAGGGCAAAAACACCAATTTGTTTTCCAAAAAATAGACCTAAAACAATTCCTAGAGGAACTGGATTTAACAAAGTAGCAAAAGTAAGTCCTTCAAGCGAAACTCCTGCGTTTGCAAAAGCAAAAAGCGGCATTATTCCAAAAGCTACATAAGGTGACAATCCATGTTCTAATTTAAGTAACATTGAATCTTTACTCTTATTTTTGTTGTGTGGAATTGTTAGGGCTAATAGAACACCTGCAATTGTGGCATGTATACCCGATTGATGAGTAAAATCCCACAGAAAAATTCCTACAATAAAGAAAGGTATAAAACTTTTTATTTTATATTTATTAAGAGCTATTAAAATAATCAAAGATAATAACATCAGAACTAAATATTTTGCTTCAATATTTCCAGAGTAAAAGAAAGCGATAATAACAATTGCACCTAAATCATCTATAATTGCAAGAGCAGTTAAAAAAACTTTAAGTGAAATCGGAACCCTTTTGCCTAATAACGATAAAACTCCTAAAGAGAAAGCAATATCTGTAGCTGAAGGTATAGCCCAACCATTTAACGTTGTGCTGTCAGAATAATTTACAACGATATAGAATAATGCTGGCACCGCCATTCCTCCGACTGCACCAATGATAGGTAGCATAGCTTGTTTTGGATTAGATAACTCTCCCTGAATAAATTCTCTTTTAATCTCTAATGAAACAAAAAAGAAAAATATAGCCATCAGAACGTCGTTTATCCAATGAAGGACACTTAGTTTTAAACCAAAATCTTTTGTACCAAGTGTGATATATTTTTCTAAGGTAGAAAAATAAATTTCACTTAAATCACCATTACTAATTATAAGTGCTAGTATTGCAGCAAATAACAAAACTAACCCAGAAGCAGCCTCAAGTTTAAAAAAATATTTAAATGGTTTTGTAATATGCTGTATCATTGGTATTATTTACTTCTATAGAGACTATCTTTCAATTGCCAAAATCACTTAATTAACCTATAAAAAAGACGTTCGGGGCGTAGCGCAGCCTGGTAGCGCATCTGGTTTGGGACCAGAGGGTCGCAGGTTCAAATCCTGCCGCCCCGACCATTATAAACATGAAAAAAGCTAAAATTTACATTCCTGCTAAAACTGCGATGCAATCGGGCAGGGGCAAACTTAAAAATTGGGTATTAGAATTCATAACCAAAGATCCCTCAATAAATCCTTTAATGGGGTGGGAGACATCGACGGATACTCTTGAAGAAGTTATTCTTAAATTTCCATCAAAAGAAAAAGCAATAGAATATGCTGAAAAGAATAATATATCTTATAATGTTATTGAACCTAATAAAAAAGAATTTGTTATAAAATCATACGCGGATAATTTTCTTAAAGATTAAATATGTGGAGAAGTTTTTTCAGAGATAAAAAATGGTTTTATTGGTCCTACGGAGGAGGTTTTTTTATTATATCCTTGCTAGTGTTGCAAACCTATTTGGATGTTCTCTTCAATAGTTGGTACAAGGATTTTTACGATATTCTCCAAACAGCTGAGAAACGTGAAATATCTGAGTTTTGGGAGTCAATTAAAAGATTTTTATATATAGCACTTCCGTACGTAACACTTTTTGCTTTTACTAATTGGTTTACAAGGCTATGGGCATTTAGATGGAGAGAGGCTATGACATTTTCGTATATGCCGTATTGGAGAGCTACTGAAGCAAAAGTAGAAGGTTCATCACAAAGAATTCAAGAAGACTGTATGAACTTTGCAAAAATTGTAGAGTCAATTGGATTGCAAGTTGTTAAAGCTATTATGACATTAATAGCATTTATACCAATTTTATGGGTTCTTTCTTCAAATGTTACTGTACCTTTTTTAAATAACGTATCTGGATCTTTAGTATGGGTAGCGCTTACACTTAGTTTAGGTGGAATACTTATTAGTTGGCTAGTCGGAATAAAATTACCTGGTCTAGAATACAACAATCAAAAGGTTGAAGCTGCTTTTAGAAAAGAATTAGTTTATGGTGAAGACGACAGAAAAAATTATGTTCAAGCTCCTACAATTTTACAATTGTTTACTGGAATAAAATTCAATTACCATAAGCTATTTTTACACTACGGATATTTTGATTTATGGGCTATTTGGTACAGACAATTATTTGTAATTGTACCATTTTTAATAATGGCACCAGGATTGTTCACTGCAGCGTTCACTTTGGGCATTATGATGCAAGTAGTAAATGCATTTGGTGAGGTTAAAGACGCTTTTTCTGTATTTTTGTATAATTGGACAAGAATTACAGAACTAAGATCAATACATAAGCGATTAATGGAATTCGAAACAGCTATTAATTATAACACTAATAAGTTGAGAAAGCCTCGAAAATCTGATGTAAGAGTTTAATGGAACTCTACATCAAACTGATAGACGTCATACTTCCAGTATTTTTTGTAATTGGTATAGGCTATTACCTTGGAAAAAAAGATCCAAATTTTAACACAGATTTTATAACCACATTGGCTGGTAATGTGGGTACACCTGCAATGATTTTTTACACTATCACTTCTACAGGTGTAACTTTAGAAACATTTATAGAATATTTTACATATGCTTTAATTATAATAGGCGGGTTTGCTGTAGTAGGCTTAATTGTTCTTGCTTTAATGAAAAAGGACTTTGTAAGTGAACTTCCTCCATTAATATTACCAAATACTGGTAATATGGGTATACCAATTTGTTTATTTGCTTATGGTACAGAAGGTTTAGGTATAGCCTCAGCTATAGCATCAGTAATTATTTTACTTCACTTCACATTAGGGGTCCTTTTAGCAAAAAAGAGTTTTTCACTGAAAATATTAATTACCAATATGCCTATATACGGGATAATAGCGGCTGTGATCGTTTTATATTATGATTGGGAGGTCCCTGGCTTTGTGGTTAACACTACGTTTTTATTAACCTACGCTACAATATTTTTAGTTCTGATGTCCTTAGGAATTGCATTGACAAAATTAAAAGTAGTATCATGGTTGAATGCATCTATTTTAAGCTGCGTAAGAATTATAATTGGTCCCATAATTGGATTTGGTCTAATTAAATATTTAAACCTCACTGGATTAGCCGCTGGAGTGCTTCTAATTCAATCCGCTATGCCAAGTGCTATTTTAACTTACTTAGTTGGCTCTATGTATTCAGAGAAAAGGGTAGTCGATAGTATTGCTAGTGTTATAGTTACTTCAACACTAATGTCATTTATAACTATCCCAATTGTTGTGTATTTAAGCCTCAAATATTTTCAATAAATACAGTCACTTATAGTTAATAATTAAAGTAATATATTAATTAATAGGTAAGTGATACTTATATATTATGAAAAAAAAACACATAAACGTTGATAAATAAAGCTTATTCTTGATTAAGAAATAACAAATCGATGCAAAAAGTATTAAAAAACTAAGGATTGATTATAAAAATCCATAAAATGATAAATTGCTACAAGCTAAAATTATGTAAAATTGAGTGTTTTGGACCACTCTAAAAACGTTTATAATTAAGAATTCTACGACCTTTGCGTTTACTGAATATGCCGTTTAAACAGCCATAGATAGTGTTTTTTTTGGATTTACTGATTTCAGAGTACAACTGACCGGTGTGTGGATAAAAAAAACAGTGAAATAGGGGTCAATTGACCCGATCGCCCGCCAAATAACAATTCTAGAGCTTAATACCCTCTTTTTTAAGTAAAAATCTCTTTGTTTTTACTCCTCCTTTACCTGAATAGCCTCCCAGCGATCCATCAGATCTAATAACTCTATGGCAAGGTATTTTAGGAGCATAGGGGTTTTTTCCTATGGCATTGGCCACAGCGCGAATAGCGAGCGGTTTTCCTATATCTTTTGCCACTTGAGAGTAGGTTCTAACGCTTCCATGAGGTATTTTCCTTAAATAAGCCCATACTTTTAGCTGAAATTCAGTTCCTATTAACTTCATTAGTCAAAAATCAAGTAAGTTGTTAGAGATATACCCACTATAAGGACTACTATTAAGCCTAAAGCTATCATTTTTTTGCCCTGTGAGCTTGAGTTAGTCCAGAAATACGAAATTCCGTAAACAACAGCTATAAATACTACCAGGGGAAGAATAAATTTAATCATTAACTATAAAATTATATGTATTGACATCTAAAATCACTTAATATATTACTAATGATAATTAATTGTTATCAATAGTAATAATATGAATGAGTTATTAACAGATATAAAAAAGCTACATGAGGAAACCCTCGAAAATCTCAAAAGTTCTAAGGCTAATAACACGCTGAGAGCGTATAAATCAGACTTTAAGGATTTTGCTGCTTTCTGTGCAAAACATGGGTTTAATTCAATACCAACCGAACCTAAAGTTGTATCATTATATATTACACATCTCTCTGCTAACTCTAAAATTAGCACTTTAAGACGTAGACTTGTATCTATTGGAGTAGTTCATAAGCTAAAAGGCCATTATTTGGATACAAAGCATCCAGTTATTATTGAAAACTTATTAGGAATTAAAAGAAAAAAAGGAATCATTCAAAATGGAAAAAAACCTATATTAATCAATCACTTAAAACAAATAATTAATGTTATAGATGAACAAAAAATAGAAAAAATAAAAAAATTAAGAAATAGAACACTTATACTGATAGGGTTCGGAGGGGGGTTTAGAAGAACAGAATTAATTTCTATTAACTATGAGGACCTAGATTTCGTTGAAGAAGGCGTAAAAATCATTCTAAGAAGGTCTAAAACAGATCAATTTGGAGAAGGTCTTATAAAAGGATTACCCTACTTTGCTAACACAAAATATTGTCCTGTTACAAGCTTAAAGAATTGGTTAATTTTATCAAAAATAAAAACTGGACCTATATTTAGAAGATTTACTAAAGGATCAGTACTATCTAGTTATAGGTTAACAGATCAGTCAGTTGTATTAATAATTAAAGATTGTTTAAAATTAGCTGGAATAGAAAATGAAAACTTTTCGGGTCATAGTTTAAGGTCAGGTTTTGCAACTGTAGCGGCAGAGTCCGGAGCAGATGAAAGGAGTATTATGGCAATGACAGGTCATAAAACAACACAAATGGTAAGAAGATACATTAAGGAAGCAAACTTATTTAAAAATAATGCTTTGAACAAAATTAAAATATAAAATTAATCTCTAAAACTATTATGAATGAAGACTAAATCAGAATGAAGTATGTTTGCCAATGTATAACCCTTCGATACTATAAGTTTATAAATTTCTGATTTAATTACATTAGACACGCTAAGATTTTTAATTTCCAATTTTTTTAAAGATAAATCTAAAAATTCAACTACAATTACTTTTGGTGTATATTTATTAAAATCAAAATTTTTAAGAATTTCTAATTCTGAACCCTCGACATCTATAGTTAAAAAATCTATTTTTTTATCTTTATAAGGAGAATTTTCTATAATTTTATTAATCGTTTGTGTTTTAATTCTTTTAATAGCAGATATTTTTGCTTTCTGAAAATTTGCATTATGTTTATTAATTGTATTTAGTGATGATTTTTTATGATAAAAATATAAATCTGTTTCCCCTTCTTTATTTGAAACGGCTGAACAAACATTTAAATCTTTATTCCTATATGCATTGAAGAGAGAAATATTTTCATCGTCTAAATCAATATTTATACCGGACCACCCCTTTTTACTAAGTAAATAAGTATTATTATTCTTAATTGGGTGGCCGCAACCTATATCTAAATAAAAACCATTATTATGATTTTTAAAAATATTTAAAACTAATAAGTCAATTCCACCATATGAGTATGAAATTTTTTTATGAGAAAGGGATTTTAAGAAAACTTTAAAATATTTAAACATTTTTTTTGGATAAAATTGAGTGAAAAATATAAGCGAATTTGCATTTTGTTAAATCAAAATAATATTTAAGATTTTTATTAACTTCAGGTAAAGGTCCTGTAAATGGGGTGTCAGATTTAAGATAATATTTTTTAAAAAATTTAATACTAACTCCCCATTTTAATAAAAATATTTTTGCACCATTATTCCACGCCTTCTTTCTAAGTGATATAGATGAGAAATGGTATACCCTACTCTTGCTCAATCCCTTAAATAATCTAACACCAATATTCCATAACTTCATATTAAAATCTGGATCAGATCCCAAACCTGGGCTAAATTCCTCGCTAAAACCACCTACTTTATCCCATGTAATTTTTGGAATTAATGAAGGTTGCCAATGTGTTCCTTGATAATCCTCAAATTTTAATTGATTTACGTATTTAAGCAATTTTTCTTCGTCAAAATCTTCTAATGTTTTTCCACAATCAAATTCTAAATAAGATTTAAAAGGTTGGACCATGGTTCCAGATATAAAGAAATCTTTGTTTTCTGGATGTTTTTTTATTTCATCATAAAATGCTACATCCCAATCTGGGCAAAAATACATATCATCATGAGCAAGTACAATATATTTTCTTGAAGCTAAAGCTGATGCTTTATTA
>CACNZU010000016.1 GCA_902624885.1 uncultured Pelagibacteraceae bacterium
TCCCCAACTGAAAGACCTATTTTTTTACTAAACTCAACTAATCTGTCTCTTATTTCAGAGAAATCTTTTTTGAATTTTTTGAAAAAAGACCTCCAGGTATTATTTTCCTTTAAGAATGTTTCAAATTTAGGGTTAATTTCATTGCCCAAGTAGTATTTTAAAAACTCTTCTCTAGAAATTTTATTATCCATTGCTAATCTTAATAAAACACCCTCTAGCGAAACAATTTTTTTATTTTCTTTGTAGTGGGATTGAACAAGATCTTCCACAACATGTGGAGCAAGTTGAAGATTTTTAAAATTATCTACAAGTATTTCCTGAATTTTTTTAAAGTTTTTATTCTTTGATACAGATAATTCTTTCGATGCCAACAAACAATCTAGTTTTTCAACTTGGTACTTTTTAAGTTTTGAGTAATTTTTACTTAATGAATCGAGGATATTAACGATTTTTGGTTTTATTTCCTCTTCCATTTTTGCTAGTGAAACGTTGAATTCATCTTCATCATTTGAATTATTTTCGTCTTTATTTGGCTCATTTTGTTCATTATCTTTTAGTTTTTCTTTTTGTGATTTAGTTTTCTTTTCTAATTTTATTTCATTTTCTTCGTCAGAAGATTCAAAATCTTCGTAAGTAGAATCTATATCTATAATATCTCTGACTAATAATGATTGACTCTCTATTTGTTCTCTCCATTCATTAATTTTTTTACCTACTAGTGGACTTTGAGTTAAAGCATTTATCATAACGTCTTTTCCAGCTTCGATTCTTTTAGCAATAGCTATTTCACCTTCTCTTGAAAGAAGCTCTACACCGCCCATCTCCCTTAGATACATTCTAATTGGATCGTCACTCTTGTCTGATGTCTTTTCCTCGGTTGTGCTTGACGTTTCTTTTTTCTTGTTTGATTGAAATTGTGATTTTTTTTCTACAAGTGTAATTTTTTCATCAACTAATATTAAAAACGCTTTTTCTAAATTTTCGTTAGTTCCATTTCTTTTACCTAGAGATTTACCTAATTCCTCGTAGGTTATGAATCCTCTATGCTTTCCTTTATCTAAAAGTCTTTCAAATGATTTTGTTATCAATTTTTCAGCCATAAATGGAACAAACTATATATAATGACTAAGCTAAAAAAATCTACTCTTTTATTTAATCCCTATTTAATTGGGTTTTAAGCTTCATTAGTTCAGAATATGAGTTTTCATCTAAGTTGTTTATAAGTTTTCGTTCAAGAGATTCTATCTTTTTCAAATTGTTTTGATCTTTATAGTCTTGGATAAGTTCGTCTAATAGGCTTAAAATTTCTTTATCAGTTTTATTTTTGATTATCATTTGAATGTTTGAATTTTCATCTACTTCTTTAACTATTTTCCCATATTCTTCATTAATTTTTAATCTTTTTGCTTCATCCTTAATTCCTTGAGATAATGCATCAATTAAAAAGTTTTTTAAATTTTCATTTTTATCACTAATAAATTTTATTTCGTTTAAATCATCTATTTTTTTTGTAGATATTTCAGAATAATTTAAAATTATATATAATATAGAAAATTCAATAATTTGAATTTTTGATAAATCTTTTCTTTTTTGATGTAAAATTTTTGTCTCTTTAAGAACTTTTAAATTTTTTTTATTTTTAAAAGGTGAATAGAAATTATTTTGTCTTGACGATTGGATTGGGGTTAGACCTCTAATCTTTTCTAGAAAATCTTCTAGGACATATTTTTTAAGTGTTTCGTCTTTAATTGAATAAGATAATTTTTTAATTTCTTTCTCAAATTTTGATATTTCATAAGGATTGTTTTGATCAATATTATTTAAATGATAATTCCATAAGAAGGATTGAATTATTTCTTTTTTTTTCAAGTAATTTTACAAGTGCTTCTTTCCCATTTTGCTTTATATAATCATCTGGATCTTTTCCTTCAGGCATATTTACAAAGAAAATTTTATTTTTTTCATTTATAAGTGAAAATAATTTTTCAGCTATTCTAATTGCAGCTTTCTGACCACTTTCATCTCCATCTAAACAAATAATAGGGTTATGAAAAAATTTCCAAATTAAAGAAATTTGTTTTTCGGTAAGGGCAATTCCAGAATTAGCAATTACATTTTTTATTCCTGAAGCGTAAACACCAACAACATCCATATAACCCTCGACTATTAATACTTCGTCAGTTTCTGATCTTAAATCTTTCGCCTTATCAAGATTAAAAATCATACTTCCTTTTTTATAAAACTCAGTTTCTGGAGAGTTTATATATTTTGCTAATTTACCATCTCGAATTATTCTTCCGCCAAAGGCAATGGTGTCTCCTGAAATGTTATTCACTGGAAAAATTATTCTGGAGTTGAAGCGGTCAATATATTTATTTGTTTTATCGCTTTTGTAGTACAGTCCTGTCAAATTAATTTCTTCCTCAGAATATTTTTTCAATAGTTCTTCATAAAAATTATTTTTCCAAGGCACATATCCTAACTTAAATTCTTCAATTATATTTTTTTTTAATCCTCTTTTATAAAGATAATCGAGTGCTTCCTTGCAATTTTCACTGTATAAAAGCTTACAAAAATAATCTCTGTATTCTATGAATATATTTTTATAAGTTTTATATCTTAATTCTTTTTTTTGATCGAAATTTGTAAATCTATAAGGTTGCATCCCAGCTTCAGCAGCTAGAATTTTTACCGCTTCTCCAAAACCAACTGATTTAATTTTCATGAGGAAATCAAAAATATTTCCATGTTCTCCGGTGCTAAAACAATGATAAAATTCTTTTTCGTCATTTACGGTAAAAGAAGGTGTTTTTTCATTTTTAAAAGGAGATAAGCCTATAAACTCTTTACCCCTTTTTTTTAACTGAACAGTTTTTCCAACCACATGAGAAACCTTAAGTCTTAATTTAATTTCATTTAAATATTCTTTAGGATATTTCATATTTATTTAAGAAGTCCTCTCAAAATTACACTCACTTTTGAAAAATCTAAGGAATCAGAATGTTTTGATTTTAAAGCTCCCATAATCTTTCCCATATCTTTCATAGAGGAAGCACCGACGGACTTTATCGTTTCCTCGCAAATCTTTTTTGTTTCCTCATCACTAAGTTGTTTTGGTAAGAAAGAATTAATTACCGTTATCTCTTTTTTTTCATTTTCTAAAAGTTCTTTACGACCAGCTTTTTCATAAACCTCGCAAGATTCGTTTCTCTGTTTAACCATTTTTTTGAGCAGTGAAATAATGTCACTATCCTTAAGTTCTTTTTGACCTTTTGACCTACCAGCTATTTCAGCATCTTTTATAGCTGAAACAATTAATCTTAGTGTAGGATAGGTGTTTTTATCTTTCGCTTTTAGGGCTTGATTTAGCTTATCGTCTATTTGCTTTTTTAGAGACATAATTAAAAATTTATTTTAATCACAATTGTAATACAAAATAAAAAGAACTTTCTTGACGATTTTGTTTCTATTTCATATGTTGCGCAAAATCATGTTTATAAGTTTTTTACTTTAACTCATGAGTTGTATTTGAAGAAGATTGGTCAAAATATAAACTCAACAAAAAATCTTAAAAAGATCGATTCCACAGCTATTCTAGTTCTTCAAAACGGTAAATTCTTTAAAGGCGTAGGTTTAGGTTACAAAGGCACAGCAACTGGTGAAGTATGTTTTAATACTTCTATTACTGGTTACCAAGAAATTATATCTGACCCCTCTTATGCTGATCAGATTATAAATTTTACCTTTCCGCACGTTGGAAATGTTGGAACTAATAAAGAAGATCACGAGTCAGATAAGATTTGGACAAAAGGAGTAATAATAAATACAGAGATAACTAATCCATCAAATTACAGATCTTTAAAACATTTAGATCAATGGTTAAAGAAAAATAAGATTGTTGGAATAACTGGAATTGATACTAGGAATTTAACAAATTTAATTAGAGATAAAGGTGCTCCTAAAGGGACAATATCTTTTTATAACAAAAATAAATTAAATATAAAAAAACTAATTAAAATAACTAATAAATGGAGCGGCCTAAAAAACTTAGATTTGGCAAAAATGGTTACTACTAAGAAAAATTATTTGTGGCAAGATTATAAAACATGGGAAAAGGGGAATGGATATTTAAAAAATAAGAAAAAAATATTGCATGTTGTAGCTATAGATTACGGAATTAAGAAAAATATTTTAAGATATTTTTCAGATTTTAATTGTAAAGTTACAATTGTACCATGCAAAACAACTGCAAAAGATATTCTAAAACTCAAACCTAATGGAATATTTTTATCAAATGGACCCGGAGATCCTGCGGCGACGGGGAAATATGCAATTCCTACAATCCAAGAATTAATCAAAAAAAAGATACCATTATTTGGAATCTGTTTGGGCCATCAAATCCTAGCTTTAGCACTCGGTGCTAAGACAGAAAAAATGAAATTAGGGCATAGAGGAGCTAACCATCCTGTTAAAAATTTGATTGAGGGAAATGTTGAAATTACAAGTCAGAATCATGGGTTTGAAGTTGTAAAAAAAGGTATGCCTAAAAATATTAGAGTCACTCACCAGTCTTTATTTGATAATAGTATTGAAGGTATCGAGTTAAAAAATCAACCCGTTTTCTCAGTTCAATATCATCCAGAATCTAACCCTGGTCCTCAAGATAGTGTTTATTTATTTGATAAATTTGTAAAGAGTATGAAAAAAAATGCCAAAAAGAAAAGATATTAAAAAAATTTTAGTTGTAGGTGCGGGGCCAATTATTATTGGGCAAGCTTGTGAATTTGATTATTCAGGAACTCAAGCCTGTAAAGCTTTAAAAGATGAAGGTTTCAAAATAATTCTCATAAATTCAAATCCAGCAACAATCATGACAGATCCAAACATCGCTGATAAAACTTATATTGAGCCAATTACAATAGAATTTCTTGAAAAAATTCTTATCAAAGAAAAACCTGATGCAATCTTGCCAACCATGGGTGGTCAAACTGCTTTGAATTTAGCAATGGAGGCAGAAAAAAAAGGTATTCTTAAAAAATACAAAATTGAACTTATAGGCGCAAATTCAAAAGCTATTTCCAATGCAGAGGATAGAAAAAAGTTCAGAAAAAATATGATAGAGATTGGTTTAGATCTTCCCAAATCAAAAATAGTAAACAATTTTAAACAATCTTCAAAAGTATTAAAACAAATAGGATTACCGGCAATTATAAGACCGGCTTTTACTCTAGGTGGTTTGGGAGGTGGTATCGCAAAAAATAAAAAAGATTTTTATAAGATAATAAAAAATGGGCTTCACGAGTCACCTGTAAATCAAGTCTTAGTTGAAGAGTGTTTAGAAGGTTGGAAAGAATTTGAGATGGAAGTTGTCAGAGATAAAAATGACAATTGTATCATTATTTGCTCAATAGAAAATTTAGATCCCATGGGAATACATACTGGGGACTCTGTTACTATTGCTCCAGCATTAACTTTGACCGACAAAGAGTATCAAGTAATGAGAAATGCCTCTATAGCTTGCCTGAGAAAAATTGGTGTGGAAACAGGAGGGTCAAATGTTCAATTCGCAATAAATCCAAAAAATGGAAGAATGGTAATCATTGAGATGAACCCTAGGGTTTCAAGATCATCAGCGCTAGCTTCTAAGGCCACTGGGTTTCCAATAGCAAAAGTAGCAGCGAAGTTAGCTGTAGGATACACTTTAGATGAACTAAAAAATGAAATTACAAAAGTTACGCCTGCATCTTTTGAGCCTTCAATAGACTATGTGGTCACTAAAATCCCAAGATTTACTTTTGAAAAATTCTCCTCTTCAGCTGCAGTTTTAGGAACCTCAATGAAATCAGTGGGAGAGGCAATGGCTATAGGTAGAAATTTTAAAGAGTCTCTTCAAAAAGCTTTGGTATCTCTGGAAACAGGTTTCTCAGGTTTAGACCAAATATTTAATTTAAATACGAAACAAATTAGACAAAAACTTAAAGAAAATATTCCAAATAAGATTTTACTTGTTGGAGAGGCTATAAGAAAAAAAATTAATTTAAATGATATAAATAAACTATCGAAAATTGACCCTTGGTTTTTAAATCAAATAAAAGAAATCATAGAAAATGAAATTAAAATAAAGAAAAAAGGTCTTCCTAAAAATTTCAATGAGTTTAATTATATAAAGTCGATAGGGTTTTCTGATAAAAAATTATCTGAACTTACGAATATTTCGGAAACGTTAATTAGAAAGAAAAGAACTGCTTTGAAAGTTTTACCAGTTTATAAAAAAGTCGATACTTGTGCTGCAGAATTTAAGTCTTTCACTCCGTATATGTATTCTACTTATCAAAGAAATTTCTCTTATAGTTCAGAATGTGAGGCCGATCCATCTAGTAAAAATAAAATTATAATACTGGGAGGAGGCCCTAATAGAATAGGCCAAGGAATAGAATTTGATTACTGCTGTTGCCAAGCAAGTTTTGCTCTAAAAGAAGCTAAATATGAAACAATTATGGTTAATTGTAATCCTGAAACCGTGTCAACAGATTACGATACAAGTGACAGATTATACTTTGAACCTTTAATAGATGAATATGTTTTCAATATTATTAAGAAAGAGAAGTCAAAAGGTAATGTAAAAGGTGTCATTACTCAATTTGGAGGACAAACTCCTATAAAACTCGCAAAATTTTTACACGAAAACAAGCTTCCAATTTTAGGAACTCAATATTCATCGATTGATCTCGCTGAGGATAGAGATAGATTTAGAGATCTTTTAAATAAACTTAATTTAAATCAAGCTGAAAGTGGTATAGCAAGAACTTTTCCTCAAGCAACAAAAATTGCGGATAAAATTGGTTTGCCTCTGATGGTAAGGCCATCTTATGTTTTAGGTGGAAGAGCAATGGAGATTGTTCATGAAAAAAGGCAACTCAAAGACTTTATAAAAGAAGCATTTAAAGTCGCTGAAAAAAATCCAATTTTAATTGATAAGTTTATTGATAATGCAATGGAAGTTGATGTTGATGCAATATCAGATGGTAAAAATGTTTTCGTAGCCGGTGTTATGCAACATATTGAAGAAGCAGGTATCCACTCAGGTGACTCAGCATGTAGCTTACCTCCAGTATCAATAAAACCTTTTTTGATTAAAGAAATTGAAAACCAAACAAAAAAATTAGCTTTAGCTCTTAAAGTTAAAGGTTTCATGAATGTTCAATATGCAATTAAAAAAGATAAGATTTATGTAATTGAGGTTAATCCTAGAGCAAGTAGAACTGTGCCATTTGTTTCGAAAGCAAAAAATTTACCCCTCGCCAAGATAGCATCAAGAGTGATGGCGGGAGAAAAATTAACTAATTTTAATTTAAAAAGTAAAACAAAAGATATGTTTGCAGTAAAAGAGGCAGTATTTCCATTTAATAAATTCCCAAACAGCGATCTTTTACTTGGTCCTGAAATGAAATCAACAGGTGAAGTTATGGGTTTTGATAAAAATTTCGGGATGGCTTTTGCTAAGAGTCAAATTGCAGCCTCAAACTCTCTTCCTAAAAAAGGCTTAGCTTTTATCTCTTTAAAAAATAGTCATAAA
>CACNZU010000017.1 GCA_902624885.1 uncultured Pelagibacteraceae bacterium
CAAAACATACAAAAGTGTTAATTCTTGGATCAGGTCCTGCCGGCTATACAGCAGCTATTTATGCGGCTAGAGCTATGCTCAAACCAATACTTGTTCATGGTTCTCAACCCGGAGGACAATTAACTACCACTACAGATGTTGAAAATTATCCTGGATACTCAAAAGTGATTCAGGGGCCATGGCTAATGGATGAAATGAAAGGTCAGGCTGAAGCAGTGGGCACAGAGATGATACAAGATCATATAAGTAAAGTTGACTTAACAAAAAAACCTTTTACAGCAATAGGTGATAGTGGTCAGGTTTACACTGCAGATAGTTTTATAATTTCCACAGGAGCACAAGCAAGATGGTTAAATTTAAAATCTGAACAAGAATTTAGAGGATTTGGAGTTTCAGCATGTGCTACTTGTGACGGGTTTTTCTTTAAAGAAAAAGAAGTGGCTGTAGTTGGTGGGGGAAATGCCGCCGTTGAAGAAGCAATGTTTCTAACTAAATTTGCTTCAAAAGTTTATTTAATACATAGAAGAAACGAACTTAGGGCAGAAAAAATGCTTCAAGCAAAATTAAAATCTAATAAGAAAATAGAAATTATTTGGGATACTGTAGTTGAGGATGTTATTGGCACTAAAGAGCCAAAAACTGTTAATGCATTAAAAATTAAAAATGTAAAAGATAATAAAGTTAAAGAGCTTAAAGTTGATGGTTTATTTATTGCCATAGGTCATGATCCAGCAACATCTTTGTTTAAAGATCAACTTAATATGGACAAAGAAGGGTATTTAATTACAAAACCTGACTCTACTGAAACAAATATTCCAGGAGTTTTTGCTGCAGGAGATGTAAAGGATAAAATTTTTAGACAAGCTGTTACCGCTGCTGGAATGGGTTGTATGTCAGCACTTGAAGCTGAAAAATATCTATCTGAGACTAATTAAGGCTATCACAAAAAGTTTTAATTCTTTGCATTGCCTTTTTCAAATTTTCCATTGAAGTAGCGTAAGATATTCTAAAGTAACCGTCTAAACCAAAAGCAGAACCTTGAACTACAGCTACCTCAGCTTTTTCTAACAATTTTTCTACAAATTCTTTATCAGTTTTAAGTTTTGTTTTCTTGTTAAGTAATTTTTTACAGTTTGGAAAAACATAAAAAGCTCCTTCGGGACTTAAACAGCTTATCCCTTTTATATTATTTAAACTATCAACAACAAAATTTCTTCTTTCTTTAAAAGAATTTGATCTTTCTAAAATAAAGTCTTGTGTTCCATTCAAAGCTTCTACTGCAGCTGCTTGACTTATAGATGTAGGATTACTAGTTGATTGGGATTGAATTTTAGCCATCGCTTTAATTATTTCTTTTGGACCTGCAGCATAACCTATTCTCCAGCCAGTCATAGAGTAAGATTTACTCACTCCATTCATGGTTAAAGTTCTGCTTTTTAATTTTTCAATTTGCGCAATTGTAAAAAATTTAAAACCGTCATAAGTAATATGTTCGTAAATATCATCGCTTAAAATATATAAATTTTTATATTTTATTAAAATCTTTGATAAAGCTATAATCTCATCTTTAGTATAACCAGAGCCTGTAGGGTTAGATGGAGAGTTTATAATTATCCACTTTGTTTTTTTTGAAACTGCTTTGGCTAATTTTTCCGGCGTTAATTTAAAATTATTTTTTTCATCACATTTAATTATTTTGGGCTTTCCCCCAGCTAACAAAACAATGTCAGGATAAGAAACCCAATAAGGAGCAGGAATAATTACCTCATCACCTTTGTTTATAGTTGCCATAAAAGCATTATATAAAACTTGCTTGCCACCAGTTCCAACAGAAATTTGATCAAGACCGTATGATAAATCATTTTCTCTGGAAAATTTTGCTTGAATAGCTTTTTTTAACGCTGGGGTTCCATCCACCGCAGTATATTTTGTATCGCCTTTTCTAATTGCTTCTATTGCTGCCTCTTTAATATTATCTGGAGTATCAAAATCAGGCTCTCCAGCCCCTAAACCTATAACATCCTTTCCAGCAGCTCTCATTTCCCTTGCTTTTGAGGTAACTGCTATTGTAGGTGATGGTTTTATACGTTTTAAACTATTGGAAACTATGCTCATTGAAATTTATAATATAATTATTTTATTATTAACACAAAATGCAAAATACTTATCAAGAAAAATTGGCTGACTTAGAAGTTAATAACTCTAAAAAAATTAAGAAGTTAGAGGGAGGTATTAACTTTAAAATCAAAAGTGATTTTCAACCTAGCGGTGACCAACCAGAGGCTATTAAGCAAATATTAAAAAACTTAAAAGACAACAAACAAGAACAAGTGCTTTTAGGGGTCACGGGATCGGGTAAAACTTTTACAATGGCAAAAGTTATCGAAAAGGCTAATAGACCAGCTCTAATTCTAGCACCAAACAAAACGTTAGCTGCTCAATTGTACGGAGAGTTCAAAAGTTTTTTTCCGGATAATGCTGTAGAATATTTTGTATCGTATTACGATTACTACACTCCAGAAGCATACGTTCCAAGATCTGATACTTATATAGAAAAAGAAGCCTCAATAAATGAACAAATTGATCGTATGAGACACTCGGCTACAAGATCTTTGTTAGAAAGAGATGATGTAATTATTGTTGCGAGTGTATCATGTATTTATGGTTTAGGTTCTGTAGAGGCGTACTCGAAAATGACAATTACTTTAAAAAAGAATTATGATTACGAGCGAGACGATTTAATTAGGGCATTTATAAACTTGCAGTACAAAAGAAATGATCAAAATTTTTTTAGAGGGACTTTTAGGGTAAGAGGTGAAAATTTAGAAATCTTTCCATCACATTTAGAAGATAGAGCTTGGAGAATAAGTTTTAATTTAAACAAATTAGAAAAAATTGAAGAATTTGATCCGCTTACTGGAGATAAGACAAATGATTACTCAATTATAAAAATTTACGCTAATAGCCATTACATAACTCCTAAGCCTACTATCGAGCAAGCAATAAGACAAATAAAATCTGAATTAGCCGAGACTTTAAAAAGACATAGAGAAAATAATAAACTTTTAGAAGAGCAGAGATTAAGGGAACGAACCAAGTTCGATTTAGAAATGATTGAAGCTACCGGAACTTGTGCTGGAATAGAAAATTATTCAAGATTCTTATCAGGAAGAAAAGCTGGTGAACCACCTCCTACTCTGTTTGAGTATTTTCCAGATAATGCAATTATATTTGTAGACGAAAGTCACGTAACGGTCCCTCAATTAAATGGAATGTATAAAGGTGACCGGACAAGAAAAAGTACGTTAGCCGAATACGGGTTTAGACTCCCTTCATGTATGGATAATAGACCTTTGAAATTTGAAGAGTGGGATTTAATGAGAACGCAAACTGTTTTTGTCTCTGCTACCCCAGGACCTTGGGAACTAAAACAAACAAGCAATAAATATATTGACCAAATCATTAGGCCAACAGGTTTGATAGACCCACCGGTTGAAATAAGACCAGCCAAAACTCAAGTTGATGATCTTATGCACGAGGCAAAAGAGATTGTAAAAAAAGGATATAGAGTTCTTGCTACAACGCTGACAAAAAAAATGGCTGAAGATCTTACTGAGTACCTCCACGAAAATGGTCTTAAAGTAAGATATATGCACTCTGACATTGATACTCTTGAAAGAATTGAAATCATAAGAGATTTGAGAATGGGAGTGTTTGATATTCTTGTAGGAATTAATTTGTTGAGAGAGGGATTAGATATTCCCGAATGTGCTTTGGTAGCAATTTTAGATGCTGATAAAGAGGGATTTTTAAGATCTGAAACTTCTTTAATTCAAACAATTGGAAGAGCAGCGCGAAATGTTGATGGTAGAGTAATTTTATATGCTGATAAAGTCACGAAAAGTATTGAAAAAGCCATTAAGGAAACAGATAGGAGAAGAAATAAACAATTAGAATATAATAAGAAAAATGGAATAACTGCTGAGTCAGTTAAAAAAGATATAAGTGATATCTTAGAGTCCGTTTACGAAAAAGATTACGTAAAAATTAGTGAGGGCTCAAATGTAGGCGGAAACTTAAAAAAACATCTGAAAGCTTTGAATAGAAAAATGAAAGAAGCTGCATCTAATTTAGAATTCGAAGAGGCGGCTAAACTAAGAGATGAAATGAGAAAATTAGAGGCGAGTGAACTTGAAATTACTTTAAATCCAAAAATTTCCCAATATAATTTAAAAAATAAGGTATATCCTAAAGGTAGATCAACTATGGGAATGCCGGGCACTAAACCAAAAAAAGCGATAAAAAAATGGAAGCCAAAAAAATAATCATCACTGGTGCAGCTACTAGAATAGGATCTGCAATCGCAAAGAGTTTAGTTAACTTTCAAACAAAAATAGGTATTCACTATAATAAGTCAAAAAGTAGCGCCTTAAAATTAAAAAAAGAATTAGAAGAACTTGGGGCTGAAGCATATTTGTTCAAAGCTGATTTAAATAATTTAAAACAAACCCAAATTTTAATAAAAAAGGCCCATAAGACTATGAAAGGATTAGATTGTTTAATTAATAATGCTTCTATTTTTGAAAATGATAATCTTGAGAATTTTTCCGAAAAATCATTTTTAAAACATATAAATATAAATTTAAAAGCACCAGCAATCTTAACACAAAGTTTTAAAAAGCTAGTTAAAAATAAAGAAGGATGTATCATTAATATAATTGATCAAAGAGTTGAAAAATTAACTCCTTTTTTTTTCTCATACACTTTAAGCAAGTCTACATTGGCCACTTTCACAAAAACATCAGCAATGAAATTAGCGCCTAATATAAGAGTTAATGGTATCTCACCTGGGCCAACTTTAAAAAACAAAAGACAATCTGAAAAACATTTCAAAAAACAATGGAAATCTACGCTCTTAAGGAAAAAAGTAGACCTAGATAACATATGTAACGGGGTAAGGTTTTTTATTGAAAATAAAAGTATAACAGGAGAAATAATAAACATCGATAGCGGGCAAAGACTTGCTTGGCAAACACCAGATATTATTAATACAAAAGAATGAAAATAATTAAATTCAAAAAGAAAGAAAAATTTAAATATAAAAGAAAAGTAATTATAAAAGATTTAATTTTAAATATTTCTATAGGCATACATAATTTTGAAAAAAAAAATAAGCAAAGAGTAAAATTTAATATTGAAATTTTAACTAATCCATATGTGCTTCCTAATAGTAAAGATTTAAATTCAATACTTAATCATGGTCTTCATTATGCAAGCTGTGTGTTTGAGGGTGAGAGAGTTTATGATGGGGAAATTTTTAAATTAGAAGACCACACTAAGAGATTGTTTTATTCTGCAGAAAGAATGGGAATTAAAGTTCCATATAGCCAAGACGAAATTAACTCAGCTTGTAAAAATATAGTAAATGTCCAGAAAGTTAAAAATGGATATGTAAGACCATTAATTTGGAGAGGAAGTGAAATGATGGCAATCTCAGCACAAAAAAATAAAATACATGTGGCAATCGCAACTTGGGAGTGGGGTTCCTACTTTGATCCAAAATTAAAGATGAGCGGAATAAAACTAAATATTTCCAGTTGGAGAAGGCCTGCACCTAATACTATTCCATGGGATACCAAGGCGGCAGGTTTATATATGATATGTACATTATCAAAACATGAAGCTGAAGCTCAAGGATTTACAGACTCTTTAATGCTTGATCATGAAGGGAATATCGCTGAGTCGACTGGAGCAAATGTTTTTTTTAAAAACCAGGCTGAAGAATTACACACTCCTATTCCTGACTCTTTTTTAGATGGAATAACAAGACGTGAAATAATTAAAATTGCTAGGTCTAAAGGAATAAAGGTGATTGAAAGAAAGATTAAACCAGAGGAAATGAAAAATTTTGTAGGGTGTTTTTTAACTGGTACAGCGGCTGAAGTAACACCAGTTTCCCAGATAAATGATTACAAATTTAAAGTTTGCAAGCTAATATCTGATTTGAATGATTCATACCAGAATTTAGTAAGAAAAGACTCAGCAGCTTAATCTTTACTATCTTCATTAATAGCATGATCTATACCTTTTCTTAAATAGTCATAACCAGTATATAAAGTTAAAAATGCAGAAAACCAAAGAAGTATAATTCCGATTGTTTGAGCATTATAATCTTGAAAATTTATTATTTTGTTACCAATATCACCAGTCAACAAAATTGCTATAGAGGTCATTTGAATAAAAGTTTTCATTTTCGCTAGGCTTGTTACTTGCATTGTAATTTTTCCTTTTGCTAAAAATTCTCTTAGTCCTGAAACTAAGATCTCTCTAGTTAGAATAATTACTGCAGCTATTACTTCATAGTTTTTTATTGTTCCATTCATAACAAGCAATATTAGTGCAGCAGCAACAAGTATTTTGTCTGCAATAGGATCTAAAAGTTCGCCTAACTTGGACTCCTCCTTAAAAAATCTTGCTAACAAACCATCCAAATAATCTGTAAAACTTGCAAGCACAAACAAAAAAAACGGTATTAAGTCCCCAAAAAAACCTGGAATAAAAAATGTAACTACAAAAACTGGAACAATTATAATTCTACCGATAGTGAGTATGTTTGGTATTTTTAATTTCATTTATTCGTGAAAATAATCATATATTTTCTTAGCTATGTTGTCTTCTATACCTTCCACTGATTTTAAGTCATCAAAGCTCGCAGATTCAACAGCTCGTGCAGACCCAAAATGGTTTAATAAGGCTCTTTTTCTTTGTTTTCCAATCCCTTGGATTTGGTCTAGTAAAGATTTGCTAAGGTTTTTCTTTCTTTTAGCTCTATGAGTACTTATCGCAAATCTATGAGCCTCATCTCTAAGTCTTTGTATGAAAAATAATAATGGATCATTTTTTTCTAAGATATACTCTTTACTTTCATAATAAATTTTTTCTTCCCCAGCATTTCTTTTTTTACCTTTTGCTACTGCTAAAATTGGTAAGTCATGTAATCCTAATTCATTAAGAACTTCTCTAGACACAGAGTATTGTCCTTTTCCGCCATCAATCAGTATTAAATCTGGTAATGACAGTGAA
>CACNZU010000018.1 GCA_902624885.1 uncultured Pelagibacteraceae bacterium
AAGAAGAGGTCCTAATGTTGTTGGCCCTTTTGGATTATTTCAAACTCTGGCCGACGCACTTAAATATATTTTTAAAGAAATTATTATTCCTGCAAGCGCAAATAAAGTGGTTTTCATTCTGGCTCCAATTGTAACTATGACCTTAGCTTTAGTTGCTTGGGCTGTGATCCCAATGAGTGAGGATCTAGTTTTAGCTGACATTAATGTTGGAATTTTGTATTTATTCGCAGTTTCTTCTCTTGGAGTTTATGGAATTATCATGGGAGGATGGGCATCTAACTCTAAATATCCATTTTTAGGTGCTATTAGATCAGCAGCTCAAATGGTTTCATATGAAGTCTCAATAGGGATTATTATAATAAACGTTCTTCTATGTGTTGGTTCGTTGAATTTAAATGATATTGTCTTAGCACAAAAAGATCTATGGTACGTGATTCCGCTTTTTCCAATGTTTGTAATTTTTTTTATATCCGCTCTTGCTGAAACAAATAGGCCACCATTTGATCTTCCTGAGGCTGAAGCAGAATTAGTAGCTGGCTATCAAACGGAATACTCAGGGATGATGTATGCAATGTTCTGGCTTGGAGAATATGCGAACATACTTTTAATGTGTGCTATGGGCTCAATCCTTTTTCTTGGAGGATGGTTACCAATTATTGATATTTATCCATTGAATATAATTCCTGCCCCAATTTGGATGATATTGAAAATTTTATTTCTATTCCTATTGTTCGCCCTTATTAAAGCTATCGTTCCAAGATACAGGTATGATCAACTTATGAGATTAGGCTGGAAAATTTTCTTGCCATTTTCATTAGTGTATCTTGTTTTGACTGCAAGTTTCTTATTTTATTTTGATAAATTACCAAAGGTAAATATTTAATGAGTTTGAGCAGATTTTTGAAAACGATATTTCTTGTAGAGTTTATTTCTGGATTATTTATAGCGATTAAAGAATTGTTTAGAGGTTCAAAAACAATAAATTACCCATTTGAAAAAGGACCAATTAGTCCGAGAATGAGAGGAGAGCACGCCTTAAGAAGATACCCTAATGGAGAGGAAAGATGTATAGCTTGTAAATTGTGTGAAGCAGTTTGTCCGGCTCAAGCCATTACAATTGAATCTACTGAGAGATCGGACGGAAGCAGGAAAACAACTCGATATGATATTGATATGCTAAAATGTATATATTGTGGATTATGTCAGGAGTCATGCCCTGTTGATGCAATAGTACAAGGGCCAAATTTTGAATTTGCAACTGAAACCAGAGAAGAGCTTTATTATAATAAAGAAAAACTTTTAGAAAATGGTGATAGATGGGAGTCAGTTTTGGCAAAAAATATTAAGCTAGATAAACCTTACAGATAAATGATTGTCCACTCAATTTTTTTTTATTTCTTTTCAATTATAGCAATTTTCTCATCCTTGATGGTGATTACATCAAGAAGTACAATTAATTCAGTTTTCTTTTTAATCTTAGATTTTATTTCAGTGGGATGCCTGTTTATAATGGTAGGCGCTGAATTTTTAGGAATGATACTTTTAATTGTTTACGTTGGAGCAGTCGCTGTCTTGTTTTTATTTGTAGTTATGATGTTAAACGTGGCAGAACAAAAACAGTCGTGGTTTATCGGTAAAAAATCTACTCATATTCCTACAGGCTTGATAGTAAGTGTGCTAATTCTTTTAGAATTATTAGTTGTTGTGGGAGGTTGGAAATATAAAGAAGATGTTATGTCAAGTAGCTCTTTATTTTTATCAGATACTTCTAATACTCATCAGTTGGGTTTGGTTATGTATACGGATTATATATTATATTTTCAATTAGCAGGAATAGTTCTTCTCTTGGCAATGATTGGGGCTATTCTTCTGACATTTAGAGAAAGAAAAGGAGTCAAGAAACAGAGTTATATAAATCAGATTTCTAGAAACCCTTCAAACGCTATAGAACTTATGGAAGTAGAATCTAATCAAGGAGTAAAGATAGATGATTGAAATAGGATTAGGACATTACTTGTCATTAGGAGCTATTATTTTTTTCTTAGGAGTAATCGGAATATTTTTAAACAGAAAAAATGTAATTGTTATATTAATGTCCATTGAGCTTATTTTGCTTGCTGTAAATATAAATTTGATATCTTTTTCAATTTTTTCCGGAGATATTGTTGGGCAAATTTTTACAATGCTTATTTTGACAGTTGCAGCAGCAGAGGCAGCAATAGGTCTTGCTATTATCGTTGTTTACTACCGTAATAGAGGCTCTATCAGGGTTGAAGACATCCATGGGATGAAAGGTTAAATGGAATACGCAATATTATTTTTACCGCTAATAGGCTCATTGTTTGGGTACTTAGGTCGATCCCTTTCAAAATATTTTGCTGAAATTCTCACAAGTTTATTTGTAAGTGTCTCAGCAATTCTCTCAATTTTTGTTTTTTGGAATGGTATTCAAAATGATATTTACGGTAATTATATAATTTTTGAATGGATCAGCTCTGGAAGTTTCAAGGCCAACTGGTCTATAAATATCGATCCATTAAGTTCTGTTATGCTCGTAGTTGTAACTTTTGTGTCTGCATTAGTTCATATTTATTCAATTGGATATATGAGTCATGATCCTCACAAACCAAGATTTATGTCATATCTATCATTATTTACTTTTTCAATGTTAGCTTTAGTTGTTTCAGACAATTTCTTACAACTTTTTTTTGGATGGGAGGGTGTTGGTTTATGTTCTTACCTTTTAATAGGTTTTTGGTATAAAAAAGAAACAGCAAATAACGCAGCTATAAAAGCATTTATTGTAAATAGAATAGGTGATTTTGGTTTAGCTATAGCAATATTTTTAATCTTTTTCTTTTTTGGCACAATTAATTTTGAGGATATTTTTCAAACCACAAGCCAATTTGTTGAAAAAAAAATAGTTTTTTTTGGTTTTGAATTTAATTTAATCACACTTATATGCATATTCCTATTTATTGGCGCAATGGGAAAATCTGCGCAGTTTTTACTTCATACTTGGTTACCCGATGCAATGGAGGGCCCAACACCAGTTTCTGCATTAATACATGCTGCGACAATGGTAACTGCAGGAGTTTTTCTAGTTGTAAGATGTTCACCAATTTTTGAATATTCTCCAATCGCTTTGAATTTAGTTACCATAGTAGGAATGATAACTGCGATATTTGCGGCATCAGTCGCACTTGTTCAAAATGATATAAAAAAAATAGTTGCTTACTCAACTTGCAGCCAATTAGGTTATATGTTTTTTGCTGCTGGAGTAGGAGCCTATCATGTAGCAATGTTTCATTTATTTACTCATGCTTTTTTTAAAGCATTATTATTTTTAGGTGCCGGTTCAGTAATCCATGCTTTTAAAGATGAGCAAGATATAAGAAACATGGGTGGAGTAAGAAAAAATCTTCCTTATACTTATGTCTTTATGTTATTAGGAACTTTAGCATTAACTGGATTTCCTTTTCTATCCGGCTTCTACTCTAAAGATGCAATAATTGAATTCGCTTATCTCAAAAATTCTAATCTTGGAAATTATGCAGCTACGATTGGTATTCTTACAGCATTTTTAACATCAATATACTCTTGGAGATTATTTTTCAAAGTTTTTCACGGATCTTATAACAACAAGATAATTTCAATAAAACAAACTCATGAGTCTCCAATGGTGATGTTGGCTCCTTTAATGTTTTTAGGAATTGGTGCAATATTCTCCGGGTATATTTTTAAAGAAACATTTATAGGTCATCACAGCAAAGAATTTTGGCAAGGTTCAATATTCTTTTTAAATGAAATTAAACATGATGCTATACCAATATGGTTTTTATTAATTACTCCGATCTTAGTCTTAATAGCTATACCAATTTCGTTCTATTTTTATATTTTAAAACCAGACGTTTTAGAGGAATTTAAAAATACTAATAAACCCTTATATAGCTTTTTACTAAATAAGTGGTACATCGACGAGATTTACGATAAGGTTTTCGTAATCCCCGCAAAAAAAATAGGCTCTTTTTTTTGGAAAAAAGGAGACATAGGTATAATAGACAAGTTTGGCCCTGACGGTATTTCAAAACTAGTTAAGATTATTTCAAATAAAACAGGACGGCTTCAAACAGGATTTATTTATGATTATGCTTTTGTAATGCTATTAGGTTTATCAATTCTCCTAACTTATTTGATTTTAAAATAAAATGAACTTTCCAATACTATCTACTTTAATTTTTTTACCTTTAATAAGTTCTTTTTTCATATTATTATCTAAAGACAAAACCAATAATAAAAGTTCGATATATATATCTTTATTCAGTAGTACTGCTACTTTTTTACTGTCATTATTTTTATGGTTTTCTCTTGATATAAATACTTCAGAATTTCAGTTTGTAGAGGAAAAATCCTGGATAAATAATTTTATAAAATTTAAATTAGGTGTAGATGGTATATCAATACTTTTTATTGTATTAACAACATTCATCACCCCTCTTTGTATTATCTCTTGCGTTAATAGTGTTAAAGTAAGAGTGAAAGAATTTTTGATAGCTATATTAATACTAGAAACATTTATGATCGGTGTTTTCTGCTCACTTGATCTAGTTATTTTTTATTTATTTTTTGAAGCAGGTCTAATACCTATGTTTTTGATTATTGGAGTTTGGGGTGGACCAAGAAGAGTTTATTCTGCATTCAAATTTTTTCTATTTACTTTACTTGGTTCAGTTTTAATGCTTGTTGCTATAATAGTTATTTATTGGTTAACTGGTACAACTGACATTACTCAAATTTATGAAATAGGAATACCAAAAGAGTATCAAAATTTATTATGGTTAGCTTTCTTGAGCTCCTTTGCTGTTAAAATGCCAATGTGGCCAGTTCATACATGGTTACCAGATGCACACGTTGAAGCCCCAACGGCCGGATCAGTTATTTTAGCCGCAATTTTACTAAAGATGGCTGGATACGGATTTTTGAGGTTCTCAATACCTATGTTCCCAGTAGCTTCTGAATATTTTACTCCTCTAATATACACTTTGAGTATAATTGCTATTATTTACACTTCTTTAGTTGCCTTAATGCAAGAAGATATGAAGAAATTAATTGCATATTCTTCTGTAGCTCATATGGGTTATGTAACTTTAGGTATTTTTACATTAACAAAACAAGGTATAGAGGGAAGTATTTATCAAATGATTAGTCATGGATTAATTTCAGCAGCACTATTTTTATGTGTTGGGGTAGTTTATGATAGGTTGCATTCTAGACTGATTAGCACCTATGGCGGGCTAGTAAATTATCTTCCAAAGTACTCTTTTTTATTTTTATTATTTGCTTTAGCCGCGCTGGGTTTACCTGGAACTTCAGGTTTTTTAGGTGAGTTTCTAGTTTTGACTGGAACATTTCAAAAAAGCTATTTAGCTGCAATGTTGGCAACTTTCGGAGTTGTACTGGGAGCTGCCTACATGCTTTGGCTTACTAAAAGAGTTATTTTTGGTGTTACAAATAATCCAGAAGTAAAATCTTTGAAAGATATTAATAAATCTGAAATCTTAATGCTAGCTACTTTAGCATTCCTTATACTTTTTTTTGGTTTTTACCCACTACCTTTAATGGAGACTTTCAGCGTATCAGTCAATAGTTTGATTAATAATTATCAAACAGCACTGATTTCTAATTAAATGATTAATAATTTAAATATAATGTTACCAGAGATCTTTTTGTCTTT
>CACNZU010000019.1 GCA_902624885.1 uncultured Pelagibacteraceae bacterium
AGCTAAATTTGAAAAAAAATTATGATTTTTTCTCATCTAAACTGCCCACGAATTGTTCAAAATCTTTAGCTTCCTTAAAATTTTTGTAAACAGAAGCATAACGAACATAGGCAACCGTATCTATATATTGTAAACCTTCCATAATAAATTTACCGATAGTTGACGTGGGGATTTCACTTTCTCCTAAGCCTTCGATTTTCATAATTATTTTAGAAACAAAATTATCTATAGCGTCTACCCCAACAGGTCTTTTTCGAGTTGCTATCCTAATTGATTTTGAGACTTTATCCCTATCAAATGGTTCTCTTTTACTATTACTTTTTATAACTGAAAGTTCCTGAAATTGTATTCTCTCAAATGTTGTAAACCTCATTCCACCGTTACAGGTGCATAATCTTCGTCTTCGAACTGCTGTCCCCTCTTCACATGGTCTGGAATCAACTACTGATGTATCTTTCTCTCTACAAAATGGACAAAGCATATTCTAACTACTATATATAGGAAAAGATGAACAAAGTTCAATTATTTCTTTTTGAACTTCTTTTTCTATTAATGAGTTATCTTCTTTATTTTTGCTTAAACCATCTATTACTTTATAAATCAGATCACCAATCAATTTGAATTCATTAGTTCCGAAACCTCTAGTAGTACAAGCTGGAGTTCCTAGTCTTATCCCTGATGTTATCATTGGACTTTCGCTATCAAAAGGAATTCCATTTTTATTACAAGTTATATTAGCTCTACCCAAAGAAGCCTGGGCATCTTTGCCGGTAACACCGAATGATCTTAAATCTATTAGCATTAAATGAGTATCAGTACCTCCAGAAAAAATTTTAAAACCTTTATCATTTAATCTTTGAGAAAGAACTTTTGCATTATTGATTACATTTTTAGTATATTCTATAAAATCATCTGATAAAGCCTCTTTAAAACAAACTGCTTTAGCTGCTATAACGTGCATTAATGGTCCTCCTTGTAAACCAGGAAATATTGCACTATTAAATTTTTTTATTAAATCTTCTCTGTTAGTCAAAATTATTCCACCTCGTGGTCCTCTTAAAACTTTATGGGTAGTAGATGTAACTACATCTGCAAACTTAGTTGGGTTGGGATAAGCTTTTCCAGCGACAAGTCCAGAGAAATGAGCCATGTCAACTAAAAAGTAAGCTCCAACTTTATCACAAATTTCTCTAAATTTTTTAAAATCTATTATTCTTGAGTATGCACTTCCTCCAGCAATGATAAGTTTCGGTTTGTTTTCTATAGCTAGTTTTTCAACTTGATCATAATCAATTAATCCTGTGTCTTTATCAACTTCATAGTGCAATGCGTTAAACCATTTGCCTGACTGAGCAGGCTTGGCTCCGTGAGTTAAATGACCTCCAGAATTTAAACTCATTGCGAGTGTTGTATCACCAGGTTTCAGTAAAGCTAAATATACTGCCCCATTAGCTTGAGCACCAGAATGTGGCTGAACGTTTGCAAATTTACAATCAAATAATTTTTTTGCTCTCTCTATTGCCAAATTCTCTGATATGTCTACATGTTCACACCCACCGTAGTATCTCTTTCCGGGATAACCTTCAGCGTATTTATTTGTTAAAACAGATCCTTGAGCTTCTAAAACAGCCCTTGAAACAATATTTTCTGAGGCAATTAATTCAATATGATTTTGCTGTCTTGAAAATTCTTCCTCAATTGATTTGTAAAGTTCTCTATCAGCTTTCTTCAAATCTAATTTGAAGAAACTATTTAAATACTTATTTAACTTCACTGCTATGGACATGACTAAATTTTTTTAACCCTTCTTAAGTGTCTTCCGCCTTCAAATTTAGTCTTCAAGAAAACATCAACTAATCTTAAAGACAATTTTTTTTTTGTTAATCTCGAGCCTAATGCTATTATATTAGCATTATTATGTTGTCTAGACAATCTTGTAGACTTCAAATTATAGCATACTGCAGCTCTAATTGATTTGATTTTATTAGCACTTATTGCCATACCTGTCCCTGAGCCACAAACTAATACGCCAACTTGGCTTTTTTTTGATTTAATTCTAAATGCTAATTTTCTTGCGTAATCTGGGTAGTCAACAGATTCGTTGTTAAAAGGCCCAATATCAAAAATAGAAATTTTTTTATCAACTAAATGATTTTTAATTTCTTCTTTCAATTTAAAACCGGCATGATCTGAGGCAATACATACAGTTTTAAATATTTGTTTTAGTTTTATATTGCTCATTAATAGTAATTAAATTACACTAATAAGAATTATAATAAAATATTTGTCGCATTACATAACTAATTTAAAGAACTTTACATGAAAATCTTTGGATCTTACCCAAAAACAAGGCTTAGAAGGCTGAGAAAATCAATATGGATGAGGGATTTAGTATCTGAAAGCAATATCTCACACAAGGATTTAATTTTACCTATTTTTATTAGAGAGGGAAAAAATAAAATCGAGTCAATTAAATCAATGCCTGGAGTGAAGAGATATACGATCGACAAATTAACAACTGTTCTAAAAGAAGTAAAAAAGTACAAAATTCCAATGGTTGCATTATTTCCTTTCACTCCAAATAAAAAAAAAGATGAATTAGGAAGTGAGTCCTTAAATCCAAATAATTTAGTTTGCAGGGGGATTGAATTTATTAAAAAAAAATTTCCTGATATTGGTGTTATGTGTGATGTCGCTCTTGATCCATACACATCTCATGGACATGATGGTGTACTTATTAAAAAAAAGATCGACAACGATAAAACAATTCAGATATTGGTAAAACAAGCTATACTTCAAGCAAAGAAAGGATGTGATGTAATTGCTCCTTCAGATATGATGGACGGTAGAATTGGAGTAATTAGAAAAGCTTTAGATAAAGAAAATTTCAAAGACATAAATATTTTATCCTATGCAGTAAAATATGCTTCATATTTTTATGGACCATTCAGGCACGCGGTTGGAAGCAAATCAAAACTAAAAACTGACAAAAAAACATATCAAATGGATTATAGAAACTCATCAGAGTCCTTAAGAGAAGTTGGTTTTGATATTAAAGAAGGAGCTGATATGATTCTGGTAAAACCAGGGATGATGTATTTAGATATGATAAATAAAATTAAAAAAAATTTTAATATTCCTGTAATTGCTTACCAAGTATCTGGTGAGTATAGTATGATTAAAAACGCTATTGAAAAAAAAATTTTTACTGACGATGCAATTTTAGAAAGTATAGTTTCTTTTAAAAGAGCTGGGGCTTGTGCAGTTGTTACATACTTTGCATTAGATGTAGCAAAAAAAATTAAGAATTAGTTAAAATAATTTTCTAAAAGCACTCTTGATTTAGGAAAAGGCAAATTGTTAGGTATGAAAAATCTATTTTGAATTAAATTTCTTGTAAAATATAATGATTTTTTAATTAAGTAATTTGGTAAACTTTTTGGAAGTTGATTCAAAATTAAAAAATCAGGTATATCATAATTAATTTCATCAATTCTAATTTTTGAAATATTAAATTGATTTGTGTTTTTATTTTTATATTTATCTAAGTCTGGGTCATATCCTAAATCTTTTATTAGACTCAACTCAAAGAAAATATAAATGATAATCCAATTTTCTAAATTAATTGATTTTATGAAACCCTCAAAGGATTTATAAATATTTTTGTTTGGTTGAGAATCAGGTAATAAAAAATTTAAAATTGAACAAATTGACACTAAGGCAGATGTTCTCTCTTTATCACTGAAATAAAGAGGAGATATCGCATTGACTAATTCGGTTTTAAAATATCCAAGTTTATTTTCATTTTTTGAATTATGAACAATGAATAGTTCATTTGATAATTGTAGGTAATTTCTTATTTTTCTAGAATTACCACCGTAAACAACACCTGAAACTTTTCCTCTAGACTTGGAAAATACGTTAATGATTTTTGCATTTTCTCTAAATTTTCTTTTAAATATTAAATATCCCTTATCTTCCCAGTTCATATTTTCAAAATCTTAATTAATTTAGCAGCTGCGTTTTGTTGAGCATTTTTTTTTGATGTTCCGATCCCAATAATTTTTTTGGACTGCGGAATTTCTACTTCTGTTTTAAATAATGGTTTATGTTGAGGACCAGATTTTTTAAAAAAAATGTATTTTGGTAATTTTTTGAATTTTTTAAGACTATATTCCTGTAATTTTGTTTTTGAGTCTACAAGAGTAATTATTGAATTGTCTATATAAGAAGCCCAGAATTTTAAAATGAATTTTTCTGAGGATTTAAATCCTCCGTCTAAATATATTGAACCAACAATAGCTTCTAGACAATCACTGAGAATTCTGTCTGCTGATCTTTCTAAAATTTTGTGTGATGACCCTAAATAGATAAATTTTTTGATATTAATTTTTTTAGCTATTTCCGCACAAGTCTTTTTATTAACAAGATTAGCGTATTTTTTATCAATAATACCCTCTTTTTCATCAGGATATTTTTCTATTAGTTCTTTCGAAATAATTAATCCAAGTACCCTGTCGCCTAAAAACTCTAATTTTTCATTATTAACACTATTGCTAAAACTTTTGTGTGTTAAGGCTTTATGTAATAAATTTTTATCTTTAAAATTATAATCTAAAATTTTTTCAAGATCGTTAATTAGTTTAGTCATCTTAAAACCTTAAAAGTTCTGTTAAATCTAAATGAATTATTTAAATTCCAAAATTTTAATAAACTCCCTTTATTTGTGTCATTTGAAAAAAATATAATTTTTGCTTTACCAACTAAATTGAGTTTTTTCACATATCCTACATCTTCAAGGAATCGACTATCTTTTGAACAATCGCGATTATCGCCCATTAAAAAAAAATGATCTTTCGGCACTTGGTATTTTTTTGAATTTTGTAATGTTCCATCTTTGTTGTACGATGCAAAGTATTTTACTCCATTTGGAAGTGTTTCAATAAATGTAACTGTATTTAAAATAAATTTTCCACATCTAGTTAGTTCTGAAATTTCAGTTTTTTCCCTTTTAATTTTTTTACCATTTAAAATAAGACTTCCATTTACGAATTGAATTTCATCACCAGGTAAACCAATTAATCTTTTTATATAATCGGTCCTGTTATCAGCTGGGGTTTTAAAAACGACTAAATCTCCTTGTTTTGGTTTTTTATAAAAATAGCGATTATTAGAAAATTTTGGACTGAATGGAAAAGAATGATTGCTGTAACCATAAGCATATTTGCTTACAAAAATTCTGTCTCCTACTAATAAAGTTGGTTCCATAGATGACGATGGTATGTAAAATGGTTGAATAATTAGTGAGCGTATCAATATAGCAATAAGCAAAGCTCCTAATAACGTTTTTGTATTATCAATAATAATCGCAATTATCTTACTTTTTTTCATATTGAAATAGTTACAAATGCTACTGCATAATTATCTTCATCTGTAAGAGACAATGATATTTTGTAAGTTTTCTTTTTTATTTTTTTTTCAACATTTTTTTTGGTATTTTGGATAAGTTTTATAAATGGTTTTCCATTTTTTTCGTTTAAAACTAATATTTCATTAAAATTTATCCCTTTTGATATTCCGGTACCTAATGCTTTTGAGAAAGCCTCTTTTGCTGCAAATCTTTTAGCAAAACAATTGAAGGATTTTTTTCTATTTTTACATTTTTTA
>CACNZU010000020.1 GCA_902624885.1 uncultured Pelagibacteraceae bacterium
GATTGAAGAGGTCTTCCCCACATTAAATTGTGATCAGACCATTTCATTGACTTTTTCCAACTAATTGAACCGATAGCTTTAGGGATAATTTTGTTCAATAATTCTTCAACTAAAATTGACTTAGGTTGAGTTTTAATAAAGTAAAATTTTCCTTTATCAGTATCTTTTTCGATTAAATCTTGTTCTGATACTTTTTTTGCTTTCACAAAACCTTGTATAACTTGATCAGGAGATCCTATTTTGGGTCCTTTAATTTCTTTAGATGCTACTTTTATATTTTCAGCTATATCATTAGCTAAAAGAACTAGTCTTGTTGGTGAAGAGAATACTAATAGCTCTTTATATTTAATTTCATTATCTCTAAATGAACTCTCAATAAATTCTTTTAATTGTGTTCTTGCTCCTATTTGAAGTTGAGGTGGAATTTCTTCACTATAAAGTTCCAATAAAAGTTCTGCCATAAATTAACTTTGAGAGCTTAACCATAGTGCCCCGCATCCTTTTGCGAGCTCTCTTATCCTTGTGATATAACCGGTTCTTTCTGCTACACCTATAACACCTCGGGCATCTAATAAATTAAATATATGACTAGCTTTTAAACACTGATCATAAGCTGGTAATGAAAGATTTTTTTGAAGTAGAGATTTACATTCATTTTCAGTATTTTCAAAATTTTTAAGTAAAGCATCAGTATTTGCAAACTCGAAGTTATAAGCAGAAAACTCTTTTTCGGCTTGAAAGAAAACTTCTTTATATTTTACACCAGTATTATTCCAGTCCAGATCAAAAACATTATTTTTTTCTTGAACAAACATACATAGCCTCTCAAGACCATAAGTAATCTCAACTGGAACAGGTTTACATTCTATACCTGTCATTTGTTGAAAATAAGTAAATTGAGTAATCTCCATTCCATCACACCAAACTTCCCATCCTAATCCTGCTGCACCTAAAGTTGGACTTTCCCAATCATCTTCAACAAAACGGATATCATGATTTTTTACATCAATACCAATAGCTGCTAAGCTTTTTAAGTATGTTTGTTTAATATTACTCGGAGATGGTTTTATAATCACTTGATATTGGTAATAGTGTTGTAAACGATTTGGGTTTTCACCATATCTGCCATCCGTTGGTCGCCTTGAAGGCTGAACATAAGCCGCTTTCCATGGTTTAGGGCCTAGAGATCTTAACGTAGTAGCAGGATGAAAAGTCCCCGCACCAACCTCTAAATCGTATGGTTGTAAAATTACACAGCCATTTCTTCCCCAAAATTTTTGAAGATTCATTATTAAGTCTTGAAAAGAAAGAGAATTATTTTTTTTTTTAACTTTTTTTTTAGCTGGCATCTATAAACCAAATTTTTGCCACATCGATTTTTCTTCAATTAAATTCACAAGTTTTTCAACTGGGTCTTGAACGGAGGAAGAAAGCTTTCTTGCGATAAAACCTTTGGGTTTTTCAAATGTTTTAATAATTACTTTTTCTCCAAATTTTTCTCTTAACACTTGGTCAGCGTTTCCAATTCCGTCAATTAAACCAAGCTTTAATGATGTTTTTCCTGTCCAAAATTCTCCAGTAAAAATATTATTTTTTTCGGGATCCTTAAGTTTTGAACCTCTGCTACTTTTGACAACTTTTATAAAGTCTTCATGTAATTCAAGTTGTATAGTTTTTAACCTTTTAATGTCCTCCTCTTTTTCTTCTTTAAATGGATCTAAAGTGCTTTTATTTTTTCCAGCTGTATAAACTCTTCTTTCGACTCCTATTTTTTGAATTAAGTCTTTAAAACCAAAAGATGCAGAAATTACACCTATTGAACCAATTATAGAACTTGAATTTGCATAAATTTCATCTCCTGCACACGCAATAAAATATCCACCGGATGCTGCAACGTCTTCTGCAAATATAATAACTTTTACTTTATGTTTTTCAGCCAATTGTCTTATATAACTATATATTAAATGTGACTGAACTGGTGATCCTCCAGGAGAGTTGATTGATATTGCAACATGAGTGATTTTTTTTACTGCAAAAGCTTTCTTCAAAATATCTCTCTGATTGGCCAATTCCATACCTTGTTTAAATTTTCCCGCTGAGCCTATGATGCCCGTAAGTCTGACATGGGGAACTATTTTTTTTTTCTTAAAAATTGAAAACATATTTTTGATGATTAATTATATTCTTATAGCAGTAAAAAATTAAAATTTAATTAATAATTACGCTACTTATAGTTGAATTATGGGTGCGTCACCACGGGATCAATTAAAAATTTATTATTAGCTAAAAACAAATATAAATATTGCTTATGGGATCAGTTATACCTCTTAAAAAATCGGCAAATTCTGCTTACCTTGAACTCAAAAACCTTCTTGGTGATAAACTGCAAAAAGTTGAAAGTCTTATTCAAGAAAAATTAAAAAGTGAGGTAAATCTAATTCAGAGAATGAGCAATCATCATTTAAGATCGGGGGGCAAGAGATTAAGGGCACTCCTTACTTTAGAATCTGCGAAATTAACCGGATATAAAGAAGAAAAAAGAGATATAAATTTAGCTGCATGTGTTGAATTAATTCATTCAGCAACTCTTTTACATGATGATGTGATAGATGAAAGTGAATTAAGGAGGGGAGTAAAAACAACTAATTCTGTTTGGGGAAATCAATCATCTATTTTGGTGGGTGATTATTTGCTAAGTAGATGTTTTGAAATGATGGTTGAAGACGGCGATTTAGAAGTTTTAAAATTACTATCTTCTACATCTTCAAAAATCGCTCAAGGTGAGGTTTTACAACTTCAACACAAAGGAGAAGCTGATCTATTAGAGGAAACATACATAGATATTATTAACTTAAAAACAGCTTCACTTTTTTCAGCGGCGACTAAAACAGGAGCTTGTTTGTCAGGAAGCAATGAAAAAGAAAAAAAAGCTTTGGAGTCGTACGGCAGAAACTTGGGGTTAGCTTTTCAAATAGCAGATGATGCCCTTGACTTTTATGCAAAAGAAAAATTGTTTGGTAAAGAAATTGGTAAAGATTTTTTTTGAAGGAAAAGTTACTCTTCCCATGATTATTATTTTTCAGAAAGGGAATAAAGAAGAAAAAAATTTTCTTAATGAAATCATGAAAAAAGATAAAAGATCCGAAAAAGATTTTACATATACATTATCTCTGATAAATAAATATAAAGCAGTTGAAGCAACATTTAAAAAAGCAGAATATTTTGTGAATGTTTCTTATGACTCACTTGCAATTTTTCCTGATAACGAAGACAAAAAAATTTTACAGAATTTGACGAGCTTTAGTCTCAACAGATCTTTTTAAGGGTAAAGAAGCTCTCTCTCCCATTGATTGTTATTTTTTTTGTAATTTAATCTTTCGTGTATTCTTCCTTCTCCATCTAGCCAAAATTCAATTTCTTCAGGCAGAAGTCTCCATCCAGACCAGTGAGGAGGCCTTGGAACGTTTTTTTGGTCAGGATATTTTTTTTCAAAGTCTTTTATTTTTTTAAAAAAAGTTTCTCTTTGGTCTAATATTTTTGATTGAGAAGAAGCCCAAGCGCCTATTCTATTTTTATAGGGACGAGAATTAAAATATTCATCAGCTTCTTTTGATGAAACTTCTTCAACTTTTCCTATAGCTCTTACTTGACGTCTTAAACTTTTCCAATGAAAACACATTGAAGCTTTTTGGTTGTCTTTTAATTCACTTCCTTTTCTGCTATTGAAATTAGTATAAAATACAAATCCTTTATCGCTGAGACCTTTAAGAAGTACCATTCTGACATTAGGTTGATTATTTTTACTTGATGTTGCTACGGCTACAGCATTAGGGTCGTTAATTTCAGTTTCTTCCGCTTTAGAAAACCATTTTTTGAACAATTCTATAGGATTGTCCAGATCTTCGAAACAAATATCAATTCCGAGTGAATTTTTGCCATTTTTTTGATTCATAATTTCTTTAAAATAATTTATACATTAAATATCTATGTCTTTTAATACTTTTGGAAAAATTTTTAGGTTTACAACATGGGGGGAGTCTCATGGACCAGCTATAGGCTGCGTAATTGATGGTTGCCCACCAAATATACCTATATCTGAGAGGGATTTACAAACAGATATGGATAAAAGGAGACCTGGGCAATCAAAATTTACCACTCAAAGGAAAGAGTCCGATAAAGCTATTATTTTATCCGGAGTGTTTGAAGGGAAAACCACAGGCACGCCTATTTCTATTATTATTCATAATGAAGATAAAAGATCTAGAGATTATGAAACAATAAAAAATAAATTTAGACCAGGGCATGCGGATTACACTTATTTTAAAAAATATGGTATTCGAGATTTTAGAGGGGGCGGTAGACAGTCAGCTAGAGAGACCGCTTGTAGAGTAGCTGCAGGAGCGGTTGCTAGGATTGTTTTAAAAAAGCTAATTGGATCAAAGTTTAAAGTAACAGGTGCAGTCACTCAGCTAGGTTTAATGTCTTGTGATAAATCAAATTGGAAAGATAGTGAAATAAGAAAAAATCCATTTTTCTGTCCCGACAAAAAATCTGTAAAACTTTGGGAGAAGTATCTGCTAGCAGTTAGGAAGGCAGGTTCGTCATGCGGAGCTATAATAGAACTGAGAGCTACTGGAGTACCAGTTGGTCTAGGAGCACCTATCTACTCCAAGTTGGATACCGACATAGCTGCTGCCTTAATGAGTATAAATGCTGTAAAGGGAGTTAATATAGGAGCAGGTATGAATGCAGCATTTTTAAGTGGTGAAGAAAACTCTGATGAAATGAGTAAAGGTAAAGGAAAAGTAAAATTTAAATCTAATCAAGCTGGAGGAATCTTGGGAGGAATATCTTCAGGTCAGAATCTTATAGCGTCATTTGCAGTAAAACCTACTTCTTCAATTTTAACAATCAGAGATACAATCGATAAAAAAGGGGAAAATACTAAAATTTCTGTTAAAGGTAGGCATGATCCTTGTGTAGGTATTAGAGCAGTTCCAATAGGAGAGGCTATGATGAATTGCGTCCTATTAGATCATTTTCTAATGAATAGAGCACAATGTAATTAATTTGAAATTTTATTTTTGTTTTTTGCGAAAACTATTTTTGAGTTTAATGTTTCTTCAACTTTATTGATAATCGACAAACTATCTAAGCCAGCTGTCTCGTACATCTTTTCAGGCGTGTCTTGGTCGATAAAAATATCAGGCAGAATCATAGATCTAAATTTTAAACCAGTATCAAAAACACCTCTATCAGATAATAATTGCATTACGTGAGATCCAAAACCCCCTATTGAACCTTCTTCTATTGATATTAAAACTTCATGATTAGTGGCCGCCTCTATTATTAATTTTTCATCTAGCGGTTTAGCAAATCTTGCATCGATAATAGTGCATTCAATTCCTTTTAAAGAAAGTTTTTCTGATGCCTTTTTACACTCACCAAGTCTAGCACCAAAATTTAATAAAGCCACTTTTTTACCTTCTTTAATTATTCTTGCTTTTCCAATTTTTAAAACTTCTTTTATAGGTGGTAATTGAACTCCTGTACCATTTCCTCTTGGATATCTAAAAGCAGAAGGCTTATCATTAATATTTACAGAGGTATTTATCATCCTAACTAACTCAGCTTCATCACTTG
>CACNZU010000021.1 GCA_902624885.1 uncultured Pelagibacteraceae bacterium
AAGAAACCAGTTGGTTTTATTAATAACACAACTACCATAAGTAAAAATGCATAGGCATCTTTATGACTACCAGAAATAAAAAATGAGCAAGCGGTCTCAAATAGTCCAACTGTAAAACCACCTACAATAGCTCCTGGTAAGCTTCCAAATCCTCCTACTACTGCTGATGCAAATGCTTTTAGAAGAATTATGTAACCCATGTAAACTACAACTTGATAAGTTGGACCAACTAAAGTTCCAGCTATACCGGCTAATGCGCAAGCTATCCAATTCAAAAAATATTATTGGAGATAATACAATGCTTATGTCATTTCAAAACGGTATAGGCCATGAAGAAATCATGCAAAAGATAGCTGGTAAAGAAAAAGTTTTAGGTGGATCCACAACACAAGCTTCTAGTATTCAAGGTCCTGGAATAATTCAAAACCATGCAAGTTTACCTTCATGGATTGGTGAATACGAAGGTGGTTCAAGTGATAGAGTAAAAGATTTAGCTGAAACTTTTACTGCACATGGCTTAGAAACTATTGCAGAAGAAAATATCAAAAGAAGAAAATGGATGAAATTATTTGCTTTAACAGCAATTGGTCCATTATCAGCAATTTTTGATTTGCATCATACAGATTTATATATTTCTAATAAAAATCAGACTATGTCTCGAAAATTAGGTAAAGATATAATCCTTGAGACAAGAGCAGTAGCTAAAGCTGATGGAGTTGATGTTAGCGAAAGTGATTGTTTAGAAATGTTCAACAGAATAGTAGACTCGAGGCAAACTAATAAGTCATCTATGGCTTTTGATGTTTTAAAACATAGAAAAACTGAAATTGATTTCATAAGTGGAGCTGTTTCTAAAATTGGAAAAAAACATGGGATCAAAACACCTTTAAATGACCTCATGTATAATATTATAAAGATTAAAGAGGGTATGTACTTATAGGACCTGTGTCTAAAAAAATCATTTGGCAACCATCAAAAGAGCAAATTGAAAATTCAAAACTAACTCAGTTTATACAACATTGTAAATTAAAAAATTATGATGAATTAGAAAAAAAAAGTTTTTCTGATCCAGGATGGTTATGGGACAATGTAATAAAATTTTCAGATTTAAAATTTTACAAACCCTACTCAAAAATATTAGATGAATCAAAAGGGACTCCTTGGACAGAGTGGTGTATCGGTGGGAAAACTAATATAGTTTTAAATTGTATAGATCGACATAGAGATAAGGAATTTTTTAAAAATACTTTTATTTTTGCCGAAAGAGAAGACGGTAAAGAAAGCTCAATTACATATGAAGAATTTGACAAGCAAATCTCAAAGGTTGGGAATACTTTAAAAGTAAATGGCTTTAAAAAAGGCGATGTAATCGCACTTTACATGCCTCAATTTATAGAAACTTACATTGCTTACTTTGCTATTTTAAAAATTGGGTGTGTAGTGCTACCTTTATTCTCTGGATATGGGTCTAAAGCAGTTATTGAAAGACTCAAGATAGCAAAAGCTAAAGGTATATTTACTGTTGAAAAAACATTTAGAAAAGCGAAAGAAATAAGAATGTTTGATCAAATCAAAAATGAATTAGATCAAGTCATTTCTTTAGAAAAAATTTTTTTATTGGGAAAAGAAAAAGGAAAGAAAATCTTTAATTGGGAAAATTTTCAAAATGTTTCTGATAATTTAAAGACAGAAGAAACTGATGCTGAAGATCCTGCTATTATCCACTTTACATCAGGTACAACTGGAAAACCAAAAGGATGTGTTTATACTCATATTGGTTTAGTTGCTAAGATGTCGTTTGATGAAGGAGTTTTAGCTGACTTTAAACAAACTGATATTCATTTGTGTATGGCCGATATGGGATGGATGGTGGGTTCTAAGTCTGCAACAATAGCTTCTGCACATGGAGCACAAATGGTAATCGCTGAGGGAGTTCCTGATTTTCCTGATGAAGTGCGTTTTTGGAAACTTATTGAAAAATATAAGGTTTCCTGGACAGAGCTTTCCCCTGCTCTCATCAGAGCGCAAATGATTAAAGATGAAAAACTTTTTAAAGATTTAGATTTAAGCTCATTAAGAATGATTTGTACTGGTGGAGAACCTTGGACAGAAAAACCTTGGAAATGGTTATTTCAAGTAATTGGTAAGTCTAAAGTTCCCATTATGAATTCAGCTGGAGGCACTGAGGTTTCTGGTTCTATTTTACATTGTTGTTTACATCGTCCTTTTAAGGTTGGATCTTTTAATGCTCCCATTCCTGGAATGAGTGCGGACATCTTAAATTTAGATGGAAAAAAAGTTTCTACAAATGAAATGGGTGAATTGGTCATGAGAAAATCATCAATCGGATTAACAAAGAGTTTATGGAATGACGATAAGCGCTACATCGATAATTATTGGAGTGTAATTAAAGATTACTGGGTACATGGTGATCTTGCAAGTAGAGATGCTGATGGTCATTGGTATTTACATGGAAGATCTGATGATACCATTAAAGTATCAGGTAAAAGAATAGGCCCTTCTGAGCTTGAGAGTGTAATAGTAAAAAGTGGAAAAGCAAAAGAGGTTGCTGCTGTTGGAATACCTGACGCAAATAAAGGGTCAAAAATAATTTTATCTATAGTTCCTGCAGAAAATAATGATCAAAAAGAAAGTTTTTTTGAAGATTTAGTTATAAAAGATTTAGGGAAATCATTTAAGCCTGATAAGGTAATCTTTGTAAAAGATTTGCCTAAAACAAGAAATATGAAAATTATGAGAAGAGTTATAAAATCATGTTTAGCAAACCAAGATCCAGGTGATTTATCAACGCTATTAAATCCAGAATCTGTGGAGGAGATTAGATCTCATGCAATTTAAAGATATATTATATGAAGTTAAAGGTGATTACGCTCATGTCACTATTAATAGACCTAAGGTATTAAATGCTTTTACACCAGTAACTCTTCAAGAACTTAAGGCAGCTCTAGACGCTGCAGAAAAAGATAAAGAAGTTGGAGTAATAGTTTTATCAGGTGCTGGAGATAGAGCTTTTTGCTCAGGTGGAGATATGAATTGGGAAAGCTCTAAAGAATTTCAAGATCATGAATACGAATTTCATATTCACTTAACAAAATGTAGTAAACCAATCATAGCTAAAGTTGATGGATACGCGATTGGTGGTGGAAATCATATGGCTTACTTTTGTGATTTAACTATTGCAAGTGAGGATTCTATATTTGGTCAAAATGGCCCCAGAGTTGGTTCTCCAGCCGGAGGAGCTATAGTTGCCCACTCTGCAAATATTTTAGGACACAAACGTGCAAGAGAAATGTGGATGACTTGCAAAAGATACTCAGCAAAAGAGATGATGAATTGGGGTTTGGTAAATTCAGTAGTGAAAAAAGATAAATTAGATGAGGAAGTTAAAAGGTATGGCGATGAAATTTTAAAAGCTGCACCAACTTGTTTAAAGATATTAAAGGCCAGTTTTAGAAAACAATTTGAAGAAATTTTAAAAATTACCCAAAAAGGTATGATCGAGGAAGTTGCTCCTGATTATTTTAAAACTGGAGAACAGGCTGAAGGCGCAAAGGCCTTTCTAGAAAAAAGAAAGCCTAATTTTAAAAAATTTAGATAATGAAAATTAAATCAATCAAAGCAATCACTTTGAGTATGCCGTTTAGCCATGGAGGAAAAAAGGTAATTTTTCATGGAAAAGAATGGAAAAGTTTAGAATTTAACTTAGTAAAAATTGAAACAGATAAAGGTATCACTGGTTGGGGTGAAGCCTTTGGTTATACAAGTTGGAAAGCAGTAAAAATAGCAATTAAAGAAATGGTGGCTCCTTTACTCGTTGGAAAAGATATGAGTAATATACCGGAACTTCTTTTAACTCTTCAAAAATCTTTGCACTTATTTGGTAGATACGGGATAACAATGTTTGCAATATCTGGTGTTGAAATAGCATTATGGGATGCTTTAGGCAAAGAAAAAAATAAGCCAATTCATGAATTGTTAGGAAAAAAAAATAAAGATCTATTTAAAGCCTATTCAAGTCTTTTTAGATATGGAGATCCAAAAATTATAGAGCAAAAATGTAAGCAATCATTAAATGATGGTTACCAAGCTATAAAACTTCATGAAATAGAAAATGATTGCATTGAAGCTGGAAGAAAAGGAACAGGTAATCTTCCTTTAATGTTAGATACTAATTGTCCTTGGACTTATGAAGAAACATTATCCAAAAAAGATTTTTTAAAAAGTATGAAACTAACTTGGTTGGAAGAACCTATTTACCCGCCAGAAGATTATGAAACTCTTGCAAAATTGAATAAAGAACTTGGAATACCCATAGCCTGTGGGGAGAATGCGTGTACAGAATTTGAGTTTAAATCAATGATCAAACAAAAAGCAGTTACTTTTGTTCAACCATCAGTAATTAAAGTTGGTGGTATTTATGAAATGTTCAAAATTATTCAGCATGCAGAAAAAAATAATGTCTCTGTAATGCCTCACACTGCTTATTTTGGACCAGGTTTTTTAGCTACTCTTCAATTAGCTGCGTTGATGGAAAAAGATACATATATTGAGAGATTCTATTTAGATATTGATCAAGAATTCTACCCAAATTTTAAAAGAGCATTAAATGGGAAATATAAATTACCTTCAGGACCAGGTCTTGGTATTGACTTAGATTATAATAAATTAAGTAAATATGAAATATAGATCTGTTTTATTCGTTCCAGGACATGAAGAAAAAAAAATTAAAAAAGCTTATACATTAAATGCTGATTTAATTGTTCTTGACTTAGAATCAACTGTTCCTGATGATCAGAAAGAACAGGCAAAAAAGATAATAAAAGAATGCAACATTAATAAAGATCAAACATATATAAGGAT
>CACNZU010000022.1 GCA_902624885.1 uncultured Pelagibacteraceae bacterium
GTATTTCAAACTCATACATTCTTGCTTTTAACATCTTGTAACAAGTTTCTTTATTCTTGTGTTGAGACCTTTCATTCTGACATTGAACTACAATCTTGGTTGGTAAATGTGTAATTCTCACTGCACTATCAGTTGTATTTACATGTTGTCCACCTGCGCCACTAGACCTATAAGTGTCAATTCTAAGATCTTTTTCATCAATTTTAATATCTATATTATCATCAACAGCTGGATAGACCCATACACTTGCAAAACTTGTGTGTCGTCTAGCTCCGCTATCGAATGGAGATATTCTTACTAATCTATGAACTCCAGATTCTGATTTCATTAATCCGTATAGATATTCTCCTTCTACTTTAATTGTAGATGATTTGATACCGGCCTCTTCACCTTTATGTTCGCTTATGATTTCATATTTGTAACTTTTTTTGTCAAACCATTTTAAGTACATTCTTCTTAACATATCAGCCCAATCTTGGCTTTCAGTTCCTCCTGCGCCAGCATGAATCTCTAAGTAAATATTTAGATCGTCGTTTTCTCCAGAAAGAAAACAATTTATTTCATTTTTTTTGATTAATTTATAAAGTTTTTCGATTTTAATTTTACATTCTTCTTTAATTTCATCATTTTTCTCTGAATCTGCTAAATTGTAAAGATCTGATATGTTATTAACTTCCTCTAGAGCACTTAGAAAAGATTGAAGAATATTTTCGTAATTTTTTTTTAATTTTACGGTTTTTTTAACGTTAGTTTTATCTTTCCAGAAATTTTCTTTTAAAAGTTCTTTTTCTAGCTCTTGTATTCTTGTTGAAACTTTATTTCTATCAAAGATACCCCCTTATATTTTCTAGGGTTTTTTTTGCAGATACCAAGCTATTTTCAAAATTTTGCATTAGTAGAATTGTCTAAACTTTATAATAGTATCACGATCATTTACTGATATTAAAGTATTATTACTAATATTGTTAATATCTTTTTTCTTTAAAGCCTCAATAATTATGTTTTTATCTTTAGTCGTGGTTTTTAAACCTGTATCATAATTCAATGATGTCAAATAAATGTTATTTGGTATCTCAAATTCCTTAAAATCATCTTTGTAAAGTGCATTTTCTACAAATTCTTTAAAGATAGGTAATGCAGCCTTTGACCCAGTTTCAAACTTTCCTAATGTTTTTGGATTATCAAAACCTATGTAAACACCTATAACTAAATTAGATGAAAATCCAATAAACCACGCATCAAAATTATTGTTAGTTGTTCCAGTCTTACCTGCTAAGGGAACGTTAAGGGATTTCAACTTTTTAGCAGTTCCTCTCTCCACTGTCCCTTTAAGTATTGAAGTAATTTGATAAGCTGTTTCTTCACTAATCACTCTTGCATTGGTATTTTTGATTTCTGGATAAATGCTCGCTTGGTTGAAAAATTTGTCACATCTTACACATTCTCTATTTTTAACCTGTAAAATAGTTTTACCCCTCCTATCTTGAATTCGTGAAATTAAAGTAGGTTCAATTTTCATACCTCCGTTTATGAATGTGGCATACGCAGATGTTAAATTGATGAGGGTTGTCTCTGCTGCTCCCAATGAAACAGATAGCAATTCTGGGATATCATCATAAATTTTTAATTTCTTTGATAAATCTAAAATTTTATCTAAACCTAAAATTTTTGCGATTCTGATTGTCATAAGATTTCTAGAATACTCTATTCCTTTTCTCAAAGTAGTTGGTCCATAAAATTTTTTTCCATAATTTTCTGGTTTCCAATTCTTCAAACCTACACCTTGGCTTTCAACAAAAGGTGCATCTAAAATTATTGAATTTGGAGAAAAGCCATTTTCTAGTGCCGCAGCGTAAACTATAGGTTTAAAAGCTGATCCAGGTTGTCTTTTGGCCTGTGTTACCCGATTAAACTCACTAGACTTAAAATTAAAACCACCTACTAACGCTTTCACATCGCCAGTAAATGGATTAATTGCAACTATACCTCCATTAACCCTGGGATACTGTTTTAAATTCCAACTACCATTTATTTTTTTTACAAAAATAATATCACCTTGTTCATGAACTTTAGTTGCATCTTTTTTTTTAAAAGACCATTTTGCTTTCTTAAAATTTAAAGACTCAACGATATTTTTTTTATCATCTAATAATTTTATCTTAATTTCATTTCCATTTACTGAGATGATTTCAGCAAATTTCCAGTTAAGAGTTGGATCTAGTTTATAATTATCTAACTTTTTTTTCCAATCTTTATTTTTTAATTTATTGGTAATAGGACCTTTCCAGCCATGTCTTCTATCATATTGTTCAATTCCATTTCTTAAAGACTGTATTGCTACTTTTTGATATTTTATATTTAGTGGGGTTTTTATACTTAATCCTTGAGAGTAAAGTTTTTCAAATCCAAAATTTTCATTAACAGATCTTCTTACTTCTTCGGTATAAGAATTTGCTTCATTTACTATCTCTATTTTTCTTCTTTTTAAATTTAGTTCTTTATTTTTAAATTCCTTTAGTTGTTTTTTTGAAATAAAATTATTTTCAAATAGATTTTGAAGAACTAAATTTCTTCTAAATTTTCCAATTTTTGGATATTTATAAGGATCATATTTGCTTGGAGCTTTTGGTAAAGCTGCTAACAAAGCTGCGTCTGAATAGTTTAATTCTTTAATCGATTTATCAAAATATTCTAAACTTGCAGCAGCGATACCGTAAGTTCCCTGACCCAAATAAATTTGATTAAGATAAAGTTCAAGAATTCTCTCCTTTGAATATGCTCGCTCTATTCTGAAAGCTAAAATTGCCTCTTTTATTTTTCTTTTGATAGATACTTCATTGGTAAGCAAAAAATTCTTTGCCACTTGTTGTGTAATCGTAGAGGCACCTTCTAGCCTTTTATTTTGAGAAATATTTTTTAAATTTTTTAATGTTGCTCTAATGATTCCTTTTGCATCTACTCCAGGATGACTAAAAAAATTTTTGTCTTCTGCAGATAGGAATGAATTTATAACTATCTCTGGGATCGACTCGTATGGTACAAATAATCTTTTTTGAATTGCGTATTCAGCAATCAATTTTCCATTATCAGAATACACTCTACTTGAAATTGGTGGTTGGTAATCAGATAATTTTTTATAATCAGGTAGACCTATTGAAAAATACCAAAGCGTTGATAAAGCAAAAAATATTATTACGATAAAAAAAATTATCACAAATTTTAACGAAAAATTAAGAAATTTAAACATTTTCTCTTTTTATCATTAAAAATTTTGACTTTCTTTAGGCATCTTAATTTAAATTACGTGTATTTATTTATAAAATCGTATAAAATAACACTTATGGCAAATTTAAAATACACAGTTTTTAATAAATTCAAAGGAATTCAATCAAAATGGAAAAAAATTTATACATTGATGCTTCGCATCCAAATGAAACACGTATTGTTCTTAAAAGTAATAATTCAATCGAAGAATATGAATTTGAAGATAAGAAGAATTTAACTTTTAAAAATAATATATATTTAGGAACTATAAGTAGAGTTGAGCCATCACTGCAAGCTGCTTTCGTTAACTTTGGAAGAGATAGACATGGTTTTCTAGCATTTAATGATATTCAATCAGATTATTATCAAATTCCATTTGAAGATAAAGAAAAAATTAAAGTCGCAGAGGAGAAAATAAGAGAAGATCTCAAAAATAAAACACTTGATCAAGTTAATGGTGAACTACAAAATCAAGAAATAAATAACCAACAAGAGGATAATTTAGAAACTTCTAAGGATATAAATGACAATTTAAAAAATATTGAGGTTAAAAAAAAAGAATACAGAGAAGAAGTCAAAACATCTTATGGGATTAAGAGGTATAAAATTCAAGAAGTTATTAAACCTGGTCAGGTAGTTCTAATACAGGTTATTAAAGAAGAAAGAGGGCAAAAGGGAGCAGCTTTGACAACTTTTATTTCTTTAGCAGGAAAATATATTGTTTTAATGCCAAATACTCCTAAAGGAGGAGGAATCTCTAGAAAAATATTTAATTCTTCTGATAGACAAAAAATTAGAAATATCCTTAACGAAATTAAAATTCCACAAAGCATGGGAGTTATAATTAGAACAGCAGGTGCCAATAAAACTCAAAATGAAATTGAAAAAGATTTTCAAAATACTTTAAAAACTTGGGAAGATATAAGGGATAAAGCTTTGGACTCTAATGCTCCTTCACTAGTTTACGAAGAAGGAGATATTATTAAACGAACTCTTAGGGATATTTACGACAACGAAACGAAAAATATATATATAGAGGGAAATGAAGCTTATCAGAAAGCCAAAAAATTTATGAAGGAGCTAATGCCAAAGAATGTAAAGAATATCAAAAAGTATAGAGGAAAAAAACCCCTTTTTCATGATGCGAATATTGAAAAAGAATTAAATAATAT
>CACNZU010000023.1 GCA_902624885.1 uncultured Pelagibacteraceae bacterium
GGATCAAAAGAGAGTTAGATAAGAAAAAAATCGTATCAAAATTTATAAATGGCTTGAGGGTTACTGATAAAAACATAATTGATACTGTGGAGGAAGTTTTAATTGATTTTAACAAAGACATAGCAAATTCTCTTAAGAAATTAGGATCTCAAGCAGCTATGTTCCATACTAAGACTGAAAACATAATAGAGGTAAAGCCTGAACGAGCAGAACTTGGATTTGTTGGAATACCAAATAAAATAAATGATAGTTTAATTCATAACGCATTAAATGAAAATAAAATACCGATTATAGCTCCTTTAGGTTTAGGTAAGAATGAACAAACATATAATATTAATGGTGATACTGCAGCTAGTGCTATTGCAAAGAAACTGAAATCTAGGAGACTAATTTTGATGACTAATGTTGAAGGAGTTTACGACGATCAAAAGAAATTAATTTCAGAAATAAAACCATTAGATCTTGAAAATTTAATTAAGTGGAAAGTTGTACAAGGTGGTATGATACCCAAAATTGAAAACTGTGTAGACGCTGTTCAAAATGGCGTAAGAGGTGTGGTAATTCTAGATGGAAGAAAACCTCACTCAATTTTACATGAAATTTTTTCTGATAAAGGATCTGGAACATTAATTAGAGAATGAAGGATTTAACAAATATAAAATTTTGGTTATTTGATTTAGATAATACACTATACGATGGAGCCACTAAAGTTTTCGACCAAGTAGATAAAAAAATGTCAAAATTTATCTCTGAAAAATTGAATGTAAACCTTGAAGAGGCCAAGAAAATTCAAAAAAACTATTTTCAAGAATATAATACAACTTTAAACGGAATGATTAAAAACCACAAAATTGATGCCGATGAGTTTTTAGAGTTTGTTCATGATGTAGATCTAAGTTTTTTAGACAAAGATAAAAATTTAGAAGATGAAATCAAAAAATTAGATGGAAAAAAAATAATTTTTACTAATGGATCTAGAGCCCATGCTCTAAATGTTACAAAAAGAATTGGAATAGATAAGCTTTTTGATGGAATTTTTGATATTAGAGATTGTGAGTTTATTCCAAAACCTTCTAAAGAGCCTTACAAAAAATTAGTAGAAAATTACAAAATTGAGCCACAATATTGTATATTCTTTGAAGATATTGCTAGAAATTTAAAACCAGCATACGAGTTAGGAATGAAAACTGTTTGGATTAAAAATGATGAACCATGGGCAGCAAAGTATTCTGACTCGGATTTCATTAATTACAAGACTGACAGCTTAACAAAATTTTTAAAGGAGATAAATGAGTTACGATAATTTAGAAAAAATAATTAACGAAAGTTTTGAAAAAAAAGAAAAAGTAGGTCCGAAGTCTGATAAAAAATTAATTAAGGCTATTAACGAAACTATTGAATTAGTTGATAGTGGAAAAATCAGAGTGGCAAACAAAATAGGTGATGGTTGGGTTGTAAATCAATGGATTAAAAAAGCTATTTTGTTGAGCTTTAGAATTAATAAAATGGAGATGATGAAAGGCCCTTATACTACTTGGTATGACAAAGTTCCTGGAAAGACAGTTAAGTGGAAAGAGAAAGATTGGAAAAATGCAGGTTACCGTCATGTTCCTAACGGAGTTGTCAGAAAAGGAGCTTACATAGCTAAAAATGTAGTTTTAATGCCTAGCTTTGTAAATCTCGGAGCTTACGTAGATGAAGGTACAATGATTGATACATGGGCATCTGTTGGTTCATGTGCTCAGGTTGGGAAAAATTGTCATATTTCTGGAGGCGCAGGTATAGGAGGAGTACTAGAACCACTTCAAGCTGGTCCAGTAATTATTGAAGATAATTGTTTTATTGGTGCTCGTTCTGAAATTGCTGAAGGTGTTTTAGTTGAAGAAGGTGCGGTATTATCAATGGGAGTTTACATTGGTGCATCTACAAAAATAGTTGATAGAAACTCTGGAGAAATACATTTTGGTAAAGTTCCTGCTTATTCAGTTGTGGTTCCAGGAAGCTTACATAACAAATCCAACCCTAACGGACCTTCTTTATACTGTGCAGTAATAGTAAAAAAAGTTGATGAAAAAACTAGAAGCAAAACCTCTATAAACGACTTACTGAGAGATTAATGACTATAATTAACGAATTACAATTATCAAAGGATTTAATAAAATTTCCAAGTGTTACACCTATAGATGCGGGGGCAATAAAATTTCTTAGTAATAGATTAAAAAAATTAGGCTTTAATTGTAAAATTTTAGAATTTAAAGGTAAAGGAAGTAAACCAATAAAAAATCTTTATGCAAGAATTGGTAAAAAAGGACCAAACCTTTGTTATGCCGGACATACAGATGTAGTTCCTCCTGGAAATTTTAAAGATTGGACCGTTAATCCTTTTAAACCAATAGTAAAGAAAAATTATCTAATTGGAAGAGGTGCCAACGATATGAAGAGTTCCATTGCTTGTTTTGCTGCAGCAGTAAGTAAATTCCTAGAAAAAAAGCAAAAATTTAACGGATCAATTAGTTTTTTAATTACTGGTGATGAAGAAGGCTATGCAATTAATGGCACGAAGAAAGTTGTAGATTACCTTAAAAGAAAAAAAGAAAAAATTGATTTTTGTATTGTAGGAGAGCCAACTAACCCAAATAAACTTGGAGAAATGATTAAAATTGGGAGAAGGGGAAGTTTATCGGGAAAAATTGAAATTGCTGGTATTCAGGGACATATTGCATACCCTCACCTTTCAAATAACCCAATAAACACATTGGTAGCTATATGCAAAAAACTTAAAGAGAGAAAACTTGATAGAGGAAATAAAAATTTTCAACCTTCAAATTTAGAATTTACATCAATAAATGTAGATAATAAGGCTCATAATGTCATACCGGCAAGAGCTAGGGCGCAGTTCAATATAAGGTACAATAATTTACATACCTCTAACTCATTGAAGAAGAAAATTAATTCAATTGTAAAAAAAATTAGTAAAAAAAATCAATGTAAATATAAAATTAATTATATTACTAATGGAGAAGCGTTTTTAACAAAGCCAAACAAAACTATATTTATGGCCAAAAAGATCATTAGGAAAATAACAAGAATAAATCCAAAATTTTCTACAACTGGAGGTACCTCAGATGCAAGATTTATTAAAAAGATTTCTCCATGTCTTGAATTTGGATTGGTTAATAAAACTATGCATAGAGTTGATGAGTGTGTTTCGTTAACTGACTTAAAAAAACTTACAAAGATATATAATAATATTCTAGTAGAGTATTTTAAGTGAAGTTATTTAAGATAAAAAAGTCTAAAATAGATAAAAATGGTTTATATGCAAACCGTGATATAAAAAAAGGAACAAGAATTTTAGAATATAAAGGAAAAATTATTTCAGTTAAAAAGAGTGAGACTGACCCTAAATTCGACAATGGTAAAGCAATATATCTTTTTAATATAAATAAACGTTATGACCTTGACGGTGATTTCAAATTTAATTTAGCAAGGTTAATAAATCATTCTTGTGAACCTAACTGTGAAGTTTTAGGATCAGGTCTTAAAATATGGATATACGCAATGAGGAATATTAAAAAGGGTGAGGAACTATCATATGATTATGGTTTTAGCTATGATGAGGATTATAAAAACTATCCATGTAAATGTGGTACAGAAAAATGCATTGGTTATATTGTTAGAGAAGGATCTAGATGGAGATTGGCAAAAAAAAAATAAATTTTCAAGAAGCGCTGTCTATTTTTTTTTCAGCGATAATCTTAATTTATTTTTTTTATGGTTTTTATACCAATGAAAATTCTGCTGGCGCAGGTCCTTATGATTTTGAATTAATTTGGAAAAATTTACAGTTATTAAAACAAAATACATTTTCAAATTTAGATAATGCATTATATAATGACAGTAGACCTCCATTAGCTTATATTATTCATATTTATTTAAATCCTTTTATTCAAAATAAAGAGGATTTTAGATTATCTGTTCTACTCATATCTCTTGTTGTACCGATTTTGTTTTTCTTTTGTCTAAGAAAAAATTTCAAGACTTCTAACGTTTATCTTCTATTATTTTTGACTTCTATTGTAATGCTTAGTCCTTATTTTAGAACTTCTGCATTTTGGGGTTTAGGAGAAAATTATGGTTTAGTATGTTTGTTGAGCGCTTATTTAATATATTCAAAAATTGATACGGAAAACTTAAAGAAAGATAGTTTTGATAATTATTTGCTAATATTACTTTTATGTTTTTTTAGTTCACTATGTGTTTATTTTGATCAAAAATTAGTATTTATTCCAGCTTTATGTTTGTTTCACTTACTAAATGCAAATATAAATTACAGACTAAAATATTCATCTATATTTTTTTTTTGTAGTTATGGCTTTGCCATTTTTATACTTAATCTATTTATGGGGTTCTATAATCC
>CACNZU010000024.1 GCA_902624885.1 uncultured Pelagibacteraceae bacterium
TAAGGATTTGACTGAGAGTGCCATACTGTCATCTAAGATTTGTAGAACGCTAGGAAAAAAACCTCCAAATGGATTTGCATATGAATTATTTTTAGATGAAAAAGGGGAAAAAATTTCTAAATCTAAAGGTAATGGAATTTCAATAGAACAATGGTTAAGGTACGCTTCACCTGAAAGCTTAGCTTTATATATGTATCCAAATCCAAAAAGAGCAAAAAAACTTTATTCTGAGGTTGTCCCAAAGACTGTTGATGAATATCTATCTTATATTGAAAAATATCCTAAACAGGACATTAAAGAAAAATTGATGAACCCTGTTTGGCATGTACACAATGGACAACCACCTAATGAAAAAATTGTAATGCCTTTTTCAATGTTATTAAATTTGGTTGGTTCTAGTAATGCGGACAATAAAGATATTCTCTGGAAGTTTATCAATAGATTTCATAAAGAAATAAAACCTGTAAATCATAAAATACTTGATGGGTTAACTGAATATGCGATAAATTACTTTAAAGACAAAGTTGAACCAAGTAAAAAATTTAAAAAACCTAATCAAAAAGAAAAGAAAGCCTTACAAAATTTAATTAATAAACTTCAACAAATTAACAAATCATTATCACCAGAGGAAATTCAAACTCATGTATACTCTGTAGGCAAGGAAAGTGGATACGATAAAAATTTAAGAGATTGGTTTAAACTGATTTATGAAGTTGTTTTTGGGGAAGAAAATGGCCCAAGGATGGGATTTTTCATAAGTTTTTTTGGACTTAATGAAACAATTAAATTAATAAAGGATAAGATAAAATAATGTTTTCAATATTTAAACCTTATATATTTTCTTTAGACCCAGAAGTCGCTCATGATCTAGCAATTAAATCACTGAAATTTAATGTTTTACCAAAAAGTTTTTTTAGTGTTGAGAAGGAAGAAATTTTAGAAATAAATTTATTAGGAGAAAAATTACCTAATCCCATAGGTTTAGCTGCAGGTTTTGATAAAAGTGCTGAAGTCTATAATTCTTTGTTTAGACTAGGGTATGGTTTCGTAGAAGTTGGAACAATTACTCCCAAAAGACAACTAGGAAATCCAAAACCCAGAATTTTTAGACTAGAAAAAGATGAGGCTTTAATTAATCGGCTTGGTTTTAACAATCATGGCTGTGAAATTGTTTCAGAAAGAATAAAACGTAACTTACCAAATGGTTTTTTAGGAATTAATATAGGACCAAATAAAGATACAAAAAATAAAGAGGAAGATTATTACTTATGTTTGGCTAAACTTGCATCTTATGCAAGTTATTTAACAATTAATATTTCTTCTCCAAATACAGAGGGTTTAAGAGACTTTCATGATCAAAAAGCTCTAGAAAAACTTCTTTCGGGAGTCGATAAAATAAAAAAAGAGAGAAATATTAAAAAGCCAATTGTTATAAAACTCTCGCCAGATCTTCAAGATGAAGAAATCAGTAATTTAATTGAATTAATTACTAAATTTAAAATTGATGGGATAATTATTTCCAATACAACAGATAGTAATCGTGACAGCTTAACTGATGCTCGGAAAAATGAAAAAGGAGGACTGTCTGGAAAACCTTTGAAAAATTTGTCTACAAGATTGATAAAAAAATTTTATAGGGAAACTAAAGGTAAATTAGAGATAATTGGCGTTGGAGGGATTGACTCGGGGCGGGCAGCTTTTGAGAAAATATGCGCTGGAGCTAATGCAGTACAGTTATATACAGGCATGGTATATAAAGGCCCGGGAGTAGTTAAAGACATGAAAAAGGAGTTAATTTCAATTTTAAAAAAAGAAAATCTTAAAAACATAAGTGAAGCAGTTGGAATTAAAGCTTGACCCTTTTAGACACTAGAATTATATAACCTTAGGAAAAATTTATGTCAAAAAGATGCGAGTTAACAGGAGTTTCACCTTTAAAGGGCCACAACGTCAGCCATGCAAAAAATAAAACAAAGAGAAGATTTTTGCCTAATTTAAAGAAGGTTACTTTTAGAAGCGATATATTAAAAAGAGATATTAAGCTAAATGTAGCTAATGCAGCTTTAAGAACTGTAGATTTTAAAGGTGGCCTTGATAAATTTTTAATTTCTGCAAAAAATGCAAATCTATCAAAAAAAGTAAAAAAAATTAAAGCCTCAATTTCAGCTAAATCATAAAATGAACTTATACTATAAGCTATCAATTTTGATGGGGATTGTAGTAGTCGTATCTAATTTTTTAGTTCAATTTCCTTTTAAGTATTTTGGCTTAGGTGAAATATTAACTTATGGAGCCTTTAGCTATCCTATTACTTTTTTAATTACTGATTTAGCTAATCGTGCCTATGGAAAAATTGTAGCAAGAAAAGTTGTATACTTTGGCTTTGTAATTGGAATAATACTTACGCTCATAGTTTCAACAAATTTTAACGATATAATTTCAATACGAATAGCAATTGGATCAGGCATTGCCTTTTTTGTTTCTCAAAATTTAGATGTTCAAGTATTTGATAAATTAAGAAAAAAAGATTGGTTCATTGCACCTCTTACATCGTCATTTTTTGGATCAATAACAGATACTTTTTTATTTTTTTCAATATCTTTTTACTCGACCGGAATTCCGTGGGTAACTTTAGCTCTAGGAGATTTCGCAGTTAAGTTATTTATTACATTAATAATGTTAATTCCTTTCAGACTATTGCTTTATAGAATCAAAGATTATACTGAAAATTCAACTTCAAAAGTTAAATTTTAATGAATAGTTTTTTTATTTTTTTCTACAAATAAATCGGTTAGTTGATTAATCATGACATCACCTAAGTCTTGAACATCAGTAATTTTGACCGCTTTTTTATAATATCTGGTTACATCATGACCTATTCCTATGGCTAGTAATTCAATGTTTGATTTATCTTCAATCCATTTAACAGTTTTTTTTAAATTTGACTCCAAATAATCGCTTGTATTTGTGGAAAGCGTAGAGTCATCGACAGGAGCGCCATCTGAAATAACCATTAAAATCTTTCTGTCTTCTTTTCTTTTATTCATTTTATTATAAGCCCACTTAAGAGCCTCACCATCGATATTTTCTTTGAGCAATCCTTCCTTCAACATTAAGCCAATATTATTTTTAGCATGTCTCCACTGAGTATCAGCAGATTTATAAATTATGTGCCGTAGGTCATTAAGTCTACCAGGAAAATTAGGTTTTTCATTTTTCATCCACTTTTCTCTAGATGATCCACCTTTCCAATGTTTTGTTGTAAATCCTAGTATCTCAACTTTTACCATACATCTTTCAAGAGTTCTTGATAGTATGTCTGCACAGATGGCTGCTACAGAGATAGGCTTTCCTCTCATTGAACCTGAGTTATCAATTAAAATAGTTACCAACGTATCTTTAAATTCTATATCTTTCTCTTTTTTAAATGAAAGTGAATTAAAAGGATCCATTATAATTCTTGGAAGTTTGGAAGTATCTAATAAGCCTTCTTCTAAATCGAAGTTCCAAGATCTATTCTGTTTTGCCAGCAATTTTCTTTGCAATTTGTTAGCTAATTTTGAAATAAAATTTTTAAGTTGTAATAACTGTTGATCTAAACTTTTTCTTAGCCTATCTAACTCATCAGTACTTTCTAAATCCTCAGCTTTGATTATTTCATCGAATTCATCTGTGTAGACTTTGTATTTAAAATCGCCAAAATTTATACTATTCTCTTTTTTAGAGTCTATTCTTCTGCCATCTGTTATTTCAACTTGATCCTCTGCTTCATTTATCTCTTTAGCTTCATTATCCAAATCTGGAACACTTGCATCAATTGACATTTGTTCATTTTTTTCCTCTTTTTGTTTTGTTTTTTTCTCCTGATTTTGTGCCTTAGATTGTTTATCGTCATTTCTATTATCGTCGTCCCTTTTTTCCTCATCATCTATATTTTCATC
>CACNZU010000025.1 GCA_902624885.1 uncultured Pelagibacteraceae bacterium
TGCTCTCTCAAAATCCTTTTTATTAAGAACTTTTGAACTTTTTACCTCTTTCGATGAAACTTTATATGTAATTGGTTTCTTCCTAGGGTACACAAATGTAGATGATACTTGTGTTTTAATTTGTTCTTTAGGCTCTGTTTTTATCTCTTTCTTTTTAGATAACTCTTTTTTTTGTTCAACTAAGGCTGGTTTAGACTCAACCTTTTTTTCCAATAATGGTTTTGGTACAGGTAGATTCTTATTAATACTTTCTTGGATCTGTTTTTCAGATTTTTTAAAAATTGATGGTTTTTTTTGGGGTAATAAGAAATCAGTTTCAGCATAAACGATACTAATTTTTAAAAATGATAATAAAAATACTAGACTAATTAATCTATTAAGCATAAGTTTAAGGATATCTACCTTATAATGTTTTATGCTTAAAGGATCAATTGTTGCATTAATAACGCCATTTAAAGATGATAATCTTGATGAGAGTACTTATAGGAAATTAATTGATTATCACCTAAATAATGGCACCAATGGTGTTGTGCCCGGAGGAACTACCGGAGAATCTCCAACTTTATCTCATAGTGAACACAAAAAAATTATCGAAATAGCTGTTAAGGAATGTAGAGGAAAAATACCTGTTGTAGCTGGCACAGGATCCAATTCAACAGATGAAGCTGTTGAACTCTCAAAATTTGCCGAGAAAGCTGGTTCAGATGCATTATTAGTTGTAACACCATATTATAATAAACCAACTCAAGAGGGTTTGTACCAACACTATAAAAAAATAAACGATAGCGTTGGCATCCCGATTATAATTTATAATATACCTTCTAGATCAGTGATAGATATGTCAGTTGAAACTATGAGCAAATTATACGAACTTAAAAATATAACAGGAGTAAAGGACGCAACTGGTGACTTAAATAGAGTCGATCAGCAATTAAAAGCCATGGGTAAAGATTTTATTCAGCTTACTGGAAACGATGATAATGCTTTAGAGTTTAATAAAAGAGGTGGAGTAGGCGCAATTGGAGTAACAGCAAATATAGCTGCAAAAATATCTTCTGAATTTCAAAAAGCCTGTGAGCAAAACAATGGAAAAGCAGAATCATTAGACAAAATTTTGCAGCCATTACATTCAGCTTTATTTATTGAGAGCAACCCATCACCAGTAAAGTATGCGGCATCATTACTAGGCATGTGCAATCCATCAGTTAGATTGCCATTAGTTGAGATTAGAGAAGAGACAAAAATGAAAGTTTCTGAAGCACTTAAAGTAGCTAAATTACTTTAATGAAACAAAATTTAGCACCTGGTAGAAAGATAATTTGTTTAAATAGAAAAGCTAGTTTTAATTATTTTTTTTTAGAAACTTTGGAGGCAGGTATTTCATTAAAAGGTTCTGAAGTAAAATCTTTAAGGGATGGAAAAGGCAGCATTGCTGACGCCTACGCTATAGATAATAATGGTGAATTATTTTTGATTAACTCACATATCCCATTTTACAGACAATCATCTTATAACAACCATAATCCTAAAGGGGATAGGAAACTTCTTTTAAAAAGACGTGAAATTAATAAGTTAATAGGAAGAATTAATCAAGAAGGATTAACTATCATTCCTACTAAAATGTATTTTGTTAAAGGTAAGGTTAAGATTGAAATAGCTGTTGCAAAAGGCAAAAAACTTTACGACAAAAGACAAGTGAAGAAAAAAAGAGACTGGAACAGAGAAAAAGCAAGATTATTAACTAAAAATAACAAATGATACATCTTAATATTGGATCAAATCTGAATTCAATTCATGGATCGAGATTTGATAACATTTCCATTGCAATTAAATTGCTTAACGAAGCAAAATTAAAAATTGAGAAAATTTCTCATTTTTATGAGACACCTTCTTATCCAAATCAAAAATTACCTAAGTTTCTCAATATTGGAATTTTAGCTAATGATAATTTTGAAGTTTCAAAACTACATAAAATAATAAATTTGATCCAGAAAAAAATTGGTAGAATCAAAACAAATAAAAATAATCCTAGAGTAATTGATATAGACATAGTTGATTTTAACGGCTTAATTAAAGACTCAAACAATCTTATTTTACCTCATCCAAGAGCTCATTTAAGAAATTTTGTTTTATACCCAATTTTAGAAATTGATCCTAAATGGTCACATCCAATTATAAAGAAAAATGCCCAATTTTTAATAAATAATTTAAGTCAAAAATCTCGGATTGAGATTACAAGATTGTATAAAAATGTTAAAATAAATCATGATTAACAATAATGAATTAATTAATCAGATTAAATCTTACAATAAATTTTTAAAGTCAGACTCTTTAACAAAAGCATACGAGTTTGCTTTAGAAGCACACCAAAATCAGAAAAGAGAAGAAGGGGTGCCCTATATTATACACCCAGTTGCAGTAGCTAAAATTTTGACAGAATTAAAATTAGATAGCGCAACTATTACTACTGGACTACTTCACGATACTATTGAAGATACTAACGTGACTTATGCAACAGTGAAAAAAGAGTTTGGTGAAGAAGTTGCTAACCTAGTTGAAGGTGTAACTAAAATATCTGCATTAGAAGATCAAGCGACTGTCGACTCTAAAGCTGAAAATTTTAGAAAATTGATTTTAGCAACATCAAAAGATATACGAGTTTTATTAGTTAAACTTGCAGATAGACTGCACAACATGAGAACAATTCAATTTGTTAAAGATAAAAATAAAATAATTAGAAAAGCAAAAGAAACAATGGAAATTTATGCACCTTTAGCTGATAGAATGGGAATGAATAGAATTCGAGATGAACTTGAAGATTTGTCATTTTCAGTTCTAAACAAACCAGCTAGAGATTTAATTTTAGAGAGATTAAATTTTATTAAAAATAACACTGATGATAACTTTAAAACAATTTCCCATGAATTGATTGATATATTAAATAAAAATGGAATAACAGCAACTATAACTGGAAGGGAGAAAACCCCATTTTCAATCTGGCGAAAAATTCAAAATAAGAAAATATCTCTTGAGCAACTCACTGACATAATAGGCTTTAGGGTAATTGTTAAAACTGTGGACGATTGTTATAAAACCTTAGGTATATTTCATACTAGATTTCCAACCATACCTGGCAAATTCAAAGATTATATTTCTACCCCAAAGATTAATAAATATAAATCAATTCATACAGCTGTAATTGGTCCAAAAAAAAATAGAATAGAAATACAAATAAGGACACATGACATGCATGAATTTGCTCAAAGAGGTATAGCGTCCCATTGGAAATACAAATCTTCAGAAAAATTTTCTGAATTATCATGGAAAGAATACGATTGGTTAAGAGATTTAGTAGAAATTATTGAAGCAGGCACTAGTCCAGAACACTATTATGAATTTACTAAATTACAAATGTTTCAAGAGAATGTTTTTTGTTTTACACCAAAAGGAGCTGTTATAAAATTACCTAAACAAGCAACTCCTATCGATTTTGCATATGCTGTGCATACAAAAATTGGAAATAGCGCAGTAGGTTGTTCTATAAATGGAAGTCATGCTACTTTACAAACAATCTTGAAAAATGGCGATCTTGTAAGCATCGAGACCTCTAAAAATGCAACTCCCTCATTACATTGGCTATCATCATCTAAAACAGGGAAAGCTCGATCTGCTATTCGAAGGTTTTGGCAAGATAGGTCCACAGAAAATTTAAATATCGTTGAAAAAAATTACTCCAGCACAATAGAAATTGATTTACCTCA
>CACNZU010000026.1 GCA_902624885.1 uncultured Pelagibacteraceae bacterium
TGCTTAACATTGGTATCTCGAGCACCCTCCCTGTGGCTGGACAAATAGGTAAAAATGGACAATAAGTTTTTCGTCTTTCCTCTCTTAAAGTTGGCAAAATGATATTCATAATATCTTCGTATTTTTCTAAAACGCGCATCAAGGAGGAGTTGAAGACTCCACCTTTGTAATTTTCGGTAGAGCTCTTAAAAGTAAATTTGAAATTAAATTTATTCAAAAATTGTTTAAGCATTTCATTGTTATGTTCACCAAAACTATTATATTTTTTAAACGGATCAGGTATTGATGTTAAAGGTTTACCTAAATTTTCTGTCAAGATTTTATCGTTTGGAATATTTTCTGGAACCTTTCTTAATCCATCCATATCATCAGAAAAAGTAATTAATTCGTGCTCAATTTTTTGAATGTGATTTAGAGCATTAATCATCATAGTAGTTCTAGCAACTTCTCCAAAAGTACCTATGTGTGGTAGACCACTAGGACCATAACCAGTTTGAAAGGTAATTTTATTCTTTTTTTTTATGATATCTTTTCTATCTTTAATAAGTTTTCTTATTTCGACAAATGGCCAAGAAGAGGTAGATTGAATTATGTTGTTATCAAGCATTAGTATGGTTTATTAAATTTTATGCTCAAAATACAGATATAATTGCATGATATTAAGTTGAATTTTAGAAGTATTTAAATAATCTCAAATTTAATGGTTACAAACAAAACAGTCTTTTTTTTAATTGGTATATTACTAGTTGTTTTAGGTTCATCTATGTTAGCGCCTTATGCAATTCAAATAGTTCTTAATGAAGAGAGCCATAGTTTTATATCTGCGTCATTTGTTACAATTTTTATTGGAATATTATTCGTCTTAGCAAATCTTGAAAAAGAATTTAAACTAAATTTAAGGCAAACATTTTTATTTTCAACTTTAGCCTGGGTCATGGTTGCAGCTTTCGGCAGTTTGCCTTTTTTGCTCTCTACTCAAAGTTTCACTTTAAGTGAGGCTTTTTTTGAAAGTATGTCAGGTATTACAACTACTGGTGCAACAATTATATCTGATTTAGATAATAGCCCTAAAAGTATTTTATTATGGAGAGCAATTATGCAATGGCTTGGTGGAATAGGCATAGTGGTTATGGCAATAACAATATTACCATTATTAAAAGTCGGTGGAATGCAATTATTCAAGATGGAAGGACCTGATAGCACTGAAAAAATTCTTCCAAGGACAATTGAGGTAGCTACAATAATTATCTCTACTTATATTTTTCTTACTTTTATTTGTGCACTATTCTATTGGATATTTGGTATGACAGTTTTTGATAGCGTTAGTCATGCAATGACAACCATCGCAACTGGAGGCTTTTCAACCCATAACGACTCGATTGGTTTTTTTAAAAATTCAAATATTGAAATCGTTGCAAGTATTTTTATCATTTTGGGTAGCATACCCTTCATTTCATATCTAAAATTTGCTAGGGGGAATAAGAAAATTTTTTTTCAAGATGTACAAATTAAAGGTTTGATTTATTTACTAACAGTCTCCATTTTTATAATGTTTTTTTACTTAATATTAATAAATTATGAAAGTAGTTTATTGGATAAAATTAGAATTTCATCTTTTAATGTAATTTCAATTTTATCTGGTACAGGTTATGTGACTGATGATTTCGGTTTATGGGGAAAATTTTCTTTAATTTTTTTCTTACTTTTAATGTTTATCGGTGGTTGTGCGGGCTCTACAGCTTGTGGAATAAAAATTTTTAGATTACAGATGCTTTTAATATTCTTTAAAAATCAAATTAAAAAGTTCATTTCTCCAAATAGTGTCATAATTACTAAGTATAATAATCAAAAAATTTCAAACTCGTTTATTAATTCAGTAATTATTTTTATTTTCACTTTTTTATTTATTTTTTTAATTATCGCAATGCTTTTATCAATAAGTGGGTTAGATCTCATAACATCAATTTCTGGCGCTGCGAGTTCTATTTCAAATGTAGGACCAGGATTAGGAGATATAATTGGGCCAAATGGTAATTATAGGGAGATACCAGATTTATCAAAATGGATTTTATCTGCTGGAATGTTATTAGGAAGATTAGAGCTTTTCGCAGTTTTGGTTTTATTTTTTCCTTCTTTTTGGAGAAACTAAATTATGGAGATTTATAAAAAACAATCACTTTCTGAAACTTTCAAAGTTTATTTTGATAATAGGATGATCAAAATTTTACTTCTCGGAGCAATTAGTGGATTTCCTTGGGTAATAATTGGTAGCAGTTTAAGTCTCTGGTTAAAAGAAGATGGTTTAAGCAGAAGCACTATAGGTTGGGCGGGATTAATATTTGCTGTTTATGCTTTTAATTACTTATGGGCTCCCATTATTGATAGAATTAGAATTCCTTGGTTAACCAAAAAAGTAGGTCATAGACGCGGTTGGATAATAACTATGCAAACTATAATATTAATAAGTTTGGTGTTTTGGAGTTTAATCAATCCAACAACAAATTTAGCCTTGGTAATTAGTGTCGGTCTTATAATTGCAATAGCATCAGCAACTCAAGACATTACTGTTGATGCTTTAAGAATTGAGCAAATTGGAGAAAATGAGGGAAAATCTATGCAAGCCGGTGCAGCTATGGCGGTTGTTGGATGGTGGACTGGTTATAAATTAGGTGGTGTTGTAGCATTAAATGCAGCAGAATTTTTTCAGCAATCAGGTTTTGAAAATTACTGGCAAATTACATTTTTAGTTTTAGGTATTATTATTATTTTTTGTAATATTGGGCTTTTATTTGTAAATGAACCTCAACCAGTAGATAGAGCAGAGAGTCAAAAACAAACTGATAAAATGATTGAGGAGAGATTAGGTTCATCAAATATTTTGACAAGCGTTGTTGCATGGTTGACTGGAACAGTAATTGGTCCAGTAATAAGCTTTTTTAAAAAAAATGGTTTTAATATTGCAATTGCAATTTTAGGCTTTGTTTTTCTTTTTAAAATTGGTGAAGCTTTCTTAGGACGAATGTCTGTCATTTTTTATAAGGAGATAGGATTTACCAAATCAGATATCGCTTTATATTCTAAAGGTCTTGGTTGGGTTACCACTGTAATATTTACACTTCTTGGTGGATTATTCGCAATTCGTTCTGGAGTTATAAAAGCAATGTTCGTATCTGGGATACTCATGGCTTCCACAAATCTATTATTTTCTTTACTTGCTTGGTCAGGAAAGTCTGAATTTTTATTTGCTATTGCAGTAATATTTGATGACATGGCTGCAGCTTTTGCAACAGTTGCATTTGTTGCTTTTATTTCAATGCTTGTAGATAGGACTTATACAGCTACCCAATACGCTCTTCTTGCCTCCATTGGAACAGCAGGAAGAACTACACTTGCAGCATCTTCTGGGGCTTTGGTAGATTGGTTAAATGGAGATTGGGGTATTTTCTTTATCATTACAGCACTGATGGTAATACCGTCACTAATCTTTCTTTATATGATTAAAGATAAACTTAAATTGAATGACTAAATATTTTACGAATAATTTTACAATTACAAATCTTTACAAAAAGCCCTCATCCAAATCTGAAATCGTAACACAAATGATCTACGGAGATACATTTTCAATATCAAGAAAAGGTAAAAATTGGTTGAAAATAAAGATTAAAGAAGACGGTTACTATGGTTTTGTCAAAAATAGGAAATTTTCTAAATTTTCTAAACCTACTCATAAGGTAAACGTACT
>CACNZU010000027.1 GCA_902624885.1 uncultured Pelagibacteraceae bacterium
AAAATAATATTTCACATTCAAATTTAGGTAAGCAATTTAATGAACATACTATTAGAAGAAAATATTTATGTTTAGCTTGGGGTGTAATTAGACCTCTTAATGGAAGAATTGAAACATTGATTAGTAGAAATAAAAAGAACAGGCAATTGATGGCGGTTAGTGAGTTCAGAGGAAAAAAAGCAATTACTAATTACAAGACTTTAAAAGTTTTTGTTTCAAAGGATGTACCGAAAATTAGTTTAGTCGAATGTGAGTTAGAAACAGGAAGAACACACCAGATTAGGGTTCACCTGAATTATAAGGGCACGTCACTTCTTGGAGATGAAAAGTATGGAAAAAAAAAATTAGGTTTCAAAAAGATTAATAAAGAATTTAAATCATATTTAAACAAAATTGATGGGCAAGCGCTACACGCGAAGACACTTGAATTTAATCACCCATCTACAAAAAAAAGAATTAGTTTTGATAGTAAAATTCCTAAAGAATTTGAAAAAATGCTAAATTTTCTAACAAATCTATGTGGTTGAAAATTATAATTTAATATATAAATCTTAATCTGTGAGAGACAACAACAAAATTTCAAATTTACCAACTCCTACCTCTGCGGGATTATCAGTGTATTTAGCGCAAATCAAAAAATTTCCAATGCTTGATGCAGAAGAGGAGTATATGCTTGCAAAAAATTGGAGGGAAAACGGTAATTTAAAATCTGCTCATAAATTAGTGACAAGTCACTTAAGGCTAGTAGCAAAAATTGCGATGGGCTATCGTGGTTATGGATTGCCTGTGAATGAGCTCATTTCGGAGGGAAATATCGGTTTGATGCAAGCTGTAAAAAAATTTGATCCGGATAAAGGTTTTAGATTAGCAACATATGCTATGTGGTGGATTAAAGCTGCAATTCAAGAGTACGTTCTCCGATCTTGGAGTTTAGTAAAAATGGGAACTACAACAGCTCAGAAAAAACTTTTCTTTAATTTAAAAAAAGTTAAAAATCAAATTGCCCCAGGCCAGGACGGAGACTTAAGGGACGAGCAAGTTAAAGAGATTTCAAAAAGATTAGATGTTGACTCAGATGAAGTAATTAATATGAACAGAAGAATGATGAGTCAGGAGAAATCACTTAATGATCCAATTAAGAACGGTGAGACAGAAGAGTGGCAAGATTGGTTAGTTGATGACAGTTTAGATCAAGAATTACAATTATCACAACAACAAGAATTTAATGAAAAAAAACAATTACTTAAAAGCGCGATGAAAATCTTAAATGATAGAGAAAAAGAAATTATACAAGCGAGAAGATTAGCTGAAAAGCCAAGTACGTTAGAGGATTTAAGTAAAAAATATAATATAAGCAGAGAGAGAATTAGACAAATTGAGACTAAAGCTTTTGAAAAATTACAGAAATCGATGATATTAGCCAGTAAATCAAAAAATTTGCTTCCAGCAAATTAAGCTTTAAATGGATCCTCTATTAGAATAGTGTCGTCTCGCTCTGGGCTTGTTGAAATACTTGATATTTTCGCTTCTATAAAATCTTCTATAGCATAAATATATTTTTTTGCATTTTCTGGCAAATCTTTTAAATTTCTAATCCCTTGAGTTTTTGTTTTCCATCCAGGAAATGTTTTATAAATAGGTTTTAAATTAAACTGATCTTCAGTTATAGTAGGTAGATAATTTAATTTCTTTCCATTTAATTCATATTGAATGCACACTTTAATTTCATCAAAATCATCTAATACATCTAATTTGGTAAGAGCAATAGCATTTATGCCTGAGATTTTTATAGTTTGCCTAACTAAAACTGCATCAAACCAACCGCACCTACGTTTTCTGGCAGTAACAGTTCCAAACTCATTACCTCTTTTCCCTAACCTCTCTCCGATTTTATCTTTAAGCTCAGTTGGAAATGGACCACTTCCAACTCTAGTTGTGTAAGCTTTTGTGATACCTAAAATATATCCAATTTTATCAGGACCTAGACCTGTGCCAGTTGCAGCCGAAGCTGGTACTGTATTGGATGACGTGACATAAGGATAAGTACCATGATCAACATCCAGCAAAATACCTTGTGCACCTTCAAATAATATTTTCTTTCTTTCTTTCTTGTATTGATCTAACTTTAACCAAACTGGTTGTGCAAATTTTAGTATACTAGGAGCTATTTTTAGTAATTTGTTTTTAATTTCATCTTTTTTAAATATTTTCTTCTTTAGGCCTTTTCTAATAGCATTATGATGGAGAAGAACAGTTTCTAGCCTTTTGTCTAGATTTGTCTTAGATCTTAAATCCATAACTCTTATTGATCTTCTTCCAACTTTGTCCTCGTAGCAAGGCCCGATCCCTCTTTTAGTTGTTCCAATTTTTCCTTTACCTGCAGCAATTTCTCTTATTTCATCCATTTCTTGATGAAATGGAAGTATCAAAGACGCAGACTCAGAAATCATAAAATTACTTGGATTTACCTCGATACCTTTTTTTTTAATCTCGCTAATCTCCGCTAGTAGAGCCCAAGGGTCAATTACAACTCCATTTCCTAAAATAGAAATTTTACCCTCTCTCACTATACCTGACGGTAGTAGCCTTAACTTAAATACTTTTTTATCAATCACAAGAGTGTGCCCTGCGTTATGTCCACCTTGAAATCTAACTACAATATCTGCCTCACTCGAAAGCCAATCAACAATTTTTCCTTTACCTTCATCTCCCCATTGTGATCCAACTACTGCAACATTTTTCATTATCTAAATTTTTTACTTAATTTTATTGAATTTAAATGATTAATCGGGCCATGTCCTTTTCCATAGGCAAGATTAGATCTAATAGCTTGGTTAACATATTTAATTCCTAACTCACAAGATTTCTTTAGAGGTTTTCCACATGATAAAAACATTGCAATAGCACTAGATAATGTACAACCTGTTCCGTGAGTATTTTTAGTAATAATTTTTTTATTTTTAAAAGAAACTATTTCAGAATTATTTAAAAAAAGGTCAGTTAAAATTTTAGACTTAATATGTCCTCCTTTAAT
>CACNZU010000028.1 GCA_902624885.1 uncultured Pelagibacteraceae bacterium
AAAAAACTGCTGGCGGAATTATCATCCCTGATACTGCAAAAGAAAAACCTCAAGAAGGTGAGGTTGTAGCTGTAGGACCGGGTTCTAAAAACGAAGACGGAAAAATTTCTCCAATGGACGTAAAAGTAGGAGATATAGTTCTTTTCGGAAAGTGGTCTGGAACTGAAGTCAAAATTGATGGCAAAGAATACAGTATTATGAAAGAGTCAGACATTATGGGAATTTCTAAAGGTAAAAAATAACTTTTATAGGAGAGGAAAAAATGGCAAAATTAATTAAATTCGATACAGAAGCAAGATCAAAAATGCTAACTGGAGTAAATACTCTTGCAAACGCTGTTAAAGTTACATTAGGCCCAAAAGGACGTAATGTTGTGATGGATAAGTCTTATGGCGCTCCACGAACCACGAAAGATGGTGTTTCAGTTGCAAAAGAAATTGAACTTGAAGATAAATTTGAAAACATGGGTGCTCAAATGGTAAAAGAAGTTGCTAGTAAAACAAATGATAATGCCGGCGACGGAACTACTACAGCAACTATTTTAACTCAAGCAATTGTTAATGAAGGGCTTAAATATGTTACAGCCGGGATGAACCCGATGGATATCAAAAGGGGTATCGACAAAGCAGTTGAGCAAGTAATAAATAAATTAAAAACATCATCCAAAAAAGTTAAAGCTAATGAAGAAGTTGCTCAAGTTGGTACAATCTCAGCAAATGGTGAAAAATCTATTGGTGATATGATTTCTAAAGCCATGCAAAAAGTTGGCAACGAAGGTGTAATTACAGTTGAGGAAGCAAAAGGAGTTGAAACTGAATTAGATGTAGTCGAAGGAATGCAATTTGATAGAGGATACCTTTCTCCTTATTTTGTGACTAATACCGAAAAAATGACAACTGAACTTGAAAACCCTTTAGTTCTTTTAGTTGAGAAAAAATTAACAAACTTACAGCCAATGGTGCCTTTACTAGAATCAGTGGTTCAGGCTAATAGACCATTAATGATTATTTCTGAAGATGTTGAAGGTGAAGCTTTAGCAACTTTAGTTGTAAACAAATTAAGAGGTGGTCTAAAGGTGGTAGCTGTTAAAGCTCCCGGTTTTGGTGATAGAAGAAAAGCAATGTTAGAAGATATTGCTATTCTAACTGGAGGACAAGTAATCTCTGAAGACCTTGGTATCAAATTAGAGAACGTAAAAATTGGTGATCTAGGTTCTTGTAAAAAAGTTAAAATCGATAAAGAGAACAGCACAATTGTAGCTGGTGAAGGAAAAAAATCTGATATCGAAGCAAGATGTAATCAAATAAGATCTGAGATCAATGAAACAACATCTGACTACGATAAAGAAAAACTTCAAGAAAGATTAGCTAAACTTGCAGGAGGTGTTGCTGTAATTAAAGTTGGCGGTGCTACTGAAGTTGAAGTTAAAGAAAGAAAAGATAGAGTTGAAGATGCACTTAATGCAACTAGAGCTGCTGTTGAAGAAGGAGTAGTAATTGGTGGTGGTTGTGCCCTACTTTACGCTGCACAAGATTTAGATGGTGTTAAAGTAAAAGGTGATGACCAAAAAGCTGGTGTTGAAATTGTAAAAAAAGCTCTTCAAGCTCCAATTAGGCAAATTACTGCCAATGCAGGTGTCGACGGTTCTGTTGTTGTAGGTAAACTTTTAGAAGGTAAAAAATCTTCTCAAGGTTATGATGCACAAAATGAAGATTATGTAGATATGTTTGCTAAAGGAATTATTGATCCAACAAAAGTTGTGAGATCAGCATTACAAGATGCTGCTTCAATAGCTGGACTATTAATTACAACGGAAGCAATGATCGCAGACAAACCTGAAGAAAAAGATGCTGGTCCTGCAATGCCTCCAATGGGCGGCGGTATGGGTGGAATGGGCGGCATGGGTGGAATGGGAATGTAATTTCACCTAGTCAAAAGATTTTAAAAAAGGCTGCAGTTTTGCAGCCTTTTTTTTTGCAATAAATAAACATGCATTAGAGCTTAATATCAATCCATCTTTAAGAACTCTTAAATTATTATCAGACAAAGTTTTTCCTGTAGAGGTAATATCAGTAATTATTTCTGAAGAACCGATAAAAGGATATGTTTCTGTGGCACCAAGACTGGGTATTAATTTGTACTGGGTAACTCCTTTTGAAATCAAAAAATCGTTAGTTAAATTCGGATACTTAGTTGCTACCCTCAATCTGGTATTTCTTTTTGATCTTATATCAAATGATATTTCTTCAAGATCAGCTATTGTTTGCACATCTATCCAATCATCTGGCACAGCGATCACTAAGTTCGCATTTCCATAATCAAGTTTTTTTTGAATATTTATTTTACTTTGTAAGTTTAAGTCTGACTCTTTCAAAAGATCAAGACCAGATACACCAATATCTAGTGTTCCGTCTCCCAGTCTTTGAATGATTTCTTTGGCGTGTAAAAATATAATTTTAACGTTAGGTTTATTTTCGATAGTGCCAAAATAATTTCTTTCTTTTTCGCTTTGTATAATTCCTAACCCTCTATCATTAAAAAATGATATTGATTTTTCTTTTAATCGGCCTTTACTAGGCAATCCTATGGTAATTAAATCTTTCATATATTTTTTAAATTTATTGCTGCTCCAACGGCAGGAATACTCTTTTTGGCTCCTAAACTTTTTAGTAAATCATCATAAC
>CACNZU010000029.1 GCA_902624885.1 uncultured Pelagibacteraceae bacterium
TAGCCAAAATTTATTAGTTACTGAAAAGCCCGGGAATATTAAATTTATAAATTTAAAAGAGAAAATAGCAAAGAACATAAGCCATAACTTAAAAGTCTTGGAAGATGGTCAAGGAGGGTTATTGGATATACTTCATAAAGATAACCATGTTTTTGTCTCTTATTCTGAAGATAGATCAAATGGAATGTCTAGTACTTCCGTTGCAAAAGCAAAATTAAATATTGAAAAACTTGATTTTAAAAACATCTTTCAAGCTCAGCCTCCTATAAATTCTGGATATCATTTTGGATCTAGACTAGTAATAAAAAAAAAACATTTATATGTAACTGCTGGAGAAAGAGGGCAAGGAATGATCGCCCAAGATTACACGAAACACCCTGGAAGCATTATAAGAATAAATTTAGATGGATCGATACCAAAAGATAACCCAAAATTCATTGATAAAAAAAATTGGCTACCGGAAATTTATCAAATTGGGGTAAGGAATCCTCAAGGAATGTCTCTTTCACCATTTGATAATAAGATATATTTAACAAATCATGGTGCAAGAGGAGGTGACTGGTTCGGAACAGCAAATTTTGGAGAAAATTATGGCTGGAAGATTTTAGGTTGGGGTGGAACGAATTATTCAGGAACTAAAATTGGCCCAAAGTGGGAGCCAGGTTTTACAAAAGCAATTAAATATTGGGTACCTTCAATCGCAGTAAGTGCTATGACAATTTATAAAGGAGAAACATTTAAAGAATGGAATGGTGAAGCCTTAATCACATCTCTTAAAGACCAATCTTTAAGAAAAATTAAATTTAATAAATTAAAATTTGTAAATGAGGAAATCTTATTTAAAGGTAGTATAGGAAGAATAAGAGATATCAAAATACATGAAAGTGGAGATCTTTATTTATTATCTGATAAGGGTGAACTTTGGAGAATGCACAAATGAAAAAGATATTTATTCTAACAGGTGAGCCATCTGGAGACAAATTAGCGTCAAAAGTTATTCAAGAATTAAAAAAAGAAAATTCAGAAATTGAATATTTAAGTGTAGGAGGTGAAAATTTAAAAGCTTTAGGAATTAAATCAATTTACGATTTAAAAGACATTACCTATATTGGTTTTACAAATGTTATAAAAAATATTTTCAAAATTAATAGAAAGATTAATTATACAGTCAAGGCCATCAAAGAATTTAAGCCAGATATACTGTTCACAGTCGATAGCCCCGATTTCACTTTAAGAGTTGCTGAACGTTTGAAAAAACAAGATCCAAAGATAAAAACTGTTCATTATGTTGCACCCCAAGTTTGGGTTTGGAGAGAAGGAAGAGTCAAGAAAATTAAAAATTTCATTGATCATATATTATTATTATTTAATTTCGAAAAACCTTACTTTGATAAAGAAAATATGAGCAATGAATTTGTGGGCCACCCATTGTTAGATGTATCATCTGAAAGCAAAATCGACATCAATCAAATATTTGAAAAAAATAAAGCACTAATTTCAATTTTTCCAGGAAGTAGAGAGTCAGAAATCCAAATCTTAATGCCTATAATCTTAGATTTTATAAAACTCATGAATAACAATTATCAAGATTTCATTTATATTTTTCATTCAACAAAACAATATTATGATTTAATTCAATCTACTTTAAAATCTGAAAATTTAAGTAATTGTGAAACTATTAGTGATGATAAAATAAAGTCTCATACTCTGAAAAAATCTATTTTTGCAATTGCAAAATCTGGAACAGTTTCACTTGAAATTTGTAAATCAAAAGTGCCTTCTGTAATTCTTTATAAAATGAATTTTTTGAACTATTTAATTGTAAGATCTTTAGTAAAAGTTAAATTTGCTAATATTATTAATATCGCAGCTGGTAAAGAAATAATACCTGAATTACTCCAATCGAAGTGTAATCCAGATGAATTATATAAAGCAGTAAGCGCTTTTATAGAAAATCCAAATAAGATTAAGGAACAGGTAGAGATGACTCAATCTATTCTTAAGACATTTAAAACTGATGTATCATCATCAAAACTTGCAAGCAGCGCTTTAAGCAAATTTCTATAGATTACTGACACTCACTTTTTTTCAAAGCTTCAGCACATATTTTTTGAGTTAATATTGCTTCATTTAATAAAAGATTATTCTTATCTTCAATAAATTTTTTTAAACACTTAAAGTAAGTATTTCTATGTCTTATTGAAAAATCTTTATACAATTTGCTCTTATTTGAATAGTTATCAGAGTCTAGGTTAAATTTTTCACCATAAACTTTAATTTTTTCAAAATTTCCTAATCTGCACCTTCTACTAAAAACTATTTCTACTTTTATCCCATTTTTAAGTTTCATATTAATCAAAGCATCAGAAAAATCTCCTTTATTTAAAAAATCTTTAGTACTGATCGATTTTGAAATAACAATCATCTTCTCCGGTACTGAATCACCTAACCAACAAGCCAAATCAAAAAAATGAAAACCCTTATCAAAAAAAAGACCTCCATTTCTTTTCGATAAATGAATATTATGGTTGGCTGATCTAGATACAATTTGAATATAATTAATTTTTTTTTTATTAATTTTTTTTTTTAAAGAAATGTACTCTTTTGCAAATCTT
>CACNZU010000030.1 GCA_902624885.1 uncultured Pelagibacteraceae bacterium
ATTTCCTTCACTGGAATTCTTGCTGTAGCTTACAGCTATTTACTTTCTGGACAGATTATTTCGTCAAGCGCTGGCAATTCCAGAATGCAAGAAATCGCTGAAGCTATTCAAATTGGAGCTAAGGCTTATCTAAACAGACAATATAAAACCATTGCAATAGTCGGCGTTATTGTTTTGGCTATTGTTACCTATTTTTTTAATTATTTAGTTGGATTAGGTTATTTTATTGGTGCTTTCTTATCTGGAGTAGCAGGGTATGTTGGAATGTTAATCTCTGTTAAAGCAAACGTAAGAACAGCTGAAGCATCAAGGAAAAGTTTGCAATCTGGTTTAACAATTGCTTTTAAGTCTGGAGCGATAACTGGATTGCTTGTAGCAGGTTTAGCGCTGTTAGCAATTACAACTTATTATATAATTTTGATAAATCTTAATGTTCAAAGTAGAGAGATTATTAATGCACTAGTAGCTTTAGGGTTTGGTGCGTCATTAATTTCAATTTTTGCGAGATTAGGAGGCGGAATATTTACAAAAGGTGCAGATGTAGGCGCAGATTTAGTTGGTAAAGTTGAGGCAGGAATTCCAGAAGATGATCCGAGAAATCCTGCAGTGATAGCTGATAATGTCGGAGATAACGTAGGAGATTGTGCTGGGATGGCCGCAGATTTATTTGAGACATATGCAGTAACAATAGTTGCAACTATGGTTCTTGCTTCAATTTTTTCTCCACAAGATTATAACCTTATGATTTATCCATTAGCTATAGGTGGAGCATGTATTGTAACTTCAATAATTGGAACTTGGTTTGTAAAACTTGGAAAAAATAAAAATATTATGGGAGCTTTATATAAAGGTTTCATTGTAACGGCAGTTTCTTCTTTAATTATAATGTATCCAGTTACTGATAAATTAATAGGTTTAACAAATAACTATACAAATAATGCAGGATCAAATTTTACAGGTTTTGATTTGTATATTTGTGGTTTAGTAGGTTTTATAATAACCGGTTTATTGATTTGGGTTACGGAGTATTATACAGGCACCGATTATAGACCAGTTAAAACTGTTGCTAAATCCTCTACTACAGGACATGGAACAAATGTAATACAAGGGCTAGCTATTTCGATGGAAGCCACTGCAATACCAGCATTAATAATAGTTGCAGGAATTTTGTACACTAATAGTTTGGCAGGATTATATGGAATAGCTATAGCCGTAACTGCGATGCTTGCTCTTACTGGAATGGTTGTTGCTTTAGATGCCTACGGACCAGTTACAGACAATGCTGGTGGAATAGCTGAAATGTCAAAACTTCCTAAAAATGTAAGAAAAACCACTGATGCTCTTGATGCAGTTGGAAATACAACTAAAGCAGTTACAAAAGGTTATGCTATAGGTTCCGCAGGACTTGGTGCTTTAGTTCTTTTTGCTGCTTATACTGAGGATATAAAGTATTTCTCGAATGTAAAAGACTCAGCATTAGCAGGTGTAAACGTAACTTTTGATTTGTCTAATCCTTTTGTAGTAGCTGGGTTATTGATAGGAGGAATGTTGCCCTATTTATTTGGATCAATGGGAATGCAGGCTGTAGGCAGAGCAGGCGGAGCAGTTGTAATAGAAGTAAGGAGACAATTTAAAAAAATTCCTGGAATTATGAAGGGAAAAAGAAAACCTGATTACGGCCGACTTGTTGATTTATTAACAAAAGCTGCAATTAAGGAAATGATAATTCCATCTTTACTTCCAGTATTGTCTCCAATTATTTTATATTTCATCATTTTACAAATTGGCGGTTTAGAAGCAGCGCTCTCGTCACTAGGTGCTATGTTATTAGGTGTAATAATAACTGGATTATTTGTTGCAGTATCTATGACTGCTGGTGGCGGTGCCTGGGATAATGCAAAAAAATATATAGAGGATGGAAATTTTGGTGGGAAAGGTTCAGAAGCTCATAAATCAGCGGTAACTGGAGATACTGTTGGTGACCCTTACAAAGATACGGCAGGCCCAGCTGTTAACCCAATGATCAAAATTACCAATATCGTAGCTTTACTGGTATTTTTGGAATTTTTAACTGCTGTGATAGGAGTTTCTTTATCAGAAACGACAGAGTCTGTATGTGTGATAATTATATTTTTATCTTTTATATTATATTTAATTAATTTTTCTTTAATCTTTTTTTCATCACCAAATAAA
>CACNZU010000031.1 GCA_902624885.1 uncultured Pelagibacteraceae bacterium
GATTGCAGTTGTTGGGATTGGTTTGATGGGTAGTCAACATTTAAAAGCTTTAAGTGTTTCAAAAAAAGCAAAGCTACATTCAATTGTTGATGTAAATAAAAATTCAATTATTCATGCTAAAAAATTTAAAGTTCCATTCTATAGATCGTCGACTGAATTATTAAATAACAATAAACCTGATGCTGTAATTGTAGCTACACCTAATCAGTTTCACGAAAAACATACGATAAGTTTTTTAAACGCAAAAATACCTGTTTTGCTAGAAAAACCAATTTCTGATAACATCTCAAAAGCAAAAAAAATTATTCAAAGCTCAAAAAAAAATAAAACTCATCTACTTATTGGCTATCATAGAAGGCACAATAGTATCGTAACTAAAGTAAAGAAACAAATCGATAGCGGAAATCTTGGAAAAATTGTTGCTGCTAATGTTATGTGCTGGTTATACAAAAATAAAGATTGGTACAAAGAAAAATGGCGTATTAAAAAAGGAGGAGGTCCTCTAGGTATTAATCTAGTCCATGATATTGATCTTATTTGTTACTTATTAGGTCCTATAACACATGTTCAAGCAACAACCTCAAATAAAATTAGAAAATATGAAGTTGAAGATACCGCAATTGTTAATTTTACTTTTAAATCAGGTACTTTATGTACATTAAGTGTTTCTGATACAATTGTAGCTCCTTACAGCTATGAACTTACAGCTGGAGAAAACCCTGCATACCCTATAACAAATCAATCAGCATATTTTATTGGAGGGACAAAAGGCTCGATACAATTTCCCAATTTAAAACATTGGTATAGTAAAGGTGAGAGAAGTTGGTGGAAACCAATTTATCATAAAGATTTTAATATTCGACTAAGTAGATTTACTTTAATAAATCAAATTGATCATTTATGTGATGTCGTATCTGGTAAGGCTAAGCCAAAAGTAAGTGGAAATGATGGCTTGCAATCTCTTAAAATATTTGATGCCATACTGAGAAGTACTAAAACTGGGAAAAAAATTAAAGTAAATTAATGAAAAGACTTAAGCTTGGTATCATTGGAGGTGGTCCTGGATCTTGGATTGGTCATGTACATAGAATAGCCTCAAGATTCGATGATAAATATGAAATTGTAGCAGGAGTTTTTTCAAGAAATTATAAAATCAATCAATCTTTTGGAACAAGTATAGGAATAAAAAAAAATAGGTGTTACAAAAATTATAAAGATCTTTGCTATTCTGAAAAAAAAATTAATAATGGTATTGATGTAGTGGCAATTATGACACCCCCTGGGAGTCATCAAGAAATAGCGGAATTATTTATTAAAAATAAGATTCATGTAATATCTGATAAACCATTTGCAGGCTCTCTACCTCAAGCTAAAAAACTTTATAAAACAATTAAAAGTAATAAAAAAATTGTGTACGGGCTCACACATAATTATTCGGCCTACCCAATGGTAAGACATGCTAAAAAATTAGTAGAAGATAAGAAGCTTGGAAATATTGAATATATTAACGTCGAATATGTTCAGGATTGGTCTAACGGTAAAAAAGTTACCCCTAGTTCTGCAAAAAAAATATTTAAATGGAAATTAGATAAAAAAATAGCTGGAGTTTCTACTGTGCTTAATGAAATAGGGTCTCATGCATATCATTTATGTAATTACATTACTGGTCTTAAAGGAAAAAGCTTATTTGCAGATATCAAGCAATACTCAAAAAAAATTAAATTTGATACAAACGCTCAAGTTTTCATAAATTACGAGAATGGAGCTAAGGGTTTATTTTGGGCATCAACTACTGCTAAAGGGGGTGTTTATGGATTACGAATAAGAATATTTGGTTCGATGGGTAGTTTGGAATGGGTACAAAATGACCCCAACTATCTAAAATATAATGCTGCTAGTGGCGCTACAAAAGTTTTAGAAAGAGGTTTTAATGAAAGTAGTTTTTCAAAAAACTTTTCAAGAATTAAATACGGGCATCCTGAGGGATATCTGAGTGCTTTTTCAAATTTATATAAAGAAATTGCTTCAAAAATTAATTCAAAAAATAAAAAGAAAAGATTTTATTTTCCAACTGCCGATGAAGGCTTACTTACAGCAAAA